>NZ_QTKX01000002.1:0-600000 GCF_018424685.1 Mesobacillus boroniphilus
GCAAGCTAATGAAGATCCGCTCGACTTGCATGTATTAGGCACGCCGCCAGCGTTCGTCCTGAGCCAGGATCAAACTCTCCAAGAAAGAGTTATGAGTTAGCTCATAAAGTTAAAACGTTGGCTCATGTTCTTCTATAATAGAAGCCATGATAATTTATTGTTTGTTGACGCTTGTTTGTTTAGTTTTCAAAGAACAATTTCTCGCTGCATCGCTCATAAGCGACTTTAATAATATAACATTTGCTAACTGTATAAGTCAATAACTTTTTTTCAAAACTATTAATTTGAAATTGTTGTCTCGTTACTGACTTTGAAGATTATATCAGGCAAATTATTTTATTGCAATACTTTTTAGCCACTTGCTCAAGAGAATATAGTTTTTAGACTGGTCTTCTATTTAAGAAAAAACAAAAGCCGGCATGGATAGCCAGCTTACTGGATGATTTCCTCGATATGCAAGTACCTGTTCTTTTCCAAAGCAAGGATATGGTCTGTCTCCAGCAATTTAACCAACGGCCTTGCCGGGTTCTTTTCTTCTACAAAAATGATTTCTGCTGCCTGTCCATCTGAAAGGCGGATTTTTGTGCCAACCGAATAATTCATAATAGCAGAACTCAATGCTTTCAGAGCGGTAATGTCGAATTCCCCAAATTGCTCCTCATTTATCATCTCGAGCACTTTAAATGGAGAGTGTTTTGGCTTATAAATCCTTTCTGATGTCATAGCATGGAAAGAATCAGCTACGGCCAGGATCTTGGCGAAAGGGTGGATCCTGTTTGCCTTTTCGCCAAATGGGTAGCCGCTGCCATCCATTCTTTCATGATGATGAAGAATCGCAATCTTTGTAGAATCCTTCAGCAATGGACTGTTTTTTACCATCTGATAGCTGTATGTAGGATGCTTTTTGATTTCATCAAATTCATCTATTGTTAAAGTTGTATTTTTATTAAGAAGTGTTGGACTGATCTTCGCCATTCCGCAATCCGATAAACATCCAGCCAGTGCAATCTGGGTTATTTCCCCTTTGCTGTAATTAAGTTTTTTGGCGATGAAGGCACTGATAATCCCTACAGCCAATGGATGATCATATAAATATTCAGTCTTGGTTGAATAATGATGAAGATTGAATATATCCGAAGAAGTCATGTCTGCCTGCTCAATCAATGGGACAATAATGGATCTCAATTTAGCAATATCTATCTGCATTCCTGATTGCCAGGAGATAAACTCTTTCTTGAAGCTCTGCCTGGCCTGTAAAAAAGAATCGATAAAAGTTTCTCCACCCTCATTAGACTTCATACCCGCTTTCTTGTCACTGACGGTCGAAGGTGCAAGAAAAGGCATTCCATTCACTAACGTTTTCTCAACATCCACTTCTTTAACAAGAAAAACTTTCAGGATTTCTATTAGATGTTCTGACAATACTGTTTTTTTGTTCATGATGGGTCTATTCGTTTTACTTAGCACATCATCAACAAGGATACAGCCCTCTTTAAGGTTGTCTACTAGTACGCGCAAGGCTTTCCACCCCAGAATTTTAATTTTCTTACAATTATTTTACTTTATTTTACCAAAAAAGAGGAACACATTTTTGTGTTCCTCTCAAAAAGTTTATTCGTTATCCTCTTCAGCTGGTGTTTCATTCATATCTGCTTCTTGACTGCCAACTTCTTCAGGATCAACTGTTGCTTCAGCATTTTCATCCGGTTCGATGTCTTCTGGCTTCTCTTCTTCCTTATCGACTTTAGCCACTGTCGCAACATATTCATTTTCTGCTTTGTTCAGGCTGATTAATTTTACCCCTTGCGTATTACGCCCTGTCATTGAGATAGAGCTTACGGGGATACGGATTAAGACACCGCCTGTTGTGATCAGCATGAGGTCTTCCTCACCAGTCACGACTTTCATCGTCACAAGGTCGCCGTTTTTATCGGTGATGTTACATGTCTTGATTCCTTTACCGCCGCGCCCTTGCCTTCTGTATTCTTCAGAAGGTGTTCTTTTGCCGTATCCGTTCTTCGTTACAACGAGGATTTCAGCACTTTCTTCAAGGACTTCCATACCGACAACCTCATCGTCATCAGACAAGGTAATACCCTTGACTCCTGTGGCAGTACGGCCCATAGAGCGAACATCGGTTTCAGGGAAACGAATCAATAAGCCGTTCTTCGTGCCGATGATCATTTCTTTGCTGCCATCCGTCATTCGGACAGAGATCAATTCATCGCCTTCACGCAGGTTCAGGGCAATCAAACCATTATTGCGGATATTCGCAAACGATGAAAGTGGTGAACGTTTTGAAATCCCTTCTTTCGTTGTGAAGAACAGGGACCAGTCATCGACGAATTCCTCAACTGGAATGATGGCGTTGACCCATTCACCCTTCTCGATTTCCAATAGGTTGATAATTGGGATTCCCTTCGCTGTACGGCTGAATTCTGGGATTTCGTACCCCTTCGAACGGTATACTTTACCCTTGTTTGTAAAGAACAGGATGGTATCGTGCGTTGAAGTGGTAATTAGATGTTCTACAAAATCGTCTTCATTCGTACCCATACCTTGAATACCGCGGCCACCGCGACGCTGTGCTCTGTATGTCGATACAGGCAGGCGCTTAACATAGCCGTTATGTGTCAGGGTGATGACGATATTTTCGCGAGGAATCAAGTCTTCATCCTCGATCATTTCTAATCCGCCCGATACGATTTCCGTACGGCGCTCATCGTTGAAGCGCTCTTTGATTTCTGTAAGTTCTTCGCGGATGATTTCAAGCACTTTTTCATTATCAGCAAGGATCGCTTTTAATTCTGAAATCAGCTGCATAAGGTTTTGGAATTCTTCTTCGATCTTTTCACGTTCCAAGCCTGTAAGCCTCTGTAGACGCATATCAAGAATGGCCTGTGCTTGCTTATCGGATAACTTGAATTGTGTCATCAATCCTTCTCTTGCTATATCCGTCGTGCGTGAGCTTCTGATCAGGCTAATGACCGCATCAAGGTTATCAAGAGCGATTCGCAGACCTTCGAGAATGTGGGCACGTGCTTCTGCCTTCCTAAGTTCAAACTCTGTGCGACGTCTAATGACGACTACCTGATGGTCAAGATAGTATTCCAGGCATTGCTTGAGGTTCAGAACCTTCGGCTGTCCATCGACTAAAGCAAGAAGGTTGATACCAAAGCTTGTCTGCAATGCAGTTTGTTTATAAAGGTTATTTAAAAGGACATTGGCATTCGCATCCTTACGAACTTCAATGACAATCCTCATACCTTTACGGTCAGATTCATCACGCAGGTCTGTAATGCCGTCAAGCCTCTTATCGCGGACTAATTCAGCGATTTTTTCAATCAGCTTGGCTTTGTTAACCTGGTAAGGAAGTTCTCTGACGATGATGACTTCCTTACCATTTGATTTCTGTTCGATTTCAACCTTCGCACGGAGAGTAATCGAACCGCGGCCAGTCTCATAAGCTTTACGGATGCCACTGCGCCCTAATATCAATCCCGCTGTCGGGAAGTCAGGTCCTGTGATGATTTCCATCAATTCCATGATTGTCATGTCAGGATCCTTGCTGATTGCCAACACGCCATCTATAACCTCGCCAAGCTGGTGAGGAGGGATATTTGTCGCCATTCCGACAGCGATACCAGAAGTACCGTTGACGAGCAGGTTCGGGAACCTTGATGGCATGACAATTGGTTCCCTTTCAGAACCGTCGTAGTTGTCCTGATAGTCAATTGTATCTTTATTGATGTCACGCAAAAGTTCCATTGAAATTTTCGACATACGTGCTTCTGTATAACGCATCGCAGCTGCTGCGTCTCCATCGACAGAACCAAAGTTACCATGTCCATCAACAAGCATATAACGGTAGTTGAAATTCTGTGCCATACGGACCATTGTGTCGTATACAGCAGAGTCACCGTGCGGGTGATACTTACCGATAACTTCACCGACGATCCTCGCCGACTTTTTGTAGGCCTTATCTGAGTGCATGCCAAGGTCATGCATAGCGTACAAAATCCTTCTATGTACCGGCTTTAAGCCGTCACGGACATCCGGAAGCGCACGTGCCACGATAACACTCATGGCATAATCCAGGAACGATGAACGCATTTCCTGGCTAATATTAATCTCTTTCACTCGAGAGTTTGGTGTCTCAGCCATTTAAGAGAAACCTCCTTTAGTAGAAAAGCGCAAGGGCTCCACTATGGGACAGCCGCTGCTGCTAAACACTAATCTAATAGTCAAAATACATACCAATATTCCAATAAGTCGGGGCAGTACACCCCGGTTAACACTATGGCCATTTCAGAAAAAGCAGGATAGAGGCCATACCTTCTATCCTGGGAAGATAATATTAAAGGCTGTTTCCACATCTAAGCAATGAAGCTTACGAAAAGAGCCTTATTAAATATCCAGGTTCTTTACATAAAGTGCATTTTGCTCGATGAAATTACGTCGAGGCTCTACCTTATCACCCATCAGGATTTCAAACGTTTCATCCGATTCGATTGCATCCTCGAGGCTTACCTGGAGCAGTGTCCTTGTTTCAGGATTCATCGTTGTCTCCCATAGCTGCTCAGGATTCATCTCACCAAGACCCTTATAGCGCTGAATGCCTGGCTTCGGCTGCTGCGGAAGTTCCGCAAGAATCTGTTCAAGCTGCTTGTCATTATAAGCATACTCGATTTTTTTCCCCTGCTGGATTTTGTATAAAGGCGGCTGGGCAATATAAATGTATCCTGCTTCAAGGATCTTTCTCATATATCGGTAGAAGAACGTCAATAATAGAGTTCTGATATGGGCACCGTCGACATCGGCATCGGTCATGATGACGATTTTTTGGTAACGAGCTTTTGAAAGATCGAAGTCTTCACCGATTCCTGTGCCGATCGCCGTAATAATTGCTCTTACCTCATTATTGGATAAAATTTTATCAAGACGTGATTTTTCAACGTTCAGGATTTTCCCGCGAAGTGGCAGGATCGCCTGGAAATGGCGGTCACGGCCCTGCTTGGCTGATCCTCCCGCAGAGTCACCCTCAACGACATATATTTCACTGATTGACGGGTCTTTTGAAGAGCAATCAGCCAGTTTGCCCGGCAAGCTGGAAATTTCAAGCGCGCTCTTTCTTCTAGTCAGCTCACGGGCCTTTTTCGCCGCAAGCCTTGCTCTTGCTGCCATGAGTCCTTTATCGACAATCTTTCTTGCGACATTCGGGTTTTCAAGCATGAATTTTTCAAAGTGGTCGGAAAAGAGTGTGTCAGTTACCGTACGGACCTCTGAATTCCCGAGCTTTGTTTTCGTCTGGCCTTCGAACTGAGGGTCAGGATGCTTGACCGACACGATTGCCGTCAAACCTTCACGAACGTCATCTCCCGAAAGATTTGAATCGCTTTCCTTGAAGATTCCGTGTTTACGGGCATAATCGTTAATCACACGAGTCAAAGCTGTTTTGAAGCCGAATTCGTGGGTACCGCCTTCATAAGTGTGTATATTGTTCGCGAATGAATAAATATTCCCTGTGAAGCTGTCATTGTATTGAAGTGCTACCTCGACAGTAATTCCTTCTTTTTCACCCTCGATATAGATTGGCTCTTCATGAAGGACTTCTCTAGTGCGGTTTAAATGCTCAACATAGGACTTAATTCCGCCCTCGTAATAATATTCATTGTTTTTGCCTTCTCCTCGCTTATCCTCAATCGTGATCTTGATTGCTCGGTTCAAGAAGGCTAGCTCACGCAGACGGTTTGCGAGTGTATCATAGTCATATTCCAAAGTCTCGGTGAAAATTTCTCCGTCTGGCTTAAAGTGGACAGTCGTTCCTGTGCGGTCAGTTTCACCAATGATTTTCAAGGGATCGCCGACAGCACCGCGTTCAAATTTCTGATAATGGACTTTGCCATCACGGTGAACAAATACTTCAAGATAAGTAGACAGGGCATTAACAACGGATGCACCAACACCGTGGAGACCTCCGGAAACCTTGTAGCCTCCGCCGCCAAATTTACCGCCGGCGTGAAGTACCGTCATGATGACCTCAACTGCTGGCCTTCCCATCTTTTCATGGATACCGACAGGGATACCGCGGCCATTATCCTGAACTGTGATACTGTTGTCCTCTTCGATGATGACATTAATCTCGTCACAGAAGCCGGCGAGTGCTTCATCTATACTATTATCAACGATTTCCCATACAAGATGGTGCAAGCCTTTTACACTCGTTGATCCGATATACATCCCTGGACGTTTGCGTACAGCTTCCAGGCCCTCAAGCACTTGTATCTGGTTTTCATCATACGCTTGTCCTTGCATGGATTGTTCCTCCATTGCCATATCGATCACCTACACTTTCATTTTCACTCAACTTTTTATAAAACTTATCTATTGGCTATTTTCGCATATATCGTTGTTTTTCGACATTTTTTGCGAACAGGCCGATCTATTAAAATTCCTGTACGGATAATTTTTGGGAGCGTTTCTTTAATGTTCCTGATGCAAGTGGGGAATAATATATATGATTTCCTGTTACCACGATTGACTTGACCGTTCCTCTGGCCAAATGGACAATCTGCTGGTCCTGGCGCGTTATGAACTCTTCCATGAACGGGGAAGAGCTGGCGCTTTCAATATCTAATATAGCTATAATATCTTTTGTCCTTACAAGGACTTCTTCACCAACATGCAAATACATCGAGTCCACCTCATTGGATTCTTGACATTTCGCCGGTTTTCACGCTATACGTGGCTGCTTCCCTTAATGTCTGATGGTCGATCCCATCCACACTTGTTGTGGTGACGAATGTTTGTACTTTGCCCTGGATGGTATTCAATAAATGGGATTGGCGATAATCATCTAACTCAGACAGGACATCATCAAGCAGCAGGATTGGATATTCCCCAATTTCTGAATTGATCAATTCGATTTCTGCCAATTTTACCGAAAGTGCCGTCGTCCGCTGCTGTCCCTGCGACCCGAATGTCTGGACATCACGGCCATTCACGAAAAATTGCAGGTCATCCCGATGCGGACCGAACATGGTGGTGCCGCGGTCAATTTCTCTTGTCTTTATTTTAGCAAATTTCTCTTCATACACTGCTATCATTTTCGACAAATCATCATCTTCTGATACGTCAGCGGAAGGTTTATAGACAATTTTCAAGTCCTCAAGCCCTCTGGAAATCCCCTGATGGATCGGCAATGCCCATTGCTCAAGGAGATGCAGGAATTCAAACCTCTTCACAATGATCCTAGCAGCCGCCTGGATAAATTGTTCAGTCAGGATATCGAGCATTGTATGATCTTTGGCCTTTTTGATCTGCAGCTGTTTCAGGTAATGGTTCCGTTGCTGCAGGATCTTATTGTACTGACTGATATCATGCAAATAAATAGCCGAAACCTGTCCTATTTCCATATCGACAAATCGCCTTCTTACTTGAGGGCTCCCCTTTACCAGATTAAGGTCCTCAGGCGCAAACATGACGACATTCATATTGCCGACATACTGACTTAGCTTCCTCTGTTCGAGATGATTGACTTTAGCCTTCTTGCCTTTTTTCGATATGACGAGCTGCATTGGCAATGATCCGTTGCTTTTTTTAATCCGTCCCTCTATTTTAGCATATTCCTCATCCCAGCGAATTAAATCTTTATCATTGGAGGTACGGTGCGATTTTGCCATGGCCAGCACGTAGATGGACTCCATGACATTCGTTTTCCCCTGTGCATTTTCCCCAAGGATGACATTGACCTTATTTTCAAAGGTCGCCTCTAATCCCTGGTAATTGCGGTAATTTCTTAATTGCAGTTCCTCTATATACATGAACAGTTCATCCTCTGGATTATTGCGTTATGCTGAACTCGCCAAAACCAGGAATAGATATCTGGTCTCCGGAACGAAGCTTCCTTCCTCTTCGCTGATCTTGTTCACCATTGATAAAAACATCATGTTCACTTAAAAACCACTTTGCCATTCCGCCCGATTGAATAACATCAGCGAGTTTCAGGAACTGGCCTAGCGTGATATATTCCGTATCAATTTTTATTTCCTCATTCACGTGTCTCACCCTTTTCTTCCAAAAGGACTTAATACTTTATTTTACTAAATTTTTTCCATAGAAACAAATTTTCTTATTAGAAAAGCACAAGCGCCTCGGTCAGACCCGACAAGCGTTGGAGGGCCGACCAGTGAAGTCGCTCTTTGACTTCATTGGGCGGACCGAAACGTCTCGAGGGGCTAGGCGCTGAAGCTAGACAACTCTGAAATGGATTTCCCCTTTTCCTTTTATGAAAAAAACCACCAGCATTAAAACTGGTGGCAATATGGATCTTAGTACGTTCTTACCGGCAGGATTAGCTGCAGGATGGAGTCGTCGTGAAGCGGTCGGATGACGAATGGTCTCATTGCGCCTGTAAAGCTGATCTGGATTTCTGTTCCTTCCAATGCTTTTAGGGCATCCATCATGTACTTCGCGCTGAATGAAATTTTTAGTTCCTCGCCATCGATTGATTGGCTTTGGATTTCTTCGACAACCGTACCGATTTCCGGAGTGTTTGACGAAACCTCGATTGCGCCGCCTTCGATTGTGGAAAACTTGACGACGTTGTTTCTTCCCTCTCTGGCAAGCAAGGATGCACGATCAATCGCATGCAGGAATTCCTTCGTGTTAACGACTACATCTGTTTTGCTCTCAGATGGGATCAATCTTCCTGTGTCAGGATAGTTTCCTTCAAGCAGCCTTGAAAAGAATAATAAATGTTTTGCCTTAAACAATACCTGGTTTTCTGTAATGACGATATCAACAGATTCTGAGCTGTCATCAAGGATTTTGCTCAATTCTGTCAAGCTTTTCCCTGGGATGACGACATTATAGCTTCCAGTGTTATCTGCTTCGAGTTTTGCTTTTCTCAATGCAAGCCTGTGGCTATCTGTTGCAATACAGATTAATTCATTGTTTTCAACCTTCCAGTTTACACCTGTCAAGATTGGGCGTGTTTCTGAGGTGGACACTGAAAAGACCGTCTGGCGGATTAAGCCTTTTAATAAGTCTGTAGGAATTTTGAATACATGCTCTTCCGAAATTTGCGGAAGGTGTGGGTATTCTTCAGCATCCAGGCCATTTAGGTTAAATTCTGATTTACCAGAACGGATAACGGTCTGCAGATTGTTATGAACTTCGATTTCTACTGAATCTGTAGGAAGCTTTTTAACGATTTCACTAAAGAAACGCGCCTGCAAAACAATGGATCCTGGCTGTTTGATTTCGACGATCTCATCCCCAGCTTCTTCTTTAGGAATGAAAGATTCGATGGAAATATCAGAATCGCTGCCTGTAAGAGTTACTCCCTCTTCATTAGCAACAATTTTAATACCTGTCAAAATGGGGATTGTTGTTCTGCTTGTCACTGCCTTCATTACGTCTTGGACGCTTTGGAGCAATGAATCGCGCTGGATAATAAATCTCATTTTTTAGCCTCCGTTTAGGAATATTTTTATCATAAAAGCATATATTAATATGTTTTAAAAAATAGTAGAAGTACTAGTAGGGCCTGTGGATTTGTGGATAAGTGGGTTTGTTCAAAGGAAACACAGCCTATCCACATGTGGACAGACTGTGCGTAACCAATGGAGAGTTATTCACACTTTCCTAAACCCTTAATTGTTCATTTATATCTTTCAGCTGCTTTTGCAGGCTCGCATCTACTGAAATCATTTTTGATATTTTTTCATGTGCATGGATGACCGTCGTATGGTCTCGGCCTCCGAATTCTTCGCCAATCTTAGGCAGAGAGAAATCTGTCAGCTCTCTTGATAAGTACATAGCTATTTGCCTAGGGTATGCTACGGATTTCGTCCTTTTCTTCGCTTTAAAATCCTCTAGCTTCACATTGAAATGCTGTCCGACAACCCTCTGGATGTCGAGAATCGTGATTACCTTTGGTTTAGAGCTCGGGATAATATCCTTTAGCGCTTCGGCTGCCAGGTCCGCATTGATATCCTTATTGATCAATGAAGAATAAGCGACGACACGGATCAAAGCTCCTTCAAGCTCACGGATGTTGGAATCGATTTGGTTCGCGATATAAAGCATAACCTCATTCGGAATATCAAGGCCTTCAGCTTTTGCCTTTTTACGGAGGATCGCTATCCTCGTCTCGAGGTCTGGGGGAGTGATGTCCGTAATCAAACCCCATTCAAAGCGGGATCTCAGCCTGTCTTCAAGTGTTGGAATTTCTTTTGGCGGACGGTCACTGGAGATGACAATCTGCTTGCTTTCCTCATGCAATGTATTGAATGTATGGAAAAATTCCTCCTGGGTTTGTTCTTTTCCCGCCAGGAACTGAATATCATCAATGAGCAGGACATCGACATTGCGGTATTTATTGCGGAAATCTCCCGCTTTATTGTCCCTGATTGAATTGATGAATTCATTCGTGAATTTTTCAGATGACAAATAAACCACTTTGGCATTCGGATTATGATCCTGGACATAGTGCCCAATTGCATGCATCAAGTGGGTTTTACCAAGTCCTACGCCCCCATATATGAATAAAGGGTTATAGGCTTTTGCCGGCGCTTCAGCAACTGCAAGCGATGCCGCATGGGCGAAGCGGTTACCTGAACCAATGACAAAAGTATCGAATGTATACTTTGGATTCAGCATGCTGACAGGCAAATCAGGAATATCGTCATCCCTCTTCACTCTTTTTGGCGGCAATGGAATGTCGAGATCTTCTTCGTTCTGATTCTGGGGAATAATAAATTTTACAGAAAGCTCTTCACCAGTGATTTCATACAATATACCGCTGATTAACTGAGAATAACGTTCCTCCAGCCAGTCACGGGCAAACTCATTCGGGGCTGTAATCGTAAGGACATCACCCTGTAAGGAATGTGCCTTTGTTGATTTAAGCCACGTATCGAAACTTGGCTTGCTGATCTTTTTCTCGATTTTAGCGAGAGCGTTGTTCCAGAGATCTGCAATGTTCTCCAACAATTATCCCTCCTTTTCTCGTCGTTTTTACGCTTTTTTCTCTATATCTGGCTGCATTTGCACTCACAATTACTTATAGATCTTTTGTCAGTCAGGTTTACAGTCTACTCGAAAAGCATAAAATCAAAGGTTATACACGTTGTACAACCCCTGGATTAATAAATATACGAAACTATTAATGTGGAAAAATATATAATAAGGAAGAAAGGAAGCTTTTCGACAATATCCACTTTCTGTGGACAAACTTTTACAACAGGCCTGAATAACCTATCCACAGCTTATCCACATTTTGTGGATAAGTATATTTTCGTCATCGAATTATTAAGAGTGAAAACACAAATATAATATCAGATAATCTAGCATGGCGCAACGCTTTTTAATACATTATCCACAATACACTATCACTGTGGAGATTAATTGTCCACAGGTACTTGAATTGTGTAAAAGCTGTCAGGAAGGCTTGTGGATAATAAAAATCATGTCGATTTTTGTCCACAGGGCGTTAGATGACGCAAAAATGACCAATAAAATATATCGATTAACATTTCTATTTATGGTGGAAAATATTCTCCTAAAAATTTTTTTGGGTTCAATAGATATCTTCTCTTTAAACTTTAAAAACGCATTTCTTATTTCTTAAATAGATCATAAAGTTCCGAAAGGGATCCGAAATGTTGAGGAATAGTTTGGAACCAAATTACGAAAAGCTAACAAATAATATATTGAAGAGCCCAGTTGGAGAATTGTATTTTAAATTTTGGTAATGCCGTCGATTTCTGATTAGGCACTTGACAATTTACACTGCCCATCTTTATAATTACAAAGACTGTCTGTAACAGCTATTCCTCAGGGAGGTGTAACATATATGAAACGCACTTATCAACCAAATAAACGTAAACACAGCAAAGTTCACGGATTCCGTGCCCGCATGAGCAGTGCAAATGGCCGTAAGGTTCTTGCTCGCCGTCGTCGCAAAGGAAGAAAAGTATTATCAGCTTAGGCCACTGAAATGTCAGTGGTCTTTTTTCTCTTTGGGCAATACTATTTTGGGAGCTTTGTATGCTGACAAAATGGCTTTAGGGGGATTTATTTTTGGCTATAATGAAAAGAATAAATTCCTCTGTCAGCCATATTAAAAGAATCCCGGTGAAAATTCAGATCCATAGAGAATAGAAGGTGTTATAGATGAAAAAAGATTTCAGAGTGAAAAAAAATAAAGAATTTCAAGAAGCTTTTAAAAAAGGAAGATCCGTTGCGAACCGGCAATTTGTTCTCTATATTTTAAAAAAACCGGAGCAGGAAAATTTCCGCATCGGACTGTCAGTCAGTAAAAAAATTGGCAATGCCGTCATGCGCAACCAAATCAAAAGATATATCCGTCAATCATTTCATGAACTGCAGGATCGGATCCATAACGGGAACGACTACATCATCATTGCCAGAAAGCCCACTGCTGAAATGGACATGCATGAAGTGAAAAAAAGCCTTGAGCATGTCTTGAAGGTTGGAAAGGTTTTGAAGAAGCCAAAACCTGGAGATAATGATTGAGGCAAAAAAATTTGCTGAAATGCAATTTTTAAAAGCGCTTCCCTATAAAAGATGTTAAAATACTTTTGATTGCATTGTGCTGACAAGGCTAAATGTACATAAATTTTGGACGAACTTTGAAAATAAATGAACGTATCGGGAAGTTAGGAGGAAATGAAGCTTGAAAAAAAGAATATTATTAATAATGGGCTTGCTTTTAGTGATGACCGTGCTGACAGGCTGCATGGAATATGACCAGCCAATCACTGAGGAAAGCAAGGGTTTCTGGAATGAATATATCGTTTATCCATTGTCCTTGTTAATCATCAAGATGGCCGAATGGCTTGGCGGGAATTTCGGATTATCTATAATCGCTGTTACTTTGCTGATCCGCCTGGTAATTTTGCCGCTTATGATCAAACAGACGAAAAGCTCCAAGGCTATGCAGGCATTGCAGCCGGAAATGGCAAAGTTAAAAGAGAAATACAGCTCTAAAGACCAAAAAACCCAACAGAAACTCCAGCAGGAAACAATGGCGCTTTTCCAGAAGCATGGTGTCAATCCGCTTGCAGGATGTTTCCCGCTGATTGTCCAGATGCCAATCCTGATTGGTTTCTACCATGCGATTTCAAGAACGAGAGAGATCGCCGAGCATAACTTCTTGTGGTTCGATCTTGGTGCACCGGATCCATACTATATTCTGCCATTAGTTGCAGGTGTTACAACTTTCATCCAGCAAAAAATGATGATGGCTGGCCAGGAAGCAAACCCGCAGATGGCAATGATGCTGTGGCTGATGCCAATCATGATTATTGTATTCGCGATCAACTTCCCAGCAGCACTTTCATTATACTGGGTAGTCGGTAACTTATTCATGATTGTTCAAACTTACTTTATTAAAGGGCCGGATCTAAAAGCTGCGGCTGCCGGCAATGCGGGAGGAGCAAAAAAGTGAAACAGGTAACTGCTACAGGACAAAATGTCGACGAAGCAGTAGAATCCGCTTTAGCTCAATTAAAGACAACCAAAGACCGCACAGAGATTGATGTAATTGATGAAGGCAAAAAGGGGATTTTCGGACTTTTCGGTACACGACCGGCTGTCGTCAAGGTGACAGTAAAAATTGATGCTGTTGAAGAAGCCGTAAATTATTTGAAGTCGGTTGGCTCGCAAATGGGGGCTCCAATCGAAGTTGATGTGAAAAAGGAAGGGAAAACAGTACTCTTTACGATGTCTGGTGAGAAAATCGCTTTGCTGATCGGAAAAAGAGGACAAACGCTGAATTCCTTGCAATTTTTGACCCAGCTCGTGATGAACCGTTATTCTGAACAGTATGCAACTGTCTTGCTTGATGCAGAGGACTATCGCCAGCGCAGGAATGATACACTCGTGCAATTAGCCGAACGCCTTGCGCAAAAAGCAGTCAGAACTGGCCAGACCGTCGCGCTTGAACCTATGCCTTCGTATGAACGCAAAGTGATTCATACTGCATTGATGTCAAACAAGAAAATCAAAACATATTCCGATGGCACTGAACCTCACAGACATATTGTGATCGCGCCGTCGAAGTAAGAATGATTTATTAAACCCGGACCAGGCGATGGTTCGGGTTTTTTTGTGCACTTTTATTACTTGTTTTTGAAGGATTTTGCGTATCTTTTGAAGTGTCGAGATTCATAATTGCTTCAGAAGGGTTGATTTATAGTATTTTTTAGGACTCACAGCGAGGATCTTTTGTTCGAAAAATAATTTTATGGCGGATTTCACAGATTTATTGGCGAAAAGTTAGTTTAATTGGCGATAATTAGCAGTTTATTGGCGAAAATCAATTTTTATTGGCGACTTGGAAATTATCATGCATTTTTCCAATTCAACATCCAGTTCTCCAGTTCAATCAACTTCCAATTCAACATTCAGTCCCACAGTTAGCTCAAATCCCAATTGAGTTTTCCACAGTCTAAATAAAAATCATTTATTTCCTCATTTGGTTTTATTGTTATTCACATGTGGATAAGTTAAAATTAAATAAGTTTATTTAATGAGTTGTGGATAAATTCTGAGTTGAAAGGATTCCTTTCTTTTTTTCACTAAAGTGATGTGGTATTCTAGTAATTTGTAGAAAACAAACTTTAATCTTTTGATATAAATAATTTTTGCGGAAATGTGGGGTGAGCAAATGGAATTTGATACGATTGCGGCGATTTCTACGCCGATGGGTGAAGGAGCGATTGCGATTGTCCGTTTAAGCGGGGATCAGGCTTTCGAAATAGCTGATGGACTTTTCAAAGGTGTTGGCAGCAAGAAGCTAAGTGAGGTAGCTTCGCATACAATTCATTACGGCCATCTGATCGATCCGAAAACTGGACAAGTTGCGGAAGAAGTAATGGTCTCTGTCATGAGAGGGCCGAAAACGTTCACGAAAGAGGATGTAGTCGAAATCAATTGCCATGGGGGTCTTGTTTCTGTAAACCGTGTGCTCCAGCTTGTTCTTAATCAGGGAGCAAGGCTGGCGGAGCCGGGGGAATTTACAAAACGGGCTTTTTTAAATGGACGGATCGACCTTTCCCAGGCTGAGGCAGTCATCGACTTGATCAGAGCGAAAACGGACCGTGCGATGAACCTGGCTCTTGGTCAGATGGAGGGACGCCTCTCAAAGCTGATCCAGAAGCTGCGTCAGGAAATTCTTGAAATTCTTGCACATGTGGAAGTGAACATCGATTATCCGGAGTATGATGATGTGGAGGAAATGACGCATAACATGCTTTTGGAGAAGGCGAAGTATGTAAAAGGGGAGCTTGAAAAGCTTCTGCAAACCTCACAGCAGGGAAAAATCCTTCGTGAAGGACTGTCAACGGTTATTGTTGGCCGCCCGAATGTCGGAAAATCTTCTTTGCTAAATAGCCTTGTGCATGAAAATAAAGCGATTGTCACCGATATTCCAGGAACAACGCGTGATGTCATTGAAGAATATGTGAATGTTCGCGGTGTTCCTTTAAGACTGCTTGATACAGCGGGAATACGGGAAACGGAAGATATCGTCGAACGCATTGGGGTTGAACGCTCTCGCCAGGTTTTGAAGGAAGCGGATTTGATCCTGCTCGTTCTGAACTATTCGGATGAGCTTTCGGAAGAGGATCGGAACATTTTCAAAGCGGTGGAAGGCATGGATGTCATTGTCATCGTCAATAAAACCGACCTGCCACAAAAAATAGATATGGATGAAGTGAAGAAGCTTACGAAAGATTATTCGCTGGTAACGACTTCATTGCTGGAAGACCAAGGTGTTGATCAGCTGGAAGAAGCAATTTCGAGCCTGTTCTTCTCAGGTGCAATTGAATCAGGAGACCTTACGTATGTTTCGAATAGCCGACATATTGCACTTCTTAATCAGGCTGTCCATTCGATTGAAGAAGCGATCAACGGTGTCGAAATGGGAACGCCAATTGATATCGTCCAGATTGATTTGACTCGATCATGGGAGCTGCTTGGTGAAATCATTGGTGAAAGCGTGCATGAAAGCTTGATTGACCAGTTATTCTCGCAGTTCTGTTTAGGGAAGTAAAAATAAAGAAGTTATTTTCGAAAAACTTTCTATAATGCTACAGCTAAATAGCGATGTAGCACTTTTGGACTATAAAGATTCTTATTACTTATAGATTTGAATGCAGCATAAAGGAGGCAGCAGGATGGGTTATGAAGCCGGAAATTTTGATGTGGTTGTTGTTGGTGCCGGACATGCGGGTGTTGAGGCGGCCCTTGCGCCGGCACGCATGGGCGCGAAAACCGCGATGATTACCATCAATCTTGATATGATTGCGTTCATGCCGTGCAACCCGTCAATCGGCGGACCTGCAAAGGGAATTGTTGTACGGGAAATAGACGCACTAGGCGGCGAAATGGGCCGCAATATAGATAAAACATACATCCAGATGAGGATGCTGAATACAGGAAAGGGGCCTGCAGTACGTGCGTTAAGGGCCCAGGCTGATAAATTCGATTATCAGAACGAGATGAAAAAGACACTGGAAAATGAAAAGAACCTTACATTGGTGCAAGGAATGGTTGAGCGTCTGATTGTTGAAGACGGCGAATGTAAAGGGGTCATTACCCAGACGGGAGCCATTTATCGCGCAAAAACAGTCGTGATCACGACAGGTACGTATATGCGCGGGGAAATCATCCTTGGCGAATTGAAATATTCAAGCGGCCCGAATAATCAGCAGCCTTCAATCAAGCTTTCAGAACATCTTGAGGAGCTTGGCTTTGATCTTGTACGTTTTAAAACGGGAACTCCGCCGCGTGTGCACAGCGACACGATTGATTATTCTAAAACAGAAATTCAGCCTGGTGATGATGTTCACCGAGCATTTTCCTATGAAACGACGAAATACATCACAGACCAGCTTCCATGCTGGCTGACGTATACAAATGAACAAACACACCAATTGATTGATGACAATCTGCACCGTTCCCCGATGTATTCAGGAATGATTAAGGGTACTGGTCCGCGCTACTGTCCATCCATCGAGGATAAGGTAGTCCGTTTCAATGACAAGCCGCGCCACCAGATCTTCCTGGAGCCGGAAGGAAGGAATACTCAGGAGGTTTATGTACAGGGACTGTCAACGAGCTTACCGGAAGAGGTCCAGCATAAAATCCTTCAGACCATACCTGGTCTTGAAAAGGTCCAAATGATGCGTGCGGGCTATGCGATTGAATATGATGCCGTAGTGCCGACGCAGCTTTGGCCAACATTAGAAACGAAACTAGTCAAAAATCTATATACTGCCGGCCAAATCAATGGTACTTCAGGCTATGAAGAGGCTGCCGGCCAGGGAATCATGGCTGGAATCAATGCCGGCAGAAGGGCTTTGGACAAAGAAGAAGTCATCCTGAGCCGTGCTGATGCCTATATTGGTGTATTGATCGATGATCTCGTGACAAAAGGAACAAATGAACCATACCGTTTATTGACATCAAGAGCGGAATACCGTCTGCTTTTGCGCCACGATAATGCGGACCTTCGCTTGACTGAAAAAGGCCACGAAATCGGCTTAATTAATGAAGAACGTTACCAGAAGTTTTTAGCGAAAAAAGAAGCAATCGAAGCGGAGAAACAACGCCTTCAATCGATCATCATTAAACCGACAGCGGAAGTTCAAGAGTTAATCCGTTCGCTTGGCGGAAGCGAATTGAAGGATGGCATCCGTGCTTCAGATCTTTTGAAGCGACCTGAGGTTTCATATCAGCATATTAAGCAGCTGGTTCCTGCAGATGGCGAACTTGATTTCGAAACAGAAGAACAGACAGAAATTCAAATCAAATATGAGGGATATATTGAGAAATCACTTCAGCAGGTTGAAAGGCTGAAAAAGATGGAAGACAAGAAAATTCCGGAAAATATTGATTACGATGCAATTTCTGGAGTGGCCACTGAGGCTCGCCAAAAATTGAAAGAAGTACGTCCGTTAACATTAGCGCAAGCATCGAGAATCTCAGGTGTGAACCCTGCAGATATCTCAATCTTGCTCGTTTATTTGGAACAAGGGCGTATTGCACGAATCTAGAAATAAATTTTGCAATAAATCCACCAGCAAGGACAGAAAGGGTTGGCTTATGAATACAGATCAATTTAAAGCTTTACTCGCTGAAAAGGGAATCGAGCTTTCCCAGAAGCAAATGGAACAATATGAAAAGTATTACCACATGCTCGTCGAGTGGAATGAAAAAATGAATTTGACTGCGATAACAGAAAAGCCTGAAGTGTACTTGAAGCATTTCTATGATTCAGTTTCTGCAGCATTTTATTTTGATTTTAATAAGCCGCTCAATTTGTGTGACGTTGGTGCCGGTGCCGGCTTCCCGAGTATCCCGATTAAAATTGCATTCCCGGAAATCAAGGTTACGATAGTCGATTCCTTAAATAAGCGAATAACATTCTTGGAGCAGCTTTCGAAAGAATTGGGACTAGAAGGAACAACATTCATCCACGATCGTGCTGAGACATTCGGCCAAAATCCTGCCTATCGTGAAAAGTATGAAGTTGTTATGGCCAGGGCTGTTGCAAGAATGTCAGTACTAAGTGAACTTTGCCTTCCGCTAGTGAAAGTTGGCGGAACATTCATCGCCATGAAGGGCAATCAGGCAGGGGAGGAACTGCAGGTTGGTGAAAAAGCAATCACGGTTCTTGGCGGGAAGCTGGAATCCTCCCATTCATTCACTTTGCCGGTGGAAGAGAGTGAACGGAATATTTTAATCATTAATAAACAAAAGCCAACACCTAAGAAGTACCCTAGAAAACCGGGAACTCCGAATAAAACGCCGATTGAATAGAGGCTTCTATCCTTCGCAGCAACTTTGGTCAAAGACCTAAGCTGCACGATTTGATAAAATTCAGTAAACCGGCCATGTACGCTTACGCTTTTTGTCCTATATTGAATAATGAATTTAGTTTATAATAGAGTCTATAGGCAGGAACTTGTCATTTTTATAGAGAATATGTAATAGGGAGTTCATAAAGGTGGTGTAGGGTGATGAAGCCTTCTTTTTCGCGCTTTTTTGGTCTTGGAGAAAAAGAAAAAGAACGGAACGAAGTGGAAGAACAGACGGTTGAGGATATTGACAACGTTGAGGATATTGACAACATAGAAAATGAAGAAATAAAGAAGATTCCGATTGACCATATTATTCCAAATAGATACCAGCCAAGAACTGTTTTTGATGATGAAAAAATTGAAGAATTGGCCCGTACCATTCATATACATGGAGTAATCCAGCCAATCGTCGTACGTGAATACGATCAGGATAGATTTGAGATTATCGCAGGTGAACGCCGCTGGCGAGCGATGAAAAAGCTTGAGTGGGCAGAGGTTCCTGCAATTGTAAAAAATTTATCTGATTCCGAAACGGCATCTGTTGCTTTGATTGAGAACCTCCAGCGTGAGGAGCTTTCACCGATTGAAGAAGCAATGGCATATGGAAAGTTACTGGAAATTCATAATCTGACACAGGAAGCCCTAGCGCAAAGATTGGGAAAAGGTCAATCAACAGTTGCGAATAAGTTGCGATTACTTAAGCTTCCACAGGAAGTGCAGGATGCGCTTTTGAATAAATTGATTACAGAGCGACACGCCCGTTCGTTAATCCCGTTAAAAAATCCTCAGTTGCAGGTGCAGGTATTGGCAGAGGTCATTGAGAAATCCCTCAATGTCAAACAAACGGAAGAACGCGTCGTCAAGCTTTTGAGTCAGAATGAAGAGAAACCAAAGCCAAAGCGGAAGGCATTCAGCAAGGACATGAGGATTGCGGTCAATACAATCCGCCAGTCGCTGACAATGGTTTCCGACAGCGGCATCAATCTCGATTCGGAAGAAGAAGAGTTTGAAGAGTTCTATCAATTCACGATTCGCATACCTAAGAAGAAATAATAGATTGCTAGTGGGGGACAGGCTGTCCCCCACTTTTTTGTTGGCAAATTTTAAACTAATCAGCAGTCGGGGAAAGGTGCTTTTTGTTTAATAGACAATCATATTACCGTTTTCTTTCTTTTGAATAAAAATTCTATCAACTGTCTGAATTCATGATAAAATAGAATACATGATTGCTTTTTTCGGCATCCCCATACTCTCTATATGGGTGGCGGGGGAAGCCTAAATCTCAGTTTGAAATTTTTATGTTACTACTTCGATAAGTGTCCAGCTCCAGCGCCTAGCCAGTTTTCTTCCCTGCTAGTGCTTCCTCGAGTATCTTGCGAGAAGCGTTAGCTTTGAGCAGCTCGAGTCGCTTGTTTAGTTTCGCCTCCTAGAAACTCCGAAACTTCAACTCCGCCGGCAGAAGCAAAATGCGCTTCTTTGTCGGAGTCTCCAGTTTCTGCGTTTCTGGACAGTCGGCTATACATATCGATTTCAGTCCTGCCAATGAAGTCAAAGAGCGACTTCACTGTCAGGCCCTCCAGTGCTTGTCGGGGCTGAACAAGGCGCTTGCGCTTTTCTAATTATTTTACGGGTTTGAAAGAAGGTGACAATGTGGGAAAAATCATCGCGATTGCTAATCAAAAAGGTGGAGTCGGCAAGACGACTACTTCAGTGAACCTCGGTGCGTGCCTGGCATACATAGGAAAAAAAGTGCTGCTTGTCGACACGGATCCTCAAGGAAACGCTACGAGCGGTGTGGGGATTGAAAAAGCGGATGTTGAGCAATGCATCTATGATGTTCTTGTTGATGATGTTGAAGCTAAAAATGTAATCCATCCAACAGCTGTAGAAAATCTATATACAATTCCAGCGACCATCCAGCTTGCTGGAGCGGAAATTGAGCTTGTGCCCACGATCTCAAGGGAGGTTCGTTTGAAGCGGGCTCTCGAGGAAGTGAAGGATCGTTTTGATTATATTATCATAGACTGTCCGCCTTCCCTTGGTCTATTGACACTGAATGCTTTGACGGCTTCAGATGCAGTCATAATCCCTGTCCAATGCGAGTATTATGCACTTGAAGGGTTAAGTCAGCTCCTAAATACCGTCCGCCTTGTACAGAAGCATTTGAATCAGGATCTGAAGATTGAGGGAGTCCTGCTGACCATGCTGGATGCACGTACGAATCTAGGTCTTCAAGTCATTGAGGAAGTGAAGAAGTACTTCCAGGATAAGGTTTACAAGACTGTCATTCCAAGGAATGTGCGACTAAGTGAAGCTCCAAGCCATGGAGAGCCAATTATCATTTATGACCCGAAGTCCCGCGGGGCGGAAGTTTATTTAGATCTTGCAAAGGAAGTGGTTGCAAATGGCTAAAGGCTTAGGTAAAGGATTGAATGCTTTCTTTAACATGGAAGCTGAAAAAGAAGAGAAGGTCCAGGAAATAAGCATCAAAGAAATAAGGCCAAATCCTTATCAACCACGAAAAGTTTTCCAGCCGGAAGCGATCGAGGAATTGAAGCTTTCAATCCTGGAACATGGAATCCTGCAGCCGATCATTGTCAGGAAAACGATAAAAGGCTATGAAATAGTAGTTGGTGAGAGGCGTTTCCGGGCAGCGAAAGAAGCAAAGCTAGAAACAGTGCCGGCAGTCGTCCGTGAGCTGAATGAACAGCAAATGATGGAGCTTGCCGTATTGGAAAATCTTCAGCGTGAAGACCTGAATCCGATTGAAGAAGGAATAGCCTATCAAACTTTGATCGAAAAGCTGAAGCTCACGCAAGAAGAATTAGCGAAAAGGCTGGGCAAAAGCAGACCGCATTTGGCAAACCATATCCGTTTGCTGTCGCTGCCTCCAAAAATTCAGCAACTCATCTCTGATGGTAAGATTTCAATGGGCCACGGGCGCGCGCTTCTAGGATTAAGGAAGAAAGACAAGCTTTCAATCCTGGTCGATAAAATCATTAAAGATGGAATGAATGTCCGCCAGCTTGAACAGCTGATCCAAGAGATGAACGAAGTTGTTCCACGTGAAACAAAAAAAGACAAAGTAACAAAAGATGTTTTCATTCGTGAACGTGAAACAACGCTTCGTGAACGCTTTGGCACCACCGTAAACATCAAACAATCCAAAAATAAAGGGAAAATTGAAATAGAGTTTTTCTCCAAAGATGATTTAGAACGGATTCTGGAACTATTAGATCAGCAAAACTCCTAAGCTATCAATTTGATGGCTTCTTTTTTTACAAAGGCTCTTTTGGTTACTTTGTTGGTTGCAGAAACAAAAGTAAAGACTGGCATCTGGGTTTTTTCGAGTTTGGATGAATCTCATTTCCAACTTTTCCTTGAAAAGAGCCCTGATGCCTTTCAGTATGCGGATGCAAAGGTATTTTGAAAAACAACAATCAATGTGAATACAGCTTTTAAATAAGCTTATTCATAACAAAATCTGAAGACGGGTGAACTATATGTTTTTACTTGGCACCATTGTAAATGGGTTACTGATTATCATCGGGACCTTGCTGGGCAGGCTATTGACGAGAATTCCTGAAAATATGAAAGCCACAGTCATGCATGGCATCGGGCTTGCTGTAATGGTGCTGGGCCTGCAAATGGGCTTTAAAAGTGCTAATTTCCTGATTGTTATTTTAAGTTTAGTGATTGGTGCTGTCCTTGGTGAAGCTTGGAAGCTTGAGGATAAGCTTAATTCAGCTGGGGACTGGCTTGAGAGAAAGCTTGGGTCAAAAGGGGAAGGGAGTATTTCGCAAGGGTTTGTGACTGCGACGCTAATTTTTGTCATTGGCGCCATGGCCATTATCGGTGCCCTGGACAGTGGAATCCGCGGTGACCACGACGTCCTCTATACAAAAGCAATCATTGACGGCTTTACGGCATTAATACTGACTACCACACTAGGTATTGGGGTTCTTTTTTCCGCGATTCCAGTCATGCTGTATCAAGGAATGATCGCGCTGTTTGCGACACAAATAGATAAGTTTATTCCGCAGGCATTGATGGATAGCTTCATCCTTGAGTTGACTGCAACCGGGGGCGTCATGATTTTCGCCATCGGCTTGAACCTGATTGGATTGACAAAAATCAGGGTTGCGAATCTTCTGCCAGGTATTCTTGTTACTGGTGTTCTAGTTACGATCTCGCATTATATGATTGGGATTTAATAGAAAAATGCCTGGATCCTCCAGGCATTTTTTAGAATCTTATTCTGCTACTGTTGGCTGCTCGGTTTCAAGATCCCAGTTGATTTTAGTCCAATCCTGTTTCTTCGGTAGTTGCTGACTGCTCTCGAAAATACCGTTTGCAATCGTTTTTGCCATTTTCAAAACGAGGTTCAGTCTTGTATTTTGCAATACAAAGAATTCCATGAATCCGCTGACATTGACGATGCCGGTGATGTGCATATTTCCGACTTCAGGCAGTTCCTTATTCACCCCGGCGCCTGGCTTGACTGGCCCATTTCCTACCTGGATGGAGCCGACGCTTTTTAGCCGGCCAAGGCAAGCGTCTATGCCGATAATAAAAGGATTGAAATGCTTTTCTTTGATTTCGATCAGTTTTGCATCCATATTCACTGCATGTATCGGATCATCGAGAGTTCCATATACATGGTAAGGAGCAACTTCCTTTTCCTGCAGCAGTGTTCCGATTAGCGGACCCAATGAATCACCGGTAGAGCGGTCAGTTCCAATACAGACAAAAACAATTGGGCGTGTGCTGAAATTAGGCAAATGGTCCAGGATTTCAGAAGCCAGCTTTTCGGCAGCCAGCTCATCTTCATGGTTGATTTTTGCCACATTGTTTCTCCGCTCGAAAAAATGGTTTTTGAGATTCATTGGATCAACTCCTTAAAAATTCGTACTATTAGTATACGGCCTTTTTTTGTAATCTATACATACCTGTAAACAGAAACATTTAAACAGGGTCTTTTGGAGCAGTGAATCTTTTTTAGAGGAATAAGTACTTATTTTTTACAGAAGGCATTATAATGGTTTGGTCTCTGTCGGAAAATGATAATTTTATATTAGGATAATAATATGTTGGTTTAGAGTGAGAGCATGCTGTAACTGTTAAGATTTACTTATGCCCTTAAATTTCAGAAACAGTCTTCTTTAACTACATTATAAAACTTGTTAAAATGATTGTGTTTGTATGAAACCTTCTAGTTTGTTACATAACGTTTAATAATGTGGCTCTGTTATACAGAGCCACTAATGTAAGCATGAATTTTTCAGGTAGGTGAAAATATGAGTAAAACAGAAGAAAGTTTGACTAGGACAGAAGAGATTTTTAATAAATTTAGCCAAAAACTAATGGATGATGCCCTTTGGTTTGCAATTGGAGAAAGTGTTTTAAAAATCATTGCGATCTTGATTATCACAGGCTTGCTCATCCGAATTGGAAAGATTGCGATCCGCAATTTCTTTAAGGTTAGGACGAGGGGGCCTCTACGGATTACGGAGCGACGTGAAGCGACATTGATGAAGTTGCTTGAAAATGTCCTTACGTATGTCGTCTATTTTATTGCCATCATGATGATTCTTTCGGCTTTGACCATCAATGTACAGGCGATGCTTGCTGGTGCCGGGATCGTCGGTTTAGCAGTCGGCTTTGGGGCGCAAAGCCTGGTTAAGGACATCATTACTGGTTTCTTCATTATTTTTGAAGACCAATTTTCGGTTGGCGATTATGTAAGAATCGGACAATTTGAAGGAACTGTGGAGGAAATTGGGCTGCGGACGACGAAGATTAAAAGCTTTACAGGGGAAATCCATATCCTTCCTAATGGCAGCATTGTAGAAGTCACCAATTTCTCACTCTTTAACAGTGTCGCTGTCCTTGACATTGGCATTGCATACGAGGGTGATCTTGAGTACGCAGAAAAAGTGCTTCAGGAATACTTGGAGACAACTACAGAAAAGTACCCAGAACTGGTCAAGACTCCTGAGCTTTTGGGTGTCCAGCAATTTGGGGCGTCTGAGGTTGTACTCCGTATTGTGGCGGAATCCCTTCCAATGAAACACTGGTATATGGGCAGACAGCTTCGCAAAGATATAAAGCGTGTCCTTGATGAGCATGGAGTTGAGATTCCATTCCCAAGAATGGTCATGTACTCTCGCCAGGAAGGCGGAGAGCAAAAAGAATTCGGTAAATAAACAAGGAGGTTTTAAAATTGGACCACGAGTTTCAACTAAATGATGTTGTTGAAATGAAAAAACCACATCCTTGCGGCACCAACAAGTGGAAAATCATCCGTCTTGGCATGGATATCCGAATCAAGTGTGAAGGCTGCGAGCACAGTGTCTTGATTCC
Organism: Mesobacillus boroniphilus; assembly: GCF_018424685.1. Classification (NCBI taxonomy): domain Bacteria; kingdom Bacillati; phylum Bacillota; class Bacilli; order Caryophanales; family Bacillaceae; genus Mesobacillus; species Mesobacillus boroniphilus. The sequence goes on from NZ_QTKX01000002.1 coordinate 25,260, forward strand.
AAGAAAAGAATTCACGCGAAAAGTTAAAAAAGTTTTATCGAAGCAGGAAGAATAATCCCTGCTTCTTTTTTTATCATGATTGTATTATCCTTAATAATAAAATTATGAACGATATAGAGAATTAGTGGGGGGATGAGGAAGTGGCAACAGTACATCATTCAGCTTGTCCGCTGAATTGCTGGGACAGCTGCGGTTTTCTTGTTACTGTCGAGGATGGGAAGGTAACGAAGGTTGAAGGTAATCCGGAGCATCCCATAACTCAAGGAAAGATTTGCGGACGGGGCAGGATGCTCGAGAACAGGGCAAATTCAGAAAATAGATTGCTTTATCCGCTAAAAAAAATCGAGGGTAGATTCCAGCAGCTTTCCTGGGAGCAGGCACTCGATGAGATTGCGGAAAAACTGGCTCATTATAAAGATAGCTTTGGAACCACTTCCGTTTTGCATAGCCATGATTACGCCAACAGTGGTTTACTCTCCAATCTTGACGGCCGCTTTTTCAATCTATTTGGCGGTGTGACTGAATTGACCGGTTCAATTTGTTGGGGAGCCGGGATTGAAGCGCAAAACTGGGATTTCGGCGATGCTTACAGCCATTCCCCGGGGGATTTGGCGAACAGTAAGCATGTCGTCATTTGGGGCAGGAATGTCGCTCGGACAAATATGCATCTTTTTCAAAACCTGCAGTCTGTGAAAAAGAATGGCACGAAGATTTATGTAATCGATCCGATTTTTAATGCTACAGCCAAGCTGGCGAACGAATACATTTCCATCAAGCCGGGTTTTGACGGGCTACTGGCAGCTGGCATAATGAAGGAACTTCTAAGTATGAAATTGCATGATGAGGAGTTTTTGGCAGCTCATACAGTTGGCTTCGAGGATTTAAAGGCATTGCTGGATAGCGTAACATTGGACTATATCAGTGAAGTGACCGAAGTTCCGATTGAGATCATCACTCATCTTGCAGAAGTATATGCTGACCGGCCAGTATCAACCATCATGGGCCTTGGGATGCAGCGTTATGAAAATGGAGGCAATACCATCAGGCTGCTAGACGCGTTAGTTGCTGTCAGCGGCAATATCGGCATTCCTGGCGGCGGCGCGAACTATGCGAACAAGCAGGTAGGGCAGAGCTTTGACTACCAAAATATGACCATGGCTGAGCGGAAAAATTCTTCACGTACTTTTACAATGATGAGGCAGGCAGAGGGAATCCTTTCAGCCGTTGATCCTGAGATAAAAATGGGAATTGTCACGTGCGGAAATCCGCTGACACAGGTACCTGATACTAATAGAGTTCGAGAGGCGTTTGAATCCCTCGAAACGCTTGTAGTGATCGACCAGTACATGACGGATACAGCAGAGCTTGCGGATTATGTTTTGCCGGCTGCCACTGCTTTTGAGGTAGAAGATGTCTACTATTCTTCCATGTACCATCATTATGTAAATCACGGTCCGAAGCTGGTTGAGCCACCAGGAGAAGCAAAGCCGGACGCCTGGATTTGGGCGGAATTAGCAAAAAGATTAGGCTTTGGCGAGGAATTTGATTTTACAAGAGAAGAATTCTTGGAAATGGGGCTCGTTTCATTGTTGAAGAAGGGTATCTCGCTCGAAAAAATTCGTGATGAGAAATTTGCCGAACTGCTAGTAGATGAGATTCCATGGGCAAATCGTAAATTCAAGACGCCAAGCGGCAAATATGAATTCACTTCATCTGCAGTTACTGACGGCCGGATCAAGCTGTCACTGCCAACCGAAACAAAATGGACCAACCCAGAACTGGCGGAAAAATATCCATATACATTGTTGACGATTCACCCGTTGCGTTCCAACCACTCGCAGCATTTCCACCTGTTCCAGCCAGAACCTTATGTGAAAGTGGAGATTGCTAATAGTGTGGCTGCTGAAAAAGGGTTGAAAGATCAGGACTATGTCCGGGTTTGGAATGATAGAGGCGAAATCCATGGTACGGTGTCGATCCTCAAGGCTGCCCACCCAGGGACCGTGAATATCGACGAAGGATTGAGCGCCCGGTTCGGCGGCTCCGCTAACCTCCTGACCTCAAGCAGGGAGTCAGACAACGGACTCGGCAGTACACTATACGATTGCCTTGTTAATATCGAAAAAGTCGAAAAAGATTGATGACTGTTCTGCCGCACTTTATTGAGAGTGCGGCGTTTCTTTTGAGGGGAACAGGGATCAACATATTTGCTCCCTAAAATGCAGGAAAACCGAAAAAGAGGTAACCAATAGAGCTTATTGGCGCCCTAAAATCCAAGAAAACCGGAAAAGAGGTCACCAATAGGGCCCGCTAATGAGAAGAAGTGGAACTATTGCTTCTGTTTATAAGATTAAAAAAGTGTGAATTTTCACTTCGATTATTGTCCAGCTCCAGCGCCTAGCCCCTCGAGACGTTTCGGTCCGCCCAATGAAGTCAAAGAACGACTTCACCGGTCGGCCCTCCAACGCTTGTCGGGGCTGACCAAGGCGCTTGCGCTTTTCTTTGTCCAGCTCCAGCGCCTAGCCCCTCGAGACGTTTCGGTCCGCCCAATGAAGTCAAAGAACGACTTCACCGGTCGGCCCTCCAACGCTTGTCGGGGCTGACCAAGGCGCTTGCGCTTTTCTTTGTCCAGCTCCAGCGCCTAGCCCCTCGAGACGTTTCGGTCCGCCCAATGAAGTCAAAGAACGACTTCACCGGTCGGCCCTCCAACGCTTGTCGGGGCTGACCAAGGCGCTTGCGCTTTTCTTCCAAGCTTGTCTTTTCCTTTCGTAATCTCTATAATTGTGAGAGGAAAAAATCGTTTAGGTGATTCTTGCTTGAATAGATACATTTTTAAATAGAGGAGTGACATGGATGGCCTTAACAGCAGGTATTGTTGGACTTCCTAACGTTGGGAAATCTACATTGTTTAATGCGATCACACAGGCTGGTGCTGAATCAGCTAACTATCCGTTCTGTACGATTGACCCGAATGTCGGAATCGTTGAGGTTCCTGACCATCGTTTAACTAAATTGACTGAGCTTGTACAACCGAAAAAGACTGTACCGACTGCATTCGAATTCACTGACATCGCTGGAATCGTTAAAGGTGCCAGCAAAGGTGAAGGGCTAGGAAACAAGTTCCTTTCCCATATTCGCCAGGTGGATGCGATCTGCCAGGTAGTCCGTTGCTTTGCAGATGACAATATCACTCACGTTGCAGGTAAAGTAGATCCTATTTCTGATATTGAGGTTATTAACCTGGAGTTGATTCTTGCTGACCTAGAGTCGGTTGAAAAAAGAATTGGCCGCGTCGAGAAATTGGCTAAGCAAAAAGATAAGGAAGCATCTATTGAGTTTCCAATTCTTGCTCGTCTGCGTGATGCATTTGAAGCTGAACAACCAGCACGAGCGGTTGAATTCACTGACGAAGAAATGAAAATCGTTAAACAACTTCATTTGCTTACAATCAAGCCAATGCTTTATGTTGCTAACGTTGGCGAAGAAGATGTCGCAGATCCAAGCGGAAATGAATATGTCCAGAAAGTCCGTGAGTTTGCACAAAAAGACAATGCGGAAGTAATCGTCATCAGTGCCAAGATTGAAGAAGAAATCGCTGAGCTTGAAGGCGAAGAAAAGCAAATGTTCCTTGAGGAACTAGGGATTGAAGAATCAGGTTTGGACCAGTTGATCCGTGCGGCATACAGTCTGCTTGGACTGGCCACATATTTCACAGCTGGCGTCCAGGAAGTCCGTGCATGGACATTCCGCCACGGTATGAAAGCACCTCAGTGTGCTGGTGTCATCCACTCTGATTTCGAGCGTGGATTCATCCGTGCAGAAACAGTCCACTACGATGACCTTCTTGCAGCCGGATCCATGGCAGCAGCCAAGGAAGCTGGAAAAGTACGTCTCGAAGGAAAAGAATATGAAGTAAAAGACGGAGACATCATCCACTTCCGTTTTAATGTCTAATAAGCTAAACCCTGCGTAATTCGCAGGGTTTTTGTATTTGTAAAAAAGGTTTAAATTTCCTAAAGTTAAAATAGACAGAAATACGAACATATGTTAGTGTTTAGTTAAAGGGATTAATCGCCTAGAATATGAAAAGCAGAATTGCTATACATAGCGTTGCCTTTGAATATATTCTGTGATATAATTTCATCTTGTGAGTAATTAATCAATTACTCCTTGCCCTGTAATGGGGCCGTTTAGACCAAAAGGAGGTGACAGTGATGAGAAAGTACGAAATTATGTACATCATCCGCCCAAACATTGAAGAGGAAGCTAAAAAGGCTCTTACTGAGCGTTTCAGCACAATCCTTACAGAAAACGGTGCGGAAGTTGCAGAAGCTAAGGAATGGGGCAAACGCCGCCTAGCTTATGAAATCAATGATTTCCGTGATGGCTACTACCAGCTTGTTAAGGTAAACGCTACTCCGGCAGCAGTTGAGGAATTCTCTCGTCTTGCTAAGATCAACGAAGATATCCTTCGCCACATCGTAATTAAAGAAGAAGAATAATTAATGATATAAATATAAACTTTCAGCGGCAGATGTTTCACATGGAACATCCATGCTGGGGGGAAGGAGTTGATTCTGATGATGAATCGTGTCATTCTTGTTGGCCGTTTGACCAAGGATCCTGAATTACGTTTCACACCGAATGGAGTTGCGGTGGCTACTTTCACTCTTGCGGTAAATCGTTCATTTACCAACCAACAGGGGGAAAGAGAAGCTGACTTCATCAACTGTGTGGTATGGCGCCGTCCGGCCGAAAACGTTGCTAACTTCTTGAAGAAGGGCAGCCTTGCAGGTGTTGATGGACGAGTTCAAACTCGCAGCTACGAAGGACAAGATGGTAAGCGTGTATACGTTACAGAAGTTCTTGCTGAGAGTGTTCAGTTCCTTGAGCCAAAAGGACAGTCTTCAGACAGAGGGGATAGCGGTTATTCCCGTCAAAATGATCAAGGTTCCCCATTCGGGAATCAGAATCAGAATCAACGACAAAACCAAGGTTATACAAAAGTAGATGAAGATCCATTTGCAGGTGGCGGCCAGATCGACATTTCAGATGATGATCTTCCATTCTAATATAACTAGGACATGAAATAGAATACACAAGGAGGGAAATGACCATGGCAATGGGTGGACGCAGAGGCGGACGTGCAAAACGCCGTAAAGTTTGCTACTTCACAGCAAACGGAATCACTAAGATCGATTACAAAGACACAGATCTTTTGAAAAAATTCATCTCTGAGCGCGGTAAGATTTTACCACGCCGTGTAACTGGAACAAGCGCTAAGTATCAGCGTAAATTGACAGTTGCAATCAAACGTTCTCGTCAAATGGCATTACTGCCATACGTTTCAGGCGAATAATGATCGGATTTTAAAAGGCAGCGGGGCATCCCGCTGCCTTTTATATTAGCTGTACGGCACTTCGTTTGCTTGTCAGTTGTTTAGAAGCTAAAATAGTTCTTATGGTTAGTGTAACTTGAATTGAAAGAGAACTATTCGTCTAGCCCCAAAACTTTCAAGGCTGACCAAGGCGCTTACGCATTTCTGTGTCTAGCTTCAGCGCCTAGCCCCTCGAGACGTTTCAGTCCTGCCAATGAAGTCAAAAAGCGACTTCACTGTCAGGCCCTCCAACGCTTGTCGGGGCTGTTCAAGGCGCTTACGCATTTCTGTGTCTAGCTTCAGCGCCTAGCCCCTCGAGACGTTTCGGTCCTGCCAATGAAGTCAAAAAGCGACTTCACTGTCAGGCCCTCCAACGCTTGTCGGGGCTGTCCAAGGCGCTTACGCATTTCTGTGTCTAGCTTCAGCGCCTAGCCCCTCGAGACGTTTCAGTCCTGCCAATGAAGTCAAAAAGCGACTTCACTGTCAGGCCCTCCAACGCTTGTCGGGGCTGTTCAAGGCGCTTACGCATTTCTGTGAGGTGGATTATGAAAAATACATATAAGCTGACAGAGGGGGCCGTCCTGTTAGCGATTTTTGCGGTTTTATTGTTGATCACTTTTTATATACCTGGCCTTGGTTTAATTGTGAATCTCTTTCTTTCTTTGCCATTCATGTTTTTCGGTGCAAAGTATGACTGGAAAAGTACTGCTGTTTTTACGCTTGCAGCCGTATTTTTATCGATGATTCTAGGGTCACTCCTGGCAATCCCGCTGGCGTTGGCATATGGGACGACTGGAGCCGTGATGGGTTACATGGTCAGGGAAGGGAAAAGCAGGTTTGCAGCATACATAGCTGGTTCCCTCGTTTTTCTTTTGAATTTAGTGGCACAATATGCATTGTCGGTCATTTTATTTAAAATTAATATTATTGATGAAATGATGGAGGTTTTTCGAGCCTCTATCGACCAGGCGATAAAATTGCTTGAACAGATGGGGCAAACACCAGATGAGAACCTCATCGAGCAATTTCAGTCAATGGTCGATATGCTTGAAGTACTTGTACCAAGCATGTTCGTCATGGCTTCATTTTTGATTGTATTCCTGCTTCAGCTTGTATCGTTCCCATTCTTGAAACGTTTCGGTATCAAGGTGCCAACCTGGCGCCCATTCAGGGATTTGAACTTGCCTAAGAGTATTTTATGGTACTATCTCATCACGATGATTGCAGCTTTGATCATGCAGCCTGAAAAAGGAACATACTGGTTCTGGGTGATTTCCAATCTTTCGTTCATACTGCAGATGCTGATGGTTCTCCAAGGGGTATCATTAGTGTTTTATGTAACACATATTAAACGGTATCCTAAAGCTGTTCCAATCATCGTCATGATTCTGATTTTCCTCCTGCCATTTGTTCTTTATATTGTCAGGATATTAGGTATAATTGATTTAGGATTTGACTTAAGAAAACGTCTTGGGGAGAAGAAGTAATCAGAAACTAACGCTTTAGGAGCTGAGCACATGCCTTCTTATTTAGAGAGGCGGCAAATACGATATCCATTGTATGGATTGATGGCCGTAATACTGGTGCTAATTGGAGTGCTGTCTTACTATAATTGGATTATAGGAGCAGCAGGCTTCATTCTCACTGGCCTGTTGATATATCTAATTTTTCAAGTAAACCATAAAATTAGGCAGGAGACGGAAGAATATATTTCCACGCTGTCTTATCGGGTGAAAAAAGTCGGCGAAGAAGCATTGATGGAAATGCCCATTGGGATCATGCTGATTAATGACGACTATTATATTGAGTGGACGAATCCTTTTATTGCTGCTTGTTTCAATGAAGACTCACTAGTAGGCAAATCGCTGTATGATGTTGCCGATGCGGTCATTCCATTGATCAAGCAAGAGGTGGAAACAGAAATCTTAACTCTTCACGACCGGAAGTTCAGAGTCATCCATAAACCTGAGGAACGGCTGCTCTACTTTTTCGATGTGACCGAACAAGCAGAAATCGAAAAAATGTACCGTGATGAGCGCACTGTTATTTCGATTATTTATCTTGATAACTATGAAGAACTGACTCAGGGAATGGATGACCAGACGAAAAGCAGCTTGAACAGTCTTGTGACTTCCATTTTAAATAAATGGGCTACCAATAATGGAGTGTTTCTCAAAAGGGTTTCTTCAGAACGATTCATCGCTGTTTTTAGTGAACATATTCTCCTGATGCTGGAAAAAGGAAAATTCACCATCCTCGATGAAGTAAGGGAAACGACGTCAAAGCAAAATGTCCCCCTAACTTTGAGTATTGGTGTTGGTACAGGCTATTCATCGCTTCCTGAGCTCGGAACACAGGCACAGTCGAGTCTAGATTTGGCTTTGGGACGCGGCGGCGACCAGGTAGCGATCAAACAGCCTAATGGCAAAGTTAAGTTTTATGGCGGCAAGACGAATCCAGTTGAAAAACGCACAAGGGTTAGGGCGCGAGTCATTTCTCATGCGTTGAAGGAATTGGTTGTCGAAAGTGACAAGGTTTTGATTATGGGACACAAGAATCCGGATATGGACGCAATTGGTTCATCAATCGGCATCCTTAAAGTAGCACAAATGAACAAGCGTGAAGGCTTTATTGTGTATAATAAAAATGAGATTGATACAGGCGTACAGCGTCTGATGGATGAGATTAAGGAAAACGATTCCCTTTACTCACGATTCATTACACCAGAACAGGCATATGAAATTGCTTCTGATGACACATTGCTAGTCGTTGTCGATACTCATAAACCATCGCTTGTGATCGATGAGCGACTGTTGAACAGGATCGAGAATGTCATTGTCATCGACCATCATCGCCGAGGCGAGGAATTCATCAAAAATCCACTGCTCGTCTATATGGAGCCTTATGCTTCATCGACGGCTGAACTTGTTACAGAATTGCTTGAATACCAGCCGAAAAACGGCAAAATCCAGATGCTTGAGGCGACTGCTTTATTGGCGGGAATCATCGTCGATACTAAAAGCTTCACCTTAAGGACAGGAGCCCGGACTTTTGATGCTGCATCATACCTGCGCAGCCATGGTGCGGATACCGTTCTAGTCCAAAAGTTTTTAAAAGAAGATATTCATACGTATATCAAAAGAGCTAAAATTATAGAGAATGTTTATTTTTACCGTGATGGCATTGTCATTTCAAAAGGCGAGGACGATGTTTATTGCGACCAGGTTCTGATTGCGCAGGCAGCAGACACACTCTTGACGATGGATGGTGTTTCAGCATCATTCGTGATCTCCAAAAGATCAGAAGACATCATTGGCATCAGCGCAAGATCTCTCGGTGAAATCAACGTCCAGGTGATCATGGAAAATCTCGAAGGTGGCGGGCATTTAACCAATGCTGCCACACAAATGTATGATATTTCTACGGATGAGGCAGAAACACTTTTACAAAATGCGATAGATGATTATTTAGAAGGGGGACAAAAAGAATGAAAGTAATCTTTTTGAAGGATGTAAAAGGAAAAGGCAAAAAAGGCGAAATCAAAAATGTGGCTGATGGCTACGCACACAATTTCCTGATCAAACAGGGTCTTGCAGTAGAAGCAAATCAGGCTGCTATGAGTTCCCTGAATGCACAACAGAAGAAAGAAGAGCAAATGGCTCAGCAGGAGCTTGAAGATGCGAAAGCTTTGAAGGAAAAGCTGGAAAAAGTTACAGTAGAATTATCTGCGAAATCTGGAGAAGATGGCCGTCTTTTCGGCTCAATCACAAGCAAGCAGATTGCTGATGAGCTGCAAAAAGCTAATGGCATCAAGCTTGATAAGAGAAAAATCGAGCTTCAGGATGCAATTCGCACACTTGGATACACAAAGGTTCCAGTCAAGCTTCATAAAGATGTCCAGGCAACTTTAAATGTCCATGTTAAAGAAGGTAAATAATTTACAGTTCCATATAGCCGTAAACATGATAAAATAATATAGTTACAGAAAATAGGTGATCGGTTCTGCTGATCACTTTTTTCAATTAGATGAGATTTTGTAAGGGGGCAGGCAGATGAGTGAATTATTCGCGGATCGACTTCCGCCACAAAACATGGAAGCGGAACAAGCCGTACTTGGTGCAATATTTTTAGAGCCATCAGCTTTAACTCTTGCTTCAGAAATTCTATTACCCGAAGATTTTTACCGTGTTGCACACCAGAAAATCTTCAACGTTATGCTGGACTTAAATGATAAAGGCAAAGCCATCGACCTGGTGACCGTCACTGAAGAATTGGCATCCTCCAAGCTGATTGAAGATGTTGGAGGCGTCAGTTATTTAAGTGAATTGGCTGCATCCGTTCCGACGGCTGCTAATATAGAGTATTATGCTAGAATCGTAGAAGAAAAATCACTGCTTAGAAGGCTGATCCGGACAGCATCAGGCATCGCTGAAGATGGCTATATGCGTGAGGATGAAGTCGAAGCATTACTTGCCGAAGCAGAAAAGAACATCATGGAGGTTGCCCAGCGCAAAGGCGGTGGAGCCTTCCATAATATAAAGGATGTCCTGGTCAGGACATACGATAATATTGAGGAAATGCACAATCGTAAAGGGGATATCACCGGCCTTGAAACTGGATTTACCGAGCTTGACCGAATAACGGCAGGCTTTCAGCGAAACGATTTAATCATCGTAGGCGCCCGTCCATCTGTAGGTAAAACGGCGTTCGCCTTGAATATCGCACAGAACGTTGCCAAAAAGACTGGAGAGAATGTCGCGATCTTTAGTTTGGAGATGGGTGCAGAACAGCTTGTCATGCGTGTCCTTTGTGCTGAAGGAAATATCGATGCCCAAAGGCTGCGTACAGGTTCTCTGACTGATGAGGACTGGGGCAAGTTGACGATGGCAATGGGAAGCCTGTCGAATACAGGAATCTTCATTGATGATACTCCGGGTGTCAAAATTACCGATATAAGGTCAAAATGCCGCCGCTTAAAGCAGGAACAAGGACTCGGCATGATCATGATTGACTACTTGCAGCTGATCCTTGGGAGCGGTCGCGCCGGTGAAAACCGTCAGCAGGAAGTATCCGAGATATCCCGTTCCCTCAAGCAACTGGCGCGTGAATTGCAGGTCCCTGTAATCGCTCTGTCCCAGCTTTCCCGTGGTGTGGAACAGCGACAGGACAAGCGCCCGATGATGTCTGATATCCGTGAATCCGGTTCAATCGAACAGGATGCCGATATCGTTGCCTTCCTTTACCGTGATGATTATTATGACAAGGAATCTGAAGACAAGAACATCATTGAAATCATCATCGCCAAGCAGCGTAACGGCCCAGTAGGAACCGTAAAGCTGGCATTCGTTAAAGAATACAATAAATTCGTCAACATTGAAAACAGGTATGACGAATCGTACGCTCCACCAGGGGCATAATGAGAATTGATCCTTATGGATTGATTCTCTTTTTTTTGCTCAATATTAACTAGGCTAAACTAACAGATTCTTTATTAAGGCTATATAGGATGTAGGGTTTCACGAACGAAATAAATGAAATATAAAAATAATGTTCGTGTTTTATTGACTTTTAGTTGTGTTTACTGGTAAACTTTATATGTTTGAAACGGAAAAAAATAACCGTATACCTTTGGAGGTGCTTTTTATATGTCATCCGTAGTAGTAGTAGGGACACAATGGGGAGACGAAGGGAAAGGGAAGATTACAGACTTCCTATCAGAAAATGCCGAAGTGATTGCCCGTTACCAGGGAGGTAACAACGCCGGACATACAATTAAGTTCAATGGTGAAACATATAAATTGCATTTAATTCCATCAGGGATTTTCTATAAAGATAAAATCAGCGTCATTGGAAACGGCATGGTTGTGGATCCAAAAGCGCTCGTGAAGGAACTTGCTTATCTTCACGACAAAGATGTTACGACTGATAATCTGCGCATCAGCAACCGCGCTCATGTCATCCTTCCGTATCACCTGAAACTTGATGAAGTGGAAGAGGCGAGCAAGGGTGCTAATAAAATCGGAACAACCAAGAAGGGGATCGGTCCTGCATACATGGACAAGGCTGCACGTACCGGAATCCGGATTGCCGATTTGTTGGATCGTGAAGTATTCGAGGAAAAGCTTACCCGCAATCTTGAAGAAAAGAATCGTCTGCTTGAACGAATTTATGAGACAGAAGGCTTTAAGCTTGAAGATATACTGGATGAGTATTTTGAATATGGGCAGCAAATCAAGGATTATGTTGTCGATACTTCCGTCGTGCTGAATGATGCTTTAGATGAAGGCCGTCGAGTGCTATTTGAAGGTGCACAGGGCGTTATGCTTGATATCGACCAGGGTACATATCCATTCGTTACATCTTCCAACCCAGTAGCTGGCGGTGTGACAATTGGTTCGGGAGTAGGGCCAACAAAAATCACCCATATCGTAGGAGTTTCAAAAGCTTATACAACTCGTGTCGGTGACGGTCCATTCCCTACAGAGTTAGATAACGAAATCGGTCACCAGATTCGTGAAGTAGGACGCGAATACGGTACGACTACAGGTCGCCCTCGCCGCGTAGGCTGGTTCGACAGCGTCGTTGTGCGTCATGCCCGCCGTGTCAGCGGAATTACCGATTTATCGCTTAATTCCATCGATGTCCTCACAGGCATAGAAACACTTAAAATTTGTGTCGCGTACCGCTACAAAGGCGAATTGGTTGAAGAATTCCCGGCCAGTCTGAAGACACTCGCTGAATGTGAGCCAGTCTACGAGGAGCTGCCAGGTTGGACTGAAGATATCACAGGCGTGAAATCACTTGATGAATTGCCAGAAAACGCAAGACACTATCTAGAGCGCATCTCACAACTGACAGGCATCCCATTGTCCATCTTCTCAGTAGGCCCGGACCGGACACAGACAAACGTCGTCCGCAGTCCGTGGAGATCATAGTTCCATATCTGTCCCCGTTCAAGTATGAGCGGGGAATTTTTTTGGGAGAATTCCCGCAGCAGTATCCAGATATTTTACAGTTCGCGGAATTTGCCTGTTTTTATAGAATCTTCATTTGTAAACCATATCAAATTAAAAGGGTTTGCTACTGAATTCGAAGTGAAATTAATGTATAAGATAAAATAGCAAAAAAAATTTCAAAAAAATATATACAAACCGTAAAATGCTATGGTAATATAAACAACGTTGTCACTAATTCGACAAAAAGTGATAAAGTTTTCAACACGAGCCATTAGCTCAGTCAGTTGCTTGCATCCTGGAGTTCGCTTCAGCGGCAACTTGCGAGAAGGACTGTAAGGTCATTCGAACATCGCAGATGCGAAACACTAAACTATTTAGGGTTCACAAAACTAAGTGTTACTTCTTTCTATACGAGCCATTAGCTCAGTCGGTAGAGCATCTGACTTTTAATCAGAGGGTCGAAGGTTCGAGTCCTTCATGGCTCACCAAGATTTTTTCGCGGTAGCGAAAATAATCCTCCTTAACCTTGCATCAGATAAAAAGGACAACTTAATATATGGCCCCTTGGTCAAGCGGTTAAGACACCGCCCTTTCACGGCGGTAACACGGGTTCGAATCCCGTAGGGGTCACTTTATTACATATTTAATCATGGCTCAGTAGCTCAGTCGGTAGAGCAGGTTGCTCACATCATCGACTCAGCATCTGCGGCAACCTGCGAGAAAGACCGGAAGGTCATTCGAGCAAAGGACCTAAGCTAATAAAAGTTTAGGGAACAACTTAATTATCATGGCTCAGTAGCTCAGTCGGTAGAGCAGGTTGCTCACATCATCGACTCAGCATCTGCGGCAACCTGCGAGAAAGACCAGAAGGTCATTCGAGCAAAGGACCTAAGCTAATAAAAGTTTAGGGAACAACTTAATTATCATGGCTCAGTAGCTCAGTCGGTAGAGCAAAGGACTGAAAATCCTTGTGTCGGCGGTTCGATTCCGTCCTGAGCCATTAAAAAAGGGAGCGTGTCATATGACATGCTCTCTTTTTTTTGTAACATTTATGTAACATAACGATAAAATTCCTATTTTTAACATGTTTGTATTGCTATTAACAATATTGTTCAATAATAATCCTTCAAAAGTAGGAGAATACCCTGATATTACTAGGTTTTCGGATTATTTTATTAGTGTTGGATAGGAAAATATTCCGATGTTAAATTCCATTTAACTTCCAAAAAACGTAATAAAATGTCAGGTATTATACATTTTTGTTACATAATGAAGACTAATCTTCTAATCGATACATTATATGGTAAAGTATAAAGGTACAATTATCAGATAATAGTTATATAGAACTAGACTAATAGTGTTTGACCGTTGTAGGAGGATCAGGATGAATAATTTAAAACATAGGCTGTCCAATCTTGCCGGCAAAACATCTAGAGAGATGAAGCCAGCAATAAAAAAGTCGATCATGGCTGCAGTAACTGTAGCTGCATTGTCTTTCGGTGCAGGAAATGCTGCACTTGCGGCGGATTCTGGCTTAACAACTGTGTATTATGTATATTTAAATAATGAATTTGTAGGTACTGTAGCAGATAAGACACAAGTAGAACAACTGGTAGAAGATAAGTTGACATCCGTCAAGGAGGAATACGCGGATCTTGATGTCGAGCTTGGTTTAGACGTATCTTTTATTCCTGAGCAGGTGTTCAGCTCAGCCACCAGTGCAAATACAGGTGAAGTATTAGAAATGCTTAAAGACGAGATGACTGTCCAAGCTGAAGCGTCAGCTCTTGTCATCGGTGATAAGCCTGTTGCCTATGTAAAAGATCAAGAAGCTGCAAATGAAGTCATTAGGACATTAATGCTGCAATACATTACTGAAGAAGAATTGGCCGAGGTGGAAAATAGAAAGAATTCTCCTAATCTACCTGTACCCGAAGTAAAAGAAAATGAAACTCGTATATTAGACGTTCACTTCACTCAAGAAGTTTCACAATCTGAAGAAAAAGTTGATCCTGAAAAAGTACTTTCTGTTGAGGAAGCAGTCCAGCTTCTTAAAAAGGGTACTCTAGAGGAACAGAAGTATCAGGTTAAAGAAGGGGATGTGTTAGGAAGCATCGCGAATTCACATAACCTGAAGCTTGCTGAATTGCTTTCTTTAAATGAAGGTCTTACTGAAGACGCTGTACTGAAACCGGGACAGGAATTAAATGTTACTGTCTTGAAGCCATTCATTGAAGTTATTGTTGATCGCCAGGTGTATACTGAGGAAGAAGTGCCTTTCGAAAGAGAAGTCATTAAAGATTCATCCATGTTCAAGGGCGATACGAAAAAGAAGCAGGAAGGCCAGGTTGGTATGAAGGGCGTTACTTCCTCGCTGACCGAACAAAATGGCAGGGTAATCAAGAAAGAAGTTATTAATGAAGTCGTGCTTGATGAACCTGTGACGGAAATCGTCATCAAAGGAACAAAAGTTGTTCCTTCACGCGGAGATGGAACCTTCGTATGGCCGACAAATGGCGGATATGTTTCCAGCCGTCAGGGATATCGCTGGAGCAGGATGCATAAAGGAATCGATATCGCAAGGCCAAGCAACTACACTATCAAGGCTGCTGATAATGGGAACGTAGTATATGCTGGTAACAAGGGTGATGGATATGGAAACAAAATCATCATCGACCACAATAACGGCTACCGCACAATGTATGCACACCTTGCATCCATCTCAGTGAACGTAGGCCAGACAGTTTCTCGCGGCTCGAGTATCGGTATCATGGGAAGAACCGGTAATTCCACTGGAATACATCTTCATTTTGAAGTATACCAAAATGGCAAGATTATCGACCCGTTGTCTAAATTACCTTAACTTATACGTAAAAGTCTCTAGTCGAACTAGGGACTTTTTTCATTAGATGCTGTTACAATGATAAATGCTAATCTCCCTGTTTTCCGACAATGTTGGGCCAGAATGATACGATGTAAAAATTAGAGACCATTTTCTTTTTTAAAGGCAAAATGGAAAAAGCTCAAGATTTCATTGTTATGGGCAGGATTGGTACAATTGGGAAGAGAAGAATAGAAGGTATATAACAGAAAAATTCAGTTTTTCACTGATTTACAGTAAAATAGATAAGATAGCATGTTTACACAGAAAAGATTTCATTAATATACGATTGTTAATTTGGCTTAAAAAGGAGAATTGGTATGGAGAAAAAAATCCTGGTAGTAGACGATGAAAAACCAATTGCAGATATTCTACAGTTCAATCTTAAAAAAGAGGGTTATGATGTTTACTGTGCGTATGATGGGAACCAGGCAGTTGAAATGGTGGAGGAAGTTCAGCCAGATTTGATTCTGCTGGATATCATGCTGCCGATGCGTGATGGCATGGAGGTATGCCGTGAGGTCCGTAAAAAATACGAGATGCCGATTATCATGCTTACTGCAAAAGACTCTGAAATCGATAAAGTGCTAGGCCTTGAACTTGGGGCGGATGACTATGTCACAAAGCCATTCAGCACAAGGGAATTGATTGCACGGGTAAAAGCAAACTTGCGCCGCCACCAGCAGAATGCAATTAAAGAAGATGAGAAAGAAGAATCGAATGAAATCACGGTTGGTTCCTTGACCATCCACCCTGACGCTTATGTTGTTTCCAAAAGAGGAGAAACAATCGAATTGACACACCGTGAATTCGAGCTTCTCCATTATCTTGCCAAACATATTGGACAAGTCATGACACGGGAGCATCTGTTGCAGACAGTCTGGGGCTATGACTATTATGGGGATGTCCGGACAGTAGACGTAACTGTAAGACGTTTGCGCGAAAAGATTGAGGATAACCCAAGCCACCCGACATGGATCGTGACAAGACGAGGAGTAGGCTATTATTTAAGAAACTCTGAGCAGGAGTAAGGACAGAGATGAAAAAGGTAGGTTTTTTTCGATCAATACACCTTAAATTTGTGCTTATATACGTCCTGCTTATTCTCGTTGCCATGCAAATTATCGGAGTTTACTTTGTCCGCAAACTTGAGACGACCCTCATGACGAATTACCAGGAATCTGTAAAATCCCGGGTGGACCTGCTAGTTTATGATATACAGGAAGAACTGGTCAAGGAGCGCGGGAAGGAAGATCCTACGAAAGAGGAAGCGATTAGGCAAATCTTAAGAGATTATAAAGCCAATGATATTTCCGAAATCCGGGTAATTGACGGGAGCAGTTTTAAAATACTCGGAACATCAAGCCTTAGCAATCAGGGGATGGTGGGACAGAGGACTCCTGACGTCAAGATCAAGCGTTCAATCATCTTTGAAGAAGATGAAGACGTCATTCAGTTGAAAGCAAACGAAAGAGTTTGGGTACTGTCAACACCTATTATGCATAATAGTGAAGCGATAGGCGCTGTCTATCTAGTAGCCAAGATTGATGATATTTTTGACCAGATGAATGATATCAATAAAATCCTGGCTACCGGAACAGCCATTGCCCTGATTTTCACAGCTATTTTAGGAGTCTTGCTGGCGCAGACGATTACCAGACCGATATCAGATATGCGCAAACAAGCACTGGCGATGACGCGCGGCAATTTTTCCAGGAAGGTAAAAGTGTATGGTTACGATGAAATCGGCCAGCTTGCGATAACTTTTAACAACCTGACGAAAAAGCTGCAGGAGGCACAGGCAACAACTGAAGGGGAGAAAAGGAAGCTTTCCTCTGTCATTTCCTATATGACCGACGGGGTCATTTCTACAGATCGGAAAGGGCGCATCATCCTAATAAATGACCCTGCTGCACAAATGCTTGGTGTTCCACGTGAAACAGTGCTGTCGCAGCCGTTAGTTTCTGTACTTGGACTGGATGAGAATTATACTTTTGATGATCTGCTCCAGGAAAAAGACTCAATTGTCCTGGATTACAGTACGAAAACCAAACCTTTCATCCTTCGTGCAAACTTTTCAGTCATACAGAAGGAAAGCGGCTTTGTAAATGGATTGATTGCTGTCCTTTATGATATTACTGAACAGGAAAAAATCGATATGGAAAGACGCGAATTCGTTGCGAATGTTTCCCATGAGCTGCGGACTCCGTTGACAACGATGCGCAGCTATCTGGAGGCGCTGGCAGAAGGAGCATGGAGGGATGAGGAAATTGCTCCAAACTTCCTTGAGACCACCCGGGGTGAAACTGAGCGGATGATCCGCCTTGTTAACGATTTGCTTCAGCTTTCAAAATTGGATAGTGTAGATTATCGCCTCTCAAAGGAATGGGTCAACTTTCCGGTCTTTTTTAACAGAATCATTGATCGTTTCGAAATGACGAAAGAACAAAACGTATCTTTTAAAAGAAATATCACGGATGATGCGATTTTCGTAGAAATAGATGAGGATAAAATCACGCAAGTACTCGATAATATCATTTCTAACGCCATGAAGTATTCCCCAGAAGGCGGTACGATTACGTTCAGAGTGAAAGAGCTGGATGACCAGATTATTGCGAGTATTTCTGATGAAGGGGTTGGCATCCCGAAAGATAACCTTGATAAAATTTTCGATCGTTTCTACCGGGTCGATAAAGCCAGGACACGTAAACTTGGCGGAACAGGACTTGGGCTAGCTATCGCCAAGGAAATGGTCAATGCCCACGGGGGAAGTATTTGGGCAGAGAGCGTGGAAGGAAAGGGAACGACTGTTCAATTCACTCTTCCTTATGACCGGAGTGCAGAGGATGATTGGTCATGACATATGAAAATATTAAAACGGTAATTTTAACACTTCTCGTTGTTCTAAGTGGTTTGTTAACCTGGAATATTTGGACGTATCAACCGGACTATGAGATTGTAAATAATCAAAAGACGGTGGAAGAAGTAAGCATTGCCACGCAGAAGGAACTAAAGAAAATTGTCAAGCCACACCAGGTGATCTACCATGTGAATGGAAAACAGTTTGGCTCGGTAGGGAATGGCTATATTGATGATCTAATCGGAGTTATTTCGAAATGGAAGTACTTCGATTTGAAAAAATATCCCGGGCGAATCAGTGAGTTTAATGAGAAAATTGCCTATGGAGACAATACTGAGATTATTTTCCCCGATGAGGTACCGATTGAACTCTACAAGAGGGTACTTAATATCGATGTAAAAGATATGCCGAAATTTGATTTCGACCGAATTATCATTAATTCCGAGACCCAGCAAAAGCAAGAGGGAATTGTTTATTTTTATTCCCAAAAAAATCAGGAAGCATATGTAAGTAATGTAAGTCCATCCTATATAAATGATTTTACGAAGAAATTTTATGACTCAGCAGGAAGGCTGACACCATATTTCCTTCATACTGTTACCGATATCAAGAAGATGTACCTGCCGACTGAAAAAGTAAAAATGGTGTTGCACACATACTATCAGAATCCACTTGATTCGGAACAGTTCAAGGAAGCCTTGTTCACAGACCCGAGCTTTGTACAGCGCAGTATAGTCGATGGAATTGAGGAATATACGGATGATGCCAGTAAAATGATCGTTGACACCGATACAAACATGATTAACTATGTGAATCCTGTCAGGAGTGGCGATTCGGTCATTGGTACCAACAATGTGCTCCAGAAGAGTATTGAGTTTGTTAATGGCCATGGTGGCTGGACGGAAGCTTATCGTTACGTTTATAAGGATGATTTTAACCAGAATGTCCTATTCCGTCTGTACAGTAAGGAAGGATATCCTGTGTTTAACCAGATCGGGATGTCCGAGATTTATCAACAGTGGAGACAATCAGAAATCAGCAGATATGTCCGTCCAGGGTTCCATTTGGAGCTGCCTTTGAATCCAGATGTCGTCACAAAGACATTGCCATCTGGATATGAAGCACTGGATCACCTCCAGCACAAGAAGGATTTTAAACCAGAATTGCTGCAAAACCTTATGCCGGGCTACTATATGACGCAGGGACCAGAAGATTCATTAATTCTGCTGGAACCAGGCTGGTTCTATTTATACGATCAGGAATGGCGACAGCTGATTTGGGAGGAGGAATTGAATAATGGATTGGAGTAGAATCAAGACAATCTTTATTCTCACCTTCCTCGTCCTGGATATTTACCTTGTATACCAGTTTATGAATACAAGGGATGCTGCCCAGTATGAAATTCCTAAAGAAGCGCCTCTGGAGGAAAAGCTGAAGAATGACGATATCACCTATGGTGAACTTCCTGATACGAAAAAGAAAGAACAGTATCTTAGTGTCAGGACGAAAGTATTTACCACTGAGGAAATGGCAAAGGTCAAGGGACAGACAGTCAGCCTTGGGGATGGGACATCAATTGAGGCCAAGCTCGAAAAACCAATTAAATTAACTAGCAAATTCCAGCCAGCGGAGCTGTCTACTTTTATAAAAGGAAATATTTTCGCTGGTGAACAGTATAAGTTCTGGAATAAAAATGATGAAGCTAGAACGATTACCTATTACCAGGAATACGACAATAAGACATTTTACTATAACAGCAATTCGAAATTAACATTCTTCTTGAATGATAATAATGAAGTGACTTCGTATAAGCAAACGTATTTGGAGATCATCGATGAACTCTCGGATGCAGAAGAATTGCTGCCGCCATTAAGGGCGCTGGAAACTCTATATAAAAAAGGTTTGCTCAAGCCGAAGAGTAAAATCACAGATTTTGAATTGGGATATTCCACTCTTGTTTCACTGACTGCATCGCATGTAGTGACACCAACGTGGAGGATTGAAGTCAATGGCAAGGAAAACCTTTTTGTACATGCATTCGAAGGTCGGGTCATCCCGTTGTATGACGGAGAAAATAAAACAACTACGGAGTGAAGAGATATGAGTTTGCATTTTAGTGTTCTCGCTAGCGGGAGTACGGGAAATGCGATCTATGTGGAGACGGAGGGCCAATCCTTTTTAGTGGATGCCGGAATGAGCGGCAAACAGATGGATGCTTTATTTAAGCAAATAGGCCGAGAAATGAAAGACCTCTCTGGGATATTAGTGACGCATGAACATAGCGATCATATAAAAGGCATAGGAATCGTTGCCCGTAAGTATAAGCTGCCAATCTATGCGAATGAAAAGACATGGAAAGCGATGGATGGCTTGATTGGGGAAGTCCCGCTGGACCAAAAGTTCAACTTTGATATGGAAACCGTGAAATCATTCGGAGGCCTCGATATTGAGTCCTTTGGAGTGTCGCATGACGCGGCAGAGCCGATGTTTTATGTATTCCATAAGGACGGCAAGAAATTGGTGCTGATCACAGACACGGGCTATGTCAGCGACAGGATGAAAGGAATCATTTCCAATGCAGACGCGTACGTGTTTGAAAGCAATCATGATGTCCAGATGCTGAGAATGGGAAGATATCCTTGGAGCGTAAAGCGACGGATCCTCAGCGATTACGGTCATGTCTCAAATGAGGATGCTGCTGTTGCGATGAGCGAAGTAGCTGGAGATAATACAAAGAGGATTTACCTTGCCCACTTGAGCCTTGATAACAATATGAAGGACCTTGCAAGGATGTCAGTCACCCAGACCCTGGAAGGCAGGGGCATCTTAGTAGGTGAACAGTTCGATTTGATAGATACAGATCCGAAGACTCCGACACCTTTGACAGTAATTTAGTGCTTTTATGGCAATAGTTTTATAGATAAAGGAGTAGGAGGCTTCTACAAGGCCCTCTACTCCTTTTTTAAAACCGCATAGGGGGCTTATGATTTAGAAATTATCGTTACTGATAGTATAATAATCTGTATAAGAATAACTAACGTATCTATTGGTCAATGAAAGGATTGGTGGACATGGGTTATTATGATCAGGATTTTCAAAGCAGGTATAAACCTCAAAACAGCAGGAAAGGCGGCTTTTTCTGGGCCAGCCTGGCAGGTGGAATCATAGGTGCGTTATTGGTGATCTTCTCGATTCCCTTATTATCTAACTTGGATGTGCTGCCATACAAAATTGAGCCGACTAATCAGGCAGCTGTAACCGACGAAGAGCCTGCGGAAGAAAATGAAGAAGGCAATACTACTAAAAAAAATGTATCTATTGATGTTTACTCTCAAATTACCGAAGCTGTCGACAAGGCTGGAGATGCAGTAGTCGGCATTACGAATATCCAGGAGAGCACGAGCTTCTGGGGACAATCTCAGGAATCGGGTGGAACAGGATCTGGAGTGGTTTATAAGAAGGATGGCGACAAAGCATATATTGTTACAAACCACCATGTTGTCGCAGATGCGTCCAATCTGGAGGTCAGCCTGAGTGACGGTACAAAAATTCCAGCAAAGATATTAGGCAGCGATATTTGGACTGACCTCGCCGTGTTGGAAGTACCTGCTGATCAAATTAAAGTCGTTGCTGAATTTGGCAACTCTGATAAGCTGAAGCCTGGTGAACCGGTTATCGCAATTGGAAATCCGCTGGGACTTACTTTTTCAGGATCTGTTACTCAAGGAATTATCTCTGGTTTAGAACGCGCTATTCCGGTCGATATCAACCAGGATGGAACACCAGACTGGCAGGCGGAAGTTCTTCAGACCGATGCGGCAATCAACCCTGGAAATAGTGGAGGAGCGTTGATCAATATTGATGGACAGGTGATTGGCATCAACTCAATGAAAATCGCGCAAAATGCTGTTGAAGGCATCGGTTTATCCATCCCGATCAATTATGCCTCGCCAATCATTGAAGATTTAGAGAAGACTGGGGAAGTACAGCGGCCATTCATGGGCGTTGAGCTAGCTTCGATAAATGAAATTTCCTCCTATCACCAGGAAAATATATTAAAGCTCCCTAATGAAATAAATTATGGTGTTGCCATTAGAGGGGTTCAGCCGAATTCACCTGCAGCAGAGGCTGGATTGATGGAATATGATGTCATTGTCGAAATGGACGGAGAAGAAATCCGAGATGTCGTTGATCTTCGAAAGCACCTTTACAATAAAAAGAAGGTCGGAGATGATATGCAGATCAAGTACTATCGAAACGGCCAGCTGGAAGAAACGACAATGAAGTTAGGCGGAGAAACATTATAGTAGTTGTGGACAAAACAGGAGGCGGAATGCTTCCTGTTTTTTTTGCTTTATAAGAAGTATAAAATTTGTATTAAGAATTGTGTCTAGCTCCAGCGCCTAACCCCTCGAGACGCTTGTCCAGTGTCGCCTCCTAGAAACTCCGAAACTTCAACTCCGCCGGCAGAAGCAAAAAGCGCTTCTTTGTCGGAGTCTCCAGCTTCTCTGTTTCTGGGCAGTCGGCTATACATTTCGATTTCTGTCCTGCCGATGAAGTCAAAGAACGACTTAACTGTCAGGCCCTCCAGCGCTTGTCGGGGTTGAGCAAGGCGCTTGCGCTTTTCGTATGTTAAAATGGTCGTTGTGGATAAATTTTATAGTGAATTTAAGCAAATGATAATCATATAAAAAGAAGCTGAAGGGATGAGTGTTATGAAGTATTGCTGCGGTGAACATGTAGAATTAGCGCTGGATGAAGCAGTTGATGAGTTTGAAACAGCCCCTCAATTAACAAAGTTAGAGTCTGTTGATAACTCAGAGTTTGTCTGTGGATACTGTGGACAACCTGCTATATATATTGTGGCGAACGAATGATCGCCTACTAAATGTGGATATCGATGTGAATATGTGGATAACTACTGTGGATAGCTTGTTTGTAAACTGTTTGTAATCTGTTTGTAAAGTGGGGGTAACTGTGAATATCTCAATCGTTACGGTTGGAAAATTAAAAGAAAAGTATCTCAAACAGGGGATCGAGGAATACTTAAAACGACTTGGAAGCTATGCGAAAGTAGAAGTCATTGAAGTACCAGATGAAAAAGCGCCAGAGGAATTAAGTGAAACAGAGATGATCCAGGTTAAGCAAAAAGAAGGCGAGCGGATCCTTGCGAAAATCGGGTCAGATGCATATGTCATTGCTCTGGCCATCAACGGGAAGCTGAAATCATCTGAAGAACTTGCAGACACTCTTGATAAACTAGCGACGTACGGAAAAAGTAAAATCGCCTTTGTCATCGGTGGGTCGCTTGGACTTAGTGATGAAGTTTTAAAGAGGGCAGATGAGCAACTAAGTTTTTCGAAGATGACCTTTCCCCATCAGCTGATGCGGCTGATTTTGGTTGAGCAGATCTATCGCGCTTTTAGGATTAATCGGGGGGAACCGTATCACAAATAGTGGTAAAGCAGAGAGTTGAAGTTGTGCTTGATAAAGAGAGGTTAAACAAACTAAATATATGACTTACAAGTAATTTATAACTTTTTAATGAGAACTTTTATTCCATAAAAAACCAACCTCTAGAATAATTAGAGGTTGGTCTAAAAAGAATAATCCCCGGATTACTGCATTTGACTTGAAATTTCTTTTCTATTTGGAGCAAGGGGTGGTTGTTCTAACCATTTATTTTTTACCATTAAATCAAACCATTTCTTTGTAACCATAAGAATGATAATTTTGTGCTGCTTGAAATAAGAATCCAATATGATACAGCATCAATTTATCAGAAAAAAGAGAGTCTGTTGAGGTTGTTACTTCTGTTTCCTAAGATTTTGGAAGATAATAACGCATTTAATTAGATGGATTGATAAATAGTATATCCACACTTAATAATTCAAATGTATGGTGCTCGTTATATTCTGTTAAAACATTAATGTTCACTTATCTCACTACATGAAGTTCGTTAACATTAAGCATAATAAAGATATCAGGGATAGTTTTAACCAAATATTGGTCAAAAGGTGTAATGATATGGATAACTATACTAATAACAATACTGCGAAACGTTATAGGGCCCATGTAAGTATTTTAGGAACAACTCAAATACATTTAAGGAATCCTTATATTATTGCTTGGTGGTCTGCAGCGTTTCCGGGATTTGGACATATGATTTTATCAAAATATCTCAGAGGTTTTACACTGTTTATTTGGGAAGTAATAATTAATCTAAAAGCAAATGTTAATCTATCAATGATTTATTCATTTCAAGGGAATATTGATATGGCAAAGGAAGTTTTGGATACAAGATGGCTTTTGATTTATATCCCAGTATACATTTTTGCTATTTGGGATAGTTATCGTACTACTGTAGATATGAATAATGTTTATATGTTAGCAGAACATGAAAACCATCCTTTTAATACATTTAGTATAGGAGCACTGGAAATTAATTATCTTGATAAAAGGAATCCCGTTTTATCTTTTTTATGGTCCCTTTTTATGCCGGGATTAGGACAACTTTACATACATAGGATTGTTACAGCCTTCTTTGTTATTATTTGGACTGTTGCTTTTTTTTATTTTTCACATGCACTTGAGGCAATATCTCTTTTGTTTCTGGGAGAAGTGCAACAAGCCACATCCATTATAAAACCTGAATGGTTACTGTTTTTCCCATCTTTATATGGTTTTGCTGTTTTCGATTCATATATAAACACAGTAGAGAACAATAAACTTTATGAAAAGGTACAAAGAAGTTTCCTAACAAAAAATTATCAAAATCCCAATTTCCAAATATTAAAAGGCCATAAAGTGGAGTGATTGCCATGCAACTTTTTTCTACATTTGAAAATCATATATATTTGGAAATGGCTATTTCAACATTAGAGAAGAAGGGAATTTTAAAAGAAAACATATTTGCTGTTCCGTTAGATAATCGACTTGAGCAAAGAAAATTGTTCGATACAATTCATCGATCGGATGGGACATCCTTAATTGATATCGGTATGGCCCTTGCAACGGCTTTTTCTGTAATTGGGGCAAGTATTGGATTCAAACTAGAATGGGGACCGATTTATTGGGGACTTATTGGTGCCTTTATTGGATTCTTAATAGGTTTTGTCATTAGGCTTTTTATAGAAAAAGTATTTAAAAAAAGAGAAAGAGTTTTAAAAGGAAAACATTCAGAGGTTATATTGATTATAGATTGTGACGAAACACAAGCAGAATTTGTTGAGAACGTTCTATTTAGACATTTTGCATTAGGGGTTGCTAAAATTAAATGAAAATAAGGTAAAACTTTATGTATGCTTTACCATAAGTACAATGGCGAACCGTACCACAAATAAAAACAAAAAGTAAAAAATAATAGTGTAGTGACTAACTAATCTTATTTTTTACACCTTGAATGAGAATTTGCGATCATTATAAACTGAAACCCTTTGCTTGATATTTACAGGCAAAGGGTTTTTTAGTGCAACAATTAATAACTCAATATTAACAAATAGTGCGAGATATAAGTCGGATTTTGTCGGTGATTTGTATATAACATTCATCTTTAGTGGAAACTTACTAAAAGATAAATAATGGCATGAACATTTTGGAGGTTTTCTTATTGAGTTACCAAGATTACTGGAAGCAAATATCCGAAAAAAATGATGATTTAAGCCAGTTAATATCCTCATACTGGAATCAATATTCAGATATGGGGAATTGGCAGTTCTGGTTGGTGTTGGCTTTCTTGTTGCTGCCATTGATCTTACTGTATTTTTTAATTGATCGAAAAAGGATATTTGAAATCTTTTTCTTTGGTTATACGGTTCATATCCTTTGGACTTATATTGACCAGGTTCTTGCAAATTATAATTATTTTATACATACATACTTTCTCTCGCCCTGGTTCCCTCCAGCCTTAAGTATGACAGCCTCGGCACTGCCAGTTGGGTTTTTGCTTGTGTATCAATATTGTACAAATCATAATAAGAATTTTTATTTCTATTCCTTGTTGCTAAGCGCTGTATTCGCGTTTGTTTTTGCGACTATTGAAGAATATATTGGTTTAGTGAAAATTGAGAGAGGAATGAATCAATTTTATATTTTTCTTATAGACATTGCCATTGTCTATACTTCTTACTGGTTTACTAAATTGATGCTTAAATTTAGAGAGAGAAAGATGAATTGAAATAGCTGAACGATATCATATCGTTCAGCGATTCATATCAATATGTCTCCTCAGGTTTAAAATCGGCAACGTCCTTTAAATAATAATCAAAAAATTGAAGGATGAGTTCATTTGCCGTTTCAATACTATAATATTTATCAATATTGTAACCGTTTTATATTTTGACTTAAAACCCCTTTTAAAAAAAGTTGAGGGAAGGGGAGCATAGGTACGTCCTCATGATTCTTTAGAAACTATTAGCCAGTACCAGCAAGGTAATCAAAATATAATAGCCAAAAGTAAATCTCATTTACTTCACATTTTAAGAGATGTGGATATTTATGACATCATATTTTTAGTAGTTGCTTACCAATATTTTGACCTGTAAATAAACCAATTAATGCTTTAGGAGCATTTTCAATTCCTTCAATCACATTTTCTCTATATTGAATTTGTCCCTGTTGTATCCAAAGTGAAATTTGCTGGATGGCTCTTTCTGATTTTTCACCAATAAAGTCATGTATCATGAATCCTTGCATGGTTATACTTTTTTTGGTCATTAGTCCTAATATTTTTGGATTAATAGTAGGGGAGCTTCCGTTATATTGAGAAATTTGACCACATAAAATGATTCTTGCTTTCTTGTTGCTAAGCTCTATAATGTCATTTAATAGACCATTTCCTACATTGTCATAATATAAATCGATTCCATTGGTGCATATCTTTTCTAATGCTTCTTTGATATTAAGGCTGGTTTTATAATTGATACACGCATCAAAGCCTAACTCATCTATTAGGTACTTGCATTTCTCATCAGAACCAACGATTCCAATTACTTTACATCCATAGATTTTAGCAATTTGTCCCACGAGGGTTCCTACGGCACCTGCAGCACCAGAAATGACAATGGTTTCTCCTTTTTTAGGTTTTCCAATCTCCAGTAATCCGTTATAGGCCGTAATACCAGGACTACCTAATACACCTAAAGCTGTTTGTGGGGGAATACTTTTATTTGTTACTTTAGAAATGTTTGTACCATCAGACACATTATAGATTTGCCATCCTAAAAATCCATACACAGTATCTCCTATAGAAAATTGTTTAGATTTACTTTCGATTACTACTCCAACCAATGTCCCTGTAATCATTTCGTTTAACTTAAATTCAGGCATATATGATTTTGATAAATCCATTCGTTCTCTCATATAAGGATCTGCAGAAAGGAAAAGGGTTTTAATCAATATCTGTCCTTGCTTTATTTCAGGTATTGGACCAGATGTGATAGTAAAATCCTTTTCATCTGGTATTTGTTCAGGTCTTCTTGCTAATGTGATGATTTTATTCAAAAAAAACTCCTCCTTAATAATCGAAATGTTCAATATATAGATTTAAAATATAAATTAAGTTTAACTTGCTTTTTTGCATTTAAAAATTGAAATTCTCGTACGGTAATTCTTCACCTTTTTAAAAAATGTGAAGGATTGTTAAGTACTTATAACATTTTGGAAGGGCGTAAAGAAATGCAATTATTTTCTATATTTAAGGAGTTAAGAGAAGGGTTCCCGGATTTAGATAATAATGAATTTGGTCAAACATCACTTAAGGAAGTTGCTGAGATTTTACATTGTACATCCCGAAATGCAAACTTAACGATTAAGAAGCTTATAAAAAAGAATTGGATATTATGGAAATCCGGAAAAGGTAGAGGGAACTATTCAGAAATATGCTTTTTATTAACGGGTGAAGAAGTAGTGTTATTAGAGGCAAAGGAACAAGTAAAGAGGGAGAATTTAAATGAAGCATTTATTCTTCTTCAAAAAGAAAAAGTTTCTAAAACGACCCAACAGCAATTTATTATTTGGCTGCAAAGTCAATTTGGATTTTATAAAAATGATCAAGGAGATATTTTGAAAATCCCGATAAAAAAGACCATCGGTTTAATTGATCCTATCAATACGGCTTGTGGGATTGAAACTCATATAGTTCGGCATATTTTTGATGGCCTTGTGGGATTCAATAGCGAAACAATGGAAGTGGAACCAGGAATTGCGCATTCTTGGGAAATTTCTGAGAACTATAAGGTTTGGACTTTTTATATACGGAAGGGGATAACCTTTCATAATGGATTAGAGTGTAATGCAGAGGATATTGCATTTACTTTTGACCGTTTAACTAGTGATATTTCTCTTTATTCCTGGATTGTAAGAGAAATTGAAGATATTAAAATAATTGACAAGCAGACCATACAATTTATACTTTCAGAGCCAAATCGTTTCTTTTTACATTTTATAAGCTCCCATGCTGCATCAATTGTTTCAAAGCAAGAGATGTTAGTGCATTCAAGGTTGGTCGGGACAGGTGCATTCAAGTTAGCGTTGTCTACTGACTTGCGAGTATCATTAGATGCAAACCCGTATCATTATAATGGCAGACCCTTTTTGGATATGGTTGAAATCATTACTATAAAATCAGATGAAAATATATATGAAAATCAGAAAAGACCGGATCAATTTCTTTTACATTACCTGACAGGTCAATCCCCTTCCTTAAAAAATCAAACCAAATGCGAAAACGGATGTAAAATCATTACTTTTAATACGAAAAAGTCAGGGCCACTCTCCAACTATTATTTTCGTAAACTAATAAAACAACTGATCGACGTAGATGAAATTTTAATACAGCTTAATAATCCTTCATACATACGTGCTGATTCATTGTGCATGAAAGAAAATAATACAAATGCTACGGACCGCAGATTAGATTATTTCACCCTTTTAAATAAATCTGGGTATAGTGGTGAAAGATTACATCTCGTTACTTCTGCTTATCATAAAGAAGATGCATTAGTACTGCAGCAGCAATTAAAAAATTTTAATATAAATATCGATATTGAAATAACAAATAGTACGATTTATGGTATGAATCAAAATAATCCCGATATGATCCTTTATGAAAATTTGTTCGATGACGATTTAGTATTCTCTCTTTTTGACACCTACATATCTTCACATAGCTATTTGAGGCAGCACATGAACAAACAAATGGTTGAAAAGATTGATCAAAAGGTACCTATTATTCTGAATGAATGGAAGTATGAAAACCAATTAGAACACCTTCTTAAGATAGAAAAAGAATTATTAGAAAAGGTTTCCTTCATGTGCTTATATAGGCGAAAATATTCAGTAGAATATGATAATAAGCTAGAAGGAGTCTTTATTAAGCCTCTTGGATGGGTTGACTTCAAGAAGTTATGGATCAAGGATTAAACCTATAAAAAAATTCATTGCATTCATGATTAAACAAGCTTATGTATAGATTCTTATCAATACAATTTTACTACTAAAGGCATTGGTGAAAAAATATTTCCCAAAGCCTCTTTTTTAAAATAAGCGCCGGAAACCTAACACAAATAGAACAAGCCACCTTTTCAAATTTGAATAGGGTGGCTTAACTTGATATTTTCCTAGTTCTATGAACTTAATCGATTTCTTTTACCATTTTAATTATTTCATTTTCAAAATTTAATTTAGAATAAAACGTATGAGCTCTTTCATTATTAGCAAACACATTTAGCGTTAATTGGTGATATCCCTTCTTCTTTGACCATTCTTCTGCTTTTTCCATAAGTTTCTTGGCTATTCCCTTTCCTTCTCCATCTTTAGAAACGGCGATGGAGGATATATAGCCTTGTTCTATTCCAGTAAAATAATCAATGTTTTTGGTCATATGTAAATAGCCTAATAAGTTCTTTTCCCAATCCTCAGCTACAAAAATTTCAGAGTCTGGACCAATGCTGGCAATAGCTTCCTTTGCGATCTTTAGTTGGCTTTCTTCCATCTTCCTGAGGTCCCTCCACTCCATAAACTCAAACTCATTAAAGCGAGCAGAAAGATCTAAAATAAAGTCCTGATCGTCCTCCATCATTTTTCTAATCCTTACATGACTCAATGTAATCCTCTCCCTTTTACCAACTCGTTACTATTAATAATTCTTCAGTCTTACCAAACATTCCTGTACGCTCACTTCTATTTAGAAATGTTTAGCATTAGGATTCTATTACTATAAATCCAGCCCCACCGTCCTCCCTGAGGAAAAAGCCAATTCCGGGTTTAATTGATTTTCTTTTGCGGTGCGCGTGCTTGGAACAAGTCGAAAAACCAATGTATGGCTCCCGAGGGAGGAGCGGTATTTTTCGACATGGGCGTGGGAGAGGCTATGGTTGTAGTAGCCTGGGACGTACTTGTCGAGCATGGATTGCATGGCTGCGGTTGCTTCGTCTAAGTCGGTGACTGCTTCGAGTCTTCCAAACAGCATGACACTGAAGTAAGCTGTATCGGTCTTGGCGGGTATTGGGCTTACCATCGTTCCGTAATCTTCAGCGACAGTGAAACAACAGTTGGGATTGGTATGAATCATATCTATTTTTCTCCCGTGTGCAGCTCCATGAAAATATACAACCTCATTGATCATCACGAAATTCAAAGGAACAACATAAGGAACATCCCCATCTGTTAACCCAAGATAACCTGTCCGGGTTTGGTTTAAAAACTGTTCAATACGCTTTTCATCCGTACATTCATGTTTTTCCTGGCGGATCTTATTCATCATTTCTTATACCCACTCTCTATAAAAATGTTAAAATCATTTTAAGAAATTTCTGTACATAAGAAAAGTGACAGAATTGAAAAGTTTAATAGGGACAGATGGAGGGTTGCCTGTGGAAATTACCCCGTTTTTACAAAAGGAGCTACCAGAGCCGTTATATCAACAGCTATATCAGTGGATTAAAAAGGAAATTGAAGAAGGCAGGCTTTTACCAGAAATGAAGATGCCATCTATTCGCCAGTTGACGCTTCATTTAAAGGTTAGCCGGAACACGGTAGAGGCTGCCTATCAGCAGTTACAATCGGAAGGCTACCTTGTCAGTGTCCCTAAAAGTGGCATATGGGTAGCAGAGATTGAAAAGCCTTTTTTTCACCAAAATGAAGAGGAGTATGCTATTAGTCTGGAAGGTAAGCCATCAAGTGCAGTACTTATTGATTTTGAATATGGAAACGTCGATAGTCAGAAATTCCCGTTAAAACAATGGAAAAAATGTCTAGCAGAAGC
Source organism: Mesobacillus boroniphilus (assembly GCF_018424685.1). Classification (NCBI taxonomy): domain Bacteria; kingdom Bacillati; phylum Bacillota; class Bacilli; order Caryophanales; family Bacillaceae; genus Mesobacillus; species Mesobacillus boroniphilus. The sequence continues at coordinate 56,598 of NZ_QTKX01000002.1, forward strand.
AGTGGATCAAGAAGGTGAATGGTTATTTGAATATAGTGATAGTTTGGGAGACTGGTCATTGCGGCGGGAGATTTCACAGTATTTACTGCAATCACGAGGTGTGCGATCATCACCAGAGCAAATTCTGATCACTCCTGGAACACAGGACTCGATGGCGCTCCTCTGCCAACTTTTAGCCCTTCGGGGAGAACCAGTGGCAATGGAAGAACCAGGTTATACTGGCGTTCGAAAGGTTTTGCAGGATCAGGGCTGCCATATTGATCCCGTGCATCTTGAGGAGGACGGGTTGTCAGTGGAACACCTTCAAAAGGGGAATGCAAAGGCCGCTTATTTAACGCCTTCTCACCAATTTCCATTTGGCATGGTTCTGCCTATTTCGAAAAGAATGCAAGTCCTAAAGTGGGCTTATCAAACAGGGGGATACATTATTGAGGATGACTATGACGGAGAGTTTCGATACCTTGGACAGCCAATTCCTTCACTGAAATCCCTAGATGAAGAAGAACGGGTTATTTATTTAGGTACATTCTCTAAATCCTTTCTTCCTTCTGCACGGTTAAGTTATATTGTGCTACCACCTTCTTTGATGGTTCGGTATTTACAAAGATTCACAGCGTATAACCAATCTGTTTCTCCTATTATTCAGAGGGCAATTGCCGTGTTCATGCAATCCGGAGAATTCGATAGGCATATTCGAAGGATGCGCAAGGTGTATCAAAAAAAGCACCAGGCTCTGTTAATGAGCATTGAAAAATATATGGGCACTCAAGTGGAAATTGTGGGAGAAAAGTCAGGTTTGCATATCTTATTGAAACTGAAAGGGATAACAGGTCCAGAGCTGATCGAAAGGAGTTTTGAGAAGGGTGTCAAAGTTTATTCGCCGGCCAGGTTTTGGCATCAGCCATCTCCCGAGAGTGACTCCTTTATCATGTTAGGATTTGGCGGCTTATCCATTGAAGAAATTGAAAACGGAGTCAGATTGCTCGCTAGCTGTCTTCCGTGAAGGCTCTGAGCTTCTTTTTTTGACTTAAAACTTAATTTTTAGGCAAAAGTTGAAGGGAGGAGCTGATGATCATAATGAAAAAGTTATCCAGGAATCAACTATTGGGGTTATTCATATTGAGCATTGGTTTTATTGCTGCAGGGGTCATTGGTCGTGTCCTTTCTTCTTATGTAACGACAATGTTGGGATTTACGATTTCTGCTTTCCTGTTTATCTATCTGGGATTGGTCCTTCGTTCAGATAAAGAGAATCCAGAAATTTTAACAACTCCTGTTCTTTGGTTTCTGAGATTCCTTTCCATCGCTTTTGGAATATTTATACTGGGTGTTTTTATTCCTTTTTGGCGTGATTTTCCAGAGTACATAAATAAGGAGTATATCGAATTGGAGGGGTATCCTACCTATGTCGACTATGAACTGGGCGGATGGTCTAGATACGAGGAGCCTGAATTACATGTAACCATAGAGGGAAAAGAACTCTATTTAGAGATTTATCCTGAAAACCCTGAAGAGCTATATGATAAATATTTTACGATTCAATATCTACCAGAGACAGAATGGATTATCAGCCTTGATATGAAGTGAATTTTAGTATATAGCTTTTATTCTTGAAAAATTACTCGAAAGATGTCAGATTTTCTATAACTTATTTGAATCTTTAAGGTTACAATAGAAGAAATAAGTAAGATGAAAAATTGCTGTCTTGGGGGATATGAATGATTAAAATTATAGCTGATTCAACATGTGATTTATCTGATGAAGTACTGAAAAAGTATGATATCAGCTTGGCACCACTAACGATAAACATTGAGGGAAAAATCTATAAAGACCGAATTGATATCCAACCGGATGAATTCTATGGAATGATGGAAGCGTTACCAGAGTTTCCAACAACTGGTATGCCTAGTCCGGCGGAGTACCTGAAAATCATGAACCAGGCTGTTGAAGCTGGCCATGATGAAATAGTATGTATTTGCATGTCCAGCGGCACGAGCGGTGCGTATCAATCAGCTGTACTGGCCAGGGATTATTTTTTTGAGGAAAACCCAGAATCGAACGTAAAAGTGCATGTAGTAGATTCAAAATGCATGAGCCATGGAAGTGGCTGGCTGATTTTGAAAAGTGCGATGATGAGGGAACAAGGAGCTTCCTTTGAAGAAATTGTTGCTTTTAATGAAAAGTATAAGACAAAGGTAAAACATTTCCTTTCCGTAGATGATCTGGATCATTTAATAAAAAGTGGCAGACTCACGAATGCAAGTGCCATAATCGGAAAAATATTAATGTTAAAGCCTATCATGTCGATGAAGGATGGAAAAGGTGCGATAGTTGGAAAGGAAAGAGGATTAAAAAGAGTACTCCAACATTACACGCAGGAGTTTATGAAAAGAAATGACCCAGAAATGACGGACTTTATCATCCTTGGTTATACATCAGATCGTAAAGTTGCCGAAAATCTTAAAGCTAAAATTCAACTGGATACAGATTACTCCGGAGACATTCATATTATGCAAATGGGAGTATCAGTTGGGACTCATGTTGGATTAGGTGCGATTTCAATGTTTTTTGTTGAGAAATGAAATAGAAACGACATAGAAGCGGTCCGGTGATTATGAAGTATGAAAGTGGGAAAATCAATGGAGCTTCAGCAGTTTATTTATGTTCTTCGTCTTTTGCCTGAGTATCTGGTGGAAAGCAACTGGACGGCTGAGACTAATGAGGTTGTCGGAAGGCATTTTGAAAGCTTGAAAATTCTTTTGGAGCAAGATACTGTCATAATGGCAGGAAGAACAACGACTATGGATGATTCTTCCTTTGGCATTGTGGTGTTTAAAGCTGAATCCGAGGTAGAAGCTGAGAAGCTCATGTTAAGTGACCCTGCGGTAGCAGGGGGAGTTATGACGGCGGAGCTTCATCCTTTTCGAGTTGCTTTATCGAATTTGCGATAGAAGTATAATATTAACGGATTGGTGTCCAGCTTCGGCTCAATAACAAAAAACAAAGGCTTCAGGTGCAAAAACCTGAAGCCTTTGTTTTTATATTCTATTCGTATAAGAAATTCACGCCACCAAGTGAAGTGATCCCTTTATAAGTTGCATAAGCGTAAACGTTGTAATAAAAACCTTTTTCAAGCTCGAATCCTTTTGTAACCGCATATAAGTATGAAAAAACCAATACCTTAACCATGTAATAATGGGTTTAAGGCATTGATTTTGTTTTTTTGCGGACCTCTGTTTGGGCTTCTCTCTTTTTTACCGTGTCAAAATAGTTTATAATTATCAGTAATTAGTAGATATTTTAAACATGAATTCTTTATAATAGATTATGTTATGGTTTTAACAAGGAACGGGAAGAGTGTGTTCCTAGGTAATATGCTTGTAGGAGCACCAACTCAAATATAGTGACAAGGAAGGGTATAATGAGCAACGTACAGAAAGTAACAGACGTTATTTTAATAGGTGCCGGAGTCATGAGTGCAACGTTGGGATCCTTACTGAAAGAGTTAACACCGGAATGGGAAATAAAAGTGTTTGAAAAACTTTCTTCGGCAGGTGAAGAGAGCTCAAATGAGTGGAATAATGCGGGTACTGGGCATGCTGCCCTTTGTGAGTTGAATTATACACCTGAAAAATCCGATGGTTCGATAGATATTAGTAAGGCAATTAACGTAAATGAACAATTTCAGATTTCAAGGCAATTTTGGTCGTATCTTGTAAAAAGCAATTTGATTCGTAATCCCCAGGACTTCATCAGGCCGCTGCCTCATATGAGTTTAGTAGAAGGGGAAAATAATGTTGAGTTTTTGAAAAATAGATTTAAAGCGCTTTCAGATATCCCTATGTTTCAGGCAATGGAATACTCCGAAGATCCTGAAAAACTGAGGGAATGGATTCCGTTAGTCATGGAAGGCCGTACATCGAAAGATCCGATAGCGGCAACCAAAATTGACTCAGGAACGGATGTTAACTTCGGTGCGTTAACTCGCATGTTGTTTGAGCATTTGGAGAGTAAGAACGTTGAGATTAACTATAGACATAGTGTAAAAGATATCAAACGTGTCAGTGATGGATCGTGGGAAGTGAAAGTGAAAAATCTTGAAAGTGGAGAAACTGAATCCCATTACGCGAAATTTGTTTTTATCGGAGGTGGGGGCGGCAGTTTGCCGTTGCTGCAAAAAACGGGTATTCCAGAATCAAAACAAATTGGTGGATTCCCGGTAAGCGGACTATTCATGGTTTGTAACAATCCTGAAGTTGTAGAGAAGCACCATGCAAAAGTGTATGGAAAAGCCAAGGTAGGGGCTCCTCCGATGTCCGTTCCGCATCTGGATACACGATTTATCGATAATATGAAGAGCTTGCTGTTTGGGCCGTTTGCAGGATTCTCACCAAAGTTCCTGAAAACAGGTTCGAATTTGGATTTGATCAATTCGGTTAAACCGAATAACGTCGTTACCATGCTCGCAGCAGGCGCCAAAGAGATGGCATTGACAAAATACCTCATCGAGCAAGTCATGTTATCACATGAAAAGCGTATGGAAGAGCTGCGAGAGTTTATTCCAAACGCCAAAAGCGAGGATTGGGGTATCGTAGTTGCAGGACAGCGTGTACAGGTCATCAAGGATACGGACACTGGCAAAGGGACACTACAGTTCGGTACAGAGGTTGTAAGCGCCTCTGATGGCTCTGTAGCCGCATTGCTAGGTGCATCTCCTGGTGCATCTACAGCCGTAAACGTCATGCTGGAAGTGTTGGAAAAATGCTTCCCTGAGGAAATGTTTAAGTGGAAAGATAAAATAGAGGAAATGGTCCCAACTTATGGAGTGTCACTAGTGGACAACCCAGAGCTGTTCCATGAGATTCATGCTTCTACAGCAAAGACGCTTGGTCTTGTTGAAAAAGAAAGGGTCTATAGTTAATTCTTTGGATCTAAAAAATAACCTTCAATCCATCTTTGGACTGAAGGTTATTTTAAATTTACCGGAAACTTAGGTTCCAAAATAATAGTATAATCTGAAACTAAATCAACTCTAATGAGACTAATCACTTATATAAAAAAACTTTAAAATTCTCTTTCTTATCCAGGGTGGCAAGCAGAACGTTTTTTACCTCTGTTTGATACAATCTTTCTAAAGTTGAAACAACCCAGCTTTCGTCCTTCTGAACTTGATGTAATACCTCGAAATGTATCTTACCTTCTTTAATGATTGTCCTGGGAAAATCGAATGGCTCTGATGCCATTTGGGTGGAGGAGGGTGTTAGTGGATCATATTTTGGATCTAAAAAAACGGATAATTTTCCGTCTGCCTCCCAAATCGCCAAAGCTACTTTCTTCACATCTTCTACTTTTTTTTCACGAAGCTCTTCCAATAAAACATCAATGGATATTTTAGCTTTATTCAATCCTTGATTAATTATTTCGCCGTTTTGGACAAGGGTAATCGGTGCGTGATTAACTAGCCTTCTAAACCATGGTAATTTAAGAATCATAAAAATCCCCGTTAGGTACAAGGCTAATAATACAGTGGTTGTGATAATCGATCCCTTTAGCCCAAGTTTTTCATCTGATAGGGGATGGGCAATAATGTTTCCTATTACCAAAGCAATAGCAAAATCCAGAGGCCTTAATTGGGAGATGGCACGTTGACCTAAGGCTCTAGTGACTATTAGCAGGAATAAAAAACCAACGACAGCTCTAAGAACCCACTGAATGCTAGTTAACGTTTCCTGTCCTTGAAAAAAATCCACTCAAGACACATCCTTTTCCCCAGAAGCTACGACTTAGTTTATCTCTCATGTCCTGCTATTAATCCGATTTATTGGATAAAAACGAGACTTACATCTAAGAATCGTACATAAATGCATACAAAAGAAAGCCTACCCATAAAGTAAGCCTTTCTTTTGTAGAATAAGAAAGTATAAAATTCAATTTGAGAATTGTCCAGATCCAGCGCCTAGCCAGTTTTCATCCCTGTGTGTGCTGCCTCGAGTATATGTGATAAGCGTTACCTTAGCGGAGCTCAATACGCTTGACGGGGCTTAACAAGGCGCTTGCGCTTTTTTTATTTAAGCTGGATTATTCTCTAGCTTTTTATTGAAAACCTCTTTTCGCGTTCCGAATGCAAACCAAAAGTAAATCGCTGCCAACAATGATCCAATGGAAGAAAGGCCACAAAGGACTAGGTATCCTGTTTGATTACCGGCTACTTGTACAATATACATCGCAAACGGACCAAGTAAACTGATGCAAATGGAATTCGCCATGAACCCAAAGCTGTTCGCTAATCCTCGGACCTCAGGTTCTACCCTTTCCATCATGATCTTTGATTCGATGGGGGTGAGGCTGAACTTTGCTGATCGGAAAATTGCAAAGGCAATGATTGCAATCCAGATGTTCTGGGTGATTCCTAATAAAAGTACTGCTGGAATCGATAGTAAATGATAGAGAGATACGGTCTTTACATCAGAAAACCGATCGGTAATCTTTGAGTTATAAGACATAAAAAATACGGTAGCCAATGTTCCACCAGCTAAAATAAAGCTTATATTTGAGGGAGATAAAGAAAACTTATGCAAAAAGAACAGGTTAATAAATGGAGCCAGAATGCCCAGACTCACTCCTCCAAGTATCTTTGACAGGCTGAAATTTATTATCGGCATGAGTGATTTAGGTTTATTTTTTACAATGGAAAATGGTGAAGTCCTTTTTATTTTTACTTTACGATGTTCTTTTAGAGATAATAATGGGACTAGGCTCAGAATCAATAGAATAGTGGGAATTGAGAGCGTAATCCGAATGCTGGATGTCTGGGATACCTGAAAAATCTCCTGGATGCTATCTGATATAATTCCGCCCAATAATGTGCCGATAAATGTAAAGAATGTACCAGTGCTAAAAGCAAATGTGAATAGATCTTTTTTTTCAACGGAGGTGGAATACTCAGTCAGCAAGGGCACAAAAGTAACAATCGATGCTGCATGACCTAGCCCTAGAACAAACCCCCAAAATGAAAGTGCAGCAGCATCAGAGACAAATAAATTTCCAATCAGAGCAAAAGAAAAAATGCTTACGCCCGCAATTACTCCTTTTTTCGAACCAGCACGGTCTGAAAAAAGTCCAGCAGGAATATAAACCAATGCTTGTGCCATGAAGTTAAGACCAATTATTTTTCCTATGGCGATCTCGTCATTGACGATGCTATATAAGAATAAGTTATACAAAATTAAGTGAACACCAAGACCCAGACAAAATATCATATTCCAAATGAGAATGGACTTTATATTTAAGGAATATGACCTGAATTGTAAAAAGAATTTAAACAGCCCCGACATTTATATCAACTCCTTCATAATATACAATTTACATATTATTCCTCGTGCTTTACGATAACAAGTAGGCACTTTTTTGTTTGTAGTGAGAGAGGAGGAATTACTATGAAAAGAAAAAAGTATAATTGTCCGGTCGAACTTACGGTTGAAGTAATGGGCGGAAAGTGGAAATCAAGAATTATGTGGCATTTGAGCAAGAATCCATATCGCTATGGGGAATTGAGAAAGCTCATTCCGGATATCACCCAAAAAATGCTAACTCAATCCTTGCGGGAACTTGAGGAAGATGGGGTGATCTCCCGTAAGGTGTATGAAGGGAAAATCCCAAAAGTCGAATATTTTTTAACGCAATATGGAGAATCGACAACACCTTTGTTGCAACTTATGAGTCAGTGGGGAAAGGATCATATGCAACGGTTAAAAGAAATGGAACGAGAGGAATCATTGATTCAAGGGGAAACAAAATAAAAGCCGCTCCACTGCCATTGAGGCAGCAAAGCGGCTTTTTAATTAGTTTCGAATCAAGTAATCAAACGCACCCAATGCTGCGGTTGCACCTGATCCCATTGATATGATGATTTGTTTGTATGCACTGTCCGTGCAGTCGCCTGCAGCAAAGACACCAGGAAGGTCTGTAGCGCCGTGGTTGTCTACAACGATCTCACCAAAGCGAGTACGTTCAAGCGTGTCGCCAAGCCATTCTGTGTTCGGCACAAGGCCGATTTGGACGAATACACCTTGTAATTCAACATGGTGTTCTTCTCCTGTTGCACGGTCAATATAGGTAATACCGTTTACTTTGTCAGTTCCGGTAATCTCACTTGTTTGTGCGTTAGTCACAACTGTGGCGTTCGGAAGGCTGTTCAGACGGTCTTGTAAAACTTGGTCAGCTTTGAGTTCTGGGTTGAACTCAATCACAGTTACATGCTTTACGATACCTGCAAGGTCGATTGCTGCTTCAACGCCAGAGTTTCCTCCACCGATAACCGCAACATCTTTTCCTTCGAACAATGGTCCATCACAGTGAGGGCAATAGGCAACGCCTTTGTTCTTGAACTCAGCTTCTCCTGGTACGTTGACATTACGCCAGCGGGCACCAGTAGAAAGGATTACTGTCTTGCTCTTAAGAACAGCACCATTTTCAAGTTCAACTTCAATAAGGTCCTTCTTTTGAAGTCGAGTAGCACGCTGAAGGTTCATGATATCAACGCCATACTCTTTTACATGCTCTTCAAGGCTTGCAACAAGTTTTGGACCTTCCGTATGCTTCACACTGATGAAATTCTCAATGCCTAGAGTATCCATTACTTGTCCGCCGAAGCGCTCAGCAACGATACCTGTACGGATTCCTTTACGTGCCGCATAGATGGCAGCACTTGAACCTGCAGGTCCTCCACCGACAACAAGAACATCGTAAGGGTCTTTGTCACTCAGTTCGGATGCATCAGGACCAGAGCCCATTTTAGCAAGAATTTCTTCCAGTGACATACGGCCGCTTCCGAATGGCTCGCCATTCAGGATTACCGTTGGAACTGCCATGATCTGCTTGCTTTCAACTTCATCCTTGAAAGCTGCGCCATCGATCATGACATGGGAAATGCCAGGGTTTAAAACGCTCATCAGGTTAAGGGCTTGTACCACATCAGGACAGTTATGGCAGCTCAGGCTGACATAAGTTTCAAAACGATATTGGTCTTTAATCGCTTTAACCTGATCAATGACTTTCTGGTCCACCTTAGGGGCTCTGCCGCTAACCTGAAGCAAAGCTAGAACTAATGAAGTGAATTCATGTCCTAAAGGAATACCTGCGAAAGTCACTCCAGTGTCTTCGCCGATGCGATTCACACTGAAGCTAGGTGTTCTTTCTAATTCGGCATGCTCCACTTTAATATGGGATGACATTGTTGCCAATTCATCTACTAAAGCCAGCATGTCTCGTGATTCATCATCCGATCCAGCGCTAACTTTAAGCAGCACATCGCCCTCCATCATTTGAAGATATTGGGCTAATTGTGCTTTTATTTCTGCATCTAATAACATGGGAGTGTACCCCTTAAATCTTTCCTACAAGATCAAGGCTTGGCTTAAGTGTTTCTCCGCCTTCTTTCCACTTAGCAGGGCAAACTTCGCCTGGGTTGTTGCGTACATATTGTGCAGCTTTTAGCTTGCTAACTACCTGGCTAGCATCACGGCCGATTCCACCTGCATTGATTTCAACAGTTTGGATTACGCCGTCTGGATCGATGATGAAAGTTCCGCGGTCTGCAAGGCCAGATTCTTCGTTCAATACATCGAAGTTGCGAGAGATCTTCTGTGAAGGGTCTCCGATCATGATGTACTCAATTTTGCCGATTGCTTCTGAGTGATCATGCCATGCTTTGTGAGTGAAATGTGTATCAGTTGATACAGAGTATACTTCTGCTCCCATTTCTTTTAATGCAGCGTATTCGTTCTGCATGTCTTCAAGCTCAGTAGGGCATACGAATGTGAAGTCTGCTGGGTAGAATACAACTACGCTCCACTTTCCCTTAAGATTTTCTTCAGAAACAGTGATGAACTCTCCGTTATGGAATGCTTGTGCTGTGAATGGTAAAACTTGAGAACCGATTAATGCCATGATTAATTTCCTCCTTAAATGGTTTGAATTATTTTGTGAAATAGTTTTACTGAAGATATTCAGTTAACTATTCAATAAACTATAATAATTCTAATTCAGTAACGATTATTATATAAATCTCATCGAGTGTCAAGCGATAAGACCTCTACTTTACACCATAATAATTATTCCCATAGATTTTCGAATTGATTCAGATGGATAAAGTCATATATTGTACGACTACCGAAAATTACCGCTTTGCCCGTTATTACAATATTAATAAAGAAAGCGGAAATATAGGAACATAAAAAAACCATGAACTAGTGTTGTTATAAGTTCATGGTATATATTCATATTAATTTATTGTAATGGAGTCCCGTTTACATATAAAGTGCTGGTACTGGAGACTAATTCTACTTTAGTAACGATATGGCCTGATTCTCCAGGAAATTCATCACCCAATGCCGGTACTGCTTCTTTAACTGTAACATCTTTAACACCATTTAAAAAGAAACCAGTAAATTGATTAGCTTTTCTGGCGCTAGAATCTAAACTTGCAGCTATTTCTGAAGTTTTTTTATGATCTACTGTGTGAGTCTTCTCACCTTTTTTCCCTTCATTGGTAGTCCATTCAACAGTTACTTCATAAGTTTCAACTGATTCATAGGTAAATAATAGTTTTTCAGCTTCTTTCTGCAATTGAGCATTATTCCATCCCAATGCCAGCTGAACATCGCCCTTACCAACAAACCCTGTTCCTGTTGCTGAGTCATACGTTACTGCTGCAAGTGATGAACTTGCGAAAATACCCATTGCCAATGCTCCTGCAGCTAATCCAACTAACACTTTTTTCATTTTTCTTATCTCCCCTTAGATTAAAAAATAATAACTAAGAGGGCCGGTTACACTAGTAGCTCCATACAGCCAAAGTGTCCAAGTAGAGGCTGTACTTCAAAGCTTCCCACTATCAGATTGGGTATGAGCTATCGATCCCAATCTTTTTTACGATGGAACGTCATAAAGTGGCCACTTCAGTTTTCCACCGCTTATAAATTGATTTTATATTAAACTAAAGTTTAAATACATAATTTTCCTTCGACAATTATTTTATGATAAAAAAAGAGTGCAAACCAATGATTTGCACTCGTATGGGAGGAAAGACAGAAGAATAAATGATAATCCTCTGCTCTAATAAGATTTTATATTAAACAATTGTATAAAAATATTTATTTTGATAGACAAATTTCTGAGGAATCCTAAAGAATTTGTCGAAAATTTAAAATATCTTATAGATGCCGGCTGTAATAAAGTATATTTAGAGATACGCTAATGAGTTCGGAGGGGATACCATTAAGAATTTTTACCAGAAAGCATACTTTCTTTTGTTTCTTCTACCGGCAATTATTTTGACGTTTCTGTATATCAAGATACCGCATGAGCTTGAAGGGAATGTCCTTTTATTTCTATGTATTATGGTCATTTTCGACAGGATCAATCTAAAAGTGTTTTCTGGATTTGGATATTCCTTCTTTCACGTCATAATGTCATTGATTATTTTCGACCGTTTCTCAGTTGTTTACGGATTTATTTACCTTCTGGTAGATAGCTTATTCGCTATCTTTATGCAAAAAAGAGGGAGTTTAAAATCTATAATAGCGTTGTTGTCGATGTACATCATTATTATCATCGTCTGTAATGAGTTTTATAATGAGTATACTGACAAAACCTATTTAGCTCGTTATCTTACATTGACCATGATGCTCTTTTTAAGCACTATTTTAAAATATAGCTATGTCTTACTTGAGACAGGGGCAGTAACAAGCAAATTGTTTTTAGACAGGTTCGGACCTATGATATTCGAGTTAATGCTTATTTTCCCTATCCTTGCATTCTTCGACCATCTGAATGTGAATTTAGTACTGATTTTATTCCTCTCATATTATACTTTTATTGGTTACATGCATAAAAAGTATATGTCGGTTGATGACATGTATATTAAGTCATTGACTAACAGAATTCACAATAAATATGAAATCAGTATTTATTTTATAAACCTGAATGATGTGAAGGGGATTTACCATCATGATCGAAAGGTGATCATCATCGATGAAAAGCTTGATTATCCGGAGCAGCTGCAGACAATTGTTCATGAATTACTTCACTTCCAAACAAATCGATTTCTTAAGTCGCCGAGGATTGCAGTTGAAATCATCATTACATTATTTGAGGCGGTTGTTAGCTGGTATTACATTATTACATACAAGCAGATATCAAAATTAGATTAGGAAGATGGGTGAGTTAAGATGACAACGCCATTAGGCCAGGAATTAAGGAGATTGAGGCGGGAAAGAGACCTGCGTTTAGAAGATGTTGCAAATGAAACGGGCATTACACTGCAGTACTTAAGCATGCTTGAAAAGGGAGCCCGGAAATCGGTTTCTTTTGAAATCATGGCGGATATTTCAAGGTTTTATGGCGTGCCACTCGACTATTTTGCTGCCTTCATAAAAGAAGAGGAATCAAAGCCTCTTTCAGATGTCGAAATCATGCTATGGCAAACGATCAATGAAAAAGTCCGTGATGAAATATATTATAAAAAAGGAAAATCGCTAAAAGATGTTTTTTCAAAAATGCTAAAGTAATAGTTTTAAAAAAGTGGCTGCCCTGGAGGTTAGCCGCTTTTTTTTTGCCAAAAGTGACTAAGTAAAAGAACTTGGAAGCAAAGCAGCGATAACTTTAGTGAATTCCAGCGTCAACTTCTGTATAGTATGAATTAAATGAAATATTCTGAAAAGAGGTGCTTCCCATGAACTCAACAGATAATCTTCTATCTTTTCCATATCCTTTTGGGGACAGGGATGTTTATCGATACTCTAACAATGCATCTCCATTAGATCCGCCGAATCCGATAGAAATAACGGATCAGTATATAGATGAAGTTACTTTGAAAAGAAAACTGCTTACGAATCATCCGGAACGATGCTATTACTCTTCCCCCCATACACTTGATGCGCAGTGGGAAGTGTTATCTTTAATCGTTCATCATCTTGTAGAATCATATCCTGATAAGTTTGAATTGATTAAACAGAATGACCAGTGGGTGTTCTCAAATCTGCTTTTTGGTGAAAAAATCACTTTTACATTTGGTGACCATGAAACATTGGAACTGGATCCCCTTGATTTTATTGGCCGGCATGTCCAAGAGGATTTAATCTTGATGATGCAGCGGGATGGGGACCTGTTTTTAGATGCAGGGCAGCTGTGTTTCCCTGCGAATTGGTCCCTTTACTTTGATGCGGGGATGTCTTTTAAGGAGATACATTCACCGATTCCAGGGTTTGATTCGCTTGATGAAAGGATCCGGCAATTTTTAATGAGAATTGAGGCAGGCAAACCATGGGGCAGGAAAAATTGGTCCCTTATGGCAGGGAACAAGCTGGATACTTCGCTTGAAACCTTTGCTGAATGGGGCCATGCTCGAAAAAAAGTGACGAAAGAAAATGTTGGCGAGCTTGTGCATCTTCGGGTGGAGGTCCAAAAATTATTCCGTCTGCCAAAAAGCAATGGGATTTTATTTACGATCCACACCCATATGCTTCCACTTGAGAAGTTCATTCAGAATAAACCGTGGCTTGAGCAATTTTCGGCGATCCTCCATGAACTTCCGGAATTCATTGCTGACTACAAAGGAATCTCTCTTTACCGGGAAGTTGTCCTGGAATATTTAGAAGAGGAATTGAAAAAAAGGTGATTCAAGATATGTTTTCTTATATGGAGGGTAAGAGGAAATTTTTATTTTGTGCAGATTCAGAAGGGGTCCGGTATTTACATATTCTTGTTCGCCAGGCAATGGATGAGAATGTGCCATTTGATTTTCATATTTTACAAGAAGAGCGAGAAGAAAGCTTTGTGAACGAATGGTTCAGCAAGCAGAAAATGGGCACTTATTTATACATTTCGGGTACTTCGGATTTTGTAAAAAGGATACAAGTCCGAGCGATGAATGCAGGATTTTCCGAACATGACATGCAAACATTTATTACCGGAACAATTAAAAAGAAACTCATTTGCTGCACTTGCCACGGTGAAAATGAAGTGTTGGATTCGACGCATGTCGTTTGCGTACACTGCGGTCAGGATCTGGAAGTGTCTGACCATTATTCACGCCGTTTGGATGCCTATTTGGGTTATGTAACGATCAAATAGAATAGGAGGAGGTTTTGATTGCATCGGAATGCTGCCATTGAAATACGCGTAAAATCAATTAAAAAAGAATCAGCGACAATTAAAAGATTTACCTTGCAGGCGGTGAATGGAGCGGAGCTGCCGCCATTCAGCGGGGGATCTCATATTACAACTTATTTGCCGAAGTCTTCGGGGACAATGGAAAGATCGTATTCAGTATTCAATTTATCTAAACCAGGTTTCATTGAAATAGCAGTTCGATTGGCAGAACCTTCAACTGGCGGGTCCGAGTACTGGCATCATAATGTTTCTGAAGGGGATGTTTTAAAAGTCAGCTATCCGAAAAATCATTTTCCCTTAAGTTTTCAAGCTAAGCATCATGTTTTTTATGCAGCTGGTATTGGCATCACGCCATTTTTATCAATGATGGCTGAGCTTACCGCAAAAAAACAATCCTTTGAGCTCCATTACGCTGCAAAATCAAAAGAGCAATGTGCATTTTTTGATTTCCTGAACCAGACCTACCCTCGACAATGCCATTTTTATTTTTCTGAAGGTGAGAATCCACAACGATTATCATCCAATCTTCTTTTGGATCATCGGGTCGGCACGCATGTTTATTTTTGCGGGCCGGAAAAAATGATTCAAGAATTCTCTAGTGCAGCCAAATGCTATGGCTATCCCGCGTTCAATGTCCATTATGAGCGTTTCGCACCACCTTCAAAGAAGGACTCGGTCCCCTTTGGGGTTACTCTGAAACAGAGCGGCAAACACCTGGAAGTGCCTGCAGAAAGCTCACTGCTAGACGCCCTTCGTCTAAATGGAATTGATGTCCCGTATTCCTGCAGAGTGGGCGGTTGTGGTACATGTGAGGTGAAGGTAGCAGAAGGAAAGATAGACCATAATGATTTATTCCTGACAGATGAACAGCGGAGCTCCAATCAGACGATGCTAAGTTGTGTTTCTCGCGGGAGGGGGAATGTGGTATTGGATATATAGAATGTCAAAAACCGCATTCACAGGATGCGGTTTTTGTATTTTCAGGCATTCAGCTTTCTTCTAAGATTGGTCCACAGTCTAGGGACAGGTTGCTGTTTATAACAATAACAATAACAATCATTGTTTCAAATGATATTCTTTATACCAATCAACAAAGGATTCTAGCCCTTTTTCTAACGCTGTAGAAGGAGAGAAGCCTACATCCCTCTGAAGGTCAGTTATATCAGCATAAGTTGTTTTTACATCTCCTGGCTGCATTGGTAAAAATACCACCTTTGCTTTTTGGCCGATTTTTTCTTCTAGAGTTTGAATGAAATCTAGGAGTTTAACTGGGTTATTGTTGCCGATATTATAAATCTTAAAAGGTGCATAGCTGGAATTGGGCTCTGGCTTTGCCCGATTCCAGCCATCCTGTTGTTTAGGTGGTTGATGGAGGAGCTTTACGATTCCTTCGACGATATCGTCAATGTAGGTAAAGTCTCTGCTCATATCACCATGATTGAATACTTTTATTGGTTTTCCCTCGATGATATCTTTCGTAAACGAATAATAGGCCATATCAGGTCTTCCCCATGGGCCGTATACTGTAAAGAATCTCAGCCCTGTTGAGGGAATATCGTATAAATGGCTATACGTATGTGCCATTAATTCATTTGCCTTTTTAGAGGCAGCATACAAGCTTACCGGGTGGTCGGCTGGATCTTTTTCAGAGAAGGGGATTTTTGTATTTGCCCCATATATGGAGCTGGAAGAGGCGTAAATCAGGTGTTCTACCGGGAATTGCCTGCACGCCTCTAAAATATTCAAAAATCCAAGCAGGTTCGAATGTACATATGAGTGTGGATGGGTTAGGCTGTATCGAACCCCAGCTTGTGCTGCTAAATTGATGACAATATCAATGGAGTTGTTTTTAAAGATGGAATGTATTCCTCCTCGATTTGCCAAATCTATTTTGTGAAAAGTGAAATTTGCGTTTGTTTCTAACAGTTTTAACCTTTCCTTTTTTAGAGCGACATCATAATATTCATTTAGGTTATCAATACCGATTACGTGATACCCCAGTGATAATAATCGTTTTGACAGATGAAACCCTATAAATCCAGCTGCACCTGTTACGACAATACTCATTTTCTTCGATCCTTTAACGGATTTCGATATTGTTCTCTAAACCAGCTCATTTTGCTCTTTCCCGCAGGGTGCTTCGAATTTTTCAATGACCGTTCTTTTTCTGCAAAGTGCTTCTCTTTTTTCTTTGGTTCTGCCTCTTCTGCTGCAGCCTCTTCAATAATTTCCTGATTATTCTCAGAGAGCGGGATGGGCTCTTTCGTCCATTTAGCATGAGTTTTAGGGTCCAATGCTCTTACCTGTTCAAGGAATGACTCCAGGAAACCTCTTTCGTAAAGATTTTGGAACAGTTCCAGAGGACGGTCCTGTACACGTGTATATGAGTAAACATGATCGACAAATTTGAATCCTTGATTGGTCAGGAAAATATGCCTTAACGGTGCATCGATTTGTTTGAATCCGGAATTTTTCATCGCAGTTAAAATGTCTAATAGTCGCTTTGTTATTTCTTCTGAAAGACTATTCTGTTTCTTTAGGTACTGGTTTAGATTAGCGCCTCTTAAATATTCCATGACAATATAATTCGGACCTGTTTCATAAACCTTTGGAATAAAGGGTAAATCCTGGCTGGATAATAAAACCTCTTTTTCTTGTTTGCAATGATCTGGTTTGCCATAAATCTTTACACATTTGTCTTCGCTTATACGATAAACCGCACCTTGATGGCCCTTGCCGATTAGTGGCTGAGATACAGCACTGTCTACCTTGACACCTTTTCCAGAACCGCCTGATGTGACAGGAATATTTCTGTAATCAAGACTGTTATTATCGAAATACTCTTCCCATGTTTTAAAGGTATCGGGCTCCATTTTTTGGACTCGGGATAAAAAAGAATCTTTTAATAGAATAATATTTAAATCTCTTAATAGTTTAAGTGGAACGGGATGTTGCCGTTTAAAGGCGTTGACGTGATCGACTACTTTTAACTCTTCATTTTCCAGGACAAAAATATGCCTTAATGGTGCATCTACCATCGTGAAATTTGCTTTTTTCATAGCGTTTAGTATAGAAAGAAGTTTTTTTGTAATCGATTCTGGGATATAGGTGCAGTTTCGCATATATTCCTTCAGTGTAGGAGCGTTAAAGTATTCCATGACCACAAAATTTTTCCCAGTTTCATATAGTCTTGGGAAAAAGGATAAATGTTGGCCTGCTTTCAGTGCTTCTGCCTCCATTTTCGCCTGCAGCTGGTCTGTATAAATTTTTACGCATTTTTCTTCAGATAACTTAAAAACAGCTCCTTGAGAGCCCATTCCAATCAGTGGATAGTTAGTTGGGTTATCAATTAGTAAGGTTTTTATGCCTTTCGTCACTTTAATTGATTGAAATTCTTTCATTTGCTTTTCCCTCCCAACAAATCATCGTAATATTTTGCCTGTAAAAGAAGTTGTTTCTCAGCATCAAAGTATTGTTCAACTTTTTGCCGTGCGGCGCTAGTATAAGATGTCCAATGTCCCCTGTTGTCCAGCATATATTCAAGTGCAGCTGCCAGTTCATCGACATTGTTCTCCTGTACGAGAACTCCTTCTTTATTATGGGTAATCAATTCAGGGATGCCTGCATGATAGGTAGAGACTACTGGAATCCCTAACGCCATGGCCTCTTTCAAGGTATTGGGTATACCTTCGACGTCTCCATTGGCGGCCTCAAGGCTTGCAGCACAGAACAAATCGGCATTCATCATATGCTGTTGTACTTGCTCTTTTGGGAGATGATTTAATAGGCGGAATGAGTCACCTAAGTTTAGTTGATTGGCTAAAGAGAGAAGTTCCTCCTCGAGTTCTCCTCTTCCAATGATGGTCAACGTGGAGTTAGGGAAGCGATCTTTAATTTTTTTGTAGGCTTGCATTAAAACATGATGGCCCTTTTTTTCTACCAATCTGCCTACGGAAAGAATATTCTGTCCTGATCCATGAACATTCGGAGCTCTGTAGTGGTATTTTTTTAAATCAACTCCTCCGTAAAGCACCTTGATTTTTTCTGGAGGACAGCCCCAGGATATCATCCTGTCAGCTAAATAATGGCAAACAGGATAGAGCTGGTCTACTTTTTCAAAGAGCATTTTCATATGTTCCAAATAGGCAACGGGCTGATCAGCAAGGGTTGCATCACGGCCTCTAATACTCGTTACCAGCGGAAGTTTAGTCTTTTCCTTGAAAGGGAGCAGCAATATGCCCAACTGGCCATGGTGAGCATGTAAAAGAGAAACATTGTTTTTCTTAATGAAGTTCTTTGGGGAATAAATTTCACTGAGATAGTGAACCTTTTCATTTAATAGAGACAGGTCAGTCATGTACTTTGGCTGACGCACCATATGAATATAATCGTAACCAGGGACTTCTCGTATCTGAGGGATATACTGGGTGGGATCAACCCTCAAGTTTAAGTGAATAACAGTTTGCAATTATACCTTCTCCTTTCGATATACTTAGCTGTTCGTACATAGTTTATGAAGAAAGGAAAAAAGGTCTTGGACATATAGGAAAAGAATTAAGAGAATACAGCGGATTTTTGTGTCTCGGGAAACTTATAAGGGGAAAGAAGTTCTATGGAATATAGGAAGTGGATTATGCAAAAAAATTGAATCAAAATAAGCAGGTTCAATTTGAACCTGCTTATTTTTTTATAGTTTTCGATCCAACGCTTGAGGAGGCTGTTCAAGCCATTTTTCAGTTATCGTCAAGAGCAATCCTTTTCCGTAAAATTTCTTCATTTGATTTGAGATTACCGTGAATTTTGTTACGATATCTGTTCTCAGGCTTGAGGTCAATGCCTGGTTGATCATGATGAAACAGAACATTCCTAAGCAGGTATTCACAAAAAACAGCATCAGCTTATCCGAAAATGGCGACTCTTTCGTATTTACTATATTATAATCCCCAGATGCTGATATAGGGATATTCTCCTTTTCGAAGACCTCTTGCAGTGAATGTAAAACTTTTTCTAACGCAACTGTACCTTTGCTAAAATGTTGTTTCACTTCCTTATCGGATGCCAGTTTGCTGAAAGTGACAAGAACCATTTTAGAAAAACTCGCCCGATGGATGACTCTGGATAAATTTGCGATTTCTGCTGCATTCACTGGCCTGGATCCGCCAAATAAGCCATTGATGTATTTCATGTTATCAACCAAATCAATAGTGTGGTCCATGGTAACCTGTGGGGATTTCAAGAATACTCCTTTTGATAGCATTAAGTTTGTTATCTCGTTTTGAATCGTAACTGTGAACTCAATTGATTCGTGGAAATAGTCCCTGATATCCTTCCTGGTACAATCAGTCAACGCACTTGGATATGTACTCAATGATAGCATCGTTAAATCGTGGCAGAAATACAAGATGAACGTATCTGAAAAGACCTTGTCAGCATCCAGCCTGACATCTTTCTCGGTAAAGCCTAAAGGGATGGTCATGTTTTCTTTAAGAAAAATCTCCTTTAAGTCATCAATGCTATTCTGTGAATAATCCAGCACTTTTTTTACAATGTTTTGAACCTCTTGATCTTCGGCAGTCTTATAAAAATATTGATAAAACCTGAGCTCCATGCTGCTTTTTAAATAGGCTGACCAAATATTCGATATTTCTGTCGAGGTTAACCCTATACTTGTCTCTCTCAATTCTCCAGTCACTCCTTTGGTCTTATTGTTCGTTTTTAAAAGAAAATTATTACAAAGTATAAAACAAATTCAGTACTCTACATATTAACCAAAGATGAGGTAAAGACTTTTCCTAAAGGAGGTATTTACATGAAGAAAATCTTTTTAATATTTTTATTGGCAATTTCAATGTTCTCAGTAACGGGCTGCGGCAATGATGCGCCTCCTGAAGAAGGGGAACAGCTTGAGGATGTTGAAGAAGAAGATGAAATTGGTGACGGCGAAATAGACGATGAATAAGAAAAGCGTAAGCACCTTGGTCAGCCCCGACAACGCTGAAGCTAGACAATAATCTTAGTGTAAAAGTTTGTACGCTTTCTAGTAAATAAAAAAGAGATTCGCTTCTTTATGAAGCGGATTTTTTTTTGTAATTTTATAAGGATACTGTACATCTAACATTGACAAATGACCGGTCAGTCAGTACCATTATAATGGTCAATAAAGTCATTTTAAGGTAGGTGCAGTAGTGAAAAATTTAGTCAATTTTGTACTTGGAAATAAACTGGCCGTATGGCTTCTAACAATTATTATCACGGTATTAGGGATATATTCTGGTACACGGATGAACATGGAGACCATCCCGAATATTTCAATCCCATACTTGATGGTAATGGATGTTTACCCTGGTGCGACTCCAGAAAAAGTAATGGAGGATGTGTCCATTCCGATTGAAAAAGCAGTGGAGGGACTGGAAGACGTTAAGTATGTCTATTCGAATTCATACTCCAATATGTCGAGTATCCAGGTAGAGTATGAGTATGGCATTGATATGGATGAGGCCAAGCGTGCTTTGCAATCGGCATTAGATATGGTGACCCTGCCGGAAGGGGCGCAGGAACCGACAATCACAGCAATCAGCATGAACATGATGCCGGTTGCCGCATTGAGTGTCAGCAGCACAACTGAGGATATCGTGGAACTGACATCTACCGTAGAAGAAATCCTTCTTCCGAAAATCGATAAAATCGATGGTGTTGCGTCCGTAACGATTACAGGGCAGCATATTGAAGAAGTGAATCTTACCTATGACGAAGCAAAAATGACACAATTCGGCTTAACTGAAAGTAAAGTGAAGGAAATGATTCAAGCCAGCAACCTGGGCGTTTCATTAGGCCTTTTTGAGTTTGAAGAAGGAGAGCAGGCCGTTGCTGTCGATGGCAAATTCACGACTACAGATGAATTGAAAAATATGCTGATTCCGGTCACGCCATCAGCAGCCAACCCATCACCTTTTGTAAAACTTAGCGAACTTGCTGAAATTGAGCTTGTTGGTAAAGTTCAATCCATATCCCGCACTAATGGTGAAGACGCGATTGCCTTGCAGATTGTCAAGGAGCAGCAAGCGAACACCGTTGATGTCGTTAATGCAGTGAAAGACTTAATAAAAGAAGAAGAGGCTAAAATTGAAGGTTTAGTCATTGAAGTATCGCTTGACCAGGGAGAACCAATCGAAGAATCTGTTTGGACAATGATAGAAAAAGCTCTATTTGGCGGATTAATCGCGATCCTGGTTATTCTTCTATTCCTGCGTGACTTCAAATCTACGATTATATCAATTGTCTCGATACCAGTTTCGATTTTTATGGCATTGCTGTTATTGAACTGGATGGACATCACGCTTAATATCATGACACTTGGCGCGATTACTGTTGCGATTGGCCGTGTTATTGATGACTCGATTGTCGTCGTGGAAAATATTTATCGTCGGCTCCATCTAAAAGAAGAGAAATTAACGGGCCGCGCCCTCGTACGTGAAGCGACAATCGAAATGTTCAAGCCAATCCTGTCGTCCACGCTCGTGACGGTTGCTGTATTTGCACCGCTGATTTTCGTAGGCGGAATGGTAGGGGAATTATTTACACCATTTGCGCTAACGATGACATTTGCACTTGGTGCTTCACTGATTGTGGCGATTACGATCGTACCAGCATTATCTCACTTTTTATTTAAAAAGAAGTTATATGGTGAAAAGACTGAAAGCAGCCATAAAGAAGTTGGAAAACTGGCTAATTGGTATAAAGGTTTCTTGAATAAGTCGCTTAACCATAAGGTCATTACTTCACTCATTGCCGTTGTTCTGTTAGCGGGAAGCCTTGCGCTCACCCCAATCATCGGCTTCAGTTTCATGGGCAGTGAAGAAGACAAGGTCATGTATCTGACCTATACGCCACAAGCAGGAGAGCTTAAGGAAGAAACAATAGAGAATGTCGGTGAAGTAGAAGAAGAGATGCTAAAACGCGACGATATTGACATAGTTCAAGTATCTATTAATGAAGAAGCCCACCAGATGACGGCTATGATGGGCGGGGGAGCAGGCGGAGCCCTGATGTACCTAATCTTTGATCCTGAAATGGAAAACTTCCCAGAAGTCCGTGAAGATATTGAAGAGTATGTATTCAATATTGGACAAAGCGGCGAATGGAAGAGCCAAAATTTCGGCGGAATGTCGATGCCTGAGAACGAAATCAGCTACACATTCTACAGCGAAGATTTAGGCAAATTAAACCAAGCCGTTAAGATGGTTGAAGGTGAAATGAAAAATATCAATGGCTTGAAAGATGTTACATCAAGTGCAGAAGATGCTTATGTAGAGTATACCTTCAAAGTTGAACAGGATGAATTGCTGCAATACGGACTGACAGCAGGACAAATTGTGATGATGCTCAATCCGAACAAATCACAAGAGGTCCTGACGACCGTCGAAAAAGATGGAGAATCACTTGATGTCATTGTCCAGCAAGAGCAAGCTGAACAGCCTGAATCAATTGAAGACATCCTTGCCACTGAAGTGCAAACAGCGATGGGGACCACCCTGCCACTGTCTGAATTAGTAACGGTTGAAGAAGGTACAACGATGAATGCTCTGGCCCGCAGCAAAGGCCAATACTATGCTTCTGTATCCGGAACTGTCATTAGTAAGGATATTTCAAAGGCAGCTGCTGAAGCTGAAAAAGCAATCGATCAATTAGATTTTCCTAAAGGAGTGGAAGTCGGAGTAGCCGGTGTCCAGGCAGATATGACGGAAACATTCACGCAGCTAGGAGTAGCAATGCTTGCTGCAATTGCAATTGTTTACTTCATACTGGTCGTTACATTCCGTGAAGGTGTCGCACCATTTGCTATTCTATTTTCACTACCATTCGCAGTCATTGGATCGTTCGTTGGGTTGCTTATTGCAGGTGAAACCATCTCTGTATCCGTTATGATGGGACTGTTGATGCTGATTGGAATCGTCGTAACGAACGCCATCGTACTTGTAGATCGAATTATTCATATGGAAAGGGAAGGACTTACGATGCGTGAAGCGGTCCTTGAAGCAGGTGCTACACGTTTACGTCCAATCCTAATGACCGCAATCGCTACGGTAGGTGCATTGGTTCCACTAGCGATAGGATCAGGCGGAGGCGGACTGATTTCCAAGGGTCTGGCGATTACCGTAATTGGTGGTTTAACCAGTTCGACATTATTAACGCTGATTATTGTACCGATTGTATATGAAGTTCTATCTAAAATGTTTAAGAAGAACCGTAAGGAAATTGTAGAAAACTAATGAAAGAGCCCTGGTGGATGACTGGTCGTCCTGTCAGGGCTTTTTTCTTTATTAATGGCTCTTTTCATCAATATTGTTGCTTTAACAAACTAAGTTTATTTAATGCCAATCCAGTTCATAAGTCCCCTCAAAAAAATCTCTGATGTCTTCAAGGATTGGAATGTAGTGACTAGTTCGAAGAGCAACAATTAATTCGAAACGGCCTTATCATATTTGCAGTATTGCTAATGCAATAGGAATGTCAGAGAAACTTGGCTATAATTAAGGTTATTATAAAAGGATTTCGGAGGCTTCGAACATGTCTAATTTGCCAAATTGCCCAATATGCAGCTCAGGATATACGTATGAGGATGGTATCCTGCTGGTTTGCCCAGAATGCGCCTACGAATGGGATCCTTCTACTGAAACCGCAAACGGGGAAGATAACAAAGTGGTCAAAGATGCGAACGGGAATGTCCTGAATGATGGAGACACGGTATCGGTAATCAAGGATTTGAAAGTAAAAGGTACATCGTCAGTGATTAAAATCGGGACTATGGCTAAAAATATCCGTCTAGTTGATGGCGACCATGATATTGAGTGTAAACTTGAAGGATTTGGAGCGATGAAGCTCAAGTCTGAATTTGTAAAGAAAATATAGAACAATTATGGCCAGGCGTTTTGCCTGGCCATAATTGTTCCGCTCGCTTCTTCCTCTTTCGCCAGGTTTCGACTTTATTTCTCCTCTCTGTATAGACGAGATAGAGTAGGGGAGGTGAGATATATTTTCTTTTAGTCTCATTAACCTGTTTTTAAGAATGGCTATTATTATAATGATTATTGTCTTTCGTATTAATCCTATATGAAACGCTTCAGGGTTCTTTTCTAGCTGATACTTATTTAACATGCATTGCATGGATAATCATCATTTGAGAAAGCAACTAAGAGTTACGAAAAGAGCCTTACTTATTTCCTTAATTTAGTTTTTTCAATATTCCCATAAATAATAATCTATCCGTTAATCCCTCAGTTCACTCTCAAGTTGTTTCAGTTACCGACATACCTTTTCGGCAATAGCCACCAAAATATTAGTTAGTAATGCAGGCAGGGGAGGGGAGATGAACGTCGATCAACTGGAATTAAATTGAAAAAATAGAGATTAAAACTTAAGTATACAAAAATGTAAACAAGTATACATATTGTAAACAATAAGTATACAATTACGTTTACATGTATACAAAATCGTATACATGTTGTTAAATCAAGATGTATACGATTTTGTGTTCGTTGTGTACAATTATGTATACAATAGGTGTGGGGTTTACAGCCTGTTTACATGTTTACATTTATATTTCTTTTTCCTTGTTTTTCTTGCAGTATCTATTATTTACCTTTACCTTTAAAATAGTAGGTAAGGATACATATTTACTTAGATTATTGAAAAGGAATGATAAAAATGACGAAATCTAGAATTGCAGCTGTTGATGTTGGTAACGATTCTATTAAAGCTATTTTTGGAGAATTTGATAATGAGTTGAACATTCCTAATATTGTAGCAAGGGACACAGAAGACCGTCCTGTAATCGGTATTGAGGAGCTTGATACGAAGGATCCTCTCGATGGCATCCATATTCGGGTCCACTCCCCTGCCCTGAAAGAGAATAATGCTATTTATCGTGTTGGCAACCTGGCGACGAAAAGCGATAATGCGACAGAACTTGATCCTGGAAGCAGCAAATCCGAGGAAGATCAGACTTTGGTTATGTTATTCGCTACCCTTGCATTAGATGCAGTCAATGAAGAAAATGCAAAGCTTTTTCCTAAAAGCAAGAATGTCATTGATGCGAACTACACACTTGGAACAGGACTACCGCTTCGTGAAGTGAAGGAAGGAAAGGACGCTGGCTACCGTTCTAAGTTAGTTGGATCCGTTCACCAGGTTGAATTCCTCGTAACGCCTAAGTACCAGGGTCTGAAAGTTAATATCAAATTTGATGAAGTAAAGGTTTACCCTGAGGGCTTCGCTGCTTATATCAATCTAGTAATGGACAACAACTTGAAAATCATCAACAAAGACCTTATAGATAGAAGGATCCTCATCCAGGATATCGGCGGCTTATCAACAGATATCGCTGTCATCAAAAACCGCAATGTTGATGATGATAAGGCACAAGGCTTCAACCTTGGTGTTTCTGAGGCATTGGAACAAATAAGAGAAGAAATCCGCAGCAAACATGGCGTGGAGTTAGACAGCCGCACTGATGTTGTAGAGATCATCACACGCAAGAATGACCGCAACCACATCATGGTTAAAGGAAGCCGTACTAGCGTCCATGATATCACTGACCGTATTCTTCTTGAACTGGCTAAAAAGCAATATCGCCTTCTCCGCAATGTATGGGCAAAAAATTCTCAGACCGAAATCTGCTATTTTGTTGGCGGCGGTGCAACAGTTCTGAAGGAATACATCAAAACATTGAATAACAATCTTGATGGCTATAACATCGAATTCTTCGAGGATGAAAAAGAGAGCATCTGGATGATGGCCAATGCTTACTATAAGCTCATCATGGATTATGTGAAAAAATCAGAAAAGAGCAAAGCTGCATCAGAGCCTGTTAAAAGCTAAAGTAAGGTGATCACATGAAAAAAACCAACCCTAATGAGATTAAGAGAGGACAAGCACTATCGTTCCGTATCCCATCTGATACACCAGACCATATCTTAAGGCATCTTCAAAAATTAAAAGAAACCGAGAGAAGAAACTTCTCTAGCAAGATTGCTGACTTTGTCCTGCAGGGTGTGGGGAATTCATATTCCAGGGAACGAGAAACCATTACCATTCCTCTCCCGCGCAATCTCAGCAAATCGCAACGGGATTGGATTAAGCATGAGCATTCAGAAGCATTGCTGGGCAATATCGTTTATCACCTGCTAACCGACCCAGTACGTGCCACGTCACTGCTTGCATCATTGAACAGTAAGTCAACTGAAATCGACGAAGCCCTATACTTGCAAGAAGAAGAATTTGAGCTTCCGCCAGTTGCAGCTAATGAAGATTTATCAGTAATAGTAGAGACTGCTTCATCGGCTGAAATTGATTCAATGGATGATGATCTTGATTCATTTGTTTGGGATTCGATCAAACAGACAGAAACAACGAAAGAAGAGGAAGAGAAGGAAGAGGATTTGGACGATCTTCTTGGAGATTTCCTTGCTAAAATGAATAAATAAGTAAAACCCATGGGAGCTTTCCATGGGTTTTTTCTACTGATTGTTTTTCTACTTCTATTGATAGGATTGCTCTAATTCGTCAATCAATGAACCTACATAAGCAACTGCTTTTCGGACTGGTTCCGGTGTCGACATATCCAATCCCGCGTGCTTCAGTAACTCAAGCGGCTTCTTGGTGCCGCCTGCGCGGATCACCTCGAGCCAGCGGTCTACGGCTGGCTGACCTTCTTCCAAAATCAACTGTGAAACGGCAGTCGATGCGGTCAAACCTGCAGAGTAAGTGTATGGATACAAGCCCATGTAGTAGTGAGGCTGGCGCATCCATGTCAGGCCGGCTCCTTCATCGATTTCAACTGTATCACCCCAGAAGCCTTTAAGGACGTCCGTTTTGATTTCAGTAAGTGTTTTTGCCGTCATGGCTTTGCCGGCTTCAGCATGGGCGTACACGCGGCGCTGGAACTCTGCCTCAAGCAGGTGGGTGACAAAGTTATGATAGTACGTTCCTAACAGCTGCAGAATGACCCAGCGGCTCATCTGGGCATCATCTTTATTTTTTTCGAGAAGATGCTGTGCGAGAAGCATCTCATTCATCGTAGAAGGAGCTTCAATGAAATACATGGAAGGACGGACATTCATGATGCGCTGGTTTTGATTCGCCAGGTAAAAATGCCCTGCATGACCGAACTCGTGAGCTAGTGTGAAGCAGCCACGCATATTGTCGGCCCATGTAATCAGGATATATGGATGTGAACCATATGGACTTGAGCAGAAAGCTCCTGTTGATTTGCCGACATTATCAGCGAGATCCACCCATCTCTCCTCAAAGCCTTTTTCAATCATGGCGGTATAATCAGGGCCCATTACTTTTAAGGACTCTGTGATCAGGTCGCGTGCTTCATCATAGGTGATGCTCGGATCAAATTCAGGATCAAAAGGAGCCTTCAGGTCACAAAACATCATTTTGTCCAGCCCCAGCACCTTCTTCTTTAACTGAGCGAAACGGCGCATATGCGGTGCCAGTTCTTTATAGATGATATCGATTTGATTATTATACATTTCCTTTGTTACCTGCTGAGGCTCCAGGAGCATATGAGTTACTGACTCATAATTTCTCAACTTTGCGAGCGTAACCTGTTTTTTAACCTCAGTTGCATAGGTTGCAGCAATTGTATTTTTATATTGTTTAAGTGTCGAGACAAAGGATTCATATGCTTTCCTCCGGACAAACGTGTCTGGTGAAAATTCATAACGGCTCTCAAATAGTGCGAAAGATACCGGCAATTCATTTTCCTCTTCGTCCTGGATTGATGAGAACTGCATATCGGCAAGTTTAGCCATACCGTAAATATTGTAAGGTGCTGAATGAACTTCTCCTAATGCTGCGAGCACTTCTTCGGTTTCAGGTGATAATTTATGTTTTTTTGTTTCCAAAAGCTCCAATAAGTTCTTTTTAAAAGGAACAAGACTCGGCTCTTCCTGAAGGAATTCATCTACTTTCCCATCTTCGAAATCCAAAATTTCAGATGAAATAAAGGATAAAGCGGCCATGGCCTTTGTTACGATATCAGCAGTCCTAGCCGACTTCGCCTGGTTAACGGGATCAGTACCGTCGGCTGATTGCTTCAAGCTTGCATATGTACGGGCCTTGACCAGCTTCATTGTTAATTCTTCCTGAGCAGTAAGGCAGTCGAGTAACACTTTAGGCCCTGTATGTAAGGTTCCTTTGAAGCCGGCGAAACTTTTAACGTGCTCTTCAATTTCTTGAATTGCAGCCTCCCAAGCTTGGTCGGATGCAAATAAATCATCAAGATTCCAGGTTAAGTCTTTAGGTACCTCCGAGCGGACAAGTCGTTTTTCGATCGTCTTATTCAAATTAATCTCCTCCTTCTGTATGTTAATATTACTACGATATTCGAAATGAATTAAGTTAAAGTTTAATTATTTAAAAGATTTTAAAAATGATTAAGAGTGATTTGCAATTAAATTCTATGGAAAAGGTGTATTCACTGGTTTATGATAATTATTAAATACGGAATTTATTTAGGTGGGAGCCAGTTGATTATAATAGATTACATCATAAATCTCTCTATGCTTTCTTTATTGGTCAGTACTCCTTTAGTAATCCGTTCCTATTTGAATTTTAAGCCACTCAAGCAGCTGCGGATTTGGGCAGGACTATATGCGGGAATTGTTTCCTCCGTGCTGGTAAGCTTATCTTTCCAGGATCAAGGATATTCATATGATATCCGTTACGCCGTTATTATTTTGGTCTTTGCTTATCTCGGCCCAGGCCCAGGCATGATTACCAGCAGCTTTGCATTGGCGTCCAGGTTATTCGTATCTGAAAACTGGTTTCCGGCAATAGTAGGCTGGTTAATAGTCATGACCGTTTTGATTGTGATTCACAAATTTACTATACAATTTAAACCAGTCAGACGATACATGATTTTACTGTGTTCTTACATAGTCACTTATATTATTACTGTACCGATCGTTTTAAACGTAATTAGAGATAATCCAGTTTTTCATCTCCAATATTTACTGTTTGTTTCAATAGGAGTTTTTTTTGGTGGAATATTAATAGAATCATATGAAAAGTTATATAGAATAATCCAAGAAAGAAAGAGGATGGAGCAGACACTGGAGGAAAGTGAATCAAAATACCGCCTCATTGCTGAGAATACATCAGATCTCATCATGGTAATGAATAAAGCGCATTCAATCAGTTACTTCTCTCCTTCTCATGAGCTGGCGTTGGGATACAAGGTTCCAGAGCTTGAAAAAATAGAAATATGTAAGTTAATTCATCCAGATGACGTAGTGAATTTCAGGGAAACAATCACAAAGATCATGAAAAACAAAGAATCACTGCCAGTAGAGTTCCGCTTCCAGCATATAAATGGTAAATGGCTGGATTTTGAGTCCCGCTGTATGCCTGTTATAGATGACTCTCAAACAATTGAGCACATTGTTATCATAAGCCGGGATATTTCTGAGCGTAAAAAAGCGGAAGAGATTCTTTTGCAATCCGAAAAGCTATCGATTGTGGGGGAATTGGCAGCAGGTGTAGCCCATGAAATACGTAATCCTCTTACTACAATAAAGGGGTTTGTCCAGCTGTATGGAAAAGAAAATAGTTCGGATGAAATTAACAACTTGCTTCTGAGTGAACTAGAAAGAATCGAAACCATCACAAGTGAAATGCTCTCTTTAGGAAAACCGCAGGCTATCCAGCTTAACCGGGCCAACTTGTGCGATTTGATCGATCATACAGTTGAATTCTTATCCCCGCAAGCCAATATGAAAAACATACAATTCAGCCGAAGTTATCTGAGCACAGATTTCTACATAACATGTGAGAAAAACCAGATTAAGCAAGTGTTCCTGAATGTTTTTAAGAATGCTATGGAGGCCATGCCGAAGGGCGGAAATATTGATATTAAACTGCAAAAAGGGATAGATGGTGAATGTATTATTTCTGTTCAAGATGAAGGTTGTGGAATTCCAGAAGAATTGCTTCCGCGCTTAGGAGAGCCATTCTACTCATTGAAGGAGAAAGGGACGGGGCTTGGATTAATGATTTGCCATAAAATCATTAAACAGCACAATGGTGCGATTTCCTATCATAGTAAGCTAAACAATGGGACCTTAGTTGAAATAAAACTCCCCTTAACGAATTAAGAAAAGGTAGAGGAACTAGGAATATAAGGAGGATGGTGAATAAGCCATCCTCCTTCTTGTTATTATTGGTCTAACGAATGAGAAGTTTTTGTTCGTGCTTGATAGAATTGGTACAAAATCAGGGCAACCATTGATAAAACAATCCCTGAAATATAAGGCATTCCAATGGCGATCGTGAACAGCCATCCGCCTAATGGGGGTCCAATTATCCTGCCGAGTGAATCAAAGGATGAAAGCAATCCAGTTGTCCCGCCATGCCCAGTTGTTGATTTCTTTGTCAGCAATGAGGAAACACTTGGGCGAATCAATCCATTCCCTATTCCAAAAATAGTGAGGAATAATGCAGCAGTACCAAATCCTTCAGTTAGGAGGATTAATCCAAAGCCTGCCGCAGAAATGATGATACCCAGCTGGATGACCATACCTTCGCCAAGCTTCTTTGTCAATCTGCCAACTAATCCACCCTGTACGATGGCTCCTGCAAGTCCCATAATCATGAAAATATATCCTAATTCTACTGAGCCCAACCCTGCTTTTTCAGCAGCAAAATAAGCAAATGTTGCCTCTAGACCAGACAAAGAAAGCGAAACGAACAATTGAAGCATGAATAGCATGGAAAGCGGTCCATTTAAAGCCTTTAGTAATGAAGCTTTCTCTTTTTGCTGATTACTGCGTTCTTCAGCTGAGAGCGACTCTTTCAAAACAAAAGTAACGAATAGGAACGTAACCAGCGAAGTCGCCCCTGCAAGGTAAAATGGTGTGCTCAGGCTGGATTGTGAAAAAACACCGCCGATTGCCGGACCGAAAATAAACCCAAGTCCAACTGCTGCACCGATGATTCCCATACCTTTTCCGCGGTCTTCCTCAGAGGTGATATCCGCGACATAAGCCATGACAGTAGGCATATTAGCTGATGACAAGAATCCACCGATGATCCTTGCCGCGAACAGCATCCAAAGCTCTGTGGAAAGCGCCATCAGGAAAAAGGAAAGGGAAAGTCCCAAAATACCGATCATGATGACAGGCTTCCTTCCTATCCTGTCGGAAATTCGGCCCCACATTGGTGCGAATAAGAACTGCATCAAGGAATAGACTGCCATCAATAAACCTAATTGGGTAGGCGTAGCCCCAATTTCTTCAGCGTAAAAAGGGATGACTGGAATGATGATTCCAAAGCCAACCATTACGAGAAACATAACTAAAAATAAAATAGGCAAAGCCTTTTTGGTATTCATCTTTATATTCACTCCATTATCTCAACGGTATCATTGCTTTTAAGTACACAATAAAAAAATTATATCAGAAACCCCAGAGGTATAGCGAAGATTACTTTTCGAGAGTGGGAACTTTCTTTCAACTTTCTAATGGCTTAGCATTTGGCTTTTTGAGTTATATAATTCAAAAGTTATATTATAGCAGGAAGATTATTTATTACTTCAAGGCCTCAGCAAAGAATTTAGTAAAACCTCTAGTACTGTGTTAAGGCTATTAAAGTTTGAATGAGAGGGAAATAGCAAAAGGGTATGTCCTTCTTTGAGTCTGTCCATAAACTTCTGTAAAATGAGATCAAGAATCTTTTACGGAAAAGGTGTAGGGATGAAAACATATATTGTCATTGGCGCAGGAATATTAGGCGCATCCACGGCTTACCACTTAGCTAAGGAAGGAAAGCGTGTAACGATCATAGACCGTGAAGAACCAGGACAAGCGACGAATGCAGCAGCTGGAATCATTTGTCCCTGGCTGACCCAGCGCAGGAATAAGGCATGGTATTTCCTCGCAAAGAATGGTGCGGCCTTTTACCCGTCACTGATTAATCAGCTAGAAGAGGACGGCGAGATGGAAACAGGTTATCAGCGAGTAGGTGCCATCAGTCTCCATCATGATCAGGGAAAACTTATGAAAATGGAAGAAAGAGCGACTAAGAGGCGAGAAGAAGCACCAGAAATAGGTGAAATCAGGCAGCTGGATCATAATGAAACAAATGAACTTTTTCCGCCGTTATCGGAAGAGTATTCTTCTGTTCATGTAAGCGGTGGGGCCCGTGTAAATGGACAGTTACTGCGAGATGCTCTCCTGAACGCTTCGCAAAAACATGGCGCTTCAATGATAAAGGGAGATGCCAAATTAGAGTACTTTAATGGAAAAGTGACAGGTGTATACGTTGGAAATACAAAATATGAAGCTGACGGCATCATCATAACTGCAGGGGCATGGGCACCTGAGTTGCTGAAACCGCTTGGATTGAAGCTCAGTATCTCTCCTCAAAAAGCCCAAATCATTCATCTGAAGCTCGAGGATACAGAGACCGGCAGCTGGCCAGTAGTCATGCCTCCGAATAACCAGTATATCCTTGCGTTCGATGGAGGGAGGGTGGTCATTGGAGCGACACATGAAGACGAGAAGGGATTTGACCGCCGCCCGACTTTTGGAGGAATGCATGAAATCATCGACAAGGGATTAACAGTCGCACCAGGTCTGTCAGATGCAACCTATATCGAAACAAAAGTAGGATTCCGTCCGGTCGCCCCAAACTTCCTTCCCATTATTGGTTCCATTCCAGGTTTTGATAACCTATTCATGGCAAATGGGTTGGGCGCTTCAGGACTGACAGTCGGACCTTATCTTGGTTCACAACTCGCCAAACTGGCAGCAGGCGAAGACATCGAACTAGACCTCGACCAGTACGATGTCTCAGGAGCAATCAGCGATAATATTTCCTAGGCAATGAAAAAGCAAGCAGGACAACCTGAAATAGGGGGTGTCCTGCTTGCTTTTTGCATATTGGTTTTTAAGTCCATAAAGGCAGGAGATTATGAAAAAGGTAAAAGGAATTGCTTTGCATTGGCAGAAAAGAGCAGAGAAATCTAAAAAGGGTAAATGAAAAGGTTCCTACTGATTTGATTTAAGCAAGAGACCTTAATTTCAGTAAATGGTTTCTGTAAAGAATCTTTAATTTGGTGATGAAAGCAACACAGATTACGAAAAGAGTATTACCAAAAAAATATTCATAGAAAGGCAAATAAATCGCTTATATGCGGGTATAACACTAAGGACATCCATAAAATCGTTTAATTATTGTTTAATATATAGCAGGAAGGAGCCAACAGCATGCAATGGAAAGGCAGAAGAGCGAGCAGCAATGTGGAAGATAGGAGAGGGATGGGCGGAGGAGGCATGCTAATGGGCGGCGGCCTTGGCGGTATTATCCTATTAGTGATCATGACTTTCCTTGGCGGAGGCGATATGGGGGACGTTGTCAACAATATGACAAATGGCGGAAACCAGTCACCTGCTCCATATGAGCAGACAGCACAGGAAGAGGAACTTGCCCAATTTGTTTCAGTGGTCCTTGCTGATACAGAGGAAGTATGGTCCGAGGTATTCGCGGAACAAGGCATGGAGTATCAAGAGCCAACACTTGTTTTGTATTCCGGCAGTGTCCAGTCAGCCTGTGGAATGGCTGGCTCGCAGGTAGGCCCTTTTTATTGTCCGGGTGACCAAAAACTCTATATTGATCTCAGTTTCTACAATGAGCTTCAAACAAAATTCCAGGCACCTGGTGATTTTGCGATGGCTTATGTGATCGCCCATGAAGTTGGTCACCATGTTCAGACTTTATTAGGAACGACCGATAAACTGAATTCACTTCGCGGTCGTCTGGACCAGACAGAATTTAATAAATATCAAGTCCGATTTGAGCTGCAAGCTGACTATTTAGCAGGAGTATGGGCTCATCATGCTCAGGGAATGGGCGTCGTGGAAGAAGGTGACCTTGAGGAAGCTATGAATGCTGCCAGTGCGGTCGGGGATGATACGATACAGAAGCGATCACAGGGCTATGTCGTTCCCGAAAGCTTCACACACGGTACGTCAGAGCAGAGGAAAAGCTGGTTCTATAAAGGCTATAAAGCTGGCAACCTTAAACAAGGTGATACGTTTAACACAAGAGAATTTTAGGTACAGATAAGCATAGACCTTTTTGGTCCATGCCATCAAGTAACATTTGTGGGTGGCACCAACTTTTTAGAGTTTAACTCCTCCTGGGAGTAACGAATTCTGATATAGGAAAGGAGCAATTCACAATGGGAACACAAATACGATCATTTTTCGCAAACGACACAGGTGATATTCCTAATAATCCGACTTTACCGGTCATTGTCTATCAAGGTGTTTTTGATGACAACTTAAGCATGGAAGACCAATTTGAGCAACATAATTGGACAGGCACATGGACTGGTGATATTTATGATTATCATCATTTCCATACAAACACCCATGAAGTACTAGGTGTAAAATCAGGCAGTGCGACAGTGCAAATTGGCGGCGATGCGGGAGAACGTTTGGAGCTTAAAGCAGGAGATGTTGTCGTCCTTCCGGCAGGAACCGGCCACAAGAAAATCGACAGCAGCCAGGATTTCGAAGTTGTGGGTGCTTACCCAAATGGAAGAAATCCAGACTTGAAGGAAGAAGATCCTGGTGTCAGAGCTCAAGCATTATCTCAAATTAAAAACGTTCCTGTTCCAGAAACAGATCCGGTGTACGGGGATGAAGGTCCACTTCTTCATAAGTGGGTAAAATAATAGACAAGAAGGCAGGCAGCAGCATGGTGAAACTACCAGACTGCTGCCTGTTTTTTTAGGTCAATTTGTTTTTCTTTATACCTATATGGGTATATAATAATAAGTGAGTTCATGGTAGTTAATCATTTGGACAAAATAATTAGTTGTATAGATAACGAAATGAAGGAAGGGAAGCCACATGGCTAATAAGAAATTTGTTTATTTCGTTTCATTGAGCTCCAATGTTCCTTATGTTTTGAAGAAAGCGCTGAAAAATGCTGAGGAAGACAACGAGGTCTCGATTTTCTTTGATTTGGATGGAGCCCGAGTTCTGGATAAACGGTATTTAAAAATTATGGAGAGAACCCACAATATTGATTTGCAGAAGTTGATGCAGCAAGCTTTAGATAAAGGGATAAAATTCTTTGGATGCCAGATGAATGTGCTAATCGCCGATGGGCTTGAGCTTATGGACGGGGCAGAGTTGTCAGGAGTCGCAACATTTTTGGAGACCGCCTATCAGGCGGATGCAGTACTAAGTTACTAATGGAGGTGAAGAGCAGATGGAAAAGAAAAAAGTAGTGGTTATGGCCTTGCATGATGAACTGGAGTCTGCGTATCCACCTTTAAATGTCGCCGTTGGAGCAGCGTCATCTGGTGCAGACGTAATCCTGGCTTTTTCCCGCAGGGGAGTCAATATTCTTGATAAACGGTATGTATCTGTTCCGTCTGAGGACCTGGAATACTTATCAAATGCGTTGAATGACTTTGGAGTATCTTCAGTGCATGACCTTCTTGGAATCGCCGTAGAAATGGGAGCACAGCTCTATGTAGTAGATCTGGATGTAAACGATCGATTCGATTTCATCCATCCCGCAGAACAGGTGCCAATCAAATGGTTACTAAACGAAGCAGCCGCAGCGGATTTATTTATGCATTTTTGAGTATACGTGTGTGGGGGGAAATTAAGACAGGTTTGAGGTGCGAAGCTAGAAAGCTGTCAAAAAACCCTCCGGATTCAGACAGGTTTGAAGTGCAAAGCAGAAAAGCTGTCAAGAAAACCCCGCTATTATGACAGGTTTGAGGTGCGAAGCAGGAAAGCTGTCAAGAAAATCCCGTTATTATGACAGGTTTGAGGTGCAAAGCAGAAAAGCTGTCAAGAAAACCCCGCTATTATGACAGGTTTGAGGTGCGAAGCAGAAAAGCTGTCAAGAAAACCCCGCTATTATGACAGGTTTGAGGTGCAAAGCAGAAAAGCTGTCAAGAAAACCCCGCTATTATGACAGGTTTGAGGTGCGAAGCAGGAAAGCTGTCAAAAAAACCCCGCTATTATGACAGGTTTGAGGTGCGAAGCAGGAAAGCTGTCAAGAAAATTACTTTATTATGACAAGTTTGAGACGCAAAGCAGGAAAGCTGTCAAGAAAACCCCGCTATTATGACAGGTTTGAGGCGCAAAGCAGAAAAGCTGTAAAAAAAACCCTGTTATTATGACAGGTTTGAGGTGCGAAGCAGGAAAGCTGTCAAAAAAACCCCGCTATTATGACAGGTTTGAGGTGCGAAGCAGGAAAGCTGTCAAGAAAATCCCGTAATCATGACAGGTTTATGGTGTAAAGCAGAAAAGCTGTCAAGAAAACCCCACTATAATGACAGGTTTGAGGTGCAAAGCAGAAAAGTTGTCTGAATAGCATGCTTCTAAACTGCCAGTGGTGGGATTGAAAAAAGACAGAGATTCAGGTTCTCTGTCTTTTTACATAACACCAATCGGAGCATGTTTTGGAAGCTCGTCCTTACAGGTGACTTTATTTTTACCGAGTTCCTTCGATTGGAGCAATAGTTGGTCAGCAAAGATATAACCTTTTTCCATCGACGTGTGATGGTTTACTTTAAAGTAATACAATCCAAAGGAAGAGGTTATTGAGACGGCATGTTTCTCGGATTGATAATCAACCTCCACTGAACTTGTCTCGATTCCATGACGGATCCTTTCCACCAGATCGATATTCTGGCTGAAGGGTTTATTTCTGAGGATCATTGTGAATTCTTCCCCGCCGCTCCGGAACACATAATCGTTTTCAGACAAGTAGGTCTTGAGTGTATTGGCAAAATGCTGGATCACCCGGTCGCCTACAGCATGATTGTAGGAATCGTTAATAAGCTTGAATTTATCGATGTCCGCTACAACAATCCCGACCCTTTCACCAGCCTGGTTTAACTCTGACATTTTTTTATCCATGTATGCGCGGTTCGGAATCCCGGTCAGGAAGTCCGTATAGGCCATTTGCTCGAACTTGTCCCGCTCGATTTTGTTCTGGATGCTTTGAGATTTTGAATGGAAGGAGCGGCTGACGAGATAGTTCAGAATGAATAATCCGACGACCATTTCCCACCGCTGTTCCTCAAGTAAAAGCAGCAGCAACCCGTTCGTGAACGCTGTTTTACCAAGATCCAGCCAGTTATTGCTTTCTTTATAAAACTTGATTGCCTGCTGCAGGCTTTTGATTTCTCCTAAAATATAAAAGGCAGTTGATAGGAATGTGTAGGAAATCAATGTCGTCGTCACAGCAAGTATGCACATCAAAATCCAGAATCCGAATGGAATAGTCTCAAATAGCGGGTACCCTAGCTGAAATAGGAAATATCCAATCGAGTAAATTAACACATGTGCGCCAATATTGTAAAACGTGTCCCAAAATTCATCTTCATCGGCGGTTTTAGAGCTTTTTCTGGAAAAATAAACGGTGAAACGGAATATGGTTTCAAAAATAAATAAGCCTAAAGGACCAGCGAAAATACCAAACGATAGACTATAGCTAATCCCGTAGTCAAATTTCAGCGTTCCGTTTTGCGCTGTGATTCTTAAATGGTTATAAAGGGTTGAAAATAACCAATAGATAAATAACGCTATTAAAAAAATATTTTTATCTATAGTAAAGGCACCTAATCCAAAAGCTACGGCAACAGCAGTAAAGAATAATGTAAGATCATATAACCTAGCTTTTAGCATAGGCAGAAATTCCCCTTTCCCAAACTCTACCACATAATTTTATCCTATATATAAATCTAGTTGCAAAATAATTTTTTGATTTGTTTAAATTTTTGTACCATTTGTTTTGTCTGCTGCATAACATAAAAGGCTATAATGGAATTAACGGTATCAGCAATATTTTTTTCTTGGAAATATTCTTATGACAGGGAATTTTAAACTGTTTGTCGAATAATTTCATAATATATATTCAGAATTTTTAATTAATAAATCCTTGCTAAGAGAGGGGTTTTATATGGATCTTATTTATGGTGGGATTTTAGTCCTTTTATTGATAGCTGCTGTAAGTTTAACGCTGTATTATCAGCGGAAAAGTCGGATCAACCAGCTTCCTCCCAATAATCCGCAGGCTTTTCTGGAAAAAGGGCTGCGCCAGGAGGGCAAGAAGCTTGTGGCTGTAGTGGGCGGTGATGCGGTGCATGGAAACATCAGCTATAATTTTGTCGATGATGCAGCCAGGAGGAGGAACTGCAAGGATTATCAGTTCATCAATGCCGGGGTGAATGGAAGTACCGCTTATGATGTTCTGCAGCGCTTGGATGATGTGATCGCTTGCCAGCCTGAATTTATAGTGATTTTAGTCGGATTGAATGATGCCGCGGCTAAAATAGCCCCAGACCTTGCAAAGAAGAACATCAATCTGGCTCAGCAATTGGAAAAACCGTCATTATTGGTATATGAAAAGAATCTTGCGTTAATTGTCTCAAGGCTGAAAGCAGAAACATCCGCTAAAATCGGCTTGTTATCGCTCCCGGTCGTCGGTGAGAACTTATTTTCAAAAGCGAATAAGGAAATTGACCAGTACAACGAGGTCATCAAAAAGACTGCCGAAATGACCAATGTTTTGTACCTTCCTTTAAACGAAAAATTGAAGGCATATCTAAAAGGAAAAGGGCATACGAGAGGACGGTCGCTGAAGAATGGAACGAAGCTTTACGAAAAAGCGATTATCGAGCATTTCGTATACGGATACAGCCTTGACCGGATATCTGCCCGGAATGGATACTTGCTGCTGACCGACGGGGTGCATTTGAACAGTACGGCGGGCATGATGGCAGCGCATCAAATCGAGCTATTCCTAAAAAAGAATGAATTGAAAGCAATCCAATAGAAAGGATACTGCGCCATCGGCAGTATCCTTCTGTTTTTATGCAACGACCTCGCTCATGAATGCATGAGTGTTATCCTCTGTATCCTTAAAAAACACCATCCATGTTTCACTATCGCCAACTTTAGCGACAACATGCGGCTCGCCAATGAAGGAAACGCCATTTGATTGAAGCTCTTCATACTTTGCCTTGATATCTCCAACCTGTAAATAGATTACGGAACTAGGATGGGCAAATTGCTCGTTTTCGGGAAGGGTTAACAGAAGACGGACACCTTCGCAGTCGAAAAACGCCATTGTATCCGTATTGAACAATAATGGCAGACCTAATTTTTCTTGATAAAAGGTCATTGCCCTTTCAATATTTTTTACTGGTATTCCAATTTGGCCGATTTTTTGGATTGGAGTTGAGTGCATTGCTTGCCTCCTAATAATGATTTTTCAAAAATCCCTTAATATCTGTGTCGATTTTTTCAAGATGTGCAGCGGATGGAAAATGTCCCATCTGGTACTTTTTCAATTCTAGTCGGTCACCTAAAAGTCCTTGTGTTTTTTGGGAAATTTTGTTTCCAGGAAAAAATACATCCTCTGTTCCCGTTATGACAAGGGTCGGGGCACTGTAATCTCTCAGTTCTTCCGCAGTCGTCAGCTTGGGCATTTCTTGTTCAAGGGTTGTGTGTTTGAAAATATTGCCGATAATGCTTTCGTCCATCCCATTCATGCTATTGGAGGACATCACATCGGCGATTCTGCGCAGGCTTCTGGCAGAACCGTTTATTTTGTAAAAAACCATCGGGAAAAGGATTTCCTTGATCATTTTAATCTTTGAGCCAAGGCTGATTCCAGCAGGTGCGACAAGAACAGCGCAATGGATTCTTTCTGGCATAAATGCGGCAATCCTGAGGATGATGCCTCCACCGTATGAGGGGCCGATGAATGCGCATTTTTCAATCTTATAATGGTCCATCAAATCCTGTGTCCACTCGGCAAAGCTGCCATCTGAGGCGGAAATCCGGTTTTCGTCACTGTATCCCGGATGTCCGATGGTGTCAGGTGCATAGACCTTATACTCTTCCAGCAAGCCTTTGAACCAGGATAAGGTAACCGGATTGATGCAATTGCCACCCTGGAAAATAAATAAGGGCTTCCCGTCTTCCTTCCCCATTATTAGGACATGTGTGCTGCCAAATCTCGTCTGGACGTATTCCCTGCCAATCAGTGA
Source organism: Mesobacillus boroniphilus (assembly GCF_018424685.1). Taxonomy (NCBI): domain Bacteria; kingdom Bacillati; phylum Bacillota; class Bacilli; order Caryophanales; family Bacillaceae; genus Mesobacillus; species Mesobacillus boroniphilus. Next base: position 96,868 of record NZ_QTKX01000002.1, read on the forward strand.
ATCGAACTGGGTGAGATACTCTTCATATTGGTTAAGAATCTGCTCTTTTCCTTCCAAGCTTTTATAAATGGTTTTCATAGATTGATAACCTCTGGTTTTATATGGCTTAATTGATTGATAAGGTGCTGTTCGATCAGTTCAGTATCATCTGGGTGAAAGAGATGTGCCGATTTATCCATCCATATAAAATTTTTCTCATGGGTTGTTTTTAATGTGTTGAGATAGTCTTCTGCAAGATGGGCATGGACATGGACATCCTTCCTGCCATGGATGAAGGTGACAGGAACACCAACAGATGGTACATCTTTTCGCACATCAATCTTTGGTATATTCCGGATGAATTCGTCTGAATAGATGAGCCTGAAGCCACTGTAAAAGGTATGGAAAACATCAGTTAGACTGTAATCCCTTGAAATTAGCATATTTAGAGAAATCTTTCCGAGGCCAGGGTGCTTGATTTTGTCGTCTTTATAGACCATCGTGCTGTATTTCATCTGCCATTTTCGCAGGACACCCCATTGTTTATAGCCCTCTGTAAAAGGCGGATCGCCAACGGCTTCAAGTTCATTCAAGGCTTTGAAATCACCTCGCCGTTTTGCTTCTTTTTTTGCCCATTCGAGACCTTCCCGGTCATTTTCTACCCAGCTGATAATCTGTGACAATCCTACATACGAATGGAATTTTCCGGGATGGCTTTTTATCAGGTACATGCCGATCAGTGTTCCGAATGAATGAGCGGCAAGAAAGATTTTTTCCTGATTGAACGTTTCTCTTAAAAAGTCAGTTAGTTCCGCTGCGTCGGATACAAGTTGGTCAAAGGTCATGGATGTTTGGGGAATATCTTTGTGATAGGATTGTCCCGTCCCGCGCTGGTCCCAAAATACAACGGTAAAATGCTTAACCAGGTCTTGGGTGTTGGTAGCGACAGTATAGTTTTTGCCTCTGGAAGAGACGCCAGGCAGGGGCATGGAAGGGCCTCCGTGCAAAAACAGCAGCACCGGGTTCTTGGGTGAATGGGACTGGATGAGGATGCTCTGTTGGATTCCGCCGATTGTTATCGTTTCAATTCGGTCTATTCCGTCTTCAGGAATATGAAAATCAGGCTTACGAGAGAAAAAGCCCATAACATCACCTCGTTCGATATACTAAAAATTGTAATACTGTTTATATGTAAAAATTCCATTAATTACTATATTACTTTAGTACTAGAAAAATATCTCGAAAAAGTTGAAACTTTTTTTACCTTATTGTGCTCTAAAGAGTGAAAGGAGGTCAGGAAATGAAAGAAGCAAAGCTTGTGAAGAAAGCGGTGAAGGGGAACGCCAAAGCCTTTGAAGAGCTGCTGGTTTTACATAGTGAACGATTGTATAGGACTGCTTTTTTATATGCGGGGAACAGAGAGGATGCCCTTGATATCGTGCAGGAAACTTCCTGTAAAGCCTTCCTGGCAATCGGGCAGCTGAAAAATGAACAATATTTTTTAACCTGGCTGACAAGGATCCTAATTCATTGTGCGTACGATGTTTTGAAAAAAAGAAAAAAAGAAACGCCAGTTGAGAAACTAGTAAACCTGCCTTCGAGCAATGACCATAAGGTGGCAGAGAACCTCGATTTAATGGAGGCTATTACTCAGCTAAAAGATCAGCATCGGACGGCAATTATCCTATTTTACTATCATGATCTGACAATCAGCGAGATCGCCAGAACGATGGACATACCTGAAAATACCGTGAAAACTTATCTGCAGCGCGGCCGGAAGGAACTGAAGACTAGATTGGGGGGCGAACCGGATGGAAAAGAAAATGTTTCATGAATCGATTGACCAGATTGAGGTACCTGGAGATGATGTTTTAAACGCAATCCAGGCTGGGGTAAGGAAAGGAAGCAAGATGAGAGCTAAGCAAAAATCACGTTTTAAAGTATTAGGGGCGTCAGTTGCAGCTGCTGCAGTCCTGTTCGTTGCATCAGGCTTCATGGTGCCCTCCGTAGGGAATGTGATGGCGGATATTCCTTTCCTGGCGAAGCTTTATGAACATGACAAGGTTGCAGGAAATCTGGCCTCACAGCAACTCATCACTGAGTTGAATGAAAAGGCAACTTTTGACGGAATTGATGTGAGAGTTACCAATGCTTATTATGACGGAGCAATAATTGGCGTCACCTTTGATGTTAAGGGTGAGGTGAAGGGCGACGAGGACGAGATTTATGCATTCTATGAAATTTTCGATCGAGATCCGAATATCGAAGAAACGATGGAGCTGGTAAAGTTGATGCCTGCTGAAGGAGGCTACAAAGGACATATCCAGCTAAGCTATCCGAGAGCGGAATTGCCAGCAGAAACAACTTTGCCATTCAACATCATAGGAATTGGTGAAATCAAGGATAGCTGGAAGGACGAACAGGGGAAATGGAATTTTGACGTGCCGGTCAGCCAGCTGCCATTTGAAACGGCAGAGCTAGGACAGGTAAGTGAGTATGGTGATTATAGGATTACGTTCGAAAAGCTGATAACCGGGAATTCTTCGACAGCCATTGAATATACAATGAGTTATCCTGAAGCTGTTCAAAGAGTCATGCTCGATCTTTTTGACGACAAGGGCGAGCAAATAATTGGCGGAACCTCGGATGCAAAAATAGAGAAAAAAATCAAAAATGGAACAGTGACAGAGAAAAGAAGGAAGACCATCCCGATGGTACCGGATTCAGATTATATCGAGATTCGCCCGACGATGGAGTCAGGAGAGAAGCTTAAGTCTGTTAAAATAGACCTGTAAAAAGTTGAGGCGCTGGAAATCATCCAGCGCCATTCATTTTTGATCTGTATTTCAGTGCGGCAATCTGTCCATAACGTCCTGTGTCTGTTAATTCGAAATTCGCAGGCGGTGTGCCTTCTGGAAAAAGAGGAATCCCTTCACCAACCAATTTCGGAATGATATAAAGCTCGATTTCGTCTATCAGGTTTTTCTCAAGAAATTGTTTCACGAGTTGGCCACCGCCGACCAGCCAGACATACCCGTCGGACTGTTCCTTCAGACGCGAAACTAGTGTTTCCAGCTCTTCATCTGTAAACGTGACTTCGGGGGAGCTTTCTTGAGGATGGATAGATAAAACGTAACATGCTTTCCCGGCATAAGGGAACTCATTCGTCAGATTTAAAACCTCCTCGTAAGTTTTACGCCCCATGATAACCGTCCCAACCTGGCTGTAAAACTCACTGTAGCCATTATCGCCTTCGCCTTCCACATCATCCAGCCAGTCAACGGCGCCATCTAGCCTAGCGATATAGCCATCGAGACTCATCGCGATATAAAGTATTACATTGCTCTTTTTCATCTAACATCCTCCAAGCGGGTGTATAATAACGATATTCTACCAAATATGGGAGGCATATTCATGCTTGCTTTGAACATACCGGGCAGAGGCCAATTTACTATTCATCATCTTGTTTTGGATTTTAACGGAACCATTGCCTTCAATGGTGATTTGATTTCAGGCGTTGCTGAAAGAATCACACTTCTAAGCAAGGACATGGAGATTCATGTCACTACAGCAGATACGAATGGAACCGTAGCCAGGCAATGCAGCGGGCTGCCGGTATCGGTGCTGGTTCTTCACTCTGATGATCACACTGGTGAAAAAGGGGAGTTTATCCGCAGTCTGGACGGAGTGATCTGCATGGGCAACGGGGCGAATGATGAAGCGATGTTCGCAGAATCCGACATCGCCATTGGTGTAATCGGAAGAGAAGGATGTTCAACGTCAACACTGTTGAAGAGTGATATTACAATTCAAAATATCAATGACGCGCTGGATTTACTGTTGAAACCTACACGGATGATCGCCACGCTTCGAAAGTAGCCAGGTGAACTGGAAAAGAGCGCCCGGAATTTCCAGTTCGCCAATAAAATTTGATTTTCGTCAATAAATAAATTTTTTCGCAAATAAAATTTGAAAATCGCCAATAAAGTTGTGAACACCGCCAATAAAAAGAAAAAAGGCATGAAACTTATGTTTTTTTCAATGTAAAATCGTTTCTTCCATCCAACCCGGCTCAACCTTCAAGCGGTTGAGCCGATTTCCTCTGAAAAATATCTCAAAACACACTCGAAAATTACCTTTCCTCTCAACCTTCATAAAAATATATAATAGATTCACACACCATTTTTACCATTATTAAGAAAATCTTAAGATTTATCATCAGTGAATATTAAGGTTCACTGCCTAGAATAGAAAATATAAAAGCTGCCTGTATGGGAATGGGGTTTTAAATGTGGAACAATACAATGTGCTGGTTGTCGATGATGAAAAAGAAATACGTGATGCGATCGAGATTTATTTGAAAAATGAAGGGATTAAAGTGATCAAGGCGGCAGATGGGATCGAGGCGATCGAGAAGCTGAATGAGCAGCCTGTTCACTTGATTCTGCTCGATGTGATGATGCCGAGGCAGGACGGGATTACGACAACATTCCGAATCCGCGAGGACAAGAACATCCCAATCATCATTTTGAGCGCCAAAGCGGAGGACACCGATAAAATCCTCGGACTTCAGGTGGGTGCGGATGATTATGTGACGAAGCCATTCAATCCGCTTGAACTGATTGCCAGGGTGAAATCACAGCTCAGGAGGTATGTCACACTTGGTACATATGAAGGAAAGGCGAAAGTGATTGACCTGAACGGACTGACATTGGATCAGTCGTCAAAGGAAGTCCTAGCCCACGGCGAAGCGGTAAAACTGACGCCAATCGAGTACAAGATCCTCGAGCTGTTGATGACGAATGCCGGCAGAGTGTTTTCAATTAATGATATTTATGAGCGAGTATGGAAGGAACCAAGCTACAATGCTGAAAACACAGTAGCCGTTCATATCCGCAAAATACGAGAAAAAATAGAGATCGATCCGAAGAATCCAAGATTTTTGAAGGTGGTGTGGGGGATTGGATATAAAATCGAAAAGTAAGTATTTATTTGTGATATGGATGCTTTTGATTGCATTCGGTTTTAGCGGTCTATTTTCGGTCCTGACAAATGGCAGCCGGTTCATGCAAGGCGATTATTTTGAATCAGACGAATATAACTCGCAAATGGATCAGTTTATTGCAATGCTAAATGTGTATGAGCTTTATAAAATGCCAAAAGAAGAAATGAAAAAGCAAATCACTGTTACAGATGAGGAAATTGAAGAACATCGTATGAGATATGGCAATCTAGGTGATCAGATTTCCAATATTGGAATGCAATATAATGATCAAATACATGCGGCAATCGAATCAGGAAACAAGGCCGCTGAAAATGCTCTGGCGAAGGAAAGAGACGAAAAAATCGCAGATATAACCGAAAACTTCAACAGCGATGAACATGTACGCGCTAAAATCGTGAAAGAAAAAGAGAAGAAAATCGATGAATTTTACCAGGAGCTTGAAAAATACCGCCGTGAATTCACCAATCTTGGAGAAGCATACAAATATTACCTGACAGACAGGGCAACAGGAGAAGTCTATACGAATCTAAGCCTGTCAAAGGATGATTCAGAATCTGACTACCTGAATAAAAAAGATATGTATTATCTGCAGGATTACGCGGTTTTGCAGAAAAATTATTTATTCACAGGGTATAAGGAGAACTTCCTTCCTTATAATGATGTGGCTGAGACGATCCTGGAGAATCAAAAAGACCGAGATATGACAGGTCAAATAGGCTTATCTAAGCATGCTTCGGAAAAACATATCGCCATCATGAATTATAAAGACTATCAAAAAGGGCAAAAGCTCTTTATCGGTTATCTCTTGACAAGTATGGCTGCATTAATTTTGAGTTATTTCCTGGCAAAACGGAAACCTGCAGCAGTGTTAGGTTCATTCGAACAGCTTAAACCCTTTTATGGGAGGATACCGCTGGAGATAAGAGCAGTGCTGCTTTTAGTGACAGTTTTTTTCCTTTTGCTGTCCATGACGCTGATCAGTGAACAATTTGTCTATTACCATTCAAATGTATTCGCCTCACTTATTGAGCTGATCATCAGTCTGGTAGCTGCAGCTTCATTGCTGGCATTCGGGTGGATACAGCTAAGATTCCTTTCAGAATACCAGAGGGATTGGACAAAGCTGAGAGACGATGTGAATAACAGTCTTTTAGTTAAAAGCTACCACGCGATTCTGAATGCCTTTTTAATCAAGAGCATTGGTTTTCAGCTTCTGGTCATCCTCGGGATTGTGTTTGTAATGGGTATGTTGTTTGTTGCAGTCCTTGCAGCTGGGGGAGGAGAAATAATTGTTATTGCTTTCGTTTTTGGTGTAATAAGTCTCCCGATTTTCCTTATAATCATGAGAAAAGCAGGCTACTTGAATAAAGTATTAAAGCATACAGAAGAACTTGCTGCAGGCAATTTAGGTGCGGACATACCGGTGAAAGGGAAATCTGCGATCGCGAAGCATGCGGCAAATATCAATAACCTGAGGAATGCAGTGAAATTCTCCCACAAAGAGCAGGCGAAAAGTGAACGTCTGAAAACGGAATTAATCACGAATGTAAGCCATGATCTCAGGACACCGCTGACATCAATCATTACCTATACGGAGCTCCTGAAAACACCTGACCTGGCTCCGGAGGCCCGTGACTCGTACATCGAAATCCTCGACCGGAAATCCAAGCGCCTTAAGGTGTTGATCGATGACTTGTTCGAGGCGACAAAAATGGCGAGCGGCAACATTGAGCTCAATAAGGAGAAGGTCGACCTAAACCAGCTGCTGCAGCAGGCGCTGGCTGAGCATAACGAGGCGCTTAGCCAATCATCCCTTCAGCTGAGGGTGTCACAGCCCGACCAGCCAGTGTACGCTTTTGTTGATGGACAGAAGCTGTGGAGGGTGTTCGATAACCTGATTGGCAACATTCTCAAGTATGCGCTGGAGAACACGAGGGTATATATTTCGGTAAAAGAAGAGCAGAATCAAGTGGTGCTCACTTTTAAAAACATCACGAAATATGAATTGGGTGAGGATTTGAATGAGCTGTTCGAGCGCTTCAAACGCGGCGATCAATCTCGTCATACAGAAGGGTCCGGACTTGGCCTCGCAATTGCAAAATCAATCGTCGACCTGCATGAAGGCTCGCTCGATATCGAAGTCGATGGCGACCTGTTCAAGGTAACGGTCATTCTCGATAAAATAAGTTAATCCAATACCCCCTTTGCCAAGCAGAGGGGGTTCTACTGTTTTTGACGGATTTTTAAATACAGATATCTTGATATGAAAACCATCACAGCGTTGAATCCTAAATTCCACAGCTTGTTCAATCGTAATTTCAAGAGGCCTGCCCACTCCAGAATGATATCCATACCGATGAATCCGATGAACATCGTAAATCTTGGCAGCAATCCGTGTTTTGAGGAGTTTTTAACCAGGCAAATAGTCCGGAATAAACTATAAAGCGGAGCAATGATATAATGCTCACGCCATGAGTGATAAGCACCTCTCCCAAACCGAACCTTCCTGCCAACCGCAGCTATATATAGCAAGGTAACACCAATTACTTCAGTTGATAGGTATTGGGCAAGCACAAGAGCCCATTTTTTTTTCGCAATCAGCGCTTTGTAAAACCAATCGCTGACATAAAAATAAATGTTCATGAAAAATACAGTGTAGTAAGGCTTCCACCAATACGCTTTATATAATTTTAAATGCAGGAAGTACCGTTCAATCCCATAATAAATCAGCGTGCTGCCGAGTTTCCAGTACCGATTCTTCTGGTGCAAAGTCAGTAGGGTTGCGGAAATGGGAACATATAACGCTTGGGAAAAAATAGCTCCAAGAATTTGGTCATGGGCACGTTTTTTAAGGATATATGGTTTATATGAATATCCTTTGAACAAATTAAGGACTGGGTACTCAAATAAATATGCCATCCCTATATTGGAGAGCAGGAGGATCCATATATTCTTTTGTCGGCTACGTATCGCGAATATGAAAAAAAGCAAGATATGAACCACTGCCAGCAGCAGAAAGGGAATGGAGTTCTTTTTAACGAGCTTGTTTTTTCTCATGACCACTCCACCTTTCAAGGATGTAGTTATAATGTTCGCTTATTCTTTGAAATTATTTACTTAGAATGCTTCTGTAAACTTTTATCATGACGACTGTAAAGACACATGATAATATGGAGTAGGTGCAAAATAAAAATGTTAAAATTAACAATTATAGGGAAACTAATTGTATCGCTGCAATGATTTAGGAGGGTTATATGAAAAAGACACAGGAGATTTCAGAAAAAAAGCTGCTCGGGATTGCCGGGCTTGGCTGGATGTTCGATGCGATGGATGTAGGGATCTTGTCCTTTATCATCGCCGCATTGCAGGTCGACTGGAATTTAACGGGCAAGGAAATGGGCTGGATCGGCAGTGTGAACTCTATTGGAATGGCTGTCGGTGCTTTTGTATTTGGCTTGCTTGCTGACCGTATCGGTCGGAAAAATGTTTTTATTATTACGTTATTGCTTTTCTCTATCGGAAGCGGGATTTCCGCAATGGCAACAACTTTGTCATTCTTTTTATTGCTAAGATTTTTTATTGGAATGGGCCTTGGCGGAGAGTTGCCGGTAGCGTCTACTCTTGTTTCGGAGAGTGTGCCTGCTGAGAAGCGGGGGCGTGTCGTTGTTCTCCTCGAAAGCTTTTGGGCTGCAGGCTGGCTTGTCGCAGCATTGATCTCATACTTCGTCATCCCGAAATTCGGCTGGCAAATGGCGTTAATCCTTAGTGCCCTGCCGGCATTTTATGCGCTGTACCTTCGTATCAACCTGCCGGATTCGCCTCGGTACCTGGCAGTCGCAAAGAAGGAAAGGCTGACGATGAAAGAGAGCATCGCTGAGGTCTGGTCCAAGGAACACGTCAAGAAAACAGCGATGCTTTGGATTCTTTGGTTCAGTATCGTCTTCTCCTATTACGGTATGTTCCTCTGGCTGCCAAGCGTAATGGTCATGAAGGGCTTTACGTTGATCAAGAGCTTTCAATACGTATTGATCATGACCCTGGCCCAGCTTCCTGGATATTTCACCGCAGCGTGGCTGATTGAAAGAGCAGGCAGGAAGTTCGTGCTCGTTGTCTATTTAATAGGAACTGCCCTCAGCGCTTATTTTTTTGGAACGGCAGACTCGCTTGCATTGCTGATCACGGCTGGCATCCTTCTGTCATTCTTCAATCTTGGTGCCTGGGGCGCGTTATACGCTTATACGCCAGAACAATATCCAACAACAATCCGTGGCTCGGGAGCCGGAATGGCCGCATCGTTTGGGCGGATTGGCGGGATTATCGGACCGCTGATGGTTCCATACTTATCAGCGCAAAATCTTTCGATCACCACTATATTCACGATTTTCTGCATAGCCATCCTGATCGGTGCTGCCGCTGTCTTCTTCTGGGGTACGGAAACAAAGCAGAAAGAGCTTGCGTAATGAAAAAGTTCGCCTCTCAAAGGGCGAACTTTTTTCGTCTTCATTATGCTTTTACATATTTGAACACATTCACTAAGAAAAGTACGCCTCCGAGAACGATGACTAGAGATCCAAGGATGGCAAAGACGGTGAAAATGACACCCCCTATCAACATGGAAAAGGTGATCCCGCCCTGCATGACAGGCACCCCGATGTTATGCAGCCAGAAATGCGTAGAGGCTAGCTTGCTGTTCCCGGCTTTCGGAAAAAGATAATAAATCGTCCCGAACAGTGCCATTGATACCCAGCCAAGCAGATTTAAATGGGCATGCACCGAGGTCAGCGTGAAATCATGTGCAATCCCCATAACAATCCCTAGAATAATAGCAAAGACAAAATACACCGCAGCGACCTTGAAAAATCGTATGCTCAATCTTATTCCTCCCTCCTGAATAGTTCTTTTAGATTATATAAAATTTCTGAAAATTCATAACAAATTTCCTAACTCAATGAGGTGGGAATTTTTTCGCCAGATAATAATATTGAAATAATAATAAGTTCAACATGACACAAAAATATCACCTTTGGTTTTGTCATTTATTCGGAAATTCATGATATAATAGTGCAAACGTTTGTACAACTTCTGAAAGGGAGATTAAGCTATGAAAAGATTATTTGGGATTGATAGCTGGAAAATCGTCGAAACGGACTTGCATAAAGAGGATTTCCGCCTTGCAGAAAGCATCATGAGCCTCGGAAATGGCCACATGGGCATGCGCGGAAACTTTGAAGAAACATATACTGGAGACTTCCATCGCGGCTCATATATTGCTGGCGTCTGGTTTCCGGACAAAACGCGTGTAGGCTGGTGGAAAAATGGCTATCCGCACTATTTTGGCAAGGTCATTAACTCAACGAACTTTATCGGCATCAAAGTAATTGTTGATGGAGAGGAACTCGATCTTCACAAAGCAGAAGTTAAGGGTTACTACCGTGAGCTTGATATGCAGCATGGTGTCTTGATAAGGAAATTTACAGTAATCCAGGACGGTAAGGAAACAGAAGTGGAGGCAGTCCGGTTCCTATCGGTTGCTGATAAAGAACTGGCTGCTATTAAGTATTCAGTTACTGCTAAGAATTATAATGGAAACGTTACCTTTGTTCCTTATCTTGATGGTGACGTGCGCAATGAAGATTCTAACTATGATGAGGACTTCTGGTATGAAGTGAGCAGGGATGCCTCAGAATATAATGGCAGCCTTGTTATGAAAACGAAAGACAATCCATTCGGAACTCCGACTTTCCAGGTAGCGACAACTATGCAAGCGGTTGTCGAAGGGAATGTGGCTAAGGTCGAAGTCAATGAAAAAGAAGAATACGTTGAAAATGTAATCGAAGTTAAGGCTGAGCAGGAACAAACTGTAACCCTTTATAAATATGTCGCTGTAACGACAGACCGTGATTACGAAACTGGCGAACTAGTTTCAAAGGGCAAGGAAGTACTTGCGCGCTCTGTTGAAAAAGGTTTTGAACAGCTGTTAGAAGAGCACAGAACTGGCTGGCTGAGCCGATGGGAAATTGCGGATGTGGAAATAGCTGGCGATGACTCTGCACAGCAGGGAATCCGTTTCAATCTGTTCCAGTTGTTCTCCACTTACTATGGTGAAGATTCCCGTCTTAATATCGGGCCTAAAGGCTTCACAGGCGAAAAGTACGGCGGTGCGACTTACTGGGATACTGAAGCATACGCAATCCCGCTTTACCTTTCGACGGCAGAGTCCGAAGTTGCCCGCAATCTGTTGATATATCGCCACAACCAGCTTGATGGCGCCTACCATAATGCGAAGCAGCAGGGATTGAATGGTGCACTTTACCCAATGGTTACTTTTACTGGCGTCGAATGCCACAATGAGTGGGAAATCACGTTTGAAGAGATCCACCGTAACGGCGCAATTGCTTACGCGATTTATAACTATGTAAACTACACTGGAGATAAAGATTATCTTCATGAATACGGAATTGACGTGCTTGCTGGCATCTCTCGTTTCTGGGCAGATCGCGTCCACTTCAATAAGTCCAAAAATGTTTATATGATGCACGGTGTAACAGGACCTAACGAATACGAAAACAATGTTAACAACAACTGGTACACGAACCGTATCGCTGTCTGGACACTGCGCTACACGCTTGAAGTCATTGAATTCCTTAAGCAGAACGGCCATGAGGCGCGCCTTACAGGCCTTGAGTTCTCTGATGACGAGCTTGCGAAATGGCAGGACATTATTGAAAAAATGTACTTCCCGTTTGATGAAGAAAAAGCTGTGTTCGTCCAGCACGATACATTTCTTGATAAAGATTTGATGACAGTTGATGAACTTGCAGCAGAAGATCGTCCGATCAATCAGAACTGGTCATGGGATAAAATCCTGCGCAGCTGCTTCATCAAGCAGGCGGATGTCCTGCAAGGGTTATATTTCTTCAACCATGAATTCACGGAAGAAGAGAAGCGCCGCAACTTTGAATTCTATGAGCCAATGACAGTTCATGAATCATCCCTGTCCCCGAGCGTTCACGCAGTCCTTGCTGCAGAGCTTGGCATGGAAGAAAAAGCGTATGAAATGTACAACCGCACGGCGCGCCTTGACCTTGATAACTACAACAACGATACAGAAGACGGCCTGCACATCACAAGCATGACAGGTGCATGGCTGGCGATCGTACAGGGCTTCGCTGGCATGCGTACGGCTGAAGGCACACTATCATTTGCGCCATTCATCCCTAAAGCATGGAACCAGTACAGCTTCAACATAATCTACCGCGATCACTACATCAAGGTAGAAGTGAACCAGGAAGACGTCGTCCTCACACAGCAAGGCCCAGAACTTGCTATGAAGCTTTACGGCGAGGAAGTCACAATTCCTGCAGATGGCGAGCTTTCTGTTAAGTTGAAATAAGGTGATGAGAGACTTTTGGGGAAACCTGAAGGTCTCTCTCATTGGGAGAGGTTTTATAGACATTTCGGAGAGCTGGAAGGCTAGAAATGTCTAAGAAGAGGACTTTAATAGACATTTTGGAGATCGGGAAGGTTAGAAATGTCTAAGAAGTAGACTTTAATAGACATTTCGGAGAGCTGGAAGGCTAGAAATGTCTAAGAAGAGGACTTTAATAGACATTTTGGAGAGCTGGAAGGCTAGAAATGTCTAAGAAGAGGACTTTAATAGACATTTTGGAGATCGGGAAGGTTAGAAATGTCTAAGAAGTAGACTTTAATAGACATTTCGGAGAGCTGGAAGGCTAGAAATGTCTAAGAAGAGGACTTTAATAGACATTTTGGAGAGCTGGAAGGCTAGAAATGTCTAAGAAGAGGACTTTAATAGACATTTTGGAGATCGGGAAGGTTAGAAATGTCTAAGAAGTAGACTTTAATAGACATTTCGGAGAGCTGGAAGGCTAGAAATGTCTAAGAAGAGGACTTTAATAGACATTTTGGAGAGTTGGAAGGTTTGAAATGTCTAAGAAATAGTCTTTAATAGACATTTCGGAGAGCTGGAAGGCTAGAAATGTCTAAGAAAAGGACTTTAATAGACATTTCGGAGAGCTGGAAGGCTAGAAATGTCTAACAAATACCCAAATGTGCTTCCTGAAGGTGCATGAATCATTCATGAAAGGAGTTTGACGATGACTAGACCACTTAAAGCATTTATTTTTGACCTTGATGGCGTCATTACTGATACAGCCGAATATCATTTTTTAGCGTGGAAGGCGCTGGCTGAGGATTTGGGCATTACTTTTACCCGTGAGGATAACGAGGAACTGAAGGGCGTTTCCCGGATGGATTCCCTCGAGAAAATCTTAGCGCTGGGCGGGCGCACGGGGGATTTTACAGCCGAAGAAAAAGAAGCATTGGCAGAGAAGAAAAATGAGCACTACCTGACGCTGATCCAGAACATAACACCAGCTGATCTTTTGCCAGCGATTAAAGAGCTGATTATGGATATTAAAGCAAAGGGACTAAAGCTGGGACTGGCATCGGCAAGCAAGAACGCGTTCACCGTGATGGAGTCACTTGGAATGAAATCCGAGTTCGATATCATCGTTGACGCAAAGTCTGTCGTCAACGGCAAGCCGCACCCGGAAGTTTTCCTGCGCGCGGCTGAAATGCTTGGTGTTGAGCCTGAAGCATGCATCGGTGTTGAGGATGCTGCGGCAGGCGTACAGGCAATCAAGGCAGCTGGCATGTTTGCTGTTGCCGTAGGACCAAAGGCGAGCTTCGAGAATGCTGATATTGTTTATGCCAGCACGGCTGAGCTATCGTTGGAAAAGATAGTAGTAGTATATAATGCATAAATAGATAGAACCCGGTCGCGGATGTGCGGCCGGGTTTTTACTATTTTGGGTTGAAAGAGAGATTATCCAGGTTATGTGAGAGATTATGGGTTCCTATTGAGAGAATATTGTTTTTTATTGAGAGGTTATAGAGTTTCACCAAGAGATAATGAGAGTTTATCGAGAGATTCTTATAAAAAAAACGATCACTCTGGGAGTGACCGCTTCAATTCGTGGTAAAAAACATCTGGATCATCGACATTGAGTACAATCCTGGTTGCTTTTCGCTTCAAACCATAAATGAGATGCACATCCTGGGGCTCGTGAAGCAGGATTTCAAACAATGGCTTCTCCTGGATCAAGTCAGGAACTCTTGCGTCATAGAGCTCTGCTCCTTCTTTCCGGCTGAACTTCTCCGGACCTTCATAGTGTTTGATTTCCTTAATGTTGCTTAAGGGCACGTGCATCGACTTCGAGAATCCTGTTTGCAGCAACAAATGCTCCGTAGTGAGCAGGAACGGTGTCAGGCGGGTGGCCTGCATTTCAGCAAGGATGAACAGGATTCCGTAAATGTTCAAGAACAGCAGGATATAAGAAACAATTGGGTTCCAGCTATGCAGGAAATAGTGCAGACCAATCGATTCTAACGCAATTGCATGGATGATCATGATATAAACAGCGTTCACGCTTGTTTTTTTATGGTAGGTAAAAGCTTGCCCGTGTTCAATTTGGGATTTCTTTTTCCATGAAAAGAGTGCATAGTGAAACATCGAAAATTCAGTAACAAAAATTTTAATCGCATTATTGTTCGGAAGATTCGTTTCGACAGCTTTTCTGATGTTGAACTGGAAAAAGGAATTCTGTCCAGCTAACTTTTTATATTCCCTCAGCAGTTTTGGCAGCCTTGTGATGATGGTGTAGGCAATATATAGTTCAAACAGCAGGAATGCGCCTTCCGAAACCATTAAGAGATAGGGAAGGAAGGGATAATCGGATAAATGCTGTTGTGGGATGATGAAGTAAGCTGCGGCAAACCCAGCAAATATGACGATCCCCATATACTTAAGGGAATACCTTTTACGAATGATCAGTAAGTACGTCATGAGGGGCAAGATGATTATTAGGTCCAGCAAGGAACCGATGACGGCGCCCTCCGGGACAGGTCCGAACATGGTTGTTCGGTAAAGGATGTAATTCGTTAGCAGTATCAAAGAGGCTAAAACTGCATAAAGCAGTAATCTTGGCTTTTTCACGACTGTATTTGTCATTATTATCCACCTCACTTATATTATAGCTGAATTCATAGTGCTAAAGTAGTGATTTAGGGTTGTTCGACAAAACTAGTGTTTGTAGAAATATTGGAAAAACTTCGAATGGATTAATTAAGGAATTTGACGTAATCGATGTAAGCAATAAACCGGGATTACCACACCTTTAAAAAGGGAAACATGCTATTAGGATACTTTTAGAAAAGGACGGTGGATCGGTATGTACGACTGCCTTATAGTTGGAGGCGGGATTGCGGGGCTCCAGGCGGCGATTCAGCTTGGGCGTTACAATCATCATGTGATGGTTCTTGATGCGGGGGATGGGCGCTCGTCAATTTGTCAGAGCTACCATAATATCCTTGGCTATCCAGATGGGGTAAGCGGCCCGGAGCTAAGGGAAATAGGCCGTCAGCAGGCTGCACAATATGGTGTGGAATTCGTGATTGGCAAGGCTGATCATGCACAAAAGGCGGAAAATGGGTTCGAAGTCAATGCTGAGTGCGGTGACAAATACAAGGCGAAGACATTGCTTTTGGCCACGGGTGTCATGGACAGAATTCCACCTTTTCCAGAGCTGATGCCAACGCTTGGAATCAGTGTGTATATCTGTCCGGATTGCGATGGCCATGAAGTGAAGGACAAGTCCACAATCGTGATGGGATCAGGTAACCCAGGCGCGAACATGGCACTGACCTTGCATTATTTTACTGATAAACTCACGTATGTTAATCACGAACAAAAAGAAGTGGATGAGGAAAAAATAGCAGCAATGAAGGAAAAGGGCATAAAGTATGTTGAGGGACCGATTGAAAAGGTTCTGGCAGACGGGCCTGACTTCAGGGGAGTTGTACTCGCAAACGGTGAGGAGCTGACTTCAGAACGCGGTTTCATGGCTTTTGGAGGAAATGAAGTGAAATCTCAGCTCGCACAGCAGCTTGGCGTCGATCTTCATAAAAACAAGCATGTTTTAGTCGATCCGCGGACAAAAATGACAAATGTCGAGAACGTCTGGGCCGCAGGTGATCTTGTCGCCCATTCCGAGCAAACGACAATTGCCATGGGAGACGGTATGCAGGCCAGCATCTGGATCCATAAGACACTTTTAGCAGATAAGAGTTAGTGATTGTGGTTATTCCACGTTCGCAGGGTTTTATTCCCCGTTGTGAGCAATATAATCCCCGTTGGACAAAATGAAAGCCGCCACTCAATCTGGAGTGGCGGCTATTGTTAGTCAATATCGACTTTTTTCAGCGGCAGTTCGGCTGGGCCTTCAAGGACATCTCCTTTATAAGAGAAGCGTGAGCCGTGGCATGGGCAGTCCCATGAGCGTTCACCGTTGTTCCATTCCAGCTCGCAGCCCATATGGGTACAGGTAGTGTCGACGACGTGCAGTTGGCCATTTTCATCGCGGTAGGCACCGGCACGCTTGCCATTAACTGTAACGGTAGCACCTTCATCGTTTTCAAGTGAGGTAGTCTGGGTTGATGGGCGTTCCAGCTTTCCTTTTACGAGCATCTGGGCAACATGGGTATTGGTGGATACAAATTTCTTCAGCTCAGGGTCTGCGTTAAACCTTTGCGGATCAAACACTTCCTTGTAAGGGGTGTCCTTCTTCAGGATTTGGTCGCTTAACATGATTGCGGCATTGATGCCGTTGGACATGCCCCATTTCCTGTATCCGGTCGCGACAAAAATGTTGTCGGTGCTGGCAGAATACGGGCCTACGAATGGGACCTTATCGAAAGGAATAGGATCTTGTGCAGACCATCTGAACGGAATCTCCTTGACGCCAAACGTCTTGTTTGCGAATGCTTCTAGTGCTTCGTAATATTGGTGCGTATTCGTTTTATGGCCTACAGCATGGCTGTCACCGCCAAACAGGACGATTTTTTCACCGTTCCAATCAGTGTAACGGAGCGAGCGGGTAGGCTGCTCGGCATTGATGAACATGCCTCCTGGGAATTCCTTCTCCGTTTTTACTGCCAGCACATAGGACCGCTCTGGCTTCATCCTTGAAAAATAGAATCCTTTCAAGTCATAAAAAGGAAAGTGCGTGCTAACGATCATCTGATTGCAGCGCACCTTATGCCCGTCACGGGTTGTGACGACTGGCTCAGAGCCTTCCTCCATATCCACAGCGGTTGTGTTCTCGTAAATCTGGCCGCCCATTTCGGTAAAACGCTCAACCAGATGCTTTAAAAATTTTAGTGGATGGAACTGTGCCTGGTTCCGCATTACGATCGCAGCTTTTGCCTCGACTGGAATCGGCACCTCTGAGACATACTCACTGCCATTGACGCCAAGTTTTTCATAAGCCTTGAATTCCTTCAGCAGCATTTCCATTTCTTGTTCAGAGTTGGTATAGATGTATGCATCCTCTTCCGAAAAACCACAGTCAATCTGTTGTTCTTTTGCGATATTTTTAACAAACTGGACCGCATCATAATTGGCCTGGTAATAAAGGCGGGCTTTTTCCTCTCCAAAGTGGCTGATCAGCTCATCATAAATCAAGCCGTGCTGCGCGGTCACTTTGGCCGTAGTATGGCCAGTAGTTCCATTCAGGATGGATCCTGCTTCAATTACAGCGACTTTTACACCTGCTTTTGCCAGAAGAAAAGCAGAAGTCAAACCGGTGATCCCGCCGCCAACGACAGCGACATCGACCTTCAAATCCTCCTGAAGCTTTGGAAAAGTAGGGAGTTCAGACGTTTTAAGCCAGTATGGTTCAGGGAATTGAGGCAGTTTTGAATTGTAATTGTTCATTAACAATCCTCCTTAAAAAACTTCATAATAACTAATTTTTCCTGTTTTGATAAAAAACATGCTTTTTTCTTTTACCCGCTTAGAAAAGGAATAGACAAGTTTTTGCCAAATTGAGCGGATTGTCTAAGAATGAGGTTAGTGCGTGGTAAAATGGAAGCATCACAGAATGGAGGGCCAATATGGAGATAACAGTTGTCGGTACAGGCTATGTTGGCCTTGTTACGGGAGTATGTTTCGCAGAAGTTGGGTACAATGTGACCTGTTTTGATATAGATGTAAATAAAATCGGCAGGCTTGCCGAAGGGAGATGCCCGATTTATGAGCCAGGCCTTGAGGAGATGCTGCAAAAGAATTTGGCAGAGGGCAGGCTTCATTTTACCTCTGACTCAAAAGCAGTCTGCTCAAAGTCGGATTATATTTTTATTACTGTCGGTACGCCGGAAAATGAAGATGGGTCGGCAAATCTTGAATATTTGGAGGCTGCAGTTGCTGACATCGGTGCCAATTTGTGCAAAGATGCTGTAATTGTCATCAAAAGCACCGTGCCAGTAGGTACAAATGAACGAATTTATAAAATGCTGCAGGATATCATTCACTGCGACGTCCAGGTAAAAGTCATCTCGAATCCCGAATTCCTGCGTGAAGGATCGGGAATTCGGGATACGTTCCATGCTGACCGGATTGTCATTGGCGCAGATGATTACGAGGCTGGACGAGCGGTGGCGCGGCTGTATGAACCCTTTGAGCGGCCAGTTGTGCAGACAGATATCCGCAGTGCGGAGCTCATCAAATATGCTTCCAACGCATTTTTGGCAACGAAAATCAGCTTTATCAATGAAATCGCCAACCTTTGTGAGCACACCGGCGCCAATATCGAGGACGTGGCTAAGGGTATGGGCATGGACCAGCGGATCGGCAGCCAGTTTTTAAAAGCAGGAATTGGATATGGAGGTTCCTGCTTCCCGAAGGATACGAAGGCGCTTGAAAAAATGACAGAGGACTATGGTTACGATTTTAAAATCCTGCGGTCCGTGATCGAGGTGAACAGCAGGCAAAAGCAGCAGCTGTTTTACAAAGCGAAGGAGATGCTCGGGAGCCTCAGAGGGAAAAGAGTAGCAGTACTGGGCTCGGCATTCAAGCCGCATACCGATGATATCCGTGAAGCACCGTCAATCGAGCTGATTGCCCAGCTGATTGAAGAACAGGCCGATATTTCTGTCTATGACCCTGCTGCAACTGAAAAAGTGGAGGAGCTATTCGGCAGCCGACTATATTACGCGGAGACTGTGGACGCGGCAATTAAAGGTGCGGATATAGTCTTCATCATGACTGAGTGGCCGGAAATCACTCAATATGATTTAGCACGTTTCCGTCTATTCATGCGCGAACCAGTTATTTTTGACGGAAGGAATTGCTATAGCTTGGTCGAGGCGGAGTCAGCTGGCTTAACGTATGTTTCTGTCGGGAGGATGTCGGTTAACGTGAATTCATATATCGATTGTCTGGAACTTTAAAATTAAAGTGGCTGGGAAAACAAACGACCATTCTTTCTTCTTCATTCGGTTCATGTAAACTTAAAGACATTTGAAAGGATCACCATCTCGCTGAGGATGGTGATCCTTTCATTTAGAAAAAATTTTGCCTGTAAAATTTTTAATTATCAAAGCTTATATCGGCAAACAAAACATGTGCAATCGCAACTTTGCCTGAGATATATGAAAATGAACTGTGTACTAATATCTATTATATATAGCCTTTTCTATTTCCTCGAAAGACCAAACCTCTCCATAAAACTATTTTAAGATACAGATAATAATTTGAATATAAATAATTTTTTGAAAATTATTGACAACCTAATGTATTCACGTTAAATTTAGTGTTAAATCCAAGACGTTAAATATTGACTGCGGTAAAATAACGTTATATTTACGTTGTGTTAAATCTAAAAGGATTAGGAGGGGTGCACCTTTTTGTAATCGTTTCCATTCATGGTCTTTTGAAAGCAGAACGAAAGGAAATGCACGTATCCACTACGCTCATAGTGATTACTTTAGCGGCTTGATCGTGGTTAAATAAGCAATTCTGTCTTTTAAAGAAAGAGGGAAAGCAATTCCCTGAATCAGCTATAGATAATTTGGTGAATCATGAAAACATATAACATATATTTAGAAATGCGTATATTTTAAGTGATAAAAATTATTCATCAAGAAGGGTGGGTTCAATGAACGACTCAATTCAATTCTTAATTTCCGGTTTAACAATTGGCAGCATTTATGCCATTGTGGCACTTGGCTTTGTCACCATTTACAGTGTCACAAAAGTTATTAATCTAGCACAGGGTGAGTTTGTCATGCTCGGTGGAATGACATTCTTTTCTCTTCTTAAACTAGGAATTCCTTACTTCATTGCGTTTTTATTGACAATCGTCATAGTGATGGCGATCGGATGGCTGTTTGAATGGGCAGTTATCCGAAAAGCTAAGGGTGCTGACCCGCTCAGCTTAATCATTTTGACGATAGGCACTGCCATATTTATCCGTGGAATCGCAGGTGTTATATGGGGGAAGAACTCTGTGAAGGTTGAACCTTTTACAAATAATGAACCTCTCAATGTGCTGGGTGCTTCCATTACACCTCAAAGTGTCTGGGTTATGGTTTTTATGCTTCTTGTTGTCATGGTCCTCTACTTCTTGATTGAAAAAACGATGCTCGGGAAAGCATTCCGTGCCTGTTCTGTTAATCCGGCTGCTGCGAGGCTAATGGCCATCAGTCCGAGAAAAATGTCTTCCTTATCCTTTGCTTTGAGTGCTGGTCTTGGTGCAATCGCCGGCCTGGTCATTGCACCGATCATGTTCCCTTCCTATGATATGGGAATCATGCTTGGGATCAAAGGATTTTCGGCTAGTATATTAGGCGGTTTAGGAAGCGCTCCCGGTGCGGTTATTGGCGGCCTGTTGTTAGGTGTAATTGAATCATTAGGGGCTGGATATATCAGCTCAGGAATTAAAGATGCGATTTCCTTCGGTGTAGTCCTGATGATTTTATTGATCCGGCCTTTTGGATTGCTGGGAGAAAAGAATGTTGGGAAAGGGGGGCTGTAATCGTGCGTAAAGGTGTCCAGTCATTCAGCTGGAAAGGGATTGCAGTTTTTTCAATTTTAATCATATTGCTTCCATTCATTTTTTCATCTTCCTTCTATATCACGAAAGCTACATTTGCAGGAATCTATACGATCGTTGCCGTCGGATTGGGATTATTGATGGGGTTTGCCGGCCAGATTTCCCTTGGTCAGGCTGCATTCTATGGAATTGGAGCTTATTCAACTGCAATATTAACGACAACTTATGGTCTTAACCCATGGATGACTCTTGTTATTTCTCTGGCAGCTCCTGCCCTGCTGGCCTACTTGCTCGGCCATACGATGGCAAGGCTTCACGGCTATTATTTGGCTATGGCGACACTGGCATTTGGGATCGTGATCCATGTTCTTTTAACAGAATGGAAGTCGGTCACAAAAGGGGCTTCAGGATTTTTTGGTATCCCAAAGATTGAACTTTTCGGTTTTACATTCCGGCAGGGATTATCCTATTACTATTTAGTTTGGGCCTGTGCCTTGATTGTCATCCTCATATCTCTTAATATCATCCACTCTCGAATAGGCCGTGCCTTAAGGTCAATACATGACAGCGAAGTAGCGTCAAGTGCCATGGGAGTTGATACGGGAAAGTACAAGATGCAGGTTTTTATCATTAGCTCTATGTTTGCAGGGCTGGCAGGCTGGCTTTTTGCCCATATGTCATACAGCATCTCTCCGGGATCCTTCGGGTTGAATGGTTCAATCCTATTTTTGACGATGGTCGTTTTAGGAGGAGCTACAAGTATCTGGGGTGCTGTCTGCGGTGCGCTTTTAATTTCGGCAATCAGTATAGTTGTCCACACTGCGGGCTCCCATGTTTCGTTTATAACCAGTGATTTTGAACAAGTACTCTATGGATTTATCATGATGCTTATTGTTATTTTTCTTCCACAAGGCCTGGTTCCTGCCTTTAGTTCAAAGTTGAAAAAAATAACACAGAGTTCTGTCAGGACAAATAAAATCCCAACGATAGGAACGGTGAAGGGGGATCAAAATGTCTAGCTTGCTGCAGGTGAAAAATGTGACGAAGCGGTTTGGCGGAGTGGTCGCCAATCGTAATGTCTCGTTCACAATCGACGAAAAAGATATAACTGGATTGATTGGGCCTAACGGAGCAGGGAAGAGTACATTATTCAATATGGTTTCAGCTGTTTTTCCCCCGTCAGAAGGAGAGATTTGGTTTGAAAATCACAAAATAGATTCGCTGCCTTCCCATAAAATCGCGCCAATGGGTATTTCCCGTACATTTCAAAACTTGCAGGTGTTCAAGAAAATGACGGTCATCGAAAATGTAATGGTAGGTTTGCATACCAGGACTACCTCTAGTTTGGCAGCGGCTGCATTTCGATTCCCCCGCTCCAGAAAAGAGGAGAAATTCATTTACGAAAACGCTATGGAAGTAGTCAACTTCGTTGGCCTGGAAGACATCCTGGAAGTAGATGCAGGCAATCTGCCATTGGGAAAACTGAGATTGCTTGAATTAGCTCGTGCACTCGCGACAAAACCGAAGCTCCTGCTGTTGGATGAAATCGCTGCGGGTTTGAATCACCAGGAAACTCTCGAAATGAGTGACCTTATTTTAAAAATAAGAGATCAAGGGGTTTCAATTTTTGTCGTCGAGCATGATATGGATTTAGTCATGAAAATATGCGACAAAATCATTGTCCTTGACCAGGGCGAGAAAATCGCGGAAGGGACTCCAAAAGCGGTGCAGAACAATCAGCGTGTCATAGAAGCTTATCTTGGCGCAAGTGACGAGGAGGAGCTGACAGTATGACTTCTAGTATTTTAGAAATTAAGGACGTTTCTTATAGCTACGGCCCAATCAAGGCTTTGGACCATATTAGTTTTGAAGTGAATAAAGGTGAAATCGTCGCCTTGCTTGGAGCTAATGGAGCGGGAAAAACGACAGTGCTGAAAAATATCTCAGGCCTTCTTAAGCCAACGGCCGGTCAAATCTTTTTTGAAAATGAAGAGATCACCAGGCTAGAAGCTGAAAAAATAGTTGAAAAACGCCTGATCCTTGTTCCAGAACATAGGCAGGTATTCAGCACATTAAGTGTGATTGATAATTTGTATTTAGGTGCCTTCCATCATTACAAAAAATCTGGCAAAAAAGAAATTGAACAGGATATTGAAAAGGTTTTTGGATTGTTTCCGATTTTAAAAGAACGTAAGGATCAGCTGGGCGGAACGCTTTCAGGGGGACAGCAGCAGATGCTGGCGATAGCAAGGGCGATCATGTCCAAGCCAGAGTTGTTATTGCTGGATGAGCCTTCGCTTGGGCTGGCCCCATTAATTGTTAAAGAGGTTTTAAATTATGTAAAGCAGCTGCGTGATGAATTCGAGGTTACTGTATTGCTGATCGAACAAAATGTGAGCGCTTCCCTTAAAATTGCCGACCGTGGATATGTGATGTCACACGGCAGCATCATTAAACAGGGAGATTCTATAAACCTGCTGAATGATCCTGAAATAAAAGAAGCCTTCCTGGGCCATACCGTTTCGTAAATTATTGGATTAAACGCTTCTTCAGCGTTTGTGAGAAAAATATTTTTATAACTTGAGGGGGAATTTGTTTGAAAAAGTTGCTTGCTGGGATGATGGTAGTAGCACTGGCGGCTGGGCTGGCAGCATGCAGTTCGGAGGCAGATGGAGAAGGAAAAAAAGAAGTTTACAAGATTGGCGCGATTTATTCAAAAACAGGGCCTGGAAGTCCACTCGGGGAACCGGAGTGGAATGCGACAGAATTACTGGAAAAGCAAATTAATGACGAGGGTGGAATCAACGGCGTACCTGTAGACATTATATTGGCAGATGATGAATCAACTCCCGAAAAAGCAACAGAAGAAATGAACCGCTTGATAAACGATGAAAAGGTATTAGCTGTACTGGGGTCGACGACAAGCGGAGCGAGCTTAGCCATGAAAGGGATCGCCATGGACAGTGAAGTCCCATTGATTTCAGCGGGTGCAGCTGTAGGTATTGTTTCGCCTGCTGAGGAATCAAAATGGGTATTCAAAACTCCGCATTCAGATGCACATGCAGTTGAGCGGGTCTATATGTACCTGAAAGAAGAAGGACTGACGAATGTCGCCATTTTAGCGGATTCAAATGCATTTGGTGCCAGCGGGGTTGAGCAGCTTGAAGCATTAAAAGGTGATTATGGTATAAAAATTGTTGCAAATGAATCTTACAACACAGACGACGCAGACATGAAAACACAATTAACGAAAATCAAGAGCTCGGGCGCTGAAGCAGTCATTGTCTGGGGAACGAACCCGGGACCTGCAATTGCGGCTAAAAATATGAAAGAGCTTGGGATGAATATTCCATATATCGGCAGTCACGGAATTGCGAATCAATCATTCATCGACTTAGCAGGCGATGCTGCGGAGGGTGTGATTATCCCAACCGGCAAACTTTTATTCCCAACACAGATTCCAAACGATGATCCACAATATAAGATCATTTCAAGCTTCTATGATAGCTATAAGGATGAATATGGAGAAGAGCCAACAAACTTTGGTTCATATGGGTATGATAACATCATGCTGGTGGTCGAGGCTTTAAAATCTGGAGCAAAAGACCAGGAAGCAATTCGTGATTATCTTGAAAATAAGGTCAAAGATTATGTAGGTGCAACAGGTATCTTCACATTCAGTCCCAAGGACCATAATGGCTTGAAGGCAGATAGTATGGTTTTGGCTGAAGTAGTGGATGGAAAGTGGATGTTTAAAAAGTAATCTAAATAGCAAAAGGGCTGGCATCCGCTTTGACGAGTCAGCCTGTTTTTTGATTCTATGGAGGTGTGCGTTTTGAAGGAGACTATAATGGAAAGAGTGACGGCTGACCCATATGCCAAATTTTTAGGAATACAGATTGAGAGAGTCGAGGAGGGGGAGGCGGCAGTATCCATCCCCGTTAAGGAACATTTGCTGAATTTCCATGGTGCTGCTAACGGAGGATTGATTTTTTCCCTGGCAGACGTTGCCTTTGCGATTGCAAGCAACTCATATGGCCAAACTTCAGTAGGCATTAATGTAAGCATTAATTATATGAAAGCAGCCATGCTTGGCGATTTCCTGACAGCAACAGCACAAGAGGTATCCAGAAATTCAAAGCTGGCACTTTACAGATTGACCGTCCGAAATCAAAACAATGAAATCATTGCCGTTGCCGATGGTATGGTATACCGCAAAAAAGAGCAATTTGCCTGACAAGAAAAGCAGCCTAGAGCAAATTTAATCCTCCATCCAAGTAATAGGAGCCGGACAATTACCCGATTGCTGTTGCCCGCAAAAATAAGGTAAACTTATTTATTATAACCTCATTGGGAGGGATCGGGATGGCGAAGGTTAAAACGAACGCAATGAGGATTCTTGATACGCAAAAGGTGCTGTATGAGATCCTTACTTATGACTCGAAGGATGGCAAGATTGACGGAGTTGCCGTGGCCGGTAAAATCGGCCGTGATCCTTCACAGGTCTACAAGACGCTTGTGGCAGTCGGTGCAAGCAAGAATGTATATGTTTTTGTCATTCCAGTGGAAGCGGAGCTGGATATGAAAAAGGCTGCGAGGGAAGCTGGGGAAAAGAATGTGGAAATGCTCCCGGTCAAGGACATCCAGAAATTCACCGGCTATATTCGCGGGGGCTGTTCGCCGGTTGGCATGAAGAAGAATTATCCGACGTTTTTGGATAGCAGCGCGCAGGCGCTTGAGACCATCATTGTAAGCGCGGGGAAGATTGGCTTCCAGGTCGAGTTGGCTCCCGATCAATTGATTAGCGCTGCGGACGGAAAATATGCTCAGTTATCGAAATGAAAACACAACCTATAATGGGGTTGTGTTTTTTACATTTTAAGGGAAACGCCGATTTAGGCTTCAAGATAAATTGATTCGGCTCATAGATAAATTTAGATTTGCCATTGGGCATTCACCCAGCCCAATTGCCGTGCATATAGTAATGGGGGAAACGAAAACTTGCCGTTATGGTTAACGGCTGGAGGGAGTGCTAATAAATGTCTGGAAAGATTCTCAACTACTTTGCCGGCGGCAACACGGCTCGCGGTTTTTATAGCTTATATGATTCTAGTTTGCAGGGCTTGTCACGACTATTTATTTTAAAGGGCGGCCCAGGAACGGGGAAATCTTCGCTCATGAAAAAGATTGGCAATGAATGGCGTGAAAAAGGCTATGATGTACAATTCCTGCATTGTTCATCAGACAACAAATCAATTGATGGTATGTTGATTCCTGAATTGAATGCCGGTATCGTTGACGGAACTGCACCGCATGTCATCGAACCGAAAGCACCAGGAGCGGTAGAGGAGTACGTCAATTTGGGAGACGCATGGGATTCCGGCAAGCTTCAGGAACACAAGGGGACAATCCTGCAGCTTAGTGAAAAAATCAGTGAGGCATTTAATTCTGCCTACAGCCTTTTTGCCGAAGCTCTTAGAATCCATGACGAGTGGGAAAAAATCTATATTGAAAATATGGATTTCGAAAAGGCGAATGCGCTGACGAACAGGTTGATCGAGAGTTTATTCGGAGACAGTACATCTACAGCAGGCAGCGGCCGGATGTACGACCGATTCCTTGGTGCCGCCACTCCGGTTGGCGCGGTCGATTTCGTTCCCAACCTGACTGAGACTGTGGGCAAGAGGTATTTCATTAAAGGCCGGCCTGGTTCTGGAAAGTCCACCATGCTGAAAAAACTTGCGGCTGAAGCGGAAAGTCGGGGCTATGACGTAGAAGTTTACCATTGTGGTTTTGACCCGCACAGTCTAGATATGGTGATTGTCAGGGAACTGGATTTTGCGATTTTTGACAGCACGGCACCACATGAGTATTTTCCCGAAAGAGAAACGGATGAAATCATCGATATGTATGAAGAGCTTATTACTCCAGGTACAGATGAGAAATACGCTGCGGAAATCGAGGACGTCGGAGGCAGGTATAAATCAAAGATGAATGAAGCGATCGCTTCACTTGCCGATGCAAAAGAACTGCGAGATCAATTGGAGGCCATCTACATTGATGCTATGAATTTTGCAAAGGTTGACGAAATCACCGCCCAGATTAAAAAAGAATTTGAAGGCCTGAGTGTCAACTAGCACCAAAATGGGCTTTTAGCATACATTACATGGAAAACACATCTAGAGAGGGGACATAAGTTTGTATTACAATAACTTCCACCCATATGGAACAAATCAACAATTTGAAGACGATTATGGCTACTATGAAAATGAATTTTATCCGCAATATGACGGAAGAATTTTTCCAGGTGGAGGGCCATCGGGCTTTCCGGGACAGGGAGGAGGAATCCCAGGAGGCGGCTTTCCAGGGCAAGGTGGAGGCATTCCGGGCGGTGGATTTCCTGGAGGCGGACCAGGTGGACCAGGAGGTTTCCCTGGAGGAGGCCAGCAGGGAGGCGGAGCACCGACATCGCCGCCACCTCAATTCACTCCGCAGGAAACACAAGCATCCTTATATGCCGTTGACCCGGGCGGAATTAGAAGGTGCCTGTATCGCTATACGTATGTCTGGCTGGAGAATGGCAGAAGCTTCTGGTATTTTCCAACCTTTGTCGGCAGGAATTCTGTCGCTGGCTGGAGATGGAGACGTCGCTGGGGTTGGGTTTATTTCGGTATCGATTTAAGGCAGATCCGTTCCTTCCAATGTTTTTAAGCAAGTTAAGCATGAAAAAGAGAGCCCCTAATTACAAGGAGCTCTCTTTTACATTCTCTTAAAAAATCATATACGCAGCAAGCACGATGATTGGCAATGTTACAAGTGTACGCTGCAGGAAGATGATGAACAATTCCCCGAAGCTTACAGGAATTTTCGAACCTAGCAATAATCCGCCAACCTCTGACATGTAGATTAGCTGGGTTACGGAAACAGACGCTACAATGAACCTTGTCATCGGGCTTGCGATATCGGCACCGATAACGGAAGGAAGGAACATGTCCGCAAAACCGACAATCAATGTCTCAGATGCAGCCTTTGCCTCAGGAACCTGCATCAGCTCAAGCAGCGGAATGAACGGCATACCGAGCCATTGAAATACTGGTGTGTACTCCGCGACAATCAGCGCCAGTGTTCCAAGCGCCATGACGATTGGTGCAACACCCATCCACATATCAAGAATATTGCGGATGCCGGCAAGGAAGAAATCTTTAAAACTTTTATTGCTGCTTGCTTTTTCGACAGCTTGTGCCATACCCCAGGAGAAAGGTGTATAGCCATCTGGGATGTTCTCCTCAGAGTAGTCGTTGTTCTGCTCCACATAATACGTATCCTGCTTCCTGGAAAGAGGCGGGATTCGCGGAAGGATGACGGCTGCAACCACACCAGCCAGTGTCACAGTCAAATAGAATGGAACAAACATATGAGCCAGGTCAACCTGGGAAATGACGACAAGGCTGAAAGTGATGGAGACAACAGAGAAAGTCGTTCCGATGACAGCCGCTTCTCGTCTGGTATAATAGCCTTCTTCATACTGCTTGCTCGTCAGGAGGACCCCGATTGTGCCATCGCCAAGCCATGATGTAAGAGTATCGATGGAAGAACGGCCAGGCAATGTGAAAATCGGGCGCATGATTTTAGCCATCAAGGTGCCGAACAATTCAAGCAAACCGAAGTTCAACAATAAAGGCAGGAATAATCCCGCAAAGAGAAAAACAGAGAAAAGGATTGGCAAAAGGTCGTTGAGCAGAAGTCCGCCTGTGTTAGGTGACCAAACTGCTTCAGGTCCTAATTGAAATAAAGTCATAACTGCAAAAATAGCCCCTAAAATTCGGGCAATAAGCCAAACGGTTGGAACATCGAATAATGCTTTAAGAAAATGATTGCGATTAAGAAATTCAGGTCTAACGCTTTTAATCAATAATGTGCCAATTAAAGTCAGTACAATTATCACCGTCATGATTGCAGGCAGCGAATCGCCAAGCAAGTCCTGAAGCCATCCGGAAAGGACAGCGATCGGTATCGTGATTTCACCTTGATAGGAGATTGGTAACATAAAGAAAAATATTCCTATTAATGAGGGGATGATGAATGCTAACAAGTCCCCGGTTGATCTTGTTTTACGCAATGGTTTTTCCAAAATTATTTCACCCTTAAATTACATATTTATAAGCCAAAAATCATTTTAATTCATAACCCCTGTTTTGCCAACCTTTTTCTCGGTCCAATTCCTTCCTGTGTTATATTCTCCTAAAGCAAGCAAGCTAAACACCTATAAGCCACCTTAATATAAATTTCGATTTTTTTTAGCAGGATTCCTCCTATTTAGCGTGAATTCTTAATAGGACTATTACCTTATTTAATCAGGGAGAATACTAATGAATGTGTTTTTGGAAAAGATCGGTCCAGATAAAAAGGAAATACTGCGTAATCTTTATTCACTCTACCTACACGATTTGTCCAATTATACAAAAGGATTGCAGATTAGTGAGGATGGCAGCTTCGAATTTGATTCATTTTCACTTATATGGGAAAAAGACGGAGTCACGCCATACTTCATGATCGTCGATGAAAAGCTGGCAGGATTTGTCCTGATTCTCGAAGCACCTTTTACGACAAAAGTAGATAAAGTAATCAATGACTTTTTCATCCTCAACCCATTCCGGGGAAAAGGAGTCGCAAAAGCAGCGGTATCAGAAATATTTGCCCATAATAAAGGGAGCTATTATATATCCCAGTTGATAAAAAACCAAACAGCAGTGCACTTTTGGAAAAAAGTCTACCAACAAGAGGGGATTGCCTTTGTAGAACAGTCCGAAGTTCAGGATGGGGAAGAAGTCGTTTATCAGACCTTTGTTATTAGGTAAGACCAGTAGCTAAATGCCCGAACCTTGCTCGAAGGAGAAAAAGGATAAATAAAAGGGAGTGCCATCATAAATAGGCACTCCCTTTAAAAATTACTTCAAATATACTCTTGTTTCATATGGGTTCAGTGAGAATGATGCCCCCTGTTTTTCAACCTTATAGTTATTCAGCAGTAATTTGCTTGTTTCAAACGGGAATCCGTCGAACTCGAAGGCTGCCGGCTCGCCGGAAAGGTTTGAGATGATCAGGGCTTGCTGTTCGTCCAAAGTTCTTGTGTAAGCATAAATTTGTTGGTGATCTTCAAGAATCAGATCATATGTGCCATACGTGAACACGTCATTTGACTTCTTCATCTCAATCATTTTTTTGTAAAAATGAAGGATGGAGTCAGGATCATTTAGCTGTTCTTCAACATTGATTGTTGTATAGTTTGGATTCATCCCGAGCCATGGCTTGCCTGTTGTGAATCCGGCATTTGCTTCATCGGACCATTGCATAGGCGTGCGTGAGTTGTCACGGCTTGTTGCCCAGATAAATTCCATGATCTCTTCATGCTGCACACCGTTTTCGCGGCGGATTTTATACAGGTTCTTGATTGCTACATCATTATAATCCTCTATGGAAGGGAACTGGACATTGGTCATGCCGATCTCCTGTCCCTGATAAATGAAAGGAGTTCCCTGCATGAGAAAGTACATGGATGCCAGTGCTGTTGCACTTTCGCGCCAGTGATCCTTGTCATCACCCCATGTTGAAACGATACGGGCTTTATCATGGTTTTCAATGAATAACGCATTCCAGCCGTGCCCTTCAAGACCTTTTTGCCAGCGGGTAAAAGTTTTCTTCAATTTTGCCAAGTCGAGCGCCTTCTTTTCAGAATCCCACAAATCAAGATGCTCAAACTGGAAAACCATATTGAATTTACCTTGTTCCTCACCAACCCAAAGATCGGCTTCCTCGATGCTGACGCCATTTGCTTCGCCGACTGTCATGATGTCGTACTTTGAGAACGTTTCTTCCTTCAGCTCTTCCAGGAAGGGCTGGATCCCATCGACATTCATATGCTTGTCAAAAGAAGACACATACTGCAATCCTTCAGGA
Organism: Mesobacillus boroniphilus; assembly: GCF_018424685.1. NCBI lineage: Bacteria > Bacillati > Bacillota > Bacilli > Caryophanales > Bacillaceae > Mesobacillus > Mesobacillus boroniphilus. The sequence continues at coordinate 127,723 of NZ_QTKX01000002.1, forward strand.
TTTGGCATGTCCTTTAGGCCAGCTTCTTTTTTGATGTGGCTGATTGCGTCAACACGGAAACCGTCGATACCCTTATCAAGCCACCAGTTAATCATATTGTACAATGCTGTACGTACTTCTTTATTTTCCCAGTTCAGGTCAGGCTGTTTGCGGGAGAAAATATGCAGGAAGTACTGATCAGTCTTTTCATCGTATTCCCATGCAGAACCTCCGAAAATGCTCTCCCAGTTATTCGGCTCCTCACCGTCCTTGCCATCGCGCCAGATGTACCAGTCACGCTTCGGACTGAGCTTTGATTCACGTGACTCGATGAACCATTGGTGCTCATCGCTTGTGTGGTTAATAACAAGATCAATAATCAGCTTCATGCCTCGTTTGTGCGTTTCAGCAAGAAGCTGGTCAAAGTCTGCCATCGTTCCAAACTCATCCATGATATCCTGATAATCGCTGATATCATAACCATTATCATCATTAGGGGACTTGTACATCGGGCAGATCCAGATAACATCGATTCCCAGGTCCTTCAAGTAGTCAAGCTTTGAAATCATTCCTTGTAAATCACCGATGCCATCGCCGTTGGAATCCATGAAGCTCCTTGGATATACCTGATAGGCAACAGCCTCTTTCCACCATTTGTGTTTCATGTGAACCCTCATTTCTTTGTATGATCCTGATGTAACCCGATATTTTACATTAGTCATTTTGCGCTGTCCAAGACTTACTTATGAATCGGACTGCATGATTTTCGCTCGACCATCCTTGCCGGGATCGTAACTCTTTTTGGCAGCGCACCTGGATTTTTAATGATTTCTATTAAACAGTTAGCCGCTTCGAAACCTAACTGGAAGATGTCGATATTAACAGAAGTCAGCTGTGGCTTCATATGCTCCGCAAGCGGTACATCATTGAAGCTTATCATCGAGATTTCCTCAGGCACCTTGATATTCAGTTCCTCGGAATAACTCATAAGCTCGATAGCGGTAAAATCATCTGCCACTACCAGGGCAGTAGGCGGCTCATGGGAGGAAAGGAACCTCGTGATGCCTTCTTTTCCTTCAGACTTTAAGCATTGCTCATGGATAATATAATTTTCGTCATATGGGATGCCGGCTTCATGTAGGGCTTGTTTGAATCCCTCGAGCCGATCGATCGTAAAGACATATTCTATATTTACGCCTACAAATGCGATTTTTTTATGGCCAAGCTTGATCAAATAGTCGGTAACCTGTTTGGTGATGTAAATATTGTCATTGTCGACATAAGTTATTCGCTCAGCGTTCATGCTCGGGCGGCCTATGACAGTAAACGGAAACTTACGCTCCAGCAAGTAATTCATGATCTTATCATCCGTTTTCGAATACAAGAGGATGATGCCGTCAACTCTACGTCCCTGCACCATCGAAACGACCTGCTGGAAAATTTCCTCATCCGTGATGCCAGTCGTTAAATATACCCCAAATTGATGTTCATGGGCTTTCATGCTAATTCCCCTGATGACTTCGGGGAAAAACGGGTTTTGCAATGCCTGGGTAGCTGAGTTCGGCATTACTATACCGATTGTTTCCGTACTTTTTACCACGAGGCTACGAGCCTGGTAGTTAGGGTGATACCCCAGTTTATCCATTACTTTTCGCACACGCTTCTTCGTTTCTTCATTTATATGAGGATGATCCCCGATCACCCTTGAAACGGTCGAAGGTGACACACCGGCTGCCTTAGCTACATCTTTGATAGTGACTGCCATTGGTCATCTCTCCTATAGTATCGATTATTTTACCGAGCCTTCTGAAACTCCCTTGATGATTTGCTTTTGGAGGAAGAAGTAAATAATGATGACCGGAATGATCGCAATCGTCAGTCCTGCCAGTGCCAGATGCCATTGCTTCGTATATTCCCCAAAGAAGAAGAACATCTTAAGTGGAATTGTTTCCATTCCTTGCTGATTGATGACAAGTGAAGGAAGCAGGTAGTCATTCCAGATCCAGATGATGTTCAGGATTGCCACTGTAACGGACACAGGTTTTAGCATCGGGAAAATAATATGCCAGAATATCTGGAATCGGTTCGCACCATCGATTGTTGCTGCTTCATCAAGTGATTTCGGAATCCCGCTCAACGTTCCGTGGTAAAGGAAGATCGACAAACTGGCGCCAAAACCAAGATACATGAAAATCAGTCCGCCTCTGTTGAGCAATTCAAGCTTACCAAAAATGGACACAAGTGGAATCATAACGGATTGGAATGGAATGAGCATTGCAGCTACAAACAGCATAAAAATGATCCCGCTTGTTTTGCCTCCACGTCTTGAAAGGGCATAGGCAGCCATTGATGAAAAAATGATGATAACGGTCACAGCCAGTACCGTGATCAAGACAGAGTTGAAAAGGGTTTTAAGAAAATCTAATCGCTCGAAAGCAACCGTGTAATTCTCGAATGAAAAAACATTCGGAAGCTTTAAAGTATCTTCAAACATTTCTCGTTTCGTCTTAAAAGAGTTAACGATCATCAGGTAAAACGGGGAAAGCCAGATCAGGGCAAGGATGATGCCGAGAATTTCCAGAATGATTCTGCTCTGTTTTTTCTTTTTCATTACATCTCGACCTCCCGTTTTTTATTAATATAAACCTGTGTAAGCGAAATAGCCGCAACAATCAGGAAGAAAATGACCGCCTTTGCCTGTGCGAATGCCATCGCGTTTTCCACAAATGCCGTTTTGAAAATCTCCATTGCGACCATTTGTGTGGAATTGTATGGTCCACCGCCAGTGAGCGACAGGTTTTGGTCATAAAGCTTGAATGAGTTTGAGAGTGTCAGGAACAAGCTGACTGTGAATGCAGGCATGACCAGCGGGAAGGTCACGTGATAAAAACGCTGGAAGCTGTTTGCTCCGTCAATTTCTGCTGCTTCAAGCAATTCCTGCGGCACTCCTTCCAGGAATGAAATGTAGATTACCATGATGTAACCAGCCATCTGCCAACTCATCAAGATCGCCATTGCCCAGAAGCCTGTCGTCTCAGTGGACAGCCATCCCTCTAAAGCTTCGACGCCAATCAGTTCTCCGACGCTCGCGAATACCTTTGTAAAAATGAATTGCCAGATGAAACCTAAGATCAGTCCGCCGATCAGGTTAGGCATGAAGAAAATCGTTCTCAGAATATTATTCGTTCTGAATTTTTGCGTTACAAGCAATGCAAGTGAAAGGCCAAAGAAATTGATCAGGAACACAGAAACAATAGTGAATTTTGTTGTGAACCACAACGCATTTCTAAATTCTTCCTCATAAAAAAGCGCTTTATAATGTTCAAGGCCTACAAATGATGGGGTCTTAATCCCGTTCCAGTCTGTAAATGAGTAATAGACGCCATAAGCCAGCGGCAGAAGTACAACCATTGCCAAGGCGGTCAATGCTGGAGCAAGAAAAAGCCAGTACCAGAGATTTCGGTTGCGCATCTGAAAATCCTCCTATTCATAGTGTTGTCAGGGATGTTTAAGATAGATCGTTAATTAGGCTCCCGGACAGCTATAGAAGAATGATGAAAAAACCAGCAGCAGGGCTTTTTCATCATTCCACAAAAAGCGTGCCTGGAATGGAATTTTAATAGGGTTTCATGAAAAAAGATAGGAAACAAAACAGCCGTAGCCGTTCTGTTTCCTTCTTTAGTTAAAACCTATTACTTACGAGCTTCTGCCCATGCCTTGGTAGACTCTTCTACTAATTCGTCCCATGTCATTTCGCCGCTCACATATTTCTGGATGTTGATTCCAAGCTTTTCTTGGCCCCATCCAGTTGGGTAACCCATGAAAGTCCAAGCCAATGTTTTGCCAGCTGAAGAATATTCATAGATTTCTTTTGCAAGTGGATCAGAGATCTTGCTAGCGTCATATCCTTCATAAGCAGGAATGAATTTGAAATCTTCGATTACGGCTGTTTTACCTTCTTCAGAAGTATATAACCAGTCTAGGAATTCCTTAGCTGCTGCTACTTCTTTTTCGTCCTTGTTGCTGTTTACAGCCCAGTACATTGGTACGCCAACTGGGATTGAATCTTCTTTGTAGCCTTCAACTGGGATAGGAAGGATTCCTACGCCGCTGTTAGCCAGCTCTTCGTCGATACCAGCGATTGAACCTGATACCCAGTTACCTTGCTGGATGATTGCTGCTTTGCCAGTTGAGAACAACTCTTCAACTTGCTTAGCATAGTCAAGGCTTACAGTAGGCTGATCAGAGTATTTGTTCTGCAGGTCAAGAACCTTCTTGAATGCATCACCGTGTTCAAAAGTAACTTCCTTCGATTCGAAAGCGTTGATTACGTTCTGATCAAATTCAGGTGCAAGGAACACGTTTGAAAGGTGAAGTCCTGTTACCCAAGTTTCTTTTGCAGGAAGAGCAAATACAGATGTAAGACCAAGGTCTTTCTTCTTGCTGTCAAGTGTCTTAACAGCTTCTTCTAGAGCGCTGTAGCTAGTGATGCTCTTTGGATCGATTCCTGCTTTTTCAAAGATTGCTTTGTTATAGATGAAGCCATAGCCTTCCTGGTTGTATGGAAGTCCTAGTACTTTGTCGTCTTTTGTTACGCCTTCAAGAGTCCCGCTAAGTGCAGCTTTAGCAGCATCTGTGTCGGAAAGGTCTGCAAGCTTATCTTCCCAGTCTGCAACGTCCTGAGGTCCGCCAACGTTATAAATAGTAGGTTCATTGCCAGAAGCGAACTTAGATTTAAGTGCTGCGCCGTAATCTTCGCCACCGCCGACAGTTGTGATGTTGATGTCAACACCTTCATTTGCTTCTTCATAAGCTTTTGCAATGTCTTCGAATTGATCTTTGAATTCAACCTTGAATTGGAAAATGTCAACGGTTACTTTGTCTCCATCTTTTCCGCCTTCGCCAGAAGTCTTGTCATCGCTTGATGAACATCCTGCAAGACCTCCGCCAATCAAAAGTCCAAGGGAAAGAACTGCTGGAAATAGCTTTTTTGCTTTCATTGTTGGAATACCCCCATATACTTATATTTTTTTGCATGCAATCACATGCGCGTTCAGAAAGCGTTTGCATATTTTTGCATAAAACCTGAGATGATATTGATTTTACATAACACCTTTAAAACGCTTACATGCAGGATAAAAATAATGGAAACCCTTATATAAATGGATTCCTGTGCATTGCACCCTTATTGCCATCCTGATATGCAAACGATTGCAGCTTCGGATTCATAATAGCATATGAATTTTAGAATGACAATATGAAAGTTTATTAGAAATTTAAATTTAAAGATTGTTAATTTAAGCTGAAATGGAAGCCCTGAATCATGGCCTAAAGGTAGAGAATTAGTATATACACGTATTATTTGCTGTCGAGTGTTTGAAGGTCTATCATGGATGATAATACTGAAAAATAATTGCAGAAGGTGAAGACATGATTAAGTGTATTGCAACTGATATGGATGGGACTTTATTGACTGCTACCCAGCAGATTACTGCAGAGAATAGGGAAGCGATTATAAAAGCAAAAGAGCAGGGAGTCGAAGTCGTCGTCGCAACCGGGCGCTCCTTCCAAGAAGCAAGATTCGTTCTTGAGGAATCAGGGCTTAAACTGCCCATGATTTGTGTGAATGGAGCCGAGGTTCGTTCAGAAAATGGGGAAGTTGTTTCTTCAAGTCCTTTGAACAAGGCGGAGGCCCGGCAGGCAGCACTAAGACTTGTTGAAAACGGCGTGTATTTCGAGGTTTACACAAACAAAGGTACCTTTACTGAAGATGAGGATATGGCGATTACGATCATCGTGGATATTTTTTCAACCGCAAACCCTGAAGTGCCGATTGAAAAAATCGCTGAGGCTGCTGAGGAAAGAATGCATAAGGGGCTAATAACGAAGATAGAACATTATGACCGATTATTCGAGGACGACCAATATGAAATTTACAAGCTGCTTGCTTTTTCGCTGGATGATGACAAGCTTGAGGCTGCCAGGTCTGGTTTAAAAGAAATCTCTGGACTTGCGGTCAGTTCATCCGGCCGTGAGAATATTGAAATCACAAGTCTCGACGCCCAAAAAGGAATAGCGCTAGAAAAGTTCGTAGCATCGAGAGGGATCAGCCTGCAGGAAACGATGGCGCTTGGTGACAATTTCAATGATGTATCGATGCTGAAAAAAGTCGGCAAACCAGTCGCGATGGGCAATGCAGCTGAGGAAATTAAACAGCTATGCGGTGAAGTGACATTGTCGAATGAAGAAAGCGGCGTAGGAAAAGCGATCATAAAGGTGTTGGTAGATTGATTTATAGAAGGTTATGAAATCAAGGGAGGACTGGTGTCATGAAAAGATTCTTGTATTTGCTGTTGGCAATGCCGATGGTGATGGCAGGCTGTTCAAGCGGCGGTGATGAAATAAAGCCTGCAGGAGAAGTGAATCAAAATTCAGAAGACGAAGAAGCGATTGCCCAGGCCGACCAGCTTGAAGTTGTTGCAGAAAATCTGGAAGTGCCGTGGTCAATCAATAAAAGCGGCGAGACATTCTACTTAAGCGAACGACCGGGTTCCATTGTAAAAGTGGAGGGTGACACAACTGAGCGACAGAAGGTTTCTTTTAAAAAGGAATTGTCCCAGGCAGCAGAAGCCGGCTTTCTTGGCTTCGTCCCCGCCCCTGATTTCGAGCAGTCCAACAAGGCATTCGCTTATTATACATACGAGAATGGCACCGGCCAGTTCAATAGAATTGTCGAACTGACCTTGAACAATGATGAATGGGTGGAAGGCAAGCTGTTGCTTGATAAAATACCGAGCGGACGATTCCATCACGGCGGCAGGTTGAAAATCGGACCAGACGGAAAGCTTTATGCAACAGCAGGTGATGCGGCAACCAATCCCGAAATCGCTCAGGATTTAAGTTCGCTCGGCGGCAAAATCCTGCGAATGAATCTTGATGGGTCTGTTCCAGCGGATAATCCATTTGAGGACTCCTATGTATACAGCTATGGCCATCGGAATTCACAGGGATTGACCTGGTCGCAGGATGGAACTCTTTATGCCAGCGAGCACGGCCCATCTGCGCATGATGAAATCAATTTGATTGAAGCAGGTAAAAACTATGGGTGGCCCGTGATTACGGGTGACGACACGAAGCAGGGCATGGAAACACCAATTTTTCACTCTGGAAGTGATACATGGGCACCCTCCGGAATGGCGGTGCATGAAGGGAAGTTGTATGTCGCGACATTGAGAGGCAATGCATTGCGTGAGTTCGACCTTACTGCGAAAACAACAAGAGAAGTAGTCACCGGATTAGGACGAATCCGCGATGTCATCGTGGAAGGTGATGATCTGTATTTCATCAGCAATAATACAGACGGCCGAGGCACTCCAGGTGAAGGTGATGACAAACTTTACCGTGTAAAACTGCAGGATGTTCGTTAAAAATGGAGAAGGAGTACCTGAAATGGTGCTCCTTTTCTAATTTTGAAGGAGTACTAGATTAAGTTATTGGCAAAAATTCGATTTTATTGGCGGAGTTCACAAATTTATTGGCGAAAATTTAACTTTATTGGCGATTTTCCCAGGTTTATTGGCGAAAACTGAAATATATTGGCGAACTGGAAATTTTACTGGATTTTTCCAATTCCTAAAACAAAAAAACCGGGTATGCCCGGTTTAATTTTTGCTGCTATTCGGCCCTGCCAATCCATGCATGATGAATTGGATCGTCCGCTCTGCTTCTGCTTCATCGTCCCACTCTGCTTCCGGCAGGAGCATATATCGTGCAATCAAATAGCCAAAGATGGATGTAAACGTCATTCTTACGACACTGTAGGCTGGAATCTCAATGATTTGGCCATTTGCCTGATAATGCTCGACGATTTTCTCGAAACGTTCATATACTTTTAATGCGATATGTTCCTTAAATAATTCCTTCAATTCAGGGTGTAACGGAATTTCCTGCACCAGGATTTTAACGGTAGCAAGATTTTTAACAAGGAAATCACGGCGGTTCTTCAGCATGGCAGATAAGAAATCTTCGAAATGCTCATAATCCTGATGAAGAACCTTATTAAGATCTTTTATGATAAAAGGTGCCACAAACTTCGCCATCACTGGAGCGACAATCGCCAGCAGCAAATCCTTTTTCGTTTTATAGTGTCTGAAAATCGTACCTTCTGCAACGCCGGCTTTTTTTGCGATTTCGCTGGTTGAAGTGGCGGAATATCCTTTTTCCGCAAAGGACTCGATCGCAGATATGATAATTTTCTTCTGCTTTTCAGTCAGCTCTTCTCCGTCCATTAACTCGTCAATTTTTAAATCATGATCACTCATCGGTTGCTCCTTTCGCCGCGGTTAAACTGCGCGGTGTTTCCGCAAAGCCAAAATATTCAGGAACATGAATAAGACGGAAAATCCGGCCAGCATCAAAATATTCCCATAGATGGCATCCCATCCGTATCCTCTCACCATAATATCACGCAATGCTTCTGCGGCATAATAGAGCGGTGTTATCGGACCAAGCCAGCTCAGCCAATCAGAAATCGTATCGAGATTGATCAGACCAGAGAAGAAGAACTGCGGCACGATGATGATCCGGATGAACTGGATCATCTGGAATTCATTATTCGCAAATGCGGACAGCAGAGTGCCGAGCGTCAGCGCCGTCATCGACAGCATTAAGGTAATCAATAATACATAAATAAAGGAACCTTCCATCAGCATTCCGAGGACATAAATCGCGTACCATGCAATCAATGTAGCCTGCAGCATGGTGAAGAGTCCGAATCCAAGGATATAGCCGACGACGATTTCCCATTTCCTTAATGGGCTCGAAAGCAATTTTTCAAGCGTGCCGCTTGTTCTTTCCCTTAAAAAGGAAATCCCAGAAATGAGGAACACAAAGAAGAAGGCGAAGAATCCCAGTAATACCGGACCGAAATAATCAAACTGTCCCATATCCTCCGATCCGTGCAGATAATCCACATTCGGATCTGTTAGTCCCTGATCAGGAATCAGTGTTTTAGTTGCCTGCTGGATCCATTTCATAACAGCACCGTTAACAGATGGGTCGCTTCCTTCAAGTACGATTTTATCCAGCATACGGCCTTCAAACACGACATACCCATCAATTTCATGGGCCAGCGCATCCTCTTTAGCGCTTTTTACAGAATCATATTCTGTTATTTTTGCATCATCTATATCGAGTTTCTCTATAACTGCGTCAGGTGCATCGACCAAACCAATCTTCGGAATATAGTTTTCTCCGTTAAAAACAAGATGGAGCATCGTCAGGATAAGGAGCGGGGCCACGAGCATCATTGCAAGTGTCCTTTTGTCCCTTAGGAATTGGCGGATAATCCTGATCACTAAAGCTCTAATTCTCATGATGAACACCTCCATAGGCCAAAAATGCTTCCTCGACACTGGAAGAACCGGTCTTTTCCTTCAATTCTGCAGGAGTGCCTACCGCGATCAGACGACCATCGCGAATCAGTCCCAGCCTGTCGCATTTTTCTGCTTCGTCCATGACATGTGTTGTAACGATCAGCGTTTTTCCTTGTGCTTTCAAATCATAGAAACCCGACCAGATGCTTTGACGCAAAACAGGATCAATGCCGACAGTCGGCTCATCGAGAATCAACAGTTCTGGCTCATGCAGCAAGGCCGCAGCCAATGATAAACGGCGTTTCATGCCGCCAGAATAATTGGTTACCAGTTTGTTTAGATGATTAGATAAATCGACAAGCTGCATCACTTCTAAAATGCGTTTGTTGCGATGCGTACCCTTCAGGCCGAACAAGGAAGCAAAGAATTCAAGATTTTCCTTAGCGGATAACTCAGAATAAAGTGCGTCCGATTGCGCCATGTAGCCAATCCTTTCAATCAACTTTAAGGAGGGCATCTTTTCGCCAAAGAGGTAATTTTCTCCTTCGCTCGCCATTTCTAGTCCGACAAGCTGCCTTACAAGAGTGGTTTTTCCTGCTCCCGACGGACCAAGCAGGCCGAAGATTTCACCGCTTTCAATTTCTAGATTGATATCTTTTAAAACGTCATTCTTGCCGTAGCGTTTACCGACATTTTTTATTGAAACGATCATGAGGTTTTCACCATCCTTTTTAAAGTGAGTAATCACTCACTAAAAGAATAACTCAAAAACAATGACTTGTATAGTGAGTAATCACTCACAAATTTTAACGAAAATCGACAAAATTAAAAAAAGTCCTCAGGGTAGAGGACTTTACATAATCTTAATCTTCAAAGAGTTTACCTGGCTTACCAGCAGTTCTTCATATTTCTTTTCAGCAGTGAAGAGTATTTCCTGTTCGCCTGCTTTCGGGTTTTCCTTTTTCACTGTTTCGATTAAATCGTTCTGGACCTTTTGAGTTAGAACAATCCGTGTATATTGCTGCTTCTGAATGTTCCAAAATTTTTCTGATCCATAATCACCAATGAGCTTTTGGGCCACTTCTGAATGGTCGTATTGGCTGCGGACATTTTCAATTGCGTCTTTCACTTCTTGCTCAGTTGCCTTGTGGCCTTTCTCAAGCCCAAGCATAGCCATTGCCCTAAGCCTGATTATTTGCGTCAATAACTGATTTTTGTCCTCATTCAGCTTCTCCTGGTTATCCCAATATACAAGCGCTTCATCTAGTTTTTCACCGGAATATCTCTTTCTGTCTGCTTCGCGGTTGATTTCAATATGGAGTTTATTGATGAATTGATAAAACTTAAGGTCTTCGTCTGTAATCCATTCACCATTGATGGAGGCAACACCCTCAGCTTTTTTAACATTCAGTTTAACGACTTCTTCTTGCTTTGACCCATCATTTTCGAGTGTAAATACTGCTTCCCATTCTCCCGCCATTGAAAATTCAGCACTTCCAGAATAAATTCCATCAGACAGTTCTTCTAGCTCGACATCAATCGTTCCATGGTCCATACTGGACATCGCAAACTCAGCTACAATATTGAGATCCTTTACAGCATTGCCGTTTTCCGTCACTTCAATTTCAAAGTCAGATTCTTTGCCATTTGCAAAAACTGGTTCATTGGTGACTTTTACATTCCAATCGGGCTCCTGACTGCAGCCTGCTAACTGTGTTGCTAGCAATATGAATAGTGATACGAATAATTTTCTCATTTCTCCATGCCCCCTAATTCCTGAATGGTCAAAAAATCATCAACTGTGTATTTAGTCATTTTTCCGTTTTCTAAAAATGCTACATGCGTACAAATTTGCTTGATCTCATCTAGATGATGGGAAGAGAGCAGGATAGTTTTGCCTGACAAGGAACGAAGGACCTCTAAAATTTCCTTGCGTCCCATTGGATCAATTCCGCTTGTAGGTTCATCTAGAATCAAGATATCGGAATCCTGATACAGTGTGATGGCAAGCCCCAGCCTCTGGAGCATCCCTTTGGAATAGCCCTTAATGGCTCTGCTGCGGTCTTCCCAAAGCCCGACAGAATTTAAAATTTGCTCTATTTTTTTAGGATCAGCCTTACCGGTTCCTGCCTGTGCAAAGAATACGATATTTTCATAACCCGTCAAAGAGGGATATAGCATAAACTTTTCCGGCAAGTAGGCAATCTCATTTTTCCAGCGTTTATTACTTTTACGAGTCTTGCCATTTACCAGGATTTCGCCTTTCTTGATGGGGATCAGCCCCAGCAAACTGTTGATGAAAGTAGATTTTCCAGCTCCGTTCCTGCCTACAAGGGCACAAACTTCATTTTTCTCGATTGATAGACTGATATTATTTAGGATTTCTTTATTCCCATATGATTGTGTCAAGCCAGAAACGCTGATCATTCAAAACCCTCCTTGCGATGCAACAGTACAGAACTGATAAATGTGACAGTCATCCAGAAAATTAGACTGGCTCCGAGGAAGGCACCCGGCTGCAGCCACATGAACGATTTCAATAGACGCGACATGTGCCCAAATGAATAAATTCCCACGCCTGTCTCAAGATACATCCTTACAGCCTGTATGGGATTTAAGAAGTAGGCAATTGAAAAGAGCCTTACATTATCGTGGGTTACATCCTGGATGATCGATAGCAGGGCAAAGTCATGTAAGAAAAAGAAGTAAAACCAGATGATGACGGCAATTCCAACAATCTGCATCCTTGACCTGCTGATGCTGCCGACCAGGGCACCAATTTGAGTGAAAATCAGCATAAGTGCAGTAATGGAAAGAACAAAGGCAAGATACGTCCCAATATCAGCTTTAAAATATATTTTTAAAGGAACGAGGAATAAGAAAAACCAGATGATCACCGGTGCAAGCAGTACCAGGTGCATCCCAAGGCTCTTTTTGGCCAGGAATGTCATAAAGCTTTCCTGCCTTGTCAAAAGCATGACTAGTGTTTTTTGCTCTTTTTCCTGGAAGATAGAGAAAGCGCCCATGAAAAGGTATAAGATCGGGATAAAGTAGAGCAGTGTATCGAACAGATTGATGAGCAAGATATATAAACCCTGATCATAGGAAAGAGAAGCTGACCTTACAAGCAAAAGGACAGAGACAAATATGACTGTACCGATCGCAAGCCAAAGCCCTTTGCCTCTTATATTTTCCTTCCATTCCTTCCAAATAAAATACATAGCAGTTTTCTCCTTTTTGCGAAGATTGCCGTAATGAGGACGGCGGTTACAATTAAGAAAGGTAAGTAGGATTTTTGTTTTCGGCCGTCAACCAGAGGATACTGATCCTCAAACATGACTTTTTCTTGATCAAGCAGCCGATTCAGTTTTTCATAGATTTTAATTGCCGGGCTTTTTAGGAAAAGGTAGACAAGCTCCTGTTCCTCAATCAGCTCATAAAGGGAGGATTTATAGGCTGCAGTGCTGTCACCTACGCCATCCTGGTCGAGATCGAGCAATGGGAAGGTGCTGCCCCAATAGTTGCCGGTGCCTTCCTTGCTCCAATTATTCCGCCCCTTACCGCCAAGTGCGACAGCCGGTATCGTATTTTCTTCTATTGTATTTTCCGTAAAAACCTGTTCGTTTGAACTGGCCCATAGCTCGATTCCGATCTGGTTTTGTGAGATTCGGTTTGAACGAATCAGGTTGTCGGTAGATTGATCTATATATAACCCTCTTTGATTCATATAGAAAGTGTTGTTCTCAATTTTATTTTCGTTTGCTGATAATACCAGCAACCCAAAGGAACGGTGTCCATAATTAAAGATGAATTGGTTGTTTGCAAGCTTAAGCTGGCTGGAGTGCATGATTGCTGCTCCGCCTGTATTAAAGGTGAATATGTTGTTTTTAAATTCGTTTCGGTCTGAATACATATAATGCAGACCGTAACGTGTTTTCGTTATTTCATTGCCTATAGCCTTGTTGTCATTTGCATAATCGAAGAACATACCATCTCTTGTGCCTTCAATATAATTGTTTTTTAATAGATTTCCATTTGAATAATATACATGCAGGCCATTGCCCTGAGCGGCTATTTCTCCTTTGCCAAGACCTTTAACCCGAACATTTTCAATCGTATTGTTATGTGCTTTGCTTAAATAAACTCCATGGAAGGATTGAGTAATCCAGATATTCCGGATGATATTACCATCTGTATAGACCTTGATCGCTGCGTATTCTTCAGAGCTGTTTCGGCTCATCCCACTTTTTCTTACATCGAGGTTTGAAACAGTGACACCAGGGGCGCGAACAGAAATAACATTGCCTTTGCCATCCCCTTCAATGACAGTCCCTTTCTTGCCAACAAGGGTAAGCGGCTTATCAATCACGATATTGCCGGTATAGATTTTATTTTCAAGCTTGATCACTGCGCCGTCTTTGGCCGAATTAATGACGGCTTGCAGGTTTTCCGCTGCCGCCCCCTTTTCCGGAAAAGTAAAAGCGGAAAAGAGCAAGAGCAGCCAAAGGAATTTTTTCATGGTCAACGATCCTTCCAAAGTGGAATGAGAATGAGTATGAATGCTGCTATTACCAAATAAGAACCTAACCCAAGGTAACTGTTAGTAATGAAGTTTGCGAGTGTATTCTCACCTATAATCGGCGGAACAAATGGATCTACTTTTATCGGCGCTGTCGGGCTTAAATCTGTACCAAAGTCATGAAGCCAGCGGCGCAGATCCCATACACCAAGCAATCCGCCGATTGCAAAAATTCCGATCAGGACATAAAGAACTGTTTTTCTTCTGAGTATGGCAGTAATGAGTGTAAGTGCGGCTAATCCGCCAATTAGATACTTAAGATAGCTGAGTTCCGGGAAGTTTTCTTCACTGAAGCCTTTCATGCCAATATAGTGGTTCAATCCATTAACAATATCAATTTCGCCTTCGAGTTTGTCTGGATAGACAATGATATTCAAACCTTCGGGGTACTGTGGAGCAAAGAACTCCATGCCCCACCAGGGGAAGAATAATGATGCAGCGATAAGTCCAGCTGCTGCAGCAATCAATCCAGATGATAGAATTGAAAGTCGTTTCATCGAAATCACGCCTTTCTATTTGCCATATGGCAGAAATGCAGAATACTAAAGTATTAAGTAACTTTGAGAATTGTCCAGCTCCGCGCTTGTCGGGGCTGTCCAAGGCAATTGCGTTATTCTCACATAAAAGGAAAGTATAAAATTTTTACTTCGATAATTGTCTAGCTCCAGCGCCTAGCCCCTCGAGTCGCTTCGGTCCGCCCAATGAAGTCAAAGAGCGACTTCACCGGTCGGCCCTCCAGCGCTTGTCGGGGCTGATCAAGGCGCTGCGCTTTTCGTATAAAGGAGGAGGGTATCAGCAGTTGATGATACCCTTCATTCCTATAGCAGGTTATGGTTTTACAAGGAAGTAACCGGTCATTTCCTGGTGCAATGCTGAGCAGAAATTCGTACAGTAGATCGGGAACGTTCCTGCTTTATCTGCTGTGAATTCCACTGTATTCGTCTGTCCAGGCTGTACCTCAATGTTTAAATCGTATCCATTGATTGCGAATCCGTGGGTAATGTCTTGGTCAAAGTCGATATTTGTAAGGTGGATAAAGACTTTATCTCCTTTTTTGACTTCGATTTGGTCGGGTCTTTCAGCTTTTGCGTCAAAAATGAATTTTGAGCGCATGGCAATTCCGTAGACATGGACTTCGTTGCCTTTACGTTCGATGCGTGTTTCTTCCTGGTTATAGACGGCATCCGGATTTTTTTCATCCTTAGGATAAACAGTGATTGTTTTGATTTTATCTGCCTTGATCATTTGTGCGTAGTGCGGTTCAGGGTTGACCGGGGCAGACTGGATGACTTCCATCTTGTCACCGCGCAGGTCGATTAGCTGCATGGATTCAGGATGGGAAGGTCCTACAGATAGATAGCTGTCTTTCGCAATTTTATTTAATGCGATAAGGTATTTTCCGTCCGGTGCGACTGTATCTCCTTCAGCTGCAACAGAATGTCCAGGAGAGTACTGTACAGGAACCCGGTCCAAAGTTTCGCCTGTCTTCGGATCCCATTTTACGATTTCAGATGAGATGAACATGGTTGTGTAAGCCATACCTTGATCATCAAATTGAGTATGAAGCGGTCCAAGTGCGTTTTCAGGGTTTACTTCTTTTTCCATAACCGATTCATACTTAAGAATTGGAATCCCATTTCGCTCGCCAGCGAATTCTTTGTTTTCAATCGCTTTGAACGCTTTTTCAAAAGAGAATACAGTCATTGATGGTGCCAATTTACCAGAAGCAATAAAGTGCTTTCCATCTGGAGTGACATCGACACCGTGCGGCGATTTGGCTACAGGTACCAGGTACATGCCGCCTTTATGCTTTTCAGGGAAGATCATCTTCTGGCCAGTTACTTCGTCATACTTTCCGTCCTTGACCATTTGCTCAAGCTCTTTCCAGTTGAATAGGACGATAAAGTCGCGGTCTGCCTGGGAAGCGTTTATTTCCAGGTTCGTCGTTGCTTCTTCTGTGTTATAGGTAGTCATGACTGCCCAATCTGCAGAAACCTTTTTCCCTGCATCAGATAAATCATAAGACCATGGCGGAAGAGCGACCTGGTAGGCAATGTTCAATTTTTCCTTTTTCTCGTCAAAAGTAACTGCTGACATGACACCGCGGTACTTTTCGCTATAGTCGTCAAGCGGTGCATACTCTCTTCCAATCGGCACTGCGAAACGTGTTGGCAGGAACATATATTCAGTGTTTTCCGTAACGAATGCTGCACAGTGAGGACCGCTTGTATTTGGAACGTCAATGATATCCTTAACAGTAAACGTTTCAAGGTTCATGACTGCCGCACGGCTGTTGCCGACATCGGTCGCAAACATGTATTTACCGTCATAATCACCATTCGTCTCTGAAAATGCCGGGTGGTGGAGATCGCCCCAGGTAAAGCCGCCCATCATTTCTTTTGAGTGTTTATCAAAGCCGTAACCAGTTGCTGAGTCTGGGCTGAATACCGGTACGGTTCTGATATGCCTCATGGATGGGACACCATAAATGAACATTTGTCCTGAGTGTCCGCCCGAAGCGAATAAGTAGTACTCATCCTTTTCACCAAAAGGTACATATACTTTTTCCGCATTTGTTTTGTTTTTGCTGCTTTCCGCTATTGCTTCATTTCGGTCTCCAGGAGACAAATCAGCAAAGAAAACCGTTGCAGCAAGGAGCCCGGTAGCAAGTCCCGAGGCAATTGGAATCCATTTTTTCATCAACCTTGCACCACCCTTGTTTATTTTTTTGAGGCTTCCTCAAGAAGTTTTACTACTTCTGAAATTTCTTGTTCAGAAAGTGGATTGCCGCCAATTACACCTGACATGACTGCTGAGGTAGGCTCTTTTAAGAACTGATCGATTGACTTGCCATGCTTACCTTCAACATTTTCGAATGCCTTTGATAAATCTGGGCCAGTTGCACCGCCAGTGAGATTTAATGAAGATACAGAATGGCAGCTAAGGCAGCCCTTGGATGTTAAAATGTTTTCATCTGCGGAAACTGTTTCAGCAGCAGGCTGGTCATCCTTCTCCTCTTGTTTGTTGTCACTCTGCGGTTTAGAAGTTTCTGCTTCTTTGGAAGCGTTTTCGGTAGATTCGTCATTGCTTCCGCCGACAACATCGAATGCAATGTAACCGAGTCCAAGACCAATCAGAGCGCTAATGATAAAACTGATTAAAGCTTTTTGCATGGACTTCATTACCCCCTTTATTGAATGAATTTCACTAACATCGTACCTTGGGATAAGGAGTGAAATGTGTGATGCAGTTCACATTACAAGAGGGTAATTGTGAAAGGTATATGAACAGGATGTGTCCATTTTATGAAGTAACCTAAATCAAAGGGTCCATTACGGATGTATGAAGAGCTTGAAAATCAAAGAGAGGGGTATTAAAAAACTAGGTTGAAAAAAGGTTTTTTAATTGTTTTGCGGAATTTATTTCATAATGTATTACTAATCAAAT
Source organism: Mesobacillus boroniphilus (assembly GCF_018424685.1). Classification (NCBI taxonomy): domain Bacteria; kingdom Bacillati; phylum Bacillota; class Bacilli; order Caryophanales; family Bacillaceae; genus Mesobacillus; species Mesobacillus boroniphilus. Next base: position 145,102 of record NZ_QTKX01000002.1, read on the forward strand.
AAACAAAAAGGCAGGAAGTGATCGTTTGTGTTAAAAAAGAAAAAGTGGTGGATTATGACCATAGCTCCACTACTATTGGTTGGCGGCCTTTTTATCTATGATGCAAATTTAGAAGTTTACACAACTAAAGCTGCGGGAACCTTGGTTTATAAAAATAAAGAATATTACACTGGCTATGAAACCTATAAGAAATTTTATTTAAATGGTGAAAGAAACTTTGAGATCGACAAGCTGATTGGTAAAACAGATAATAGTAAGTTTTTTGGATTCAAAGAGTCTGTTTGGAGTATCAAGGGTGAATCGGAAAAAGAAGTTGTTTTTGTGAAAGGTTTGATGATTGAAGGGGTATACGAAAGAAGATAAAAAATCCACCTCAAAAAGGTGGATTGATCAGGAAAATTTATATGTCCAGAAGCGTTCATTGTTGATCCATGCCATCGTTTTTGGATCCTTTTCCTTCAGTTTATCAGCCATTTCTTCAAGCATCAGCTCAGTTTGTGAGCGGTGTGCACGGATTGCATCAAGCTTGATGTCTGCGACAGCACTTATATCATGGACGATATCCGGATTGCCAAGCTCTTCGACACAGTTACGTGAGAACGCTACGCAATGGAGTTTTGGCCTGTCTGCTTCAGGGATTTTTTCAACGGCGCGCACCACTGCCGCACCTGTGGCCTCATGGTCCGGGTGGACGGAGTAGCCAGGGTAGAAGGTGATGACGAGCGAAGGATTCAATTCGGTAATCAAAGATGACATGAGATTGGACAACATATTTTCATCCTCGAACTCAACCGTCTTGTCACGGAACCCGAGCATGCGCAAATCATTAATGCCCATCGCACGCGCTGCGTCCTTCAATTCCTTTTTACGTATAGCGGGAAGGGTTTCCCGGTTCGCGAACGGCGGATTCCCCATATTCCGTCCCATCTGTCCGAGTGTCAAACAGGCATATGTGACAGGAGTTCCCATGTTTATATGGGATGCGATTGTTCCGGAAACACCGAATGCCTCATCATCAGGATGAGGGAACACGACAAGTACATGCCTTTCTTTTTCCATTTCGTAAAATCTCTCCTTTCAGCCAGTCCTTAAGTAACTTATTCAAATGGTGTTTCGCTTATTTCAAGGGCGACGGCAAGCTTTCCGTTAAAATCATGGCCGGCAAGCAGCAGCCTTCCTTTATCGTCAATTTCGAAGTGGGTGATTCCTTCAGCATAAACCCAGCCAAAAGGTATCTTCAAACCTGTCCGAAATGGACCTTCACCAGTGATCTTCGCGCGTTCATAGGTTACCTTCGCATTGCGGATGTACGCGCCTGATGAGAAGAATGACTCGTTGTTATGGGATGCGTATGCTCCATTTGTTGTTTCTAAATGAATATAGACTTCTTTGTCTTTAAAACGGTCCAGGGCTTCCTGGACTTCTGATAAAATCACCGGATCCATCTATTTTCCTCCTTCCCGGGCTTTGAAGTTTTTCGGTTTATAATAGCTGAATGAACAGCTTTCTATGAGAAATGTCCAGCTCCAGCGCTTGTCGGGCTGATCAAGGCGCTTGCGCTTTTCTTATAAAAATCGATTATATCTATATTACTAAAAAAACCTTCCAAAAGCGAAATGTATGCCTTGAAAAAGTACTGGCTGAGCACTTGCACATACACAATTAAAAGGGGATATACACAAACAGTGGCATCGAAGTTGATTTTACATAATGTGTTTAATCAGGAAGTGAAATGGAAATAGTGGAGGAAAAGGAGGGAGCCTGTGAATCACACAAAGGCATTATTAATAAAAGGCATCATGACATTTGCTGTTCTTCTTCTATTAATGGGAAGTTTTGCAGGAATCGGTGATATTCTCGTCATCACGCTCGTTCTTGGAGCGATTTCTTATCTTGCTGGTGACTTGTTTATTCTTCCGAAAACAAGCAATCTTAGCGCTTCACTATCTGACCTGGCTCTTTCATTTTTCGTGGTATGGGGTCTTGGGTTGATGTTGTTTGAGCAAACGGATGGCGTTATTTTCGCAGCTCTTTTTGCGGCCGTATTGATTGCCTCTGGTGAATGGTTCTTCCATAGTTATATGGCTGATCGAGTACTCCGTATTAATCGGAAGATATAAATGAATGTTTTCATTATAAAAAGGATGGCGGCCGCCATCCTTTTTATTTTTCATTTATTCCCCTCGGTTGCCGCCTGCGTATTTGTTGTACGCAAGGTGAGCGGTTGGGCCAACGTATTCATTCAGCCTGAAGCCGTGCTTGATGGCTTCAGTGATAAAGCCTTTAGCTACTTCCAATGCTTCAGGGACTGTTTTGCCTTTAGCCAGCTGTGCAGTGATCGCGGAAGCGAATGTGCAGCCAGCGCCGTGGGTGAAGCTTGTTTCCACCTTCTCAGATTCGAAAAGAGTGAAGTCTTTTCCATCATAAAGGAGGTCTACGGCTTTTTCGTGGTTCAGCTTGTTACCGCCCTTGATCATGACGTTCTTTGCGCCTAGATCATGGATTTTCGCTGCTGCTTCCTTCATGTCATCGATTGTGCGGATTGGACCGGTTTGTGCCAGCTGCCATGCTTCGAACAGGTTAGGAGTAACAACAGTGGCTCTTGGCAGAAGCAATTCTCTCATGGCATCTGTGTTTTCAGGCATCAAGACCTCGTCTTCCCCTTTACATACCATTACAGGGTCGATTACCACTCTGTCCAATTTGTGCTCATCAATTTTGCGTGCTGATAGCTCGATGATCTCAACCGTTCCGAGCATACCTGTCTTCATTGCATCTATTCCAACGGAAAGAACCGTTTCAAGCTGCTTTTCGACCAGCTCGACTGGCTGTGGGAATACTTCATGATGCCAGTGATTTTTAGGGTCCATAGTCACAATCGTAGTAAGAGCGGTCATTCCATAAACGCCTAGCTCCTGAAAGGTTTTAAGGTCAGCCTGGATGCCAGCGCCGCCGCTTGTATCGGAACCTGCGATTGTTAACACCTTTTTCAAACTCATGTATACTACCTCCATTTTAAGAATGGCGACTGCCTCATTGGAACAAGACATATCACCTTCAGCACTTTCTTATGATTATACCAATTCTATAGATTTAGACAAAGAATTGATTTGAGAGCAATTTATAAGGATAAAATTAACTTTTGACGAATTTGTGTCATTAGTAAGGTGACGTGATGAAAGTTACTGAGGGAAAAAATAAATTCATTTAGAGTTGTGTATGTGAAAATTGACCCACCAAAAGATTTTACGTAATTAAAAAATCTCAGTTTAAGAATTTGTTTAAGAAATAGACAATTTTCATCTATATTATTGTAACAATTAAAACGGTTACAACCATGTAATTTTCAGTACATTAAAGGTGTAGGGGTATTTTTTTCTTTTTGTATTCTGGAATGTTTTTAAAATAAGGCTGTGTGCCGAATATAGAGTTTTAACAGTTTGCAAGATTAATAACAGTCTTTCAATCCCATCGCACCACTGATGGCCGAAAGAAGTCGATAGTTGTTGCAGCGGAGCCCAGAGATGAACGACCAGATAAGGGGTGAAGAACATGATCAAGAAAGGCTGTCCTGAAGAATATCCGATAAGCCTGAGGCTGAATGGATATGAGATCGCGGTATTCCAGCTGACAAATCAGGATCTGGAAGATTGGGTATATGGATACCTTTTTTCAGAAGGTTTGATTGATGGGCCGGAGGATGTTGTCAGCGTCCATTTCAGCGAAAAAACCGGCACATTGAATGTAACATTATGTAACTCTTTTGATCCTGAGCAGATGTTTTCAAAAAAGAAGCATTATACAGCCGGCTGCGGCCGCGGAGTGACCTTCTTTTCCATGACGGATGTCAAGAAGTTCAATAAAGTGAATTCCGATGAAACCTATTCGCTGACATATTTGTTGAAAAAACGCGCGGAATTCGCTCAAAATTCGCCGCTATACCTGGAAACAGGCGGCATGCATGGCGCCTGTATCATCCTTGAGGATGGCAGTATTGAAGTCCGGGAAGATATAGGCAGACATAATGCTGTCGACAAGATCATCGGCCACGCAATCCGAAAGCGCTTGCAGCCTGACCGCCTCGTCCTTTTGACGACCGGAAGGGTTTCATATGAAATGCTCTCAAAGGCTGCAAAATTTGGTTTTGCCGTCATTGGTTCGCGCACTGCTGCTACAAAGCAGGCCATCCAGCTAGCCCGATTCCTCAACATTGAAGTCGTTGGCTACTTGCGGGGGAAAATGGCGACTGTCTATACATCTGCTGGGAGGATTAATGATGATTTAAACCCGCCGGCTGTGGAAAATAGTTCTCACATCGAGAATTGTCCAGCTCCAGCGCCTACCCCCTCGAGTCGCTTCGGTCCGCCCGATGAAGTCAAAGAACGACTTCACCGGTCACCCCTCCAGCGCTTGTCGGGGCTGACCAAGGCGCTTCCGCTTTTCTTGAAAGGGGGGAAGCCCAGCAAGTACTGAATTGACAACACCTATGGGATTAGGGATGTTCTAAGCAACTTTTGGGAAGGAGAGAGAGAAATGGTTGAAATCAACCTGAATCGCCGGCAGTTCTTGAAGCTGTCAGGAGCCACTGCGGCTACCCTGGCGGTTGTCGAGTTGGGCTTTAACGAAAAAGAGGTCCACGCTAAAACAAAAGAATTCAAGATTGCCAAAGCTACTGTAACACCAACCATTTGTGCATTCTGCGGTGTAGGATGCGGCATCTTGGTACACACAAAGGATAATACTGTGGTTTATACGGAAGGGGATCCGGATAGCCCAGTGAACGAAGGTACACTTTGCAGTAAAGGCACTACGATCAGACAAGTCTACACATCTGAAAAGCGCTTAACGAAGCCATTGTATCGTGCTCCTGGCAGCAAGAAGTGGGAAGAGAAAAGCTGGGACTGGATGTATGAAACAATTGCACAACGCACGAAGGAAACACGTGACAAATCATTCATTGAAAAAGAAAATGGCATGTTTGTCAATAAAACCGAAGCCATCGCGAGCTTAGGTGGAGCAGCTCTTGATAATGAAGAGACATATCTGCTTGCAAAAATGATGAGAGGGCTTGGCGTCGTATATCTCGAACACCAGGCACGAATATGACATAGTTCTACGGTTGCCGGTCTGGCACCTACAGTAGGACGTGGAGCAATGACTAACCATTGGAGCGATCTGCAAAATACCGATTGTGCATTGATCATGGGCGGGAATCCTGCCGAGAATCACCCAATCTCTTTCAGATGGTTGACAAAAGCGAAGGAAAAAGGCGCGAAAATTGTCTCTGTCGACCCTCGTTTCACGAGGACATCGTCAAAGGCTGACGTCTATGCTTCACTTCGTTCAGGATCAGATATTGCATTCATGGGCGGAATGATCAACTATGCATTAGAGAATAACTTGATCCACAGAGAGTATGTTGCTGAATATACGAATGCATCGTTCATTGTAAAGAAAGACTTTGAGTTTAATGATGGATTATTCAGCGGGTATGACGAAGCAACCCGTAAGTATGACAAGACAAAATGGGCTTATGAAACAGACGAAGAAGGAAATCCGAAAAAGGATAAAACCCTTACACACCCACGTTCTGTATTCCAATTAATGAGAAAGCATTATTCACGCTATGATGTCGACTCAGTTATTGCAGTAACCGGAACACCTAAAGAAGATTACCTAAAGGTCTGTGAAACTTTCTGCTCAACAAGCAAGATAGGAAAATCCGGAACGATTATGTATGCAATGGGCACAACCCAGCATACTGTTGGGACACAAAACGTCCGTGCCTTTGGAATCATCCAGTTGCTGCTTGGCAATATCGGCTTGCCTGGCGGCGGAATCAACGCAATGCGCGGGGAGTCCAATGTACAGGGTTCCACTGACTTTGCTCTTCTATATCACCTGCTTCCAGGGTATATTGGAACACCAACTGCCATCCCTGAGCATGCGACATTAGAAGGCTACAATACAAAAGAAACACCTAGCGGAGGCTACTGGAGCAATAAACCTAAGTTTCTTACTAGCTTGCTGAAGGCCTGGTACGGCCCGAATGCGACAAAGGATAACGAATTTGGGTACCAATACCTTCCAAAAGGGAACAAGAACTACTCCCATATCAATTTGTTCAACGCTATGTATAAAGGCGAACTGGAAGGTGCGTTCTTGTTTGGAACAAACCCTGTAGTCGGAGGCCCGAATGCAGGCAAAGAAAAAGAAGCGCTGTCCAAGCTTAAATGGATGGTTGCAGTTGACCTATGGGAAACTGAAACATCTGCTTTCTGGCAAGAGGAAGCTGGCAGTGACCCATCCAAGATCGACACAGAAGTATTCCTTCTGCCGGCAGCGAGCTCTTATGAGAAAGAAGGCAGCGTGTCCAACTCTTCCCGTTGGATGCAATACCGCTGGAAGGCAATTGATCCAAAAGGAGAATCCCTGGCGGATTTGGAAATCATCCATATGTTGGTCAAGACTATCAAAGGCCTTTATAAGAATGAAAGTTCACCTGCAGCTAAGCAAATCAATGCACTGTATTGGAACTTTGGTGAAGGGCACCATCCTGATATCGACCTTGTGACCAGGGAAATTAACGGCTATGATCTGACGACAGGAAAGCTTTTGAAAGGGTTTGGCGATCTTAAGGATGACGGTACAACAAGCTCTGGTAACTGGATTTATTCCGGCTTCTATCCAGAGGAAGGCAAGAATCGCGCTAAGAACCGTGACAATAAGGATACTGGCGGCGGGAACTTCCTGAACTGGGCATTTGCATGGCCTGCAAACCGCCGAATTCTTTACAATCGCGCTTCTGCTGATCCAAGCGGCAAGCCATGGAGCGACAAAAAAGCGGTCATCTGGTGGGATGAAAGCCAGAAGAAATGGGTCGGCAATGACGTTCCTGATTTCAAGCCAGTTCTGTCACCATCAGAACCGGGCGGAACCAATCCTTTCATCATGATCAACGGAGGGGTTGCAGGAGTTTACGCTCCAACATTGAATGACGGTCCGTTCCCTGAACACTATGAGCCGTTTGAAAGTCCTGTTAAAAATGCCTTCTCAAGCCAGGAAATCAACCCAGCAATTGCAATCATCGAAGGGGAATTCAACCTGAAAGGCGACAATAAGAAGTATCCAATCGTCGGTACTACTTACAGGGTATCTGAGCACTGGCAGTCCGGTTCGATGACACGTAACCAGGAATGGCTATCCGAACTGGCAGGCCATATGTATATAGAAATGAGTGAAGAATTGGCGAAGGAAAAAGGCATCAAGAACAAAGATCAAATCATTGTCAGTTCGGCCCGCGGCGAAATCAAAGCATATGCGATGGTTACCAAACGCTTCAAGCCTCACATGATGAACGGCAAGAAGGTCCATCAGGTCGGCATGCCTTGGCACTTTGGCTATAAAGGGTACGCAACAGGGGATACAGCAAACCGCTTGACACCTCATATCGGGGATGCAAACACGACAATCCCTGAATATAAGGCATTCCTCTGTGATATAAGGAGGGCTGACTAATGGCGGACTATATTAAATATGTAGATGTGACTAAGTGTGACGGATGCCGCGCATGTATGGTCGCCTGCAAAAACTGGAACGACCTTCCGGCTGAGCCGGAAGAGTTCCAGGGCAGTGTCCAATCACATGCAAATGTGACAGCGAACACATGGAACGTGCTGTCATTTATTGAGCACGAAGACTCTAAAGGCAATCTCGATTACCTTTTCCGCCATTCCTCCTGCTTCCATTGCTCGGATGCGGCTTGCGTAAAGGTATGCCCGGAAGAAGCCATGCACTATACTGACTTTGGAACTGTAAATGTAGATAGTGATAAATGCGTAGGCTGCGGTTACTGCGAACAGAACTGCCCATTCGATGTTGTCCAATTGGCAACATATAAAGACAAGAACGGCAAGGAGTACAAGAAGGCACAGAAATGCACAATGTGCGTGGACCGTATTGAAGAAGGTATGCAGCCTGCTTGTGTGACCACTTGCCACACAGACGCAATGGAATTTGGCACGAAAGAAGAAATGATCAAGAAGGCTGAAAAACGCTTGAGTGAAATCAAAGATAAGTATCCTAACGCGATGATTTACAATCCAGAAGGAGTCGGCGGTACGCATACCATTTATGTGCTTGCTGAAAAACCATCTGTGTATGGACTGCCAGAAAAACCAAAAGTTCCTACATCAGCTGTTGTCTGGAAGGACTACGCACAGCCAATCGGAAAGATGATGCTTGGAGCGACAAGCATGGCGCTTGTTGGAGCATTCGTTTCCAGCAAGTTATTCAATAAAGAAGGCAAAGGCCATGAAGAGGATGGAGGTGGCAGCCATGAGTAAAACTCAGTATTCAGGTGTGAAAGTAAAGCGATTCTCGAAAGGCTTTGTAATCGCACATGCTGTGAACGCCATTTCATTTTTTGCGCTCTATATCACGGCCTTGCCAATGTATACAGAGTGGTTTGACTGGCTTTATCCAGTACTGGGCGGACCAGAAGGAGCGCGCCTGCTCCACAGGATTTTTGCGATTGCCTTCATTACGCCTACTTTCATCTGGCTAATCATGGATCCTAAGGGCTTCCTGCGCTGGGGAAAAGAGCTTGTTACATGGAAGAAGAGAGATTTGCAGTTTTTCACTGAGTTCGTCAAAGAACTCTTTGGCTTTAAGTTCAAGCATGTAAAACAAACATTCTTCAACGCTGGTGAAAAAATAAACTCGATCATCCAGATCCTGACTGCGATCCTGATCATCGGTTCGGGCTTCCCAATGTGGTTCCCAGACCTGTTCCCGAAAGCAGTTGTCCAATGGGCGTATGTAGCTCATAACATCGGCTTCGGCCTGGCAATTGCGGTAGTGGTCGGCCATATCTACCTAAGTGTCATCCACAAAAACTCAAGACCAGGATACACTGGTGTCATTACAGGTGAGGTTCCGGCAGAGTGGGCAAAGGACCACTATACAGAATGGTATGAAGAAGAAGTCAAGAAGGGTAATTTCCCTGACCTTGATAAAGACAAGAACAAGAAAAAAGGCGCGTAGAAACCATTAATAGAGGGAATGGCTGTCCTGACCGGGCTCCATTCCCTTCAAAATTTAGAATAATAGAGTGAAAGAGGGGCTGCAGCAATGAAAAAGTCCGTTGTCTCAAAAGAGTACCAGAAATTGCAGAAGGATATTATAGAATTGCAGGAGCAATGGAAGACTTCCCTGGATCCTGACTGTGTCCGGCCAAACCTTGATAAAGCGGCAATGGAGGCGGGAGTGCCTGTCACTGCTTTAGCGGTTATTGACTTTGATATTTCCCTATTCTTACAGTGGATAGAGGATATAGGAGGGCTTTTATCGAAGTATCAACCAGAGATTGAAACTTCGATGCAATCTTTAAAAAATCTATTGGATGAAGAGACAGCTAAAAGATGGATAGATGAAGCATTTGCTTTTAACTATATTTATTTTGCAAGTTTCGCTGAGGAAAATGATTTGGATGGCTGGATTCCTCAATTCGTGGCAGAGACGGCGCTTCGTCCATACCTGCAGCTGACTGCGGCTAAGGTTCAGGATGAAATCCATCACGGTGTGCACGGTGCGGGCTGCCCAGTTTGCGGAGAACCAGTACGCCTTGCGCAGCTTGAAGGGGAAGGAAAAAAGGTTGTGCACTGCCCGCGTTGTTCCGCTCATTGGAATGACCGGCGTATAGCTTGCTCACACTGCGGAAATAACGATCACGAAACAGTGAAAATCCTGACAATCGAAGGAGAATCCGCGGCACAAATACAGATTTGTGAAGAATGCAAAGGGTATACTAAAGTAATTGATACAAGACAATATATTGTAAAGCCAACACCAGCCATGCTCGACCTGAACACAATCCACCTGGACTTTGTTGCCCAGGAGCATGGATACAAATCGGCTGGAGAAACAAAACAGACAAACTAAAAGAAGGTGCTGTGGGATGAAAGCCGGAGCGATTATTTTATCAGGCGGCAAATCTAGCAGGATGGGAAAGAATAAGGCTCTCCTGAAATTTCATGAAAAAACGAATATTGAGAGAATTAAGGATGAGTTACAGCACGTATTTGATGATATAATTCTAGTAACAAATGATCCTGAAACCTATCAGTTTTTAAATATTAAAACGGTTACAGACCAGTATCCGGGTTCCGGTCCACTAGCAGGAATCCATGCGGGACTCGAGGCATCAGACTATGAGGAAAATTTCGTTGTAGCCTGTGACATGCCTTTTGTATCCGCCGAACTTGCCTCAAGTCTTGTAAAAGCGCTAAAACACCACGATGCAGTCGTACCTGTCAGTGAAGGCAGACAGCATCCGCTTTTTGCGGCATATCAAAAACGGGTCGCGCGAGAGGCGAAGGAATCCATTGAAGACGGAAATTTAAGGATCAAGCATATGCTTGAAAAACTGCATGTCCGCTTTCTCGATGAGGCAGGTTTACAGCACTATTTCGAGGGCAGCCTTAATCGAGTATTTTTCAATATGAACCATCCAGAGGAATATGAACATGCAAAGAAGTGGGCGGAATCCGGAGAGTAGTTTTCAGGTGCTAGAAAGGAAGTAAGTCAGCATGCAATTTTTCAAAGTGAAAACGGTTGAGGAAACCTTTGCGTTAATTGATGAGAAAATTGGCAAGATCACGGAAACCGAAATCCGTCCTCTTGATGAGGCGCTTCACTACATCCTGGCAGAGGATGTCACTGCGGGTGAGAATGTACCTGGTTTTGACCGCTCGACCGTCGATGGCTATGCGGTCATCGCCCGTGACACATACGGTTCATCTGAATCGATGCCAGGCTTCTTGAATGTGGCTGGCGAGGTCCATATGGGAGAAGAAGCGGTAAAGCCAGTAGGCAGGGGCGAAGCGATATACGTACCAACAGGCGGGATGCTGCCACCGGGCAGTGACAGCGTGCTGATGATCGAGCATTGCGAGGAAATTGGCGGGCTGTTGAATACGTACAAGCAAATCGCACCGGGCGAGAATGTCATCAGAAAAGGTGAAGACATCAAAGCAGGAGAGGTCCTATTATCCGAAGGGACAAGATTGCGGCCGCAGGAGCTTGGAGCACTGGCGGCACTTGGTGTTTACGAGGTTAAAGTCTACCGAAAGCTGAAGGCTGCGTACCTTTCTTCAGGGGATGAAATTGTTCCTTTTGAAACGAAAACACTTGAAACAGGCCAAATCCGCGATATCAATTACTTGACCGTCAAGGGTCTGGTCAATGAGTGGGATATCGAACTCATTTACGGCGGAATCACACGCGATGACTATCAGGAATTCGCCCAAAGAGCCCGCGAATTGTATGAACAGGCTGACTGCTTGATTTTATCTGGAGGAAGCTCAGTCGGCACGAAGGACTATACGACTGAGGTCATTCAGTCACTTGGAGATCCAGGCGTTTTTGTCCACGGAATTTCCATCAAGCCAGGGAAGCCAACAATCCTTGCTGTCGCCGACGGAAAGCCGGTCATTGGACTGCCGGGTCATCCAGCATCCGCGATGATCATTTTTAAGCTTTTTGGCGAAAGGGTTTTCAGAAGGCTTAAGGGTGAAAGAATCGAGCGTAAGCCTGAACGCATTTTTGCCCGGATAGTGAAAAATATTGCTTCATCACCAGGAAGGTCCGATTATATCAGGGTAAGACTTGAGGAGAAGGATGGAGAATGGTGGGCCGAGCCGATCATTGGTAAGTCAGGCCTGATTACGACATTGGTAAAAAGCAATGGAATCGTCGAGATTGTTTCTGAAAAAGAAGGAATTTCACAAGGCGAATACGTTCCTGTAATTTTGACGAGATAGGGGGAGCCGCATCATGGATAAAATACGCTATAACCGAAAAATTTACCTTGAAGACAAGCCGCGCGCAAAAGCCAGGAATGAAGTGCTGGCCGCGTTTGACCTGTCTCAGGAAAAAGAATGGATCCCGGCTGCCTCAGCCCTTGGCCGCATTACTGCTGAACCTGTTTTCGCCAATGTTTCAATGCCTTTTTACCATGCATCCGCGATGGACGGTATTGCCGTGAACGCCGAGGATACGTATGAAGCACATGAACAGCGTCCGCTCCATTTGAAAATGGATGAGCAATTCGTATACGTTGATACAGGAAATGCGATTCCGCCTCAATATAATGCCGTGATCATGGTTGAGAACATCCAGGTCATTGACGATGAAACAATCGAGATCATCGAGCCGGCAACACCGTGGCAGCATATCCGCCCGATTGGGGAGGATATCGTCCAGGAGGAAATGTTGTTCACGCAGGGGCATCAATTGCGGCCTGCTGACCTCGGTGCACTCCTTGCGGCCCAGGTTACAGAGGTAGCCGTCGTCAAAAAGCCGCTTGTGACAATCATCCCGACCGGAAACGAACTAGTCAGCGCGGATTCTTCACTGTCATCAGGCAGGATTATTGAATTCAATGGAACGGTTTTTAGCAACTATGTAGAAGATTGGGGCGGAAATCCGTACCTGCACCCAATCGTGAAGGATGAGCCGGAAAAAATCAGGGAAGCACTGCTGGAAGCGGTGGAAACATCTGATATTGTCGTCATCAATGCCGGGTCATCAGCTGGTTCTAAGGATTATACAGTTCATATTCTTGAGGAGCTTGGCACTGTTTTTACCCATGGTGTCGCAACAAGGCCGGGTAAGCCAGTTATCCTTGGGAAAATTAAAGATAAGGTAGTTGTCGGTGTACCGGGCTATCCGGTTTCCGCCTATATGGCACTTGAGTGGTTTGTAAGACCGCTCGTTTGTAAATATCTAGGGATACCGGAACCAGAAAGGCCAAAGCTCGAGGTAAAGCTTGGCCGCAGGATCGTCTCCACGATGGGGGCGGAGGACTTTGTCCGAATGAATATCGGCTATGTGAATGGACAATTTGTCGCTAACCCGTTGACACGCGCGGCGGGCGTCACCATGTCACTTGTACGCGCAGATGGTTTGCTCGTCGTACCGCCGGAGGAGCTAGGATACGAACAAGGAGACATCGTCGAGGTCGAGCTATACAGACCTGTAGAAGAGATCAAGAACGCAATCGTCTTCAGCGGCAGCCATGATCTGACGATTGACCTGCTATCCTCCCAGCTCAAAAGGCAGCGAACGGACATGAAAATTGTTTCTTCCCATGTTGGCAGCATGGCCGGATTAATGGCAATCAGGAAAGGGGAAGCCCATGTAGCGGGCATTCATTTGCTAGACCCGGAGACAAAGGAATATAATGTTACCTACGTAAAGAAGTTCCTGGCCGGGCAAGACGCAGTCCTTTACCCATTTTTAAAAAGAACCCAGGGCTGGATGCTGCCAAAAGGCAATCCACATGGAATCGAGAGTGTGAGCGACATCGCTTCTAAGGGTGCGGATTATGCCAACAGACAGAAGGGCGCCGGTACACGTATATTGTTTGATTTAATGTTAAAAGAAGCGGGTTTGTCAGCAGACGAGGTGAACGGCTATGACCGGGAAATGTTCTCACACTTGAGCGTCGCCGCAGAAGTGAAAGGGAACGACAACGCAGCAGGCCTAGGTATCTTCCCGGCCGCACGCGCAATGTCACTCGATTTCATCCCGGTAGCTGACGAAAATTACGATTTACTGATGACAAAGGCATTTTTCGAAAGCGAAAAGGGTATCTGGTTAAGGTCCGTGATCCAATCACAAGCCTTTAAAGCCGAAGTCGCCAAAATCGGCGGCTACGCAGTCGTCGAGAACCCAGAGCCGGTTTATTTTTAACATATTCTTGTTGTAGATAGAGATGCTCTAACGGACAAACCGGGGGCAGAAACTGTGAAAAGTGTCCGTAAAAAACTATAATCCTGATCCGGATCAGTTTATTGAGGTGATTTTGATGAATTTTGAAATAGCGAAAGATCCAATTAACGTCCAATCTGTCATTGATAAAGTGGTCCAGCGTGAAGCGGGGGCAATCACTACTTTCATTGGCACTGTGCGTGAATTGACAAAGGGCAAAAAAACCCTATACCTTATATATGAAGCATACGAGCCGATGGCGGTCAAAAAGCTTGAGCAGATCGGCATGGAAATCCAGGAGCGCTGGAATGGAGCCGAGGTTGCGATTACGCACCGTGTCGGCAAGCTCGACATCACGGATATTGCAGTGGTAATCGCTGTATCTACGCCACACCGCAACGATGCATATGAAGCAAATCGTTATGCAATCGAGCGCATCAAGGAAATCGTTCCAATCTGGAAAAAAGAGCATTGGGAAGACGGCGAGGAATGGATTGGCAACCAACTAGAAACTGTCCCATATCCGACAGGGAAACCGGAGGAGAAGGATTTAAATGAATAAAATATTATTCTTTGCCCATCTACGAGACGAAGCAGGCCATGAATCAGTTGAAATCGAAGTTGCTGGCAAAACTGTGGCTGAGCTAAAACAAATTGTTGCTGAAAAGTACGGAGTGCAAAAGCTTGATACTTCGATGACAGCAATTAATGAAGAATTTTCATCAAACGATGAAGTGATCAAAGAGGGAGATACAATCGCCTTCATTCCGCCTGTATCTGGCGGATGATCCGTCATAGGAAATTGTGGCGCCCGTTCCGTTGACTTAATGGTCAATGGATCAGGGCGTTTATTTTACAAAGTAAGTAAATATTTATTTTATATTGAGAATTGTCTAGCTCCAGCGTTTGTCGGGGCTGACCAAGGCGCTTGCGCTTTTCGTACAAGGAGGGTTTATCCATGTCAGAAAGATATTCACGTCAAACCCTGTTTCCTCCTATTGGCAAGGCCGGGCAGGAAAAAATCCGCAGTAAGCATGTCCTGATGATTGGTGCCGGAGCGCTAGGTTCAGGCAATGCTGAGCTGCTGGTCAGAGCAGGTGTTGGCCGACTGACGATTGTGGACCGTGATTATGTTGAAGCGAGTAATTTGCAGCGACAGCAGTTATATACAGAAGAAGATGTTGCCGAGAAGCTTCCGAAGGCCGCTGCGGCGGAAAAAAGGCTCAGAGCGATCAACTCTGATGTAGAAATCAGTGCTTATATTGCCGACGCTACTCCTGAAAAATTAGCCGAGCTTGTCGATGGAGTCGATCTCATTATCGATGCAACGGATAATTTTGAAACAAGGATGGCTATTAATGATATTTCACAACAAAACAAGATTCCTTGGATTTATGGTGCCTGCGTTGGCAGCTTTGGGATGAGTTTTTCTATCATTCCTGGAAAAACTCCTTGTTTGAACTGTTTGTTAAAAACTGTTCCGCTCCAGGGGATGACATGTGATACAGGAGGCATTATCGGGCCGGCTGTGCAAATGGTCATTGCCCATCAGGGTTCGGAAGCGTTGAAAATTCTTGTTGAGGACTGGGATGCGGTGCGAACGTCATTCGTCAGCTTTGATTTATGGAGAAATCAGTACACCAGCATGAAAATGTCCAAAGCAAAGGACCCGGGATGCCTGAGTTGTGGTGAACACCCTGAATATCCTTACTTGAACGTGGAGAACATGACCAAGACGACAGTTCTGTGCGGCCGCGATACAGTCCAAATCAGACCGCCAAAGCAGCAGCAGATTAACCTCCAGGAAACGGCCGAAAAAATGAGGGATTTAGGCCATCAGGTTAAAGGAAATCCATATCTAGTATCCGTGGACATGGATGACCACAGGATGGTTATTTTCCAGGATGGACGCGCCCTTATTCATGGAACAAAGGATTTGGCCCAGGCACGAAGCATCTATCAAAGATTTTTTGGATAACACGCGCAAACCCCCTGCCCGAATCGGCAGGGGGTTTCTATATAAACGACCACTATGGATCGATTATGACATTGCGTTTATAGTGGATTATTTTTCATCAGATGCAACTAGCACGAGACGGCCTTTATCCAGCTCAACTTCGTACTGTTCTGCCTCCTGCTTGGAAAGTCCAAGGGATTCAAACTTATTGCGAAGCTCATCTCCGCGGGATTTGAACATATTTCCGATGGAATCAAAGAATCCTTGCTCCTTGAAGCCCATGCCGCCTGTTTCAGTTGCATCAGTCAAATGTTCGCTTCGATCTTCGTCATGTGCGAAAATATAAATATTTTCTTTGCCAAAACCTGCTGCTTCTAGAGAATTGATTTTTTCCGTTGCTTGGACACCGTTTTCAACTACTTCTACTTTCATCATAGTATCTTCCTCCTTTAAGTTTTTTTACCTATACTATTTTTGGGAAGCTTTTTTAGCTTTCCGCGTCTACACTATTTATATAACCGTTATGAGCTTTATTAAACATACTGGTAATTGTTCACATATAGTTTGGGGAATCGGGTAGTTTGATAGAAAAGAAAAGAAAGGAGCTGGTCACTATTGCACTTTTAAATAACGGCTGGGAGCCACTGTTGGCAGAGGAGTTTGAAAAAGCCTACTATCTGGATTTGAGAGAGTTTTTAATAGAAGAATATCGCAACAAAACAGTCTATCCGGAGAAAGATGATATTTTTAATGCTTTGAGGTTCACCGATTATGAGGATGTAAAGGTCGTGATTCTCGGACAAGATCCTTATCATGGGTATGGTCAGGCGCATGGCTTGAGCTTTTCGGTAAAACCTGGTGTGAAAATTCCGCCTTCGCTTCGCAATATCTTTAAGGAGCTGAATGCCGACCTTGGCTATGGAATTCCAGATAACGGTTATTTAAAAAAGTGGGCAGACCAGGGTGTCCTGCTTTTAAATACTATCCTTACAGTAAGGGAAGGGGAAGCCCATTCACACAGGGGAAAAGGCTGGGAACATTTTACCGATAAAGTAATTACCCTGTTGAATGAGCGCGATAAGCCGGTAATCTTCATCCTCTGGGGCAAGCCAGCCCAAAGTAAATTAAAGTTGATTGACGAAGACAAACATAAAATAATCTTGTCTGTCCATCCAAGCCCACTGTCGGCAAGAAGAGGCTTCTTCGGCAGCCAACCATTTTCTAAGGCAAACGAACTGCTGGGCGAGTTGGGAGAACAAGAGATTGACTGGCAGATTGAAAACTTGAAAGATTAACAGCCCTGGGAAACCAGAGTTTTTTTACAGGCAAAAAACGACATGTTTCACGTGAAACTAACATGTTTCTTGACTAAAGTCGAAAAAACAAGTGAATTGTTGTAGAATGGAACGGTACAACCATTACATGATTCTTAGGAAATACATATATAACCACCTATGGAGGTGAGTCGATGAATATTTCACTGCAAAAATTATTATTGAAAATGGAAGAGGAATTAATGCGGGCAAAATCTGCGGAATCAGAGGCCGTGCAGCGGGAAAGGATCCATTCGATCAAAACGCTTTGCGAGCTCGTCCTAGATGAATCACCGCAGCATAGCAGAGTGATTGCAGCTCCTGTGAAACAGGCAGCACAGCAATTTGTTCCGTCACAGCCGAGCATTCCTCAGCAGCAAATGCCGGTAAATCAGCCGTCACCCATGATTCCGCAGCCCAAGAAGCTGGAAATGGAAGATAACTCAAACGGAGACTCGCTCTTCGATTTCTAATTTTAAGAGGTGAAAGTGATGAAGTTATTTATTTTGATCGGAGCCATCAATGCTTTCCTGGCAGTTGCGCTAGGTGCATTTGGGGCACATGGACTTGAAGGAAAGGTTGAGCCGAAATACTTAGAAACCTGGAAAACAGGCGTTACATACCAGATGTTCCATGCAACCGGAATTTTGGTCATTGGAGTTCTATTAGGAAAGCTTCCGGCAAGTGCACTTCTATCCTGGTCAGGCTGGCTGATGCTGGTTGGAATCGTATTATTTTCCGGCAGCCTGTACATTTTAAGCGTCACCAAAATCAGCATCCTTGGTGCAATCACCCCACTTGGCGGATTATCCTTCCTGGCAGCCTGGGTATTGCTGATGATTGCTGCTGTGAAGTACTTGTAAAAAAGATTCAGGGCTTTTTAGAGAAGACTTCTGAAAATGCCAGGTAAGCAATAAAGATGAAAAGGAGCACACCTTATTGGCGTGCTCCTTTTAGGTTCAATTTAGCGTGGTGGATAAGCTGTCAATCCCGCTCCACCGCCGAACGGGTAATCGTACTCGATTTCTTCATCGAAAGTGACGTAATCAAGATAAATCATCGGCAACAAGACACGTTTTCCTGTTTGCGGGTCACTGAGAATCAGGTGATCCCTTCCAGCTGCTTCGATGATCCCCTGGAAAATTTTCGCGTTCCATTCAGTATTGTTTTCAAAAGTCGCGTAGACGGTAGCGAGCTTGCCTTTATTCAGGCGAAGGATATTTTCAATATAGGATGCTTCAATTGGAAGCATTCCCGGGACTTGGGCACCTGCTCCTGGCATCGCACCGCCTGGCAAGGAAACACCTGGCATTGCACCACCAGACTGGGCAGGGAATGGTGTGGCTTGTGGGAACCCAGCTTGCCCCATTTGCCCCATTTGCCCCATCTGTCCCATTTGTCCCATCTGTCCTTGGGCAGTTGCTTTTTCTTCTGTGCCGCTGTAGGGCTGATACATTTGCGGGTAGGTTCTGTAGTTATAGTATGGGTTATTATATTGAGTCATTGTGTAGCCTCCTTAAAAGTATTTTTCTTTTCCTTCAAATTCACCTTTATATATGTAAATGGTGAAGTTGAGCTTTTACAGGATGAGGTACAAGTAAAATGAATTCTCACTATTCCATACATATGAGAAAAGCATGATTTTATGACTCGAACATTTTAGACAAAAACTCTTTATTTTAATGACGGTTCTTTTCGTACATAAGAGAACATCCATAAAAAAAAATCCCCAGGCAGATGCCTGGGGATTTTAATATGTCAGTTTAAACGTTCAAGAATGCAGATACGCGGTCTTCTTCAAGAAGGTTTCCTACGAAGAATGAACCGAATTCGCCATAGCGCGCACTGACTTCGTCAAAACGCATTTCATATACAAGCTTCTTGAATTGAAGGACGTCGTCTGAGAAAAGGGTTACGCCCCACTCGTAATCATCGAAGCCTACAGAGCCTGTGATGATTTGCTTGACCTTGCCAGCATACTGGCGGCCGATCATGCCATGGCTGCGCATCATGTTGCGGCGGTCTTCCATCGGAAGCATATACCAGTTGTCTTCGCCCTGACGGCGCTTGTCCATTGGATAGAAGCAAACATGCTTTGCCTTAGGAAGCTCAGGGTAAAGGCGTGCAAGGACTTGCGGATTTTGGTATGGATCTTCGCCAGCTGGCAGGTAGTTGCTCAGCTCGACAACAGATACATAAGAATGAGCAGGAATCGTGTATTCAGCAAGTCTGGACTTGTTGAATTCTGTTTCGATTTCATTCAATTCTTCCATAGTTGGGCGCAAAATCATCATCATGAAATCTGCTTTTTGACCAACGATTGTATATAGTGCATGGCTTCCTTGCTTCTCAGCCTGTGTCTTATTCCACTTTTCCACTAGACCAAGGAACTCCTGGATAATCTCCTGACGCTCTTCTGCCGGAAGCATCTTCCAGGTTGTCCAATCTACAGTACGGAAATCATGAAGGGAATACCAGCCATCTAAAGTCTGTGCTGCTTCAGTCATTTTATATCACTCCTAAAAATCATCAATATATCATTATCATATCATAGTTTCGCCATCAGTCATGTTTATAAAACCTTGTTTGTTTATACTCTGTGGAAAAAGGATATTTTGTTAAAGATTGCAAATAGTAAAAGAGGCAGGAAAACATGCTTGAAAATTTACAATAAAAAGACTTCACGGTTGTAAACGTTAACATTCTTGAATTTTAAGGTTGGTAAAGTATGCTAGAAGTATAGATAAAAGGAGGAGTCAGCATGAGTGATTTATTTGAAGGCTTAAAAGCCAAATTAAGCGGACAGAATTTACGGATCGTGTTTCCAGAAGGCCTCGATGAACGGATTTTAGCAGCAGCTGGCAGATTGGCTGCAGACGGTGTATTAACACCTATTTTAGTAGGCAATATTGAACAAATCCAGGCGAAAGCAGCTGACATGGATGTATCTCTGGAAGCCGTTGAAATTTACGATCCCGTGAATTTCGCGATGATGGATGAGCTTGTGGCTGCATTTGTTGAGAGACGTAAAGGTAAAGCGACGGAAGAGCAAGCACGAAAAATCCTGCTTGATGAAAATTACTTCGGAACAATGCTCGTGTACTCAAACAAAGCAGACGGTCTTGTCAGCGGCGCAGCGCATTCTACTGCGGATACGGTAAGGCCTGCATTGCAGATCATCAAGACGAAGGAAGGCGTACGCAAGACTTCTGGTGTCTTCATAATGGTGCGAGAAGATGAGAAATATGTATTCGCTGACTGTGCGATCAACATCGCTCCGGACAGCCAGGACCTTGCGGAAATCGCGGTTGAGAGCGCGAAAACTGCAAGAATGTTCGACGTCGAGCCGCGAGTGGCAATGCTCAGCTTCTCGACAAAGGGTTCGGCCGTTTCTCCAGAGACCGAAAGAGTTTCAAAAGCAGTCGAAGAAGCAAAGCTTCGTGATCCGCTATTGGTTGTTGACGGAGAGTTCCAGTTCGACGCAGCATTCGTACCATCTGTTGCTGAAAAGAAAGCTCCGGATTCAGTGATCATGGGTAATGCGAATGTTTTCGTATTCCCAAGCCTTGAAGCAGGCAATATTGGTTATAAAATTGCTCAGCGCTTAGGCGGATTTGAAGCAGTAGGACCGATTTTGCAAGGCTTAAACCGCCCGGTTAACGACCTGTCCCGCGGCTGCAGCGAGGAAGATGTGTACAAGCTGGCGTTGATTACAGCAGCGCAGGCACTTAATAAATAAGATATTCCTTCATGCCGGTCGATTTTTTCGATCGGCATTTTTTAAGGATGGGGGATTAATAAATATAGTCCTGAAATTAAGCCCATGTTCCCCCTTATGCTATAATATCAACGGAAAGAAACAGAAAGAAAAGAGGAAATCACGATGGATGAGGCGCTCAATTTATTGCGTCAGGATAAATGGAGATTAATCGACCAATCGGTGCTCGGTGCACACTTTCATGCTCTTCAGTCGTTCGGGACTGATGATACATTATGTGAATCGGTCGGTACAGGCCAGTCGCCGGCTACCGCGCGAGCATGGGTGCACCATGATACAGTCGTGCTTGGAATCCAGGATACGAGGCTGCCCCATCTCCAGGAGGGTTTGAATTATCTTGAGGAGCAGGGCTACCAATATATTGTCCGTAATTCTGGCGGACTTGCCGTCGTGCTCGATGAAGGAGTCCTGAATCTATCACTTATCTTGCCTGAGAAGGAAAAAGGGATAGATATCAACCGTGGCTATGATGCTATGTGGTTATTGATCAAGGAAATGTTTGCTGGTTTTAATAAAAATATAGAGGCAAGGGAAATTTCGGCTTCATACTGTCCTGGAAGCTATGATTTGAGCATTGACGGGAAAAAGTTTGCCGGAATCTCACAGCGCCGCCTGAAAAAAGGGGTCGCCGTGCAGATTTATCTTTGTGTGACTGGGAGTGGCAGTCAGAGAGCTGAGTTGATCCGTGAGTTTTATACCCGCTCTAAAAAAGGGGAACTGACAAAATTCATCTATCCAGACGTCCAGCCAGAAGTCATGGCCTCGCTTTCCGAACTATTTGGAGTAGAAATGACGATTCAGGATGTGATGCTGCGGTTTTTGAAATTCCTGAACGCCAATAGCGATGAGCTGGTATCAGGATACCTGGACAGCCATGAGATTGAGCTGTTTGATCACTACTACAACCGGGTCATCGAGCGGAATGAGAAATTCCTTGAGCCACGGGAGTAGCCAGTTGGCTTCTGAAATCTATCACAATAAATAAAAGCCGGAAACCAATGTTTTCCGGCTTTTTGTAGGCTCTTTATGGAAACCTTTGTACTTTTTCAATCGAAAGTTACAAGTTTTAATGCTAGTCCCGATTCAAAAGTCTCCTAAGAGCTTAAGAGGGGGTTGTTGCCATGTTTCCTTCTCCAACTACCATCTATCTATTTAGCAACTATATTTCTATTCAGCCACTTTTTCAAGATTGCCGTTGCGGTCCATCTTGAACTTTGTTGCCGAACGTTCTTCTTCTTCAAACAGGGTGAGCTTTCGGGCACGGTTCATGATTTTCATCAGTGTTTCGTAATCTTCCTGCATCGTGTTCGTATTTTCTTCAAGCCTGTTAATTTTTCCTTGCAGTTCTTCGTTTTGGTTCCTTAAACTATTGATTTCGCGCTTCAATCTTTCATTCTCACTCTTATAAATATCTACCTGGAGCGATGACCCGCTTAGACTTTGCAAGTAAGCGATCACATGTCCCATGGTCATGCCGGTTGATGGAACAGTATGCCGGACTGGTGATGTCTGTGGCGTCTGGGTTACACTTGTTTGCGTCTCCTGGACAGGTATTTCCGCCATTTCGGCAGCTGCTTCAGTAGAGTAATCCTTTTGTTCCTGCTTTTTGTTCACTAAATCTTGCATTTCAGACATAAGTGCAGCGTCAATTTGCTTGTCGTCCTGTTCGAGCATTGACAGGTCGAAGGTTGGTTGAGCTTCTGGCTGTTCCACTGCCGGCAACGAACCTGTCAAACTTTCATCCAGCGTAGGCACCGGAGGATTGTAAAGCAGTTTCTTCTTGCCGCCTTGATCTTTTCCTAGGATTCTCTGTCTCTGTTTTCGCTGCTTTTTGGCAAGCTGTAATGCTTTTTCATAGTTATGCCTAACGACTGCGTTCCAACGGAATCCACAGGCGGCTGAAGTGCGGTCGAGCTTGTCGCCCACCTCTTCAAATGCGTTCAATTGTGTGCTGCCTTCCCTTACATGTCGCAGCACGGTTTCAGCTAGCAATAAATCATTTTCTTCCGTCCAGGCATCCTGGCGTGTCTTCATCCTTCTTCAACTCCCTTTTACTTTGATTAACTATAGAAACTTATAGTTCAATCTTGTCCGGAAATTGGAAAGCTTATACATCGTATAATGGAAGGATAGTAGATTTTTTGCGCAAAATACGTGTTTTTCATATAAATAGATAAGCAATAGGTCCCGTTCAACAGCTTGCATTCATTTTAAATAAGAGGTAAAATACGCTTTAGTCTAAAACGAAAAGCGGAGGCGCCTTCAGGCAAACATGCTCTAACAGAATTTCTGTAGGGAGAATGCTCATGACTTGAAAGGATGGCGCTGGAGCTTGACAGTATTTATAGAAAGGGTTGTCCTAAATGGCAAACGAATTTCGTGTTTGCGACGATTGTCAGGCCGTAAACCTTAAAACATTGATTCCAAAGCTGAAACAGCTGGATCCTGAAGCGACTGTCGACATCGGCTGCCAGTCTTATTGCGGACCAGGCAGGAAAAAAACATTCGCGTTCGTTAATAACCGGCCAGTTGCTGCACTGACTGAAGAAGAGCTGATGGAAAAAGTCCAGAAGAAACTTAAGTAAGGTTTTTTAATCTTTCATATAATGGCTTTAGTAAGCCTAAATAAATCCACCTTTAAACAACCGTTTAGAGGTGATTTTTTTTCCATGGAAACTTGCAAACTACAATCTTGTTTATAAATCCATGAAAGTTGGAATTAAAGGTAGTAGGAAAGATGGATATGCAATTTTTGTAAAAAAATGCAGAAAATCGAGATGAATTGACGAACGAAACAGGCTATAATAAAAACAAGCTAATCAGGAAGAAGGGGAACGATGGGATATTCGGAAGAAAAATTACTTGAAGAAAAAGTATTCAAAGATCCAGTACACCGCTATGTCCATGTCCGTGACCGGGTGATCTGGGATTTGATCGGCACGAAGGAGTTCCAGCGACTGAGAAGGATCAAGCAGCTCGGCACGACGTACCTAACCTTCCACGGAGCGGAACACAGCCGCTTCAATCATTCATTGGGCGTCTATGAAATCACGCGCCGGATTGTGGACAATGCGTTTGCTTCCCGTCCGGAATGGAATGAAGGAGAGCGACTGCTATCGTTATGTGCAGCCCTGCTTCATGACCTTGGCCATGGGCCGTTCTCACACTCATTCGAGAAGGTATTCGACCTTGACCATGAGGATTTCACAAGGGAAATCATCCTTGGCGATACAGAAGTGAATCAAGTGCTGTCGAGAGTGGCGCCGGACTTCCCGAAAAAAGTCGCTGAGGTCATTGAAAAAACGTATGAGAACAAGCTTGTTATCAGCCTGATTTCAAGCCAGATTGATGCTGACAGGATGGATTACCTGCAAAGGGATGCCTATTTTACCGGAGTCAGCTACGGACATTTTGATATGGAACGGATTTTGCGTGTGATGCGTCCGCGTGAGGATCAGGTTGTGATCAAGGAAAGCGGGATGCATGCTGTAGAGGATTACATAATGAGCCGCTATCAGATGTACTGGCAGGTTTATTTCCATCCAGTGACAAGGAGTGCCGAGGTCATTCTGACGAAAATCCTGCACCGTGCCAAACACCTTCATGAGCAAAACTACACCTTCAAACATAAACCGCATCATTTTTACTCAATATTTGAGGATCGTATGACACTGGAAGACTATTTAAAGCTGGATGAAGCCGTGTTCCTCTACTATTTCCAGATTTGGGAGGAAGAAGAGGACGAAATACTGAGCGACTTGTGCCGCCGCTTCAATAACCGCAATCTATTTAAATATGTCGAGTTCGACCCTGCCAAGGAATACAAGAAGCTGGCAAAGCTTTCCGTGTTATTCGAGCAAGCGGGACTGGACCCTGAATATTACCTGGTTGTCGATTCATCATCAGACCTGCCTTATGATTTTTACCGGCCAGGTGAAGAGGAAGAACGGCTTCCGATCCATCTGCTGAAGAAAAACGGAGAAATCCGCGAGCTATCGAGAGAGTCTGATATTGTCGATGCCATTTCAGGTAAAAGACGGACAGACCACAAACTATACTATCCTGGCGATTTCCTGGAGAAGGAAAAAGCACGCCCTGAAATCGAGCAGATTGCACAGATTCTTGAGCTGAACTTAGACAATGGGACCATTTGATACAGGAGTTGACGCGTTTTGTTAAAAGACCACGCTAAAATCATACATGCCATTTCAGTTTCCGGAGAGGTCATCGGCAGAAAAAAACTGCAAAAAATGATCTATATCGCAAAAAAGATGGAATTCCCTTTCCAGGAACGATTCCAGTTCCATTTTTACGGACCATATTCTGAAGAACTTACATTGCGGGTGGAAGAGCTTTGCAACATGGGCTTTTTGGACGAACTGAAGGAAAAGAAAGGCGGCTACTATCAGTACCGCTACACATTGACAGAAGCAGGCCAGGAATTCCTCGGTGAAAACAGCGTCGAGATGCCATGCCTTGGCGACTGCCTCACCGACATCAACGACCAGAATGCAAGATTCCTTGAACTCGTTTCAACTGTTTTGTATTTTGATAACTTGCCAGAAGCTGAGGTCCGTGAAAAAATCCAGGCCGTGAAAAAAAGCCAGAAATACACAGATGAAGAAATTGACGAAGCTTACGCGTATATCACGAGCTTGAAGACAAAGTCGCGGCAATTGTTGGCATAAGAAGACTTTTATTATGACTCGAGTATGGAACCTTTTATTGGGTTTTGTGCTCGATTTTTTTATGTAAATACCAGCTTGAAAAGAGAATTATGTGCGGTTAAATCGATTGAGAAGAGAATTATCGTCACATAAAAGAAAAAAGCCCAGAATCCTCTGAGCTTTTTGTCGTTCCTACTCGTCACTCAACCTCTTACCTGCAACCGCATAGTGGTTCTTCGCCATTTCCTCGATGAACACGACGACTTTCTCTTTAGGCGCGCCGGTTGTTACGCTGACAGCGTCTGTTACTTTTTCGACTAATGCCTTCTTCTGGTCTTCGCTTCGGCCTTCAATCATTTTTACTGTAACGTATGGCATGTGTATTGCCTCCTTGAAATGGTTGATATGTAAATCTAAATTGAGTTTTTCATAATTCGCTAAAATTCGCAAGTGCGGTGGAAGATTGTCTTTTTCACATTCATGAAAGAATGAGTTATACTTTAGAGAAAAGACAAAAAAGGGGAATGGAATGTGAGCTTACCCTATTCGTTAGAGGAAATTCCGTTTGTGGCTGCTGCGTTGATGATCGCTTTCGCAGTCCATGAATTCGCGCACGCCTGGGTTGCGTATAAGTTTGGCGACCCGACCGCCCAGAGACAGGGACGATTAACTTTGAATCCGATCAAGCACCTGGACCCGCTGGGAACCATCTTGATTTTCATCGCCGGATTCGGATGGGCAAGGCCGGTTCCGGTCAATCGTTTCATGTTCAAAAATCCAAAGCTTGCCGGAGTGCTCGTGTCTGTTGCCGGGCCGGTCAGCAATCTTATTTTAGTCTTCCTGGCATTTGCCATCTGGTACATATTTGTCACGCTTGGATTGGCGCCTGGGGTTCCGGATTTTTTCCTGGACTTCCTCAATATCTTTATCGGACTGAATGCGATGCTGTTCGTATTCAACCTGTTGCCGTTCCCGCCGCTTGATGGTTACCGAATCATCGAGGACCTGGCACCAGCGGACATCAGGGCGAAAATGACCCAGTATGAAGCATATGGATCGATCATTTTCTTGATCCTTGTCATCACGCCCCTTGACCAATACACAATCCAGCCGATTTTCTACTATTTGATTCCGGCTGTGACTGATGGAATATACAATCTATTTTTCTGATTCATTCTAAGGAGGTTTCCAACATGGAAGAAAAAAAGGGCAAAAATATTGGCTTCAATATTATAAAAAATGACCCGATGGACGGCCATAAGGGCTTCGGAAAAGGTGTTCTCACACTTGATAATGTCTCGCCGGTCATCATTGACGTGGATGCGGGAGAGGCAGCTGTAGAAGTTGGCGCGATGCACGCGCGCAGTGCTGTTGAGAAAGGGATCAAGTTTCTTCCTGACCGCAACGAAGTGCCTGATGCAAAGCCATATTGGGTTGTATGGGTGACGATTGACAGGAAGGAAGAAGGCCCTTACTATGCCGGTGTCACAGCCTGTGAAATGACGGTAAACCGAGAAATCCGCCGCGGCTATAAGTCGCTGCCAGAGCATGTGAACCGTCTTGATAAGTCTATCAAGCGCCATATCATTGTTGACCATATGGATGAAAAATCAAAACAAATTCTTTCTGATTTCCTGAAAAATCATGACCCAGGAATGTGGGAAAGATCTGAAGACAAGCTGAAGACGGATTTAATAGCCAATTAATATATTTGGATAATTTTCCTAATAATTTGTCTAAATTGTGACATTTAACAGCGAGTTACAATATCTGGCTTGCTCAAATTGAATAAAAAAAGTAAACTGATATCAGCGTAAAACACATTTTATGCTAGGACGAGAAAAACCCCGGGAGCTTGCTTCCGGGGTTTTTCTTTTGAAAAAGAAGAACTTTTTCTTATTATAGTGAGATAATTGTTGTTGACACAGTATGGTATAGAGGGTGCTCTACAACCCGAAAATCCGCTTGTACCAAGGCTTTTTTTCCTTTTCCTTCTTAGGCTTTTCTTCCTTATGCTCTTGATGATCCAAATGATCTGTACAGTATTCGGTAGGCTCTGTACCTGAAGCGAATAATGTCAGCCTTTTAACCGGACATCCGTCAGAAGCGAGTTTGCCACTGGCAGGGTCAACGTAGACGGCAACAGTACCTTTTGCTGCCTTGAATTTTTTAGCGGGCTCATTATCAAGTGCTTTTTCCATAAAATCCAGCCAGATATTCTTCGCATAGGATTTCTCTACTGTCAGTTCGATTGGCTTTCCTTTATCATAACCAGTCCATACTGCGGAAACGAGCTGCGGGGTATAGCCAATCATCCAGCTGTCCGTTTCGGTCGTTCCAGACTTAGCAGCGTACGGCCGTGTCATCTTTTTAATCAGCGTGCTTCCTGTCACAGAAGAATAGCCATTGAGCTTCTTATCAAAAATGCCTGTGAGCATATGGGTCATCACGGAGGCGAGTTCCGGCTTCAATACCTCAGCATTTTCAGCTTTATATTCGTATATTAATTCACCTTTATGGTTTTCGACCCTCTTAATCAGCACGGGATCTACTTTTTTGCCGCCATTCGCTAAAATACTGTAGGCATTGGCCATATCAATGACCCTGACACCGGAGGTTCCAAGGGCAAGTGATGGAACCTTGTCCATATCTGACTTGATTCCAAAACGCTTCGCCGTTTCAACGAGAGTTTCTTCCCCTAAGAACAAATGAGTTTTCACAGCGTATACATTATCCGACAACGCCAAAGCCTGCGCCATCGTAATGTCATCTTCCGCGTATTTATTGTTAAAATTGTGCGGCGTATATTCTGAACGTCCATCATCGAACATGAACGTTGTCAGCTGGCTTTTCATTGTCGACGATGGAGTAAAGCCATTTTCAAGTGCCGCATAATACAGGATTGGTTTCATTGTCGAACCTGGCTGCCTGACAGCCTGCACAGCGCGGTTGAATGGGCTCTCCTCATAATTTCTCCCGCCGACAAGTGCGACCACATGTCCATTCTTCGGATTCATCGCCACAAAACCTGCCTGGATTTCCGAATCGGATGCAATCATTTTGTTGATGGATTTTTCAGCGACTTCCTGTTGATTAAGATCAAGTGTCGTATAAACCCTCAATCCCCCAAGCGAAATGGTCCGGTCATCGAAATTCAATGAATTTCTGAGTGCATTCTGGACAGCGTCCTGGAAGTATGGAGCCTCTCCAATCCGGGAATGCTGGTGCTCACCGACAAGCTTCAGCTTTTCTATGTTCGCTTTCTGTGCGGCAAGCTCGGTGATATAACCGTTTGTCTTCATCGTATTTAAAATGGTTCGCTGACGCTGCTTTGCTTTTTCCATAGAAGCAAAAGGAGAGTAGATACTAGGACCTTTCGGGATTCCTGCCAGCATGGAAGCTTCCGCCAGGGATAAATTATTCGCGTCCTTGCCAAAATAATAACGGCTTGCTGCCTGGACCCCGTACGCACCATTGCCATAATAAATCGTATTCAGATAACCTTCTAGGATCTCATCCTTGGAATAATTCATCTCAAGGCGCAGAGTGTAAAGCGCTTCTGTCGCTTTGCGCTTCCACGTCTTGTCATGTTCGAGATAAAGGTTTCTGGCATACTGTTGGGTAATCGTGCTTGCACCCTGAACCTTGGCCATCGCCTTCAAGTCAGCAAGCGCAGCACCGGCAATACGCTTATAATCAAACCCATTGTGGGTAAAAAAGGTCTTATCCTCTATAGAAATCGTTGCATTAATTAAATGGGGTGAAATATCCTTAAGTGCCACCCAATAACGTTTCTGGCCGGAGTGACTCTCTCCAATCACCGTTCCATCATCTGAGAAAAACAAGGTCGATTGCGGCACAGCCAGCGGAGGCGGACCCTGGAGCTTCGCATAACCAATCAGAGAAAAGTAGAGTACAGTGGCCAAAGCAAGTCCTGCAAGCCCGAAAAAAATCAAAGCGCGCAAATATTTAATCGTCTTGCGAAACCGCTGGTCTGTCATCAGCTCCATAGTTCTTCCTCCTAAAAATAGATAGATATTATCAGTATGAAAAAAAACACTAAATTTTAAACATAGAATCAAAGTTAATTAAATTTTGCTTGCATTTTTGCTAGATTCAACTATACTTTTTCTGATGTTTGTATTTGTGATGTTGGGGAAACATAAAAAATAATAAGAAAGCGTCATGCTTGTACTATATAAATTTGGACAGTTCCACAGTCCATCACCTGAAATTCGCCGCATCATAACGGAAATTTTTTTGCCGAAAGGAAGGATATTAATGGGTCTTTGGTTTACAGAAAAACAAACTGAGAATTTTGGTATTACTATGAAAGTGAACAAGACGTTACATACAGAACAGACAGAATTCCAGAAGCTTGATATGGTGGAAACAGAAGAGTGGGGAAATATGCTTCTACTTGATGACATGGTCATGACATCTGTTAAAGATGAGTTCGTTTACCATGAGATGGTAGCGCATATTCCATTGTTCACTCACCCAAATCCTGAGCATGTACTAGTTGTTGGAGGCGGAGACGGTGGTGTTATCCGCGAAGTACTGAAGCACCCTAGCGTAAAAAAGGCTACTCTTGTTGATATCGATGGAAAGGTTATCGAGTATTCTAAAAAATACCTGCCAGAAATCGCAGGCAAGCTTGATGATCCTCGTGTTGATGTCCAGGTTGGAGACGGCTTCATGCATATCGCGGAAAGCGACAACCAGTATGATGTCATCATGGTTGACTCTACTGAACCAGTTGGACCGGCAGTAAACCTGTTCACAAAAGGTTTCTACGCTGGAATCTCAAAAGCATTGAAGGAAGACGGAATTTTCGTTGCGCAGTCTGACAACCCATGGTTCAAAGCCGATCTTATCCGCAATGTACAGAAGGATGTGAAGGAAATCTTCCCGATCACACGCCTTTATATTGCGAACATCCCAACATACCCAAGCGGAATGTGGGCATTCACACTTGGCTCAAAGAAGCACGATCCACTAGAAGTGAGCGAGGATCGCTTCCACGATATCGAAACAAAGTACTACACGAAAGAACTTCACAAAGCCGCTTTCGTATTGCCTAAATTCGTTGGCGACCTTGTAAAATAATTCGGATATTTATTAGGCTTCCCGGTCAATCCGGGGGCCGTTTTATTGTGAAAAAATTTGTTGAAAGAGGTGTTTGGAATGCGTTTTGATGAAGCATATTCAGGTAATGTGTTTATCGGCAGCCATTCTAATTTTGAAGAAAGCAAGGCAGTACTTTACGGCATGCCAATGGATTGGACAGTTAGCTACCGCCCGGGTTCACGTTTCGGCCCGACCCGTATACGTGAGGTATCAATCGGCCTTGAAGAGTACAGCCCGTACCTTGACCGCGAGATGGCAGACCTTAACTATTTCGATGCAGGAGATATCCCGCTCCCATTCGGCAATGCCCAGAAAAGCCTTGATTTGATCGAGGAATACGTGGACAAGCTTTTAGCTGAAGAGAAATTCCCGCTTGGAATGGGCGGTGAACACCTGGTGTCATGGCCTGTAATGAAGGCAGTCGCGAAAAAATATGAAGACCTTGCCATCATCCACTTCGATGCGCATACAGACCTGCGCGAGCACTATGAAGGCGAACCATTGTCGCATTCCACGCCAATTCGCAAGATTGCTGAGCACATTGGCCCGAAAAATGTCTACTCATTCGGAATCCGTTCTGGCATGAAGGAAGAATTCGAGTGGGCGAAGGAAGTGGGCATGCATATTTCCAAGTTTGAGGTTCTTGAGCCTCTAAAGGAAGTACTGCCTAAACTTGCTGGCCGACCGGTATATGTCACGATTGACATTGATGTCCTAGACCCGGCGCATGCACCTGGGACGGGAACAGTTGATGCAGGCGGAATCACGTCCAAGGAGTTGTTGGCGTCAATCCACGCAATCGCAAACTCTGGCGTGAACGTAGTTGGAGCAGACCTTGTAGAAGTAGCGCCAATCTACGATACATCCGAAATGACAGCAAACACAGCAAGCAAAATCATCCGTGAAATGATGCTTGGGTTTGTGAAATAAGTATTTTGAGCAATGCTCCCTTTTTAGGGGGCATTTTTTTGTGCCTTTTTTAAAACCAGAATAGTTAATATTGAAGAAGGAATATTCTGAATCATATAGAAAATATAATAATCATGTATGTAACTACTAAAAAGGAGGTAAAAAGATTGAAAACATTGGTTTCTTTTTTCAACCGCATTATGCAGCGGTACTTGCCTGATCCGTTTCTATTTGTCATCATCTTAACTTTTGTTGTATTTGGATTAGGCCTTATTTTTACCGACAGCGGTCCGTACCAGATGGTCCAGCATTGGGGCGGTGGTTTCTGGGGATTGCTGACGTTCTCGATGCAGATGGTGCTTGTGCTTGTGACAGGTCACGTTCTCGCGAGCAGCAATATTTTTAAAAGGGGCCTGGGATCTCTAGCTTCCCTTGCGAAATCTCCAGGGCAGGCGATTGTCATTGTCACAGTCGTATCCATGATTGCCAGCTTGATTAACTGGGGCTTTGGTTTGGTCATTGGAGCACTGTTTGCGAAGGAGCTAGCAAAAAAGGTTAAAAACGTGGATTATAGGCTGTTAATTGCAAGCGCTTACGCGGGGTTCATCGTATGGCATGGCGGTATTTCCGGTTCGATTCCGCTGACAATCGCGACGGAAGGCCATTTTTCGCAGGATTTGATTGGTATTATTCCGACAGACCAAACAATTTTTGCAGGCTTCAATCTTTTCATTATCCTAATCTTGCTTCTCGTATTGCCGGTTGTTAATCGCCTGATGATGCCATCAAAGGATCAAACGGTGACGGTCGACCCAGTATTGCTGGAAAATGACGTTCAGGCAGCAACAATCGAGCAGGGAGCAATGACGCCTGCCGAAAAGCTGGAAAACAGCCGGATTATCTCCTTGCTGATCGGCATTTTTGGACTTGTATTCTTATTTTACTATTTTGCTACAAACGGCTTTAAGCTGAATCTTGATATTGTCAACTTCCTGTTCTTGTTCCTCGGTATCCTGTTCCATGGCACGCCAAAGCGTTTCCTTGAGGCGGTCGTGAATGCGGTAAAAGGAGCGAGCGGAATCATCATCCAATTCCCTTTTTACGCGGGAATCATGGGGATGATGACAGCGTCTGGCCTGGCTGCAGTCATGTCAGAAGGATTCGTATCGATCTCGAATGAATTCACATTCCCATTCTTCGCCTTCCTGAGTGCTGGTTTGGTCAACTTCTTTGTTCCATCAGGCGGAGGACAGTGGGCGGTCCAGGCACCAGTCATGCTTGAAGCAGCCCAGACCCTTGGAGTATCCATCCCGAAAACAGCGATGGCCGTAGCGTGGGGCGACGCGTGGACCAACTTGATCCAGCCGTTCTGGGCATTGCCTGCACTGGCGATTGCCGGGCTTAAGGCAAAAGACATCATGGGGTACTGTGTGCTGACACTGATTGTTTCAGGTATCATCATTTCGGCAGGAATGCTGTTTTTCTAGGTTTAAAAAAAGAGGAGCGTCAAGCTTCTCTTTTTTAATTGGAAAAAATCGAGGATATTTTCCAGTTCGCGGAATTATACCTGGGTTTCGCGGAATTAAGGTGGAAATTCGAGGAATCTCACTTTCTTTCACGGAATAATCCAGGATTTTCGCGGAATCCTCAAGTTGAAAAAAAATCAGGCAGCAAAGTTAATTGTATTGAAGATAATGATGTTTTTTTGATGAGAAAACGTCATAATTTCAACTAAACATAAAAGCTGGATGGCAAACATGCCATCCAGCTCTTAAACTTACATCTTTTCAAATGTATCACAGATTGTTTCTCTTTCATTCACTGCCTGATGACCTGTATTGGCTACGACCATGATAGAGTCAGCCACACATTGATCGCCTTCTGCCCAGTATTTACAGTTTTCTACTTCGCATTTTACTTCGATTCTCATGTGGAGCACCTCCTTTAAAAGGTCTTGGTAATCAATACCCGATTTGGAGAGGGACAAACCCTATGAGTGTATCTCTAAATTCCTCAAATGATTCCTGCTACCTTGCACTTTCAAAGGAGAATATTTATACTTATAAAGTTATAATGAAGATAGAAAAGCGCTGGCGACTTGGTCATAATCGACAAAGCGCTGGAGCTGGACAAGAAAAGGGCGTGTTAACGGTGTCTAGTAAACCCGCTGATCAGATTCCTGTCAAGGTGACGGTAAAAACGGCGATTTACAGTGGCAAGGAGAAGGAAACTTTTGAATTGACCACTTTTGGCCGATACTATAAAAAGGCGAACAGCTCGTACCTCCAATATGATGAAGTGATGGAGGAAGGAGATGTCCATACGACGGTTAAAATATCAGGGGACGAAGTGCTGATTTTGCGCAGCGGCGCGATCAAGATGAGGCTTCATTTCCTGATGAATAAAAAAACTCCGGGCAATTATCAAACCCAATATGGGCTGCTGGAAACTTCGGCGCTCACAAAGCGACTTGATACTGATTTTAACGAGATAAAGCAGGAGGGCCATGTGGACTTGCTATATGATATGGCAATACAGGGCGCGAATGCAGGTACATATCATTTAATGATCAATTATAAGGAGGAAGGCAAATGAATATAGTTGAACAGGTTCAATTGAAGCTGAAGGAAGAAATCAAGCAGGCAATCATCAAAGCTGGTCTTGCTGAGGAAGCGCAAATTCCGGCTGTGATCCTTGAGACTCCTAAAGAAAAGGCGCACGGGGATTACTCTACGAATATGGCGATGCAGCTTGCGCGCGTTGCGAAGAAGGCACCTCGCCAGATTGCTGAGCAACTGATAGAGAACTTTGATAAAAGCAAGGCATCCATCGAGAAAATTGAAATCGCCGGTCCTGGCTTCATCAACTTTTACATGGATAACAGCTATTTGACGGACTTAATTCCTGCAATCCTCGAAGCAGGCGACAACTACGGGGAATCCAAAGTAGGAAATGGACAGAAGATCCAGATCGAGTTCGTATCTGCCAACCCGACTGGCGACCTTCACCTTGGCCATGCGCGAGGCGCAGCTGTAGGTGATTCATTGTGCAATGTGCTGGATAAGGCTGGCTACGACGTTTCCCGCGAATATTATATCAACGACGCTGGAAATCAGATTAACAACTTGGCACTTTCTGTTGAGGCGCGTTACTTCCAGGCGCTTGGCATGGACAAGCCGATGCCTGAGGATGGCTATCATGGTGCTGATATCATCGGTATTGGGAAAACCCTGGCTGAAGAGTTCGGCGATAAATATGTGAATGTTCCTGATCAGGAGCGCTTCGATGCTTTCCGTGAGTATGGCTTGAAATACGAAATGGAAAAGCTGAAGCAGGACCTTGAGAACTTCCGTGTTAAGTTCGACGTTTGGTACTCTGAAACTTCTCTGTATCAAAATGGGAAAATCGACGTGGCACTAGATGCACTGCGCGCCAACGGCCATATTTATGAAGAGGATGGAGCGACATGGTTCCGTTCGTCCGAGCTTGGCGATGACAAGGACCGCGTGCTGATCAAGCAGGATGGCTCTTACACGTACCTCCTTCCGGACATTGCCTACCATAAGGACAAGCTTGAGCGCGGCTTTGAAAAGCTGATCAACATCTGGGGAGCGGACCACCACGGCTACATCCCTCGTATGAAGGCGGCGATTGAGGCGCTTGGCTACGACCGTGAAGCTCTTGAAGTCGAAATCATCCAGCTTGTCCACCTGTACAAGAATGGCGAGAAGATGAAGATGAGCAAGCGTACAGGCAAGGCTGTTACCATGCGTGACCTGATTGATGAGGTAGGTCTTGATGCAGTTCGTTACTTCTTCGCGATGAGAAGCGCGGACACTCATATGGATTTCGACCTTGACCTTGCTGTATCCCAGTCCAATGAAAACCCAGTATTCTACGCCCAGTATGCGCACGCACGTATTAATAGCATCCTGCGTTCTGCTGCAGAGCAAGGTTTGATTTTTGACAGTGAGGCAGATTTCAAGCATATCCAATCCGAAAAGGAAATCGACCTGCTGAAAAAGCTTGGCGAGTTCCCGTTGGCTGTTGCCGAAGCAGCACAGAAGCGTATGCCGCACCGAATCTCTAACTACATTTTCGAATTGGCATCCGTATTCCACAGCTTCTACAACGCTGAGAAAGTATTGGATCTGGACAATAAAGAAAGAACAGTAGCCCGCCTGTCGCTTATTAAGACAGCGCAGATCACGCTGAAAAATGCACTTGCATTGATTGGGGTTTCTGCTCCGGAGAAGATGTGATTTGAAAGTATTGAGACCCAGCCGAAGATGGCTGGGTCTTTTTTAAAATTGGAAAAAATGAGCGGGATTTCCAATTAGCTATAAAAATTAGAATTTCGCTATAAAAAATAATGTTCGCTATAAAATTTTTGCTATTGAATCAATATTTTCGCTATAAAAATGATTATTCCGCTATAAATCAATTCTGGTTATAAAAACCAAAAAAAGCATCCTATTTATGTTTTCCACTCCAAAACAGCCCCGCCAATCCGTTTCACTCCTCGTATCTTAGCCAAATCCTCCACGAGCTTTAGCGCTGCCTTATCTTTCGCCTTCGCTTCGATCATGAAATCGACATCCTGGCCGATGCCTCGGAGGATTTCAATCAATGGCAGGATATATTCTGGGTCAACATAATCCGCGTGTGATCTATATGCTTTTTCAGATTTAGGTGAGGAGATATGGATTTTAGGCTTAAGCCCAGTCCGTTCCCAGGTTGCGAAGCCATCGGGGAGCAGTTTTTCCAAGGCCCCCTCATAAAGATTCGCCATGTGGTGGTGATAATCGAACATGAATGGGACATCTTCTTTTACACAAGCGGCAAGTGTTTCTTCTGCATTATAGGTTTTATCATCATTTTCAAGTGTAGTGATCTTTTTGATATGGGGTGGTAGCTTAGTGAAGTTTTCATGGAAGCGCAAAATTGTTTCTTCTTTGTTCCCATATGCCCCGCCAATATGGATGTTGATGATCGCTTCGTTTTCCAGTCCCATTGCTTCGAGCATGCCGTAATGGTATTCCATATCCAAAATCGCGTTTGCGGTTACTTCCTCCCTCGGGGAAGTAAACAAAGTGAACTGGTTCGGATGGAAACTTGTCCGCAGTTCATGCTTTTTAACCAATGCACCTATTTCCAGCCATTTATCACGAAACGGCGTGACATAATCCCACTTGACCTCCGGGTGGGTCGCAAGCGGCGCAATTGAGCTGGAAAAGCGATACAAAGGGATATCATGGGCGATATTGTAATGAATCATTCTTTCTGTATTCTCAAGGTTCTGGTAGGTCACAGAAAGCAGCTTTTCATGCCGCGCGTCTTTGGGCAGCTGTCCGTAACGAGCAAATGTAAGAGCCTTGGAGGGAGATGCGTCCCACAGGCTGATGGCGGTCGATACATAGCCCAACCGAATGATCATAGCGTCACTCCTTCGTTGCCTTGATGGCCGGCTCCTTTATAAAAAGTAGGATATTGTACTCGCGGCCTTTTCCTTCAGAGGCGAATGGGTGAAGTCATCCAAAGCAGCTTGCCTTGAGTTCAGGATGTCTTCTGCCAGGATCCGCTTAATTTTTTTAATAAAATCTACATCATAAATCAAGCAGTTCAATTCATAATTTAAGTACATGCTTCTTTTATCAAAATTGGCGGTGCCAATGTCACAAACCTCATCATCCACGAGCAGTACCTTGGAATGGTAAAAGCCTTTTAAAAACTGATACACTTCGACTCCATCCTTGATCAGAGTCCTTAAATAGGGGTATGATGCTTCTTTAACAAGGGCATGATCGGAAACGAGCGGGACAAGAACCGTAACCGAAATTCCTCTATGGACCGCCTCCCGCAATAAGTTGAATACCCTTTTGCTCGGTATGAAGTACGGTGTTCCGATGAAAATGGAGGTCTTTGCATTGCTAATCAGGTCTGACATCATTTCTTCTAGCAGGACACCTTCAGTAGGAACAAGCTGCTGTCGAATCTTACCTTTTGGAAGGGCAGGAAAATAGGCTTTGTTTTGCAGAAGGTTCACTTTTGCTGCTGCATGCCAATCCTCAAGGAATTCTGACTGCAAATCTCTGACCCCTTCACCCGTCATTTTCAGATGGTAATCGCGCCAAGGAGACAGTTTCGGATCATGATTGTTATATTCTTCGCCGATATTGTAGCCGCCGAGATAGGCAATCTTGCCGTCAATCACGGTGATCTTCCGGTGGTTCCGCACCTGAGATGAGTAAAATAAGAACGGCAATTTAGGCATTTGGGAATAGGCGAACTCAACTCCGGCAGCCTTCAGTGATTTGATTGTTTTGCGCTTCAGTCCGCTGCCTACCCAATCGACCATAAGGCGCACCTCAACCCCAGCATTCACCCGTTCTTTTAAAATCGAGAGAAACTCCTGGCTTATTTTATCATCCTGGACGATATAAAACAGAATATGAATGTGCTGTTTCGCTTTTTTTAATTCGGAAAAAAGGTCGTCGAACAGTGTAGGACCTTCGGCAAAAATGGCAAGGTTGCTCTCCCGGATTGGCAGCGAATTTGTTTTGGCACTGGCCAGATGCTTTTTCCTGCCAAGCATGAAGTCTGCATAGACCCACAGTATAAGCCCTGCTATTATTGCAATCAAAATCCATCCTATTTCCATAGCAATTCGGCTCCCTTAAAAGTATTTCTTTTATTTTTGCCGAAATTGCTTCATATATGTTAACTTCCTATAAAAGAGAAAGTGTAAACAATTTTCAGAAATGAAAGGAAATGAGTTGACTGAATGCTCATTCATTATATAATGGAGATAAAGGTATATTCAGAAAATTTGTTTGGTTAAAAATTTTCGTCCAAAAATCAGCATCGAAAGGGGTAAATGATTTTATGAACGGTTTGCTTTGGATCAATTTTATTGCGTTCTTGCTTGTAACCGCTTACGCAGTCAGCCTGTTCGTTTATGTGGTAAAGACAAGAATCGAATACATCAAGCTTGGCAAGAAATCTGAGTTTGATGATGATATCAAAGATCGCTGGAGAAGAATCCTTGTCCATGTATTTGGCCAAAAAAGGCTTTTGAAGGACAAAAAAAGCGGTGCTATCCACGTTATGTTTTTTTATGGATTCCTCCTTGTCCAGTTTGGGGCAATTGATTTTATTTGGAAGGGGATCAAGCCGGGCTCGCATTTGCCGCTAGGTCCGTTATATCCAGGCTTCACATTCTTTCAGGAACTCGTAACTCTTACCATTCTTGTAGCGGTAGTATGGGCTTTTTACCGCCGTTATGTTGAGAAGCTTGTCCGTTTGAAGCGCGGCTTTAAAAATGGACTTGTACTTCTGTTCATTGGCGGACTAATGCTTTCCGTATTGCTCGGAAACGGAATGAGCATGATCTGGCACGGCCATGAAGGAACTTGGACTGAACCGGTCGCATCTCTTATCGCGGCAGCATTCAGCGGAATTCCTGAGGCAGCTGCCATCACGGTTTTCTATATCGCATGGTGGATTCACTTGCTGTTCTTGCTGGCGTTCCTTGTGTACGTACCGCAGTCCAAGCATGCTCACTTGATCGCTGGACCAGCCAATGTTTACTTAACAAGGGTTGATTCACCAGGGAAGATTACAAAAATCGATTTTGAAGATGAAACACAGGAAACATTCGGTGCTGGAAAGATAACCGATTTCAATTATGAGCAAATGATCGACTTTTACGCATGTGTGGAATGTGGACGTTGTACGAATATGTGTCCGGCCACTGGCACAGGCAAAATGCTGTCGCCAATGGACTTGATCGTCAAGCTGCGTGACCATCTGACACTACATGGTGCCGCTGTTACATCGAAGCAGCCTTGGGTACCGACTTTCGCTTTTTCCAACACAAAGGGCAACCAAATCGCTTTAGCAGCAGCAGGCCAGGGTGCGAATGAAGCTGCAGCAGGCCTTGCATACAGTCCAAGCATGATCGGCGATATCATCACAGAAGAAGAAATCTGGGCATGTACAACTTGCCGTAACTGTGAAGACCAGTGTCCGGTTATGAACGAACACGTTGACAAAATCATCGACCTCCGTCGTTATCTAGTTTTGACTGAAGGCAAGATGGACGCTGACGCTCAGCGCGCGATGACGAATATCGAGCGCCAGGGCAACCCTTGGGGCTTGAACCGTAAGGAAAAAGAAAACTGGCGTGAGCTTCGCGACGATGTTGTCATTCCTACGGTAAAAGAAATGAAAAAGGCAGATGAAGAATTCGAATACTTATTCTGGGTTGGAGCCATGGGTGCATTTGACAACCGAAGCCAGAAGATCGCCCTTTCGTTTGCTAAGCTATTGAACGAAGCTGGCGTCAAGTTCGCGATTCTCGGAAACAAGGAAAAGAACTCCGGGGATACACCACGCCGCCTTGGTAACGAGTTCTTGTTCCAGGAGCTTGCAACAAAGAATATCGAAGAATTCGAGAAAAATGAAGTGAAGAAGATCGTGACGATCGACCCTCACGCATACAATATCTTTAAGAACGAATATCCTGATTTCGGCTTTGAAGGTGAGGTTTACCACCACACTGAACTTCTTGCGCAATTGGTGAAAGAAGGAAAGCTGGTACCGAAGCATGCAGTGAACGAAACGATCACTTTCCACGATTCCTGCTACCTTGGCCGCTATAACGAGGTGTATGACGCTCCGCGTGATATCCTCAAGGCGATTCCAGGAGTGGACCTTAAGGAAATGGAACGTAACCGTGATACAGCAATGTGCTGTGGTGCAGGCGGCGGCTTGATGTGGATGGAAGAAGAAACAGGACACAGGATCAATGTATCCCGTACAGAACAGGCACTTGCAGTGAACCCATCCGTCATCAGTTCCGGATGCCCATACTGCCTGACAATGCTGTCTGATGGGACGAAAGCGAAGGAAGTAGAAGAAAACGTCGATACACTTGACGTAGCAGAACTACTTGAAAAATCCGTTTTCGGAGAAATCAAACCGCTTGTTTCTTAATACAAATTAATACTCAAAACATGAATAGTAGAAGTTGACTCACAGTAAAAATTCGACATATGCCAGAATTTTTAGCAAAGTGTTTCAATTTCTACTATTTTTAAAGTAAAATGAATATTATGATAAAGCGCTTACATTATTCTTCAGCAAGAAACCACCTTAGAACCTCACATAAAAAAGAATACGCATATTTTTTTGAATCAGTTTCGAGCGAGCGTTCAGTCATTAAAGTCGTCTGTGTGCCAATTTATTTTTCATTTTCAAAAAATTAATAGATTGAAAGGGAGAGATGGCAATGGGAAAGACAGTCATTTTAGCAGGGGCAAGAACACCATTTGGCAAGCTTGGCGGAGCGTTGAGCGGATTTAATGCAAGCCAGCTTGGCGGAATCGCGCTGAAAGAGGCGATGGCACGCGCGGAAGTAAAGCCTGAGGAAATCGGCGAGGTCATTCTTGGCACTGTGCTTCAGGGAGGCCAGGGACAGCTCCCATCACGTCAGGCTGCAAGAGAAGCGGGAATCCCGTGGGAAGTAAAAACGGAAACAATCAATAAGGTTTGTGCATCAGGCATGCGCAGCCTGACGCTTGGTGATCAGATCATCCGCGCAGGAGACGAAGAAGTCATTGTAGCCGGCGGAATGGAGTCAATGAGCAACGCACCTTATATTCTTCCGAAAGCACGTTGGGGCTTCAGAATGGGCGATGGTCAGGTAAAAGATTTGATGATCCATGATGGATTAACTTGCAGCTTCAAAGGCGTCCATATGGGCACGTACGGTAATGAAGTGGCGAAGGAATACGAAATTAGCCGCGAAGAGCAGGATGAGTGGTCGTATCGCAGCCACCAAAGGGCGATTGAGGCGATTGAATCAGGAAAGCTTGCTGAGGAAATCGTTCCAGTTGAAGTGCCACAGCGGAAGGGCGACCCGATTTTGGTCCAGCATGATGAATCACCTAGGAAGGATACATCAGTTGAAAAGCTAGCAAAGTTAGGCCCGGTTTTCAACTCGGATGGCACGATTACTGCCGGTAACGCACCGGGCGTCAACGACGGCGCGGCGGCCCTCGTGCTGATGAGCGAAGAGCGCGCAAAGCGTGAAGGCAGGACACCACAGGCAGTCATCCTTGGGCATGCAGCCATCGCAACAGAAGCGAAGGACTTTCCGAAAACACCTGGTATTGTCATCAACGAACTGTTGAAGAAAACGGGCAAGTCACTAGCGGAAATTGATCTTTTTGAAATTAACGAAGCTTTTGCTGCAGTCGCTTTGACAAGTGGACGCATTGCGAACCTTGATCCAGAAAAGGTCAATGTGAACGGCGGTGCGGTTGCCCTTGGTCACCCTATCGGAGCCAGTGGGGCACGCATCATCCTTACTTTGATGCATGAACTGAAGCGCCGCGGCGGTGGGGTCGGCATTGCGGCGATCTGCTCGGGCGGCGGCCAGGGAGACGCTGTGATGATTGAGGTTCCGAAGCAATAAGAAAAATTGACGGGAGGGCCGGGATGCCTGCCCTCCGTTGAATTGATTTTATAGGAGGAAAACGAATGAGTGTAAAAACGATTATGGTAATTGGCGCAGGACAAATGGGTTCAGGTATCGCTCAGGTATGCGCGCAGGCAGGATACGATGTGTTTTTGAATGACCTTAAGCCAGAATTTGTTGAACGCGGTCTTTCTGGCATCAAGAAAAACCTTGGCCGTCAGGTAGACAAAGGGCGGATGACAGCTGAACAGCTTGATGAGGTCGTAGGTAGGATCACCTCTTCAACAGATTTGAATGACGCAAAGAATGCGGACCTTGTAATCGAAGCTGCAGTCGAGAACATGGACATAAAGACTAAAATCTTTGCCCAGCTTGATGAAATCGCACCTGAGCACGCGATCCTTGCTTCTAATACATCATCTTTACCAATCACTGAAATCGCTGCAGCAACAAAACGTCCGGAAAAAGTCATCGGCATGCACTTCATGAATCCGGTGCCGGTCATGAAGCTCGTTGAAATCATCCGCGGGCTGGCGACTGCTGATGAAGTCTATCAAACAATTGAAGACATCACTAAAACAGTGGAAAAAGTCCCTGTCGAAGTGAACGACTTCCCAGGCTTCGTTTCTAACCGCATCCTGATGCCGATGATCAATGAAGCGATCTACACATTGTACGAGGGAGTAGCAACGAAGGAAGCGATCGACGAAGTCATGAAGCTCGGCATGAACCACCCAATGGGACCGCTGACACTTGCAGACTTCATTGGCCTTGATACATGCCTCTACATCATGGAAACACTCCACGAAGGCTTTGGCGATGACAAATACCGCCCTTGCCCATTGTTAAGGAAATATGTAAAAGCAGGCTGGTTAGGCAAAAAATCAGGCCGTGGTTTCTACACTTACGAGTAATTATTTTTCGTGAATCCGTCCATACATAAATGATTGTCTGGACGTGGGGAGGGTTAAGAATGAATCTGAGATTTACAGAAGAACAGGAAATGATGCGCAAAATGGTGCGAGATTTCGCGCAAACCGAAATCGCTCCATTTGTTGAAAAAATGGAAGAGGGCGAGTTCCCGAGGGAGATTTTAAGGAAGATGGGCGAGCTTGGCTTGATGGGAATCCCGGTTCCCGAGGAGTATGGCGGCTCGGAGATGGATTTCATCTCCTACATCATCGCAATCCATGAAATCTCAAAGGTCAGCGCAACGGTTGGCGTCATCCTGTCTGTCCATACTTCCGTCGGAACGAATCCAATTCTTTACTTCGGAACAGAAGAGCAGAAGAAAAAGTATGTGCCTAAGCTGGCTGCAGGGGAATATCTCGGCGCATTCTGTCTGACGGAACCTAGCGCAGGGTCAGATGCTGCAAGCCTGAAAACACGAGCGGTCAAGAAAGATGGACACTATGTGTTGAACGGCTCGAAGGTATTCATCACGAACGGCGGCGAAGCAGATGTTTACATTGTTTTCGCTTCTACTAATCCGGAAGCAGGTCCTAAAGGTGTATCCGCTTTTATCGTCGAAAAAGACACACCGGGCTTCATCGTCGGCAAAGATGAACACAAAATGGGCCTCTACGGCTCCCGCACAGTACAGCTGACGTTTGAAGACATGAAGGTGCCAGAAGAGAACTTGCTTGGCCAGGAAGGCGAAGGGTTCAAAATCGCGATGAGCAACCTCGACTCCGGGCGTATCGGCATTGCCGCACAAGCTCTCGGTATTGCAGAAGCTGCATTGGAAGCGGCGACTGCCTATGCAAAAGAAAGAGTCCAGTTCGGCAAACCAATCGCTGCCCAGCAAGGCGTCGGCTTCAAGCTGGCTGACATGGCAACATCAGTCGAAGCTGCAAAACTATTAATCTATCGCGCTGCCCAGTTACGCTCAGAGGGCCAAAAATGCGGAATCGAAGCCTCCATGGCGAAGCTTTTCACATCACGCACAGCAGTAGAAGTCGCCACAGAAGCAATCCAGGTATTCGGCGGCTACGGCTATACAAAAGAATACCCAGTCGAACGCTACTTCCGCGACGCCAAAGTAACCGAGATCTACGAAGGAACTAGTGAGATCCAGAAGATTGTTATTAGCAAGCAGTTGTAGCGCTTGTATGCGATAGTTCCTTTGCGAAGCCCGGAATAGTGACAGTTTGGGCCGGGAAATCAGAAAAGCTGTCAAGAAAAGCCTGAAATAGTGACAGGTTGGTCTGGGAAAGCAGAAAAGCTGTCAAGAAAAGCCCGGAATAGTGACAGGTTAGGCAGTGGAAGCAGAAAAGCTGTCAAGAAAAGCCTGGAATCGTGACAGGTTTAGCTGTATCAGCAGGAAAGCTGTCAAGAAAAGCCTGGAATAGTGACAGGTTAGGCTGGGAAAGCAGAAAAGCTGTCAAGAAAAGCCCGGAATCGTGACAGGTTGGTCTGGGAAAGCAGAAAAGCTGTCAAGAAAAGCCCGGAATCGTGACAGGTTGGTCTGGGAAAGCAGAAAAGCTGTCAAGAAAAGCTCGGAATCGTGACAGGTTAGGCAGTGGAAGCCGAAAAGCTGTCAAGAAAAGCTCGGAATCGTGACAGGTTGGGCAGTGAAAGCCGGAAAGCTGTCAAGAAAAACTGGTAATCGTGACAGGTTTGGCTGTGG
The DNA here is from genome assembly GCF_018424685.1 of Mesobacillus boroniphilus. Lineage (NCBI taxonomy): Bacteria > Bacillati > Bacillota > Bacilli > Caryophanales > Bacillaceae > Mesobacillus > Mesobacillus boroniphilus. The sequence continues at coordinate 189,741 of NZ_QTKX01000002.1, forward strand.
AAGCCGGAAAGCTGTCAAGAAAAGCCTGGAATCGTGACAGGTTTGGCAGTGAAAGCAGGAAAGCTGTCAAGAAAAGCCGGGAATCGTGACAGGTTAGGCAGTGGAAGCAGAAAAGCTGTCAAGATAACGATCTGCTTTCAGATTGTAACACCGAAAAAAGGTCACCAACAAGTCGAATTTAACGGCTATCTATATAAATTAAATAAACAGTAACGGAGGAAACAAAAATGAATTTTCGATTATCCGAAGAGCATGAAATGATCCGAAAAATGGTCCGCGACTTTGCGAGGAATGAAGTGGCTCCGACTGCTGCAGAGCGTGATGAAGAGGAACGCTTTGACCGCGAGATTTTTGACAAGATGGCTGAGCTTGGCCTGACTGGTATTCCATGGCCTGAAGAGTACGGCGGAATTGGCTCTGATTATCTTGCATACTGCATCGCAGTTGAGGAATTATCCCGTGTTTGTGCGTCCACAGGCGTAATGCTGTCGGCACATACATCACTTGCTGGCTGGCCAATCTTCAAGTTCGGAAACGAAGAGCAGAAGCAAAAATACTTGCGGCCAATGGCTGAAGGCAAAAGTATCGGTGCATACGGCCTGACTGAGCCAGGAAGCGGTTCGGATGCTGGTGCAATGAGAACAACTGCGAAAGAAGACGGAGACCATTATGTACTGAATGGATCAAAAATCTTCATAACAAATGGCGGTGTAGCGGATATCTATGTTGTGTTCGCATTGACTGACCCAGAAAGCAAGCATAAGGGAACAACGGCGTTCATCGTTGAAAGCGACTTCCCTGGATTCTCGGTCGGCAAGAAGGAGAAAAAACTTGGCATCCGTTCATCTCCTACTACAGAAATCATTTTTGAAGACTGCCGCGTGCCAAAGGAAAACATCCTTGGTGAAGTTGGCGAGGGATTCAAAATCGCGATGATGACGCTTGATGGCGGCCGTAATGGAATCGCTGCCCAGGCAGTTGGAATCGCACAAGGTGCACTTGATGCAGCAGTCGATTACGCAAAAGAACGCCAGCAATTCGGCAAGCCAATCGTTGCGAATCAGGGAATTGGCTTCAAGCTTGCTGATATGGCTACATCTGTTGAGGCTTCAAGACTATTAACCTACCAGGCGGCATGGCTAGAGTCTGAAGGTCTTCCATACGGCAAGGAGTCTGCGATGTCCAAATTGTTTGCCGGCGACACTGCGATGAAAGTGACAACTGAAGCTGTACAGGTATTCGGCGGCTACGGATACACGAAGGATTATCCAGTTGAACGCTTCATGCGCGACGCGAAAATCACGCAAATCTATGAAGGAACACAGGAAATCCAGCGCCTCGTTATCTCAAGGATGCTGACGAAATAACAAGGCGGGTAGATATTGATGAAAAAGCGAGAAGTGCAGGCGTCGGTAAAAGATGAGCGACTTGTGAAAAAAAGGCGCGACCAGATGATTAAAGGGGCCGTTACCCTTTTCAAGCAGAAGGGCTTCCACCGCACGACGACCAGAGAGATTGCCCGGGCTTCAGGCTTTAGCATTGGTACCCTTTATGAATATATCCGTACGAAAGAAGATGTGCTCTACCTTGTCTGTGACAGCATCTATGACGAGGTTCGCGACCGCCTTCAGGAAAATCTCGACACGAACCAGGGAACGCTCGAGAGCCTGAGGGTGGGGATCGCCAACTACTTCAAGGTTATGGATGACCTGCAGGACGAAGTGCTTGTCATGTACCAGGAGGTAAAGTCGCTGACAAAGGATGCCCTTCCATATGTGCTGAAAAAAGAAATGGAAATGGTGGCGATGTTTGAGAACGTCATCCAGCGCTGCGTCGAAAATGGCGAGCTGGATCTTGATGAAAAACATGTGAAAATCATTGCCCATGATATTTTCGTCCAGGGGCAGATGTGGGGATTCCGCCGCTGGGCGTTAAGAAAGCTATATACGCTAGAAGAGTATACAGAGCTGCAGACCGAACTGCTTTTCAAGGGGATAAAGGGGTCGGAAATGAAATTAGGAACAGGGGGAACAAAATGAGTATGCCGGAAATGTATAAGCCAAAGAACCATATTCGCTTTGTGACAGCTTCAAGTTTGTTTGACGGCCACGATGCCTCAATCAATATTATGCGTAGGATCATCCAGTCAATGGGTGGCGAGGTCATCCATCTTGGCCACAACCGTTCCGTTGAGGAGGTCGTAAATGCCGCGATCCAAGAGGATGCACAGGGGATTGCAATTTCTTCCTACCAGGGTGGTCACGTAGAATATTTCAAGTATATGTACGATCTTTTGAAGGAAAAAGGGGCATCGCATATCCGCATTTATGGCGGTGGCGGCGGCGTCATCATTCCTCGGGAAATAAAAGAACTTCATGAATACGGCATTGCCCGCATTTTTTCACCGGAAGACGGCAGGAAATATGGCCTTAACGGCATGATCGAGCAAATGATCAAGGAGTGTGATTTCCCGACAGTCACTCCAGAAGGCGTCGAGGAGATTGAAAAGCTTGAGGCCGGAGACCCGAATGCCGTTGCCAAGCTGATCACGCTTGCCGAACAGCATGTCGGTTCGGAAAAAGAAACAGCAGCCGCTGTTGAAACACTGATGGAAAAAGTAAAGACGATGTCAAAATCCGTTCCAATTGTCGGTATCACGGGTACAGGCGGAGCGGGAAAAAGCTCATTGACCGACGAATTGATCAGAAGGTTCATCAATGAGATTCCAGAAAAGAGGGTAGCAATTTTATCAGTAGACCCTACAAAACAAAAAACAGGCGGCGCACTCCTTGGCGACCGTATCCGCATGAATGCGATCTTCTCTCCACGCGTTTATATGCGAAGTCTTGCAACAAGAAAGTCGAAATCGGAACTATCGCTTGCGATCAAGGATGCGATCGATGTTGTAAAAGCAGCTGGCTTTGACTTGGTCATCGTTGAAACGAGTGGAATTGGTCAGGGTGATGCTGAAATCACCGACGTTTGCGATGTTTCAATGTATGTGATGACGAGTGAATTCGGAGCGCCGTCACAGCTTGAAAAAATCGATATGATCGATTATGCGGACCTGATCGTCATCAATAAATTTGAGCGTAAAGGCTCTGAGGACGCTAAGCGCCAGGTACAGAAGCAGTACCAGCGAAGCCATCTTCTTTGGGATAAAGAATTGGATGCAATGCCGGTATACGGAACAATTGCAAGCCAGTTTAACGACCCGGGTACGAACGCACTTTTTGCAGCATTGGTCAATAAAATCAATGAAAAAGCAGGAACGAATTGGACGACACCTTTCTCTACTGATGCAGTAGTGGAAAAACAGAATGTCATCATTCCGAATGACCGACGCTATTACCTGCGCGAAATCTCTGAAACAGTCCGGGGCTATCATAAGCATGCTGCCGAGCAGGCAAATCTCGCCCGCAGATTGTTTCAGTTGGAAGGAACAATCGAGGCGGTAAAAGAACGTGAAACGAACAGTGAAGTACTATCTTCACTTCAGGTGTTAAAGGAAGAAGTGGAGAAAAAGCTGACTCCTGAATCCAAATATATTCTCGAAAACTGGGAATCCCTCAAGGAAAAGTATAGTGCTGACCAGTTTGTGACGAAGATCCGCGATAAGGAAATAGTCACTGAGCTAAGGACTAAAAGTCTTTCAGGTTTGAGCATCCCTAAAGTGGCATTGCCGAGGTACAAGGATTACGGTGAAATTTTGCGCTGGGTATACCTTGAGAACGTACCTGGAAGCTTCCCGTATACAGCTGGCGTATTCCCGTTCAAGCGTGAAGGTGAGGATCCAAAGCGCCAGTTTGCTGGTGAAGGTACACCTGAACGGACGAACCGCCGCTTCCATTACTTGTCCAAAGACGACAATGCAAAGCGTTTGAGTACGGCTTTTGACTCCGTTACTTTATACGGTGAAGATCCTGATTACCGTCCAGACATTTACGGTAAGGTCGGCGAGAGCGGTGTCAGCGTTTGTTCACTTGATGACATGAAAAAGCTGTATGCAGGATTCGACCTTTGCCATCCATCAACATCTGTTTCGATGACAATCAACGGACCGGCACCGATTATCCTGGCAATGTTCATGAATACAGCGATTGAACAGCAGGTGGAAAAGAAGGAACAAGAGCTTGGCCGCAAGCTGAATGATGAAGAATTTGTGCAAGTGAAGGAAATGACTCTCCAGACAGTACGCGGAACTGTCCAGGCAGATATTTTAAAAGAAGACCAGGGACAGAATACTTGTATCTTCTCTACTGAATTCGCGCTAAGAATGATGGGCGACATCCAGCAATATTTTATCGACGAGAAGGTTCGAAACTATTATTCTGTTTCGATTTCCGGCTATCATATTGCCGAGGCAGGCGCGAACCCGATTTCCCAGCTGGCGTTCACGCTTTCAAATGGCTTCACGTACGTTGAATACTATTTAAGCAGAGGCATGAACATCGATGATTTTGCGCCAAATCTGAGCTTCTTCTTCTCAAACGGTCTGGATCCTGAGTACTCAGTGATTGGCCGAGTTGCCCGCCGCATCTGGGCGACTGTCATGAAGAACAAATATGGCGCAAATGAGCGCAGCCAGAAGCTGAAGTATCACATCCAGACATCTGGACGTTCACTGCACGCACAGGAAATTGACTTTAACGATATCCGTACGACACTACAGGCATTGATGGCATTGCATGATAACTGCAACTCGCTTCATACAAATGCTTATGACGAAGCGATCACAACGCCAACGGAGGAATCTGTTCGCCGCGCGATGGCCATCCAGATGATCATCACGAAGGAGCACGGATTGACAAAGAATGAGAACCCGCTCCAGGGTGCTTTCATCATTGAAGAGCTGACAGATTTAGTAGAGGAAGCAGTCCTTCAGGAATTTGAACGGATCAATGACCGCGGAGGCGTGCTAGGTGCTATGGAAACACAGTACCAGCGCGGAAAAATCCAGGATGAGTCGATGTACTATGAGATGAAGAAGCATTCAGGGGAGCTGCCGATCATCGGTGTGAACACATACCTGAATCCAAATCCTCCATCCGAGGAAGAAATCGACAAGATGGAGCTTGCGCGTGCGACGAAAGAGGAAAAAGAAACCCAGATTCGCAATCTTGAAGCCTTCCAGGGTAAAAACAAAGATCAATCCGAAGAAGCACTCAATACCCTGAAAGAAACAGCAGTCAGCGGAGGCAATATCTTTGCAGAGCTGATGGAAACTGTAAAATATGCGAGTCTTGGCCAAATTACCCGTGCACTATACGAAGTAGGCGGCCAGTTCCGCAGGAATATGTAAGGTATTGATTTTTCAAAAAAATGAAGTAAGCATAGTTTAAAAACAAAAGCGATGGTGTATAAAAGTAGGGCGTGGCATTTAGAGCTTTTTGCAATGGATCTAGATTGGGCAAGGTGGCTTGTAGGAAAACTATAAGCCATCTTGCATTTTGTTATGCTCTTTTCGTAAACTAGCATTAAGCTATTAATAATCATTAATAGCTAGGAACCAGCTTCTATTTAGAGAGCCCATTTATGAGATAAGATTTGGTTCAAAAATAACTTTTATAGAATTTTTCATATCTTTTACCAAATAATCTTATATAATCTAGATATCAGCTAATACATACGACCTACTTCAGGATGTGAAATTTGTGAGATCGGTGTTATTATCGGCAGGAGCTGTTATGGCAGCTGCAGTAATGTATTATCTTTATCAGCGTCAGCTCGGGGCCATATCATTTTTCATTCTTTCGATCATCTTTTTTTTCCTGGCTTATACCCAGCTTAAAAAAAGAAAAAACGCTGGCAACAGGAAAGAGAGAAATGAAAGCGAAAAAAGGCGAGAAAAGGACAGATAAAACTGGCATAAAGGTTTAGAATTTGTTTATAATGTAGAATATGCATTCTGGGATATTTTCCTTGTTTTCGGACGCATGGCCGGGTAAGGCCTGGAATAGAGAAAGGAAGTGCGAAGATTGAGTTTAAATCAATACTCAAAAGAAGAGCTTCAAGAAATGTCAATGATTGAAGTTGCCTATGAAATTTTAAAAGAGAAAAAGCAGGCTATTACATTCCAAGAACTTATGGCAGAGATCAATAAGGTCATGGAATTGGACAAGGCTGATGTAAATGAAAAAATGGTTCAGTTCTATACAGATATAAACATAGATGGACGTTTCATGTCCCAGGGTGAAGGCCGCTGGGGACTGCGCGTTTGGTATCCTGTTGACCAAATCGAAGAAGATAATGTCACGACAGTCAAGCCGAAGAAGAAGAAGGCTAAGAAGGCTGTCGATGAGGATGACCTTGATCTTGATGAATTCGATGAAATCGATGAGGAAGATCTTGACTTCGATGATGAAATCGACGAATTCGATGAAGATGACGACGATGATGCTCTCGATGATGACGATGATGAAGACTTCGACGAGGATCTTGAAGATACGGATGACTTCGACGACGACGATGAGTTGTTAGAAGATGAAGAGGAAGAACTTCCACTCGAAGACGAAGAGGATGAGGACGAAGAACTGTAATTAACAGCTTGACTTTTACTAGGACCGGCTGTAGAATACTTTTTGGGCTCCTTAAAAAAGGACGATTATGTAAAACAGCAACAAAACGCTCCCCATACTTTGTATGAGGGGCGTTTTTTTTATTTTGTCAAACTAGCTGAAACCCCCGATCAAATAGGTTTGCATGGTGAAAAGCAAACCAATGAAATAGTTAAAAATTTTATTAATAAATCAATTAAACAGGTACATATTGTACAAACTGTTTGATGAGGGGGATTACACAAATGGCAAAGTATATTTTTGTAACAGGCGGCGTAGTTTCGTCATTAGGTAAGGGGATCACGGCAGCATCTCTTGGAAGATTGCTGAAAAACAGGGGTATGAACGTAACGATCCAGAAATTCGATCCATACATCAACGTGGACCCTGGGACAATGAGCCCTTACCAGCACGGTGAAGTATTTGTTACAGATGACGGCGCTGAAACGGATCTGGACCTTGGCCACTACGAGCGTTTCATCGATATTAATCTTAATAAGTACTCTAATGTGACGACAGGGAAAATCTATTCGACTGTCTTGAAAAAAGAACGCCGCGGTGACTACCTGGGCGGAACAGTACAGGTTATTCCACATATTACGAATGAAATCAAAGACAAGGTTTTCCGTGCCGGGAAAGAAACGGGCGCAGATGTAGTCATCACTGAAATCGGCGGAACAGTAGGGGATATTGAATCCCTGCCCTTCCTTGAAGCAATCCGCCAAATCAAGAATGATGTTGGCCGCGACAATGTGATGTACGTCCACTGTACATTGGTCCCTTACATCAAGGCAGCCGGTGAAATGAAGACAAAACCAACACAGCATAGCGTAAAAGAACTTCGCAGCCTTGGTATCCAGCCAAACATCATCGTTCTTCGTACCGAAATGCCGATTTCACAGGACATGAAGGACAAGATCGCCCTTTTCTGTGACATCGATAAGGAAGCGGTAATTGAAGCAGCTGATGCTGATACACTATATTCCATTCCGTTGGCATTGCAGGCACAAAAGATGGACCAGCTTGTATGTGACCACTTCAAGCTTGATTGCGGAGAGGCGGACATGACAGAGTGGAATGCGCTAGTTGAAAAGGTTACACACCTTTCCGGTAAAACAAAAATTGCGCTTGTCGGTAAATATGTGGAGCTTCAAGACGCATACATTTCAGTTGTAGAATCATTGAAGCACGCAGGTTATGCATTTGACAGCGATATTGAGATCAAGTGGATTAACTCTGAAGAAGTAACAGAAGAAAATGTGGTTGAATTGCTGAATGACGTGGACGGAATCCTTGTTCCTGGTGGGTTCGGTGACCGCGGCATTGAAGGAAAGATCCTTGCAACGCAATACGCGCGTGAGAACAAAGTTCCATTCTTCGGCATTTGCCTTGGCATGCAGCTGGCAACAGTTGAATTCGCTCGCAATGTTCTCGGCTTAAAAGATGCTCACTCTGCTGAGATTTTGCCAAACACGCCATATCCAATCATCGACCTTCTTCCAGAACAGAAGGATATCGAAGACCTTGGAGGAACACTTCGCCTTGGACTATATCCATGTAAGCTTGGTGAAGATACAAAAGCATTTGCCGCTTATGGTGATGATTTGGTTTATGAGCGCCACCGCCACCGTTATGAGTTCAACAATGAATATCGTCAGGCAATGGAAAAAGAAGGATTCATCTTCTCTGGTACAAGCCCGGATGGCCGCCTGGTAGAAATCATCGAACTAAAAGATCACCCATGGTTCCTGGCATCCCAGTTCCACCCGGAATTCACATCAAGGCCGACACGCCCGCAGCCATTATTCAGGGACTTCATTGAAGCATCGATCAAGTCAAGTAAGTAATTGGTGTGGAAATAGGAAAAAGCCGGTGAAATCACCGGCTTTTTTGCGTATATGGTTTTTTAAAAAGGCTCTTTTCTCAAACTTTGTTGCTATTGATTACAAAATAGGAGTGAATGAACTATTTTTCCTCCCAAAGTAGCCTCTTGTTATGAGAAAAGAGCATGCAAACTTAATATCGAACTACAAAAGGCGTTCTATTACGTTAAAATTGGCTTTAGGATTTTAACAACAATCTTTACGAAAACAGCCTTTAAAAAGGGCTTGGCCGATGATTCTGCGTTGATACCAGTTCCCGTGGGTTTAATATTAGTTACCGCAATTAAAATACCTGTTAAAGAGTTTTAATACCGGTTGAGCAAGAGATAGTACCAGGTGACTGGGCTTTAATCTGGTTACCCTAGTGATAATACCAATTGGGCACTTAGCTCAGTTAGTACTCCTCTAAAATTTCCTCAATAGTGAACTTCAAGCCGAAGTAAATGTATAATGCGACGATGGAAGAAGGATAGCCGACTCTGTTGCCCATTTCGTCAGGAAGAAGTCCTTTTTTCAACCTTAAATCAATATGCACGTCAGCCATAGTATCCAGGCTTGCGCCATCATCACCTCGGATCGTGGAGATTGCTACAAATGGAATTCCTTTTTCCTGTAATTCACGCGCTGCTTCAACAGCCTCTTTGTCGTCTGCATATCTGCTTACAATCAGAACTCGATCAGCAGCCTCGAGCTCGACATCCTCTGTTAAAATCGCAGCAGATTGTAATGGTTCCTCGCCATAGACCGCTTCAAGTGCTACCGCCTGCATCTCCTTCGCACCAAAAATATACACAGTTCCCTCACCAGCTGCAGCTTGTGCCAGCAGGCGCGCTCCATCCTCGATCGAAAATTCTTCTTTTTCCTGAAGTCTGTTGAACAAACCTGTCAGCTGTGTCGAAAACATTTTTAACATAAAAGCACCTCCATTTTTGCCAATATTGATTATAAAGTACTACAATGGGATTGAAAAAGCATCTGTCGAAAAATAAGTTTGAAAATATGGGAGGAATTTCAAGCTTTTTAACGAATTGTGTAAATGGGGATAAGACGAAACCGTTTCCTGTACTAACTCATTTAACAATATACTACATTTATTAGGGGGAAGAGGCGGCATGAAAGAAAAAATACTAATTGTTGACGACCAGTTTGGCATCAGAATTCTACTTAATGAAGTGCTGCAAAAAGAAGGTTATCAAACGTATCAAGCTGCAAATGGCGTCCAGGCCCTGGATATCGTTAAAAAGCATCCACCGGATTTAGTTCTCTTGGACATGAAGATTCCTGGTATGGATGGAATTGAAATTTTAAAAAGGATGAAAGTGATCGACCCTGATATCCGCGTCATCATCATGACCGCTTACGGCGAACTGGATATGATTCAGGAAGCCATGGATTTGGGTGCGCTGACCCACTTCGCAAAACCATTCGATATCGACGACATCCGCGCAGCAGTGAAAAAATATTCGCAAACCGTTTCTTAATTTATACAGCTTACATAGAAATGTCCTCTCGAACTTTTCGGAGGGCATTTCCTTTTAAAAACAGAATTTACAGACTAGTTAAATTATTGGTAACGTTTGCTTTATAGCATTTTTATGACACTTGTAAAAACAGGGCTTGAACAATGGTAATTCTGATTTTCTTTTGGTATGATACTTATGAATTCCACAGGATCAATTCGTTTTGATGAATGCCTTCTCGGGTACATAATCAAAAGCAGAGAAGGAAAACCTTTAAAATGGTAGCATAGTCAAAAAGAAGATTGATCATAACGAAGGAGGAAAAAATATGCCTTTAGTTTCAATGACTGAAATGCTGAAAAAAGCGAATGCGGAAAGCTACGCTGTAGGGCAATTTAACTTAAATAACCTTGAATTTACTCAAGCGATCCTTCAGGCTGCTGAAGCTGAAAAATCGCCAGTTATCCTTGGTGTTTCTGAAGGTGCTGCACGTTACATGGGCGGCTTCAAAACAGTAGTGAAAATGGTAGAAGGATTGATGGAGGACTACAAAACAACAGTTCCTGTAGCAATTCACTTAGACCATGGTTCAAGCTTTGAGAAATGTAAAGAAGCAATTGACGCAGGATTCACATCTGTTATGATCGATGCTTCACATGGTCCTTTCGAAGAGAACATTGAAATCACTTCAAAGGTTGTAGAATACGCTCATTCAAAAGGTGTTTCTGTTGAGGCTGAATTAGGAGTAGTTGGCGGACAGGAAGATGACGTCGTTGCTGACGGAGTTATCTATGCTGATCCTAAAGAGTGTGAAGAACTTGTTCAGCGCACTGGCATCGACTGCCTGGCTCCTGCTTTGGGATCTGTTCACGGCCCTTACAAAGGCGAACCGAACCTTGGTTTCAAAGAAATGGAAGAAATCAACAAGACTGCAGGCGTACCATTAGTATTGCACGGCGGCACTGGAATCCCTACAAAAGATATCCAGAAAGCTATCTCTTTCGGTACAGCTAAAGTCAACGTTAATACTGAAAACCAAATTGCTTCAGCTAAAGTTGTGCGCCAGGTATTGGCTGAAAAGCCTAACGAGTACGATCCACGTAAATACCTTGGACCAGCTCGTGACGCAATCAAGGAAACTGTAATCGGCAAAATGCGCGAATTCGGTTCTTCCAACAAAGCGTAAAAGCAATAAAAGTTTGATATAATAAAACCGCCTTACATCAAGGCGGTTTTTATCCATTTATATATGATTGAAAATTTTGTCGACCGGAGGCGTTTACAAATGAAGTTTTTTATCGATACTGCGAATATGGAAGAAATTCGCGAGGCATACACTCTTGGGATTTTATCTGGTGTCACAACGAACCCATCGCTCGTAGCAAAAGAGAAGAATGTAAAGTTTGAAGATCGCTTGAAGGAAATCACTGAACTAGTTCCTGGTTCTGTCAGCGCAGAAGTCATCGCACTTGATGCAGAAGGCATGATTAAAGAGGGGAAAGAGCTTGCTGCCATCGCTCCAAACATCACGATCAAGGTTCCGATGACTCCAGAAGGGTTGAAGGCCGTTTCTGTATTCTCAAAAGAGGGAATCAAGACAAATGTAACATTGGTCTTCAGCGCGAACCAAGCTTTGCTCGCAGCTAGAGCGGGAGCTACATATGTTTCCCCGTTCCTTGGCCGCCTGGATGATATCGGCCATAACGGACTCGACCTGATTTCAACGATTGCCGATATCTTCACAATCCACGGAATCGACACAGAAATCATCGCCGCGTCCATCCGCCACCCACAGCACGTAACAGACGCAGCACTAAGAGGAGCACATATCGCAACCGTACCATACAAAGTCATCCAGCAAATGTTTAATCACCCACTGACCGATAAAGGGATTGAAGCATTCCTGAAAGACTGGGAATCACGCGGACAGTAATATTTCTTGTCTTATGATTTGACTTATTTTATGGCTCTGTTATCACCCAATTGATTTTTTGAGTCCTGTTGTTCGTAGTGGAAGGAGCGTAGACTCCTCCGAAAATGCTAACGCATTTCCATCGTGCGTGGGTGAATTCGACGAAGCCTATTCAAAGTCCTGCGGAATCGTCTGGACAGGTGAGACCCCGCAGGAGTGAAACGACGAGGAGGCTCACCGCCAGCCCCAAGGAAGAAATTGCTCTTTGAAAAAGCCGGCAGTTGGGCTTTTTCATAATTCTTCCCGCGGAAAGCGAAGCGCATGGAACGAAGATCAACAGCCTTGGTTAACAGAGCCATTGAAAAGTCTAGTATTTGTTCAACAGAAATATAGTTTTGGCCGACGAGGCCAAGTAAGTTTAGGAACTTTTACCCAATTTAAACTTTTTTGCATTTTATTACATGAAATTAGGAATATCGTGTAAACTAAAGGAATAGAAAACTCCCGGAATCTGAGTATTTTTAATGGAAAAATGTTCCTTATTGATTTCGGTAATTAAATCTAAGTAGAGCCTATATCGGTCTTAGCTGTAAATTGTTTGCATCTCCAGCTTGACCTTAATACATCACGGCTTAGAAGGGAGTCAAAAATGGAAAAGCTTAAGATTGCAGGCGGCTATCCTTTAAAAGGGACTGTTCGGGTCAGCGGTGCAAAAAACAGTGCAGTGGCCTTGATCCCAGCAACGATTTTAGCTGAATCGCCTGTGACCATTGAAGGTTTGCCGGATATTTCCGATGTTCATATGCTCAAGGACTTGATGGAGGAGATCGGCGGTTCTGTTGAATTCTCTAACAATGAAATGACGGTGGATCCGTCTTCCATGATTTCCATGCCTTTGCCGAATGGAAAAGTGAAAAAGCTGCGAGCTTCATACTATTTAATGGGAGCGATGCTGGGCCGTTTCAAAAAGGCTGTCATCGGACTGCCAGGCGGCTGCCATTTGGGCCCAAGGCCGATTGACCAGCATATAAAAGGTTTCGAAGCGCTTGGTGCCAGCGTGACAAACGAACAGGGCGCAATCTACTTGCGTGCCGACGAGCTTCGTGGTGCCAGGATTTATCTTGACGTCGTAAGTGTAGGAGCGACGATCAATATTATGCTCGCCGCTGTCCGTGCAAAAGGGCGTACAATCATTGAAAACGCCGCAAAAGAGCCGGAAATCATTGATGTAGCGACATTGCTCACCAATATGGGAGCGAAAATCAAGGGTGCCGGTACAGATGTGATCCGAATCGATGGTGTCGACGAGCTTCACGGCTGCCGTCACACAATCATTCCTGACCGGATCGAGGCTGGAACATATCTGATTCTTGGTGCAGCCATTGGTGATGGTGTGACGATTGATAATGTCATTCCGCAGCATATCGAGTCGCTTGTGGCCAAGCTGAAGGAAATGGGAGTCCATATCGAAGCTAGCGATGAGCAAATTTTTGTTGGACCGGCAGACAAATATAAAGCTGTGGATATCAAAACGCTCGTATACCCTGGATTCCCAACTGATCTGCAACAGCCATTTACAACGCTCCTCACGAAGGTAGAAGGATCAAGCGTCGTGACAGATACAATTTACGGCGCCCGCTTCAAGCATATTGATGAGCTTAGAAGAATGAACGCCAATATTAAAGTCGAGGGCAGATCGGCGATCATCAGCGGACCGGTCAAGCTTCAGGGAGCTAAAGTGAAGGCCAGTGACCTCCGTGCCGGAGCGGCGCTTGTCATTGCAGGACTGATGGCGGAAGGCGTCACCGAAATCACTGGTGTCGACCATATAGACCGCGGTTACAGCCATATTGTTGAAAAGCTCAATGGTCTCGGTGCCACGATTTGGCGTGAGGATATGACCTCTGAAGAGCAAGAAGAAGTAAAAAAATCATAAAAAGTATAGTACAATAGAGCTGTACAATACAAATAATGGCGCTAATGCTTATCTGGATCGCATTACAGTATAACCTATTTGACTTTCGAGCCGTCATCTGTGGCTGCATGAAAGTTTCGCTTCCTAAGCAGTTCCGTAGACATAATCGGCAACGAGGAGAGTTCTGATTTATGGAAAGGACTGATATGAAGGGATTGAAAGTTATACCTTTTCGGTGAGCATTAGCCCCTTTCATGATTAGGGGATGATCATATGGAACGTAGCTTAACAATGGAGCTTGTCCGCGTGACAGAGGCTGCTGCGCTTGCTTCAGCCCGCTGGATGGGACGCGGTAAAAAAGACGAAGCTGACGATGCTGCAACGTCGGCAATGAGAGATGTGTTTGATACCATCCCGATGAAAGGCACAGTCGTAATCGGCGAAGGGGAAATGGACGAAGCACCGATGCTGTATATCGGTGAAAAGCTTGGGACAGGCTATGGTCCGCGTTTGGATGTTGCTGTCGATCCTTTGGAGGGAACGAACATTGTAGCGTCTGGCGGCTGGAATGCTCTTGCAGTCCTTGCGGTGGCAGATAACGGTAACCTGCTTCACGCGCCTGACATGTACATGGATAAACTTGCGGTAGGTCCTGAAGCAGTAGGGATGGTCGATATTAATGCTTCCGTTCTTGATAATCTGAAGGCAGTGGCAAAAGCGAAGAACAAGGATATTGAAGATGTTGTGGCTACGGTATTGAACCGACCGCGCCATGAGCATATTATTGCCCAGCTTCGTGATGCAGGAGCAAGGATCAAATTGATCAATGATGGAGATGTAGCAGGCGCAATCAATACGGCGTTTGATTTTACAGGCGTGGATATCCTGTTCGGTTCAGGCGGAGCACCTGAGGGTGTGATTGCAGCGGTAGCTCTGAAAAGCCTCGGCGGCGAAATTCAGGGTAGATTGCTTCCGCAAAATGATGCAGAGCTCGAGCGCTGCAAAAAAATGGGCATCGATGTCAATAAAGTCCTCCTTATGGAAGATTTCGTCCGTGGCGAAGATGCAATTTTCGCAGCAACAGGCGTAACCGATGGTGAGTTACTTAAAGGAGTTCAATTCAAAGGCTCTTACGGCTCAACTCATTCGGTTGTCATGCGCGCTAAATCTGGCACAGTCCGCTTCATTGAAGGACAGCACAGCCTGAAGAAAAAGCCTCACCTAGTAATGAAATAATCATATTTTTTTAAAATGAACTGCAAACCCTTACAAACAAGCTCCCTTAACCGCATTCTTTAGGTAAAGGGAGCTATTAAATAAAATGATTGATTATTTTTCCTATTTAAGGGTAAAATGAAAATTGTTTTAAGATTAGAATGAACATAAAGCAGTTGTATACCTTCATTAATTCCTTCTTACAACCTTCAAAGGTAACTCATTTCTTCTTTTTCCATCCATACGCTGATATTCTAATACATTTTTTTATGGGGGAAATCGAAATATTTTAAGGCGTGGTGACATTATGGAAGTAAATATTTCAAGCTTGGAAAATATGAAATTGAAAGAGCTTTATGAACTGGCAAAGGAATATAAAGTCTCTTACTACAGCAAGTTGTCAAAAAAAGAACTTATTTTTGCTATTTTAAAAGCGCGTGCGGAACAGCAGGGCTATTTTTTCATGGAAGGTGTCCTGGAAATCATCCAATCTGAAGGCTTTGGTTTCCTGCGCCCGATCAATTACTCGCCAAGCTCTGAGGACATCTATATCTCGGCATCGCAGATCCGCCGTTTTGATTTAAGGAACGGGGATAAAGTATCGGGTAAAGTCCGTCCTCCTAAAGAGAATGAACGTTATTTCGGATTGCTCCAGGTAGAGGCAGTCAATGGAGATGACCCTGAATCGGCGAAGGAAAGGGTTCACTTCCCGGGTTTGACGCCGCTGTATCCTGATCGCCAGATGAAGCTGGAAACGACTCATAACAAAGTGTCGACCAGAATCATGGATGTCCTAGCACCTGTCGGCTTCGGACAGCGCGGTTTGATTGTCGCTCCGCCAAAGGCTGGTAAAACGATGCTAATCAAAGAAATTGCTAACAGCATCACTACGAATCATCCGGATGCAGAACTCATCGTTCTTTTGATCGATGAGCGTCCGGAAGAGGTAACAGATATCGAACGTTCTGTTGCCGGCGATGTTGTCAGCTCAACTTTTGACGAAGTACCTGAAAACCACATCAAGGTTGCTGAGCTTGTGCTTGAGCGTGCAATGCGCCTTGTTGAGCACAAGCGTGACGTCATCATCCTGATGGACAGCATTACTCGTCTTGCACGTGCATACAATCTTGTCATCCCGCCAAGCGGACGTACATTGTCAGGCGGTATTGACCCTGCGGCATTCCACCGTCCGAAGCGCTTTTTCGGTGCTGCACGTAATATCGAGGAAGGCGGCAGCTTGACGATCCTTGCGACTGCACTTGTTGATACAGGATCACGCATGGATGATGTCATCTATGAAGAGTTCAAGGGAACAGGAAATATGGAGCTTCACCTTGACCGCTCTCTTGCTGAAAGAAGAATCTTCCCAGCGATCGACATCCGCAGATCGGGAACTCGTAAAGAAGAACTTCTTATACCTAAAGACCATCTGGATAAACTGTGGGCAATTCGTAAATCGATGTCGGACTCGCCTGATTTCGCGGAAAAATTCCTGCGCAAGCTAAGGCTGTCCAAGTCCAACGAAGACTTTTTCGCCGTTCTTGGCGAGGAAATGAAGAGTAATAACAAACGCTCTTAATTCCAGATAATGGGCATAAAAACCGACTTGAAATATATAGTTGGACTTGTTATAATGAGGTCAGTGTGTTTTTCCAATAACGGTATATCCGTTGATTATAACTCTGTTTCGGATATGATTCAGGGCGGAAGGAGATGAAAAGAATGAAATCAGGAATTCATCCAAACTACAAAACAGTTAAGGTGACTTGTGCTTGCGGTAACGAATTTGAAACTGGTTCTGTAAAGAACGAGATTCGCGTTGAAACTTGCTCTGAGTGCCATCCTTTCTATACTGGACGTCAAAAATTCGCTGAAGCTGGCGGACGTGTTGACCGTTTCAACAAAAAATACGGCCTTAAAGGTCAAGAACAAGAGTAATAAAAGAATTAAAAAAACAGGCAAGAAGCATTGTGACTTGCCTGTTTTTTATTTTGCATTTTTCGAGTCTTTGGTCCGAAAAATCTCTCTAAATACCCAATCTATAATGAAGTGTACTTTGGGGTACATATATATATAATTTAATTTTGCGAACTTTATTTTTGTGTCTGGATTCGGCGTTATTTTTTGTTATAATGGAAAAAGCTGAAAAAAAGTGTCGAACTTTTAACCAGGCTTTTTTCGTACCTTTATGGCATCGAGAAGCCGTAAAAATACGAAAAAAGCTTACCTAGTAAGGTTAAAGTTATATGTATCAACCTTTGCTAGAAGTCCAGCTACAGCGCCTAGCCAGTTTTCATCCCTGATTAAACATCCTCGAGTATCTTGCGAGAAGCGATAGCTTTGAGCAGCTCGAGTCGCTTCGGTCCGCCCGATGAAGTCAAAGAAAGACTTCACCTGTCGGCCCTCTGCGGCACAGGAAGTGCATACCCGACAGCCACAGGACGTGGCGTTTTTGTCGGGCAGCGCTTGTCGGGGCTGAGCAAGGCGCTTTCGCTATCTAATTTGTCCAGCGAGGAAGGAGAGGCCGACCATGTACGTTATGAAACAAAGCGGTTGGATTGAATTGATCTGCGGCAGCATGTTTTCCGGTAAATCCGAAGAACTGATCCGCCGCGTGCGCAGAACTCAATTTGCCAAGCAAAAAATTGCTGTATTCAAGCCTGCGATTGATAACCGCTACAGCGAAGAATCGGTTGTATCACACAACGGAACTGCAGTTACTGCAAAGCCTATTGCCCACTCTACTGATATTTTCAAACATATCAACCCTGATATCGATGTAATTGCCATCGATGAGGTACAATTTTTTGACAATGAAATCCTACAGGTGATCCAGCATCTTGCAGACAGCGGCTACCGCGTCATCGTTGCCGGCCTTGACCAGGATTTCCGCGGCGAGCCATTCGGCCAGATGCCTGCATTGATGGCTGTTGCCGAAAATGTGACCAAGCTTCAGGCTGTGTGTGCGGTATGTGGATCGCCATCAAGCCGTACCCAGCGCTTGATCAACGGCAAGCCAGCCTCTTATGATGATCCAGTGATTCTCGTTGGTGCATCCGAATCCTACGAACCACGATGCAGACACCATCATGAAGTACCAAAATCACCGAATGAGCTTAAAATCGATAAGACGACTGAAAGCTTAACATAAATGTTTTGATCCTCCCGTGAGCGGGGGGATTTTTTTTATGGAATTTTTCCTATATATGGACGACGGCACGATTATCCGTCTTTTTGGGGCAATTATTGCTGAACATGGAAAGATCATTAGCTATCTTCGGGCAATTATCCGATTTGATTAAGAGAATAATTTTTCCAGCAGCTTATTTCTCTAAAAAAGGTCCATTTTAAAAATTTAGAATATGCATACATCTGCTTGGATGCATGGCTGATACCTCCAAAGGGCAACCTATCAACGGGAGGTGCCATAATTTGAAAAAATTACTCATGTTGCTTGTGCTTGCGATGGTTATCGTTTCAGGATGTGGCCAGGATAATACAGATTCAGTCTATGACAAGAATGAAGACCAGGCTGGCGTGGACCTTAATAGAGAAGATGACGGTGTCCGCGAAGGAGATGGCCCGAATTTCACGAGGGATCTCGATGATGGCATGACAATGACCGATCAGAACCCGAATTTGCTGAATACCGATAACGAAAACCACTATAGTTTTTCCCAGGATGTCCAAAAAGCGAAAGACGTCATTTCTGATGCAGGCTATGAGCCAGGCTCCATCTGGATCAACGGCGGCAAAATGAACGTAACCGCACAACTTCAAGGACGAGTTACCAGAAAAGACCGGGAAAATGCCCAAAAGACACTGCAGGAGAAGCTGACAAGAGCATTGCCACGCTACGATGTTAACGTTGATATTGAATAATAGTTTTTAAGCGCCACAGCATGCTCGTAAAAAAGGGCATGCTTTTTCCCGTTATACATATGTTGTGTTAGTTAGGCTGCCCAGGGCACTTGCGCTTTTCTACCTTTTTTGACAGTTTTTTTTTACTTTGATTAGTGTCTAGCTCCAGCGCCTAGCCCCTCGAGGCGCTTGTCTAGCTGCGGCTCAAAACTCCTCGAGACGCTTCGGTCCTGCCAATGAAGTCAAAGAGCGACTTCGCTGGCAGGCCCTCCAGCGCTTGGCGGGGCTGACCAAGGCGCTTGCGCTTTTATATTCACAATGGCTTTGACTGAGGGTGTCACCTATACTATAATTAGAATGTTATGCTATGTAATCATTCATATTGAATTACCAAACCTGTTGCGGAAATACACAGGTAAGAATAGAGTAAATAGAACTTTTTAATCCATTTGCAAGGATATTAAAATAGAGGTGAATGTCCGTGTTTGATCGTCTTCAAGCAGTTGAGGATCGTTATGAAAGATTGAATGAGCTATTGAGTGACCCTGAAGTTGTCAATGATTCGAAAAAGCTCCGCGAGTATTCCAAGGAGCAGTCTGACATCCAGGAAACAGTTATGGCTTATCGTGAATATAAGGAAGTTAAAGAGCAGTTGACAGATGCGAAAGCGATGCTCGAGGATAAGCTCGATGCAGAGATGCGCGAGATGGTAAAGGAAGAAATCTCTGAGCTTGAACCGCGCATTGAAGAGCTCGAAGCGCAAATCAAGATTCTTCTTATTCCTAAAGACCCTAATGATGACAAGAACGTAATCATGGAAATCCGTGGAGCTGCAGGCGGCGATGAAGCTGCTTTATTTGCCGGTGACCTTTACAGGATGTACAGCCGCTATGCTGAATCACAGGGATGGAAAACGGAGATCATCGATGCCAGCACGACTGGCGTAGGCGGTTTTAAGGAAATCATCTTCATGATCAATGGTAATGGCGCTTATTCTAAAATGAAGTTTGAAAACGGCGCGCACCGCGTCCAGCGTGTTCCGGAAACGGAATCAGGCGGCCGTATCCATACTTCAACAGCTACCGTTGCATGTCTTCCTGAAGCTGAAGAAGTTGAAATCGAGCTGCATGACAAAGACATCCGCTTTGATGCCTTTGCATCGAGCGGCGCTGGCGGACAGTCTGTTAACACGACAATGTCAGCTGTACGTCTGACGCATATTCCAACAGGAATCGTCGTATCGTGCCAGGATGAAAAATCACAGCACAAGAACAAAGATAAGGCGATGAAGGTACTTCGCGCCCGTGTCTATGACAAGTTCCAGCAGGAAGCACAGGCTGAGTATGACCAGGTCCGTAAATCAGCTGTAGGTACAGGCGATCGCTCAGAGCGGATCCGTACGTACAACTTCCCGCAAAACCGCGTGACCGACCACCGTATCGGCTTGACCATCCAAAAGCTTGACCAGATTCTTCAGGGCAAGATGGATGAAATCGTCGAAGCGCTAATTATGGAAGACCAGTCTCAAAGACTTGAGAGTGCGAACAATGACTAATGTGAAAATATTTGAAGCCCTCAACTGGGCTTCTTCTTTTTTAAAAGAACATAATCGTGAGGAGTTCGCCGGTGAGCTTTTGTTGAGGCACTATTCCGGCCTGTCCCGCACGTCAATGCTCGCTATGATGCGAGACGAACTGGATGGGGAGGTCTGGACTGAGTTCCAGGCTGCTGTAAAAAGGCATGCTGCTGGCGAGCCGATCCAATATATCATTGGCAGTGAGGAATTTTACGGCCGCCGTTTCCTTGTGAATGAACATGTGCTGATTCCTCGGCCGGAGACGGAAGAACTTGTGTATGGGACGCTTCAGCGACTGGACAGGCTTTTTCCGGAGAGTGATCAAATTGACCTTGTCGATGTCGGGACCGGCAGCGGGGCAATATCAATAACGTTGAAGCTGGAAAAACCAGTTTTGAATGTAACAGCAACCGACCTATCCGGCGATGCCCTCGAGATGGCCAGGAAAAATGCCAGCGAGCTTGGCGCAGAAATCGAATTTATCCAGGGCGACCTGCTGCAGCCGCTCATTTTACAGGAAAAAAAAGTAGATGCCGTCATCTCGAACCCGCCATATATTCCGGTTGCGGACCAGGAATGGATGTCTGATATCGTGAAGGAACATGAGCCGCATATGGCGCTTTTTGCAGGTGAGGATGGACTGGACCTGTATCGCCGGTTTATGGAAGAACTGCCGCTTGTATTGAAGGAGAAAGCCTTAGTTGGGTTTGAAATCGGCGCCGGCCAGGGAGAAGCAGTCCGTGCGCTTCTGAAAAAAACTTTTCCGCATGCCAAGGTTGAGGTTGTTTTTGATATAAATGGCAAGGACCGAATGGTGTTTGCTGAAATAGTATAGACTGAGAAGGGCCCGCTTAGTCGGGGCCTTTATTTTTTTTCAAAATTACTAGTTTAAGAATCTATCAAACTGTCCACACTGTGACTAGTAGTGAAGGGACGGTGCGAAAGATGATGATGATGAAAAAATCAGCCGCTATTTTATACATATTCTTATTATGTGCAGGTACTATTTTAAGTTTATATACACCAAAAAATGAAGTGACAGCGAAGGAAGCAATGGTAATCCCGAACGAGGCGATCCGTCTGAGGATCCTCGCCGACAGCGATCTTGAAAAGGACCAGAATATCAAACGCTTGATCCGCGACGAAGTGAACAAAGAAATCACCAAATGGGTTCAGGAACTGACTTCGATTGAAGCGGCTAGAAGTGTAATCAAATCGAAGCTTCCAGAAATCCAGGCCATTGCTGAAAATATCGTGGCATCACAAGGATCAAACGAATCGGTAAAAACCGAGTTTGACAAAGTGCAGTTTCCAACTAAGTTATATGGGCAGTTCCTCTATCCGGCAGGTGAGTACGAGGCAATCTTGATTACGATTGGTGAAGGCGAAGGCGCAAACTGGTGGTGTGTACTTTATCCGCCACTATGCTTCCTTGACTTCTCAAACGGAGAAGCAACAAGCGAAGGCTTCGACGGAAACGATGATAAAGGCGATGTAAAAGCGGACGCTGAAGACAAGTCAGCAGATGCCAAGCTTGATGATGAGAAAAAAGATAGTAAAAAAGGCAAAAAAACAGTATATGAAGGCGGCGAAGAAGAAGAAGTTGAGGTAACATTCTTCCTCGTTGAGATTTGGAATCGAATTTTCGGATAAAAACAGCCCCTACGCATACCGCAGGGGCTGTTTTTAGAAGATTTTTAATTAAATCGGGTAATATATCGATCCAGATGAGGATACTTTGTTCCCGTAGATAATTTATTCGACCACATTTTCGGATATTTCGACCACATTTTGAAATATTTTGGCGGATTTATAAATATTTCGACCACATTTTGAATTTATTCGACCACATTATCGAATAATTCGTCCAGGTGAGGATATTCTGCTCATGTTTGTGCTTATCTATCGAGAGGTTTCAAGCTCGTGCTCTTATTAAATATTCTGCGCAAATCTCTCATCCAGAATCTTGTTGAGCATCACGTAAAGTGTAACTGGCTCTGACCCGGTATTTTTATAGGCGAGTTCTTCCGTTCCGCTCACATGGACGGTTTCGTTCACTGCAGCCACTACTTCCTCACCGTCAATAGTGAAAGTACCTTCACCCTGCATCGTTAAAATGAACACTTCAGTACCTGGATGTGTGTGCTTTGGCAGCTCCTGCCCTGGCATAAAGTTCAAAAGGAATACTGTGCTCTCGCCCTTTTTGAAGACAATCCTCTTAGAAAAACGCTCTTCGCTAAATTCCTGGAATTGTTTTAATGACTGTTTTTCCATCATAAATTCCTCCTTATTGTTTGTTGATCATGATGGGTGCAATCTGACTCAATCGCTCGAACAGGGCCTTTCCACCCTCGGTTTCAATCAAACCCGTTTCCGTCAGTGTTTCATGCATCAGCTTCAGCCAAGCCTGGGCGCGCACCGGCGTGATTTCGAAGGCCATATGCCGCACTCTCATATTCGGCGGTCCAAATTCCTCGCTGTAAAGCGCACCTCCGCCGGTTAGCTGTGTGAGAAACATCCACTGTTTCCGCTTGATCTCATCCATATCGCCATCAAACAATGGGCTGAGCTCCTCATTTTCGTAAACCTTTGGATAAAAAGTATCGACGATTTTCCGGATAGATTCGTCGCCGCCAATCTTTTCGTATATTGTTTTTATTTCCATGCTGTTCCCCCTTTTTGAGAAAGGTTTTCAATTGATGATTTTATTATAAACATATAAAACAGCCAGGATAGTGACCGAAATCACTCACTTATGAATTTTTCACTATGAGAAGCTGGGAAACATTAGCTAGCTTCTCTTAAGAAATACATGGTAAAAGAGGTAAAATGCCCGTTAGAATTTCCAAAAATATTACATTACTTAAACAAGCACATTACATTCCCTTGATACTAGTTTTAGGGTGGGAGATACCGGATATTCAAAGTAGTGTAACATCAAAACTTAGATTTCAAGGAGGATGAGTAAAATGGCTAAAAACAATAATGATAAGATGTCACGTGAAGAACGAGGACGCATGGGCGGCGAAGCTACAAGCCAAAACCATGGCAGCGAATTCTATCAGGAAATCGGCCGTAAAGGCGGCGAAGCAACTTCGAACAATCACGATCAAGATTTCTATCAGGAAATTGGCCGCAAAGGCGGAGAGGCTACTGCTGAGAGCCATGACAGCGAATTCTACCAGGAAATCGGGAAAAAAGGTGGCGAATCAACATCTGAAAGCCACGACAAGAACTTCTATCAGGAGATCGGCCGCAAAGGCGGAGAAGCGACTTCTGAAAATCATGACCGAAGCTTCTATGAAGAAATCGGTGAAAAAGGCGGCAATGCCCGCAACAACAATAACAAATAAAATGGCGTAGAAAGCCAGGAATTAAAAGATGCACGGCAGCTTTCATTTAAAATGAAGGCTGCCGTGTTTTCTTTTTCTATCAAGAATTAGGTTCTACTTTTTATCTTCTATCATATCCATTTAGTAGAATCTTATTTTTGAGGTGAAAGATATGACATGGAAAATCAGAAGTGCGAATAAAGAGGATCTACCAAAGTTGGAGGCTTTTTTGACAGAGGCGGGAGTAAGCCCGGAAGGATTGAATGACTCAATCGAAAATTTTTCCCTGATGGAAAACCAGGAAGGGGAGCTTAAAGCCTGCCTCGGTGTAGAGCCAGTCGATAACGTTGGTTTGCTTCGCTCATTTGTCGTTTCCCCGCAAATTGGCCAGCCTGATTTGATGCTTCTGTTTAAACGGGCATTTCTGACAGCGAAAAATCAGGAGTTAGACGAGCTTTATCTGGTTACTAACAAGATGAGTGCGGTTTCTTTTTTTAGCGGCCTGGGATTCGAAATGGTAAACCAATCCGAGCTTCCAGAGTCTCTTTTGGAAAAAAGTCATTTAAAACAAGTTCTAACTGTGGATAACTCCGCAATTATGAAAATAATTCTGTGAATTGTGGATTAATCCACAAAGTTATCCACTGTTTCGTTAGAATTATACACAATTTGTGGATAAAAACTTGTGTTCGCATGATTCTTCTTTTATACTTTCATAGAAATAGACTAGTATAGCGAGAAGTAAAAGGTGGATGTACATGCAAACACAAATTTGGACAGTGGATAAGAATGTGGATAATTTAAAAACATATCCACAAATCATCGAAGCTGCACAAAAACTGAAGCAAAATGAAGTAGTAGCTTTTCCGACAGAAACGGTTTATGGCCTCGGTGGCAACGCAGAAAGCGATGAAGCCGTCTTGAAAATATTCGAAGCAAAAGGAAGACCTGGGGATAACCCGTTGATCATCCATATCGCTAATCGTGAACAGATTCATTCTTTTGTAAAAGAAATCCCCGATCAGGCAGCAGTTCTGATGGATGCTTTTTGGCCTGGTCCGTTGACGATTATTCTGGAAAAAAAGGATGGAGCACTTTCTGAAAAAGCAACTGCCGGATTACCCACAGTTGCAGTCAGAATGCCCGATCATCCAGTAGCACTGGCGCTTATCGAAGCCTCAGGCTTGCCGCTAGCGGCCCCGAGCGCAAACCTATCAGGAAAGCCGAGTCCCACGACTGCGAACCACGTTGCGGATGATTTGACTGGCAGGATTGCAGGGATTGTTAATGGCGGAGCGACCGGTGTCGGCCTTGAATCCACAGTTGTCGATTGCACCGGTGAGATACCGGCGATTTTAAGGCCAGGCGGCGTAACGAAGGAGCAGCTGGAAGAAGTAATCGGTCAAGTCTCCGTAGATCCGGCACTGAAGGATTCCAACCATGCGCCAAAATCCCCTGGGATGAAATATCGGCACTATGCGCCGAATGCGCCTTTCTATCTGGTTGATGGAACAAGAGAAAAAATCCAGCAGATGGTCAATGAAAAGCGGGTGGAAGGCCTGAAAGTCGGCGTGATGACAACAAAGGAAAACAAAGAGTTTTATGACGCCGATATTGTGATAGCCTGTGGTGAAAGAGCGAAACTGGAAACAGTCGCTGAAGCACTCTATGATACACTCCGAGCCTTTAACCAGGAAGACCTCGATATCATTTACGGCGAAATTTTCCCCGAACACGGCGTAGGACAGGCAATCATGAATCGGCTGTCAAAGGCATCGGGACTGCCAATAATCGAAAAATAATATTTTACAGAGAAGCGCTTCAGTTGTTGAAGTGCTTTTTATATTGAGGGTGGTTCTAGAAGTGTCAACATCGCTATTCGAGTTTTAATACCAGTTGAGATCGTTATAATACCGGTTGGACACGATTAAATACCAGTTGAAAGCGATATAATACCGGTTAGCCACAATTTAATACAAGTTGAACAGAATTTAATACAAGTTGAACAGAATTTAATACCAGTTGATGTCCCAGTATTCGAAAATTACATGATAAATACAAACGATACGTCATTTCATAAACTAGGACAATCCATACTTCTAAACCCCTTTGGACGTGCATATGCTGAATTAGCAAGTCCGAGGGGGCGAAGAAATGACAGCAATAGCCGGCGAATTATTCACACTGATGTTGATGGCATTCGCGTTAGGTATGGATGCTTTTTCCGTAGGTCTCGGAATGGGCATGTTCAGACTGACGAAAAGGCATATATTTAAAATTGGCGTCACAATTGGTTTGTTCCATGTGTGGATGCCGCTGCTGGGAATGGTTACAGGGAGATTTTTGTCCGAGCAGTTCGGGGCAATAGCTGGATATATTGGCGGACTGCTCCTGATCGTGCTGGGTGTCCAGATGATTTGGGCAAGCTTCAAGGAAGATGAGACAAGCGTGATTACCCCGGTTGGCAAGGGTTTATTTATTTTTGCCCTCAGCGTGAGCCTTGACAGTTTTTCAGTAGGACTGACACTTGGAATTTACGGCGCAAGGACGCTGCTTGTACTGATCTGTTTTGGTGTTGTGGCAATGAATCTGACGTGGGCAGGGCTCCTGGTTGGAAAAAGAGTGCAGGGGTGGCTTGGTACATACAGTGAAGCATTGGGTGGAAGCATTTTGCTTGCTTTCGGGCTCAAATTGCTATTGCCTATATAATACTTTTAACATGCACCTGCTCGTCAGGTGTTTTTTTGCTTTCTAGGAAAAATGAAATTGCTGAAAGATTATCATATAATGGAGAAAAGTTATTCACAGGAGGGAAAACATGGCGCACATCTTATTTGTCTGTACCGGAAACACATGCCGCAGCCCAATGGCAGAAGCGATTTTAAAAAGCAAGCAGTTGCCAGGAGTCGAGGTGAAATCGGCGGGAGTATATGCCCCTAATGGTGCTGAGGCTTCTGTCAACGCGAAGACTGTGCTTGAGGAAAACGATATCCGCCATGATCATCGCTCCTCGACATTAACAAGGGAAGATATCGACTGGGCAACCTTGGTCCTCTCGATGACACAGAGCCATAAAGGCTTGATTATGAACCAGTATCCACACGCTGCTGATAAAATTTTTACATTGAAAGAATTTGCTGATGAAACGGGAAACCTGGATGTGGCAGACCCTTTTGGCGGAAATGAACAAATTTATCGTGAAGCTTTTAAAGAAATTCAAAAAAGTATCGAAAGAATCGTTGATAAAATCCGATAAAAGCTTTGAGGAGTTTTAATTAATTTTTCAGGGGGATTATCAGTGGGGTCTAAACACAGCTACAAAATGGGATTACGGAAGAAATTGGTCATGCTGACGACTGTGTTGGCAATTATTACGTATTCAACAAGCGCATTTTTCATTTATTTCCTGTATCCTTACGTTCAAAATTTCATCGAGATTAATTCAGTCGTTTTTACAGCGGCGGTTCTAGGAATGGGGATTTTCTGGTCAGGCCTGCTTGCGTATATGGCTGCCGGTCTGATTGTCAAGCCGTTGCAAAAGCTCGAGCAGTCTGCAATAAAAGCGGCGCAGGGCGAAATTGGTGAGGATGCGGAAGTTTCGAAATCAGATGACGAGATTCGCTCTTTGGGACTAGCTTTCAATAATATGCTCTCAAACCTGCGTGAGATGGTCAGCCAGATTGATAGGAACTTCAAAGAAACAAATGAAAAGGTCATCCAGATTTCCGGGCAATCTGCGGCAGCATCTGAGCAGGCTTCCATTATCTCGACAACGATCAAAGAAATTGCGGCCGGGGCAGATTCTTCAGCATTATCTACACAGACGACTGCTGAGTCTGTGGATGAAGTCATCCGAATTGCCGAGAATGTCCAGGAAAAAGCCAGGACATCTGAATCAATTTCTGTGGAAATGGTTAAAGATTTGCAGGAATCGAAGAATGCGATTCATTCACTGATTTCTGGCATCGAGACACTTGCAAATGACAATCGTGAGTCACTTGGCACCGTAAAGCGACTGGAAGAGAACGCGACAAAAGTAGAGCAAATCATCCAGCTTGTTGGCGATATCGCAGCACAAACGAATTTGCTTGCTTTGAACGCATCAATTGAAGCAGCAAGGGCTGGTGAGCACGGTAAAGGTTTTGCTGTTGTCGCCGAAGAAGTCAGGAAGCTTGCTGATCAGAGTGCGGACGCGGTCCAGGGCATTTCACAACTAATCCAGAACATCCAGTCTGAAGTCCGAAATGTTGTCGGCCAGATCAGCACACAGGTTGAAACCGCGAACGGTGAAGCGAAAAAGGGAGAGAGAACAAACCAGGTTATCGACGCAATGACTTCAACGATCCATGAGATGGCAGATGTCATCCATACGATCGCCGAGCTAGTCGAAACACAAATGGAAACAATCCAGCACACATCTACCCAATCGCAGGAAATGGCCGCAATTGCAGAAGAAACCTCAGCCGGAGCGTTGAGTGTAGCATCAGCAGCCGAACAGCAGGCAGAAGTCATCGCGAATGTCGAGAACTTAGCGGTTGAATTGAAGAATCAAGCTGATAAATTAAAAGGTACCATCACGAAGTTTTCGTTATAGATTGTGAACCACAGCGGCTTTGCTGTGGTTTATTTTTTTATAAAAAGTTCCTTGGTCGATATATTTGAGAATGTGGTCGATAAAATTAAAATTCCGCTGTTATAATTCGGGATCTGGTCGATAAAATCGAAAAAGTGGTCGATATATTCAAAAATCTGCTGATATAATTCGAAAGTGGTCGATATCCTTTTCGATATAAGCCATTTTCGGGTTGTCTTTTCACTGTTATTAAGGCAATATCACCTCATTCATACAATCTGACCCGTTTTCTTTATAAATCTGAGCGAATATGAGAAAATAACGATAGATTTAATCGCCCCGCATGCGGGAATACATAGGAGGATTTTACGATGAAAGTTGCAATTGCTTCAGACCATGGCGGAGTGAATATCCGCGAAGAAATTAAGAGTTTGATGGATGAAATGAAGATCGAATATGAAGATTTCGGATGCGAATGCGGTACATCTGTTGATTATCCGGACTATGCGCTTCCTGTTGCTGAAAAAGTGGCGAACGGAGAGTTCGATAAAGGAATCCTGATTTGCGGAACTGGTATTGGAATGAGCATCGCCGCGAACAAGGTAAAAGGAATCCGCTGCGCGCTTGTGCATGACGTATTCAGCGCAAAGGCGACGCGCCAGCATAATGATACCAATGTCCTGGCTATGGGCGAACGTGTAATCGGCCCGGGGCTTGCGCGTGAAATCGCAGCAGTATGGCTGACAGAAGAATACGAAGGCGGCCGCCACGAAAACCGCGTCGGTAAAATAAAGGATTATGAAAATAAATAACATCCAGCCTTTTTTGCAAGGAGTACCAAATACCAATGTAATGGAGGCGTTACAACTGTCTATTGAACAATGGGAAGCAGAATTGAACTCCGTCCTTACTGAATTTAATGAGCAGGTCCAGCTGAAAAAAGGCCAGGTGCTGGTCGTTGGCTGCAGCACGAGTGAAATCATTGGACAGCGGATTGGCACAGCGGGTACAGATGAAGTTGCGGAAATGGTCTTCAGGCAGCTCCGTGAACTGCAGGGTAAAACGGGTATCCAGCTTGCGTTCCAGTGCTGCGAGCATTTGAACCGGGCTATTGTTGTCGAACGGGAAACGGCCGAGCAGAAGCAGCTGGAAGAAGTGACCGTGATTCCTGTGAGGAACGCGGGCGGCGCAATGGCAGCTTACGCATACAAAAACCTCAATGATGCTGTGGTCGTTGAATTCATCAAGGCTGACGCCGGCATTGATATTGGAGACACGCTGATTGGCATGCAAATGAAGCATGTCGCTGTGCCTGTGCGTGTTCAGCAAAAAAGCATCGGACATGCGCATGTTAATCTGGCGAAAACAAGGCCGAAACTGATCGGCGGCGCCAGGGCAGTATACGAGCAAACGAAGGCAAATGAGTCTTGCTGACAGGGAAAGGAATTGAAGGAAAATGCAGGCCTGATATCAGATTTACTTTTACCTTCATCCTTTCCTTTCATTATAATATCGGCTAAAATAAGAATGAATTTTCTAATAAATGAACAAGGCAATACATATAAGAGGGGGAACTTAAGTGAAGCACTTGTCACAGCAGGACAGCAAAGTTTACGCTGCAATGCAGGATGAATTGAAGCGTCAGCGCACGAAAATCGAATTGATTGCATCAGAGAACTTTGTCAGCGAAGCCGTAATGGAAGCGCAGGGGTCCGTACTTACGAATAAGTATGCAGAAGGCTATCCAGGCCGTCGTTATTATGGCGGATGCGAATACGTCGATGTTGCCGAAAACATTGCCCGCGACCGCGCGAAGGAAATTTTTGGCGCAGAGCATGTCAATGTCCAGCCGCACTCAGGCGCGCAGGCCAATATGGCCGTCTACTTCACGATTCTTGAGCAAGGGGATACTGTGCTTGGAATGAATCTTTCCCACGGGGGCCACTTGACGCACGGAAGTCCGGTTAACTTCAGCGGCATCCAGTATAACTTCGTTGAGTATGGCGTTGATGAAGATACTCATGTAATCAACTATGATGTCGTCCTGGAAAAAGCTCGCGAGCACAAGCCAAAGCTGATCGTTGCCGGTGCAAGTGCTTACCCACGGGCAATCGACTTCAAGCGTTTCCGTGAAATCGCTGATGAAGTCGGCGCATATTTGATGGTCGATATGGCCCATATCGCTGGACTGGTCGCGGCTGGCCTTCACCAGAATCCGGTGCCGTACGCTGACTTTGTTACAACGACTACTCATAAAACACTTCGCGGCCCGCGCGGCGGAATGATCCTCTGCAAAGAAGAATTCGCGAAGAAAATCGATAAATCAATTTTCCCTGGAATCCAGGGCGGCCCGCTTATGCACGTAATCGCTGCTAAAGCAGTAGCATTCGGCGAAGCACTCCAGGATTCTTTCAAAGAATACGCCCAGAATATCATATCGAATGCCAACCGCCTTGCAGAAGGTTTGAAGAACGAAGGCATCGACCTGGTATCCGGCGGCACAGACAATCATTTGCTATTGATTGACCTGCGTTCTCTTGGCTTGACCGGGAAAGTGGGAGAAAAAGTGCTAGATGATATCGGCATTACCGTCAATAAAAACACGATTCCATTCGATCCAGAAAGCCCATTTGTAACAAGCGGCATCCGTATCGGCACAGCTGCAGTAACAAGCCGCGGCTTCGGTCACGAAGAAATGGACGAAATCGCTTCGTTGATTGCCTTTACATTAAAAAATCACCAAGACGAAGCTAAGCTAGAAGAAGCTAAGAAGCGTGTCGAGGACTTAACAAGCAAGTTCGAACTATATCCTGAGAGATAAGATTTTACCCAGCGGTCCTCAATGAATGAGGACCGCTTTTTCAGGGGAAAATCATTTAGCTGAAGCGGTTGCTTGTAAAGAGGTTTTTCTGTAAAATTAAACGAAGTGTGATTCAACAGATCTTACATATAACAGACAGGTGTTCACAACTCATTTACCTTTAAAAGGAGCGATACACATGGCAAAAGTATACGTATTTGACCATCCATTGATTCAGCATAAACTTACTTATATCCGCGAAAAAAGCACAGGCACGAAGGAGTTCCGCGAGCTTGTAGATGAAGTTGCAACGCTGATGGCGTTCGAAATCACGCGTGACATGCCGCTTGAGGAAATTGAAATTGAAACACCAGTCGAAAAGACAAAATCGAAAGTACTATCAGGCAAGAAGCTTGGCATCATCCCAATCCTCCGTGCAGGTATCGGAATGGTTGACGGCATCCTGAAATTGATCCCTGCTGCAAAGGTAGGACATATCGGACTTTACCGCGATCCGGAAACATTATTGCCGGTTGAATACTATGTAAAACTACCAAGTGATGTCGAAGAGCGCGATTTTATCGTCGTTGACCCAATGCTTGCGACAGGCGGTTCTGCAGTCGAAGCGATCAACTCTCTTAAAAAGCGCGGCGCGAAGCATATCAAGTTCATGTGTTTGATTGCAGCTCCAGAGGGAGTAGAAACGGTAAAAGAAGCGCATCCTGATGTGGATATTTATATCGCTGCACTTGATGAAAAGCTTAATGACCATGGCTACATCGTACCTGGACTAGGAGACGCAGGAGATCGTTTATTTGGGACTAAATAAGATTACTGAGGCACCTCTATAAAATGGGGTGCTTTTTTCGTTTGGATTTAGAATTAGTCTAGTTCGCGGAAATAAAGCATGGTTTAGCGGAATTATGGAGCTTTTCGCGAGATTCATCACTCTTTTCGCGGAATTGCCCAGCGTCTTCTCGGAATAAATTTTCCTGACGGGTAATCTGAATACTAAACTCCTTAAAATGACACGCTATGTTAAAAAGGAGGGGCTATTTGTAATGAAAAAGCGTAATTTTTTCTTAATTGTCCTATCAATAGCAATCCTCACTGCATTCGAACCGCAAAAAATGCAGCTCCCGCCGATTCCTCAAGAGGATCCCCACACCGAAAAAATCGCTATCGTCTTAACAAAGCAACAGGTGAATGAACAAGAAATCCATCATAAGCTGAAAAACCTTAAAAACACAAAATTCCGTCGCATCTTCACGCATGCAATCAGTGGATATTCTGTTAAAGGACCTATCTCCGAGCTTCAACAGCTTGAAAAGTCTAATGACATCCAACTTTTATCCGAAGTAAACACGTACAAGGTGGAGAGTCCGGCACATCTACCAAATCGCTATAAATCGAGCACTAGTTTTATCGATAATTTTGAATTGATTGGAACGGAGGCTGTACACGGTATCCTTGATAAAAAAGGCAACCGCCTGACAGGTAAGGGCGTGACAATCGGGGTAATCGATACGGGGATAGATTATGAGCATCCTGACTTGCGGAGGAGTTTTGCCGGTGGTCATGATCTGGTTGATGGAGATGATGATCCGATGGAAACGAAGGGTGTCGGCTTTAGAAGCACCCTGCACGGAACGCATGTGGCAGGCGTCATTGCGGCGAACGGAAGAATGAGAGGGATGGCTCCCGATGCCAAAATCGTTGCCTACCGTGCGCTTGGGCCAGGAGGAAGCGGAACGACAGAGCAGGTCATAGCTGCTATTGATGAAGCTATAAAAGATAAGGTGGACATCTTGAATCTCTCGCTTGGAAATGATGTCAATGGTCCGGACCTGCCCATCAGCCTCGCGCTCAATAAAGCGGTGGATGAAGGAATCGTCGCGGTAACTTCCTCTGGTAATTCGGGTCCCAATCGTTGGACTGTAGGGTCACCAGGCACAGCTTCCAAAGCCATCTCGGTTGGCGCGTCGACTCCTCCGATGCAGGTGCCGTATCTCAACGTCCCAGGACTTTCTGAAGAAATAAGGCTGGAACTTTTACAGGGTTCGGATAATTGGAACATTACTCAAAGTGAAAATCTTGTATTTGCAGGACTGGGCACGAAAGAGGAGATGAAAGACGTAAGGGATAAGCTTGTTTTAGTCGAACGGGGTAAGCTTACTTTTACCGAAAAAGCTAAGAATGCACTTGAAGCGGGCGCTATCGGAGTGATCATCTATAACAATACGAAGGGGACATTCTTTGGAAACCTGGAAGAGAACGTGCCGATTCCAGTGGCCGCGATTAGCAAAGAAGATGGCTTGGCGCTAAAAAAACAGCTCGTTAAAAACTCAATGCTGATCCGTATCAATTTAATAGAAGAAAGAGATATTCTTGCTGACTTCAGCTCCCGCGGTCCGGTGACGGTCACATGGGAAATCAAGCCAGATATCGTTGCACCCGGCGTTGCGATCAACAGCACGATTCCCGGAGGTTACCTCCCTCTTCAGGGAACGAGCATGGCCGCGCCCCATGTAGCAGGAGCGGCAGCGCTGATTAAACAGGCTCATCCAGACTGGAGCCCGGCAGAAATCAAGGCGGCAATCATGAACACTGCCAAGGATATAACCGACCGTGATGGCAAAAGGTACCGGACATTCGAGCAGGGAGCGGGGAGGATCCAGCTGGAGGCGGCCATCAATTCGGAAAGTCTGATTGTTCCGGGCTCGCTGCAATTCGGTAAATTCCAGCTTGCCGAAAACATGCACCGTCACAGTGCAAGACTGACTGTCAAAAACACAGGATCAGCCACTAAAAATTATTCATTTCTCATACCCCAAAAAGAAAAGGGAATAGAGTGGGAGCTTCCGATGAGTTTCTCGCTGAAACCGAATGAAGCGAAAGACGTGGAGCTTGCGATGATAGCAACCCCGGCATTATTAAAAGATAAAATCCATGATGGCAGCCTTGTTATAGAGGACGGGAAAAATAAGATAAGGATTCCATACCTATACGTTTTAGAAGAACCGGATTACCCGCGGGTGATGGGCTTCGACTTTGCTCCGGCAGATAATGGGGAAGCGTATCGCTATGAAGTCTATTTGCCGGGAGGGGCAGAAGAATTTGGCATCGCTCTGTTTGATCCGGATCAATACCGCTTCGTCGGTTTCCTTGACTGGGGAAGGAAGATGAAAAAGGGAATGGTGCGGAAAGAAATACCACTGGAAAAATTGCCGGAGGAAGGAATGTACCTGGCAAAGGTATTTGCAAAGAAGAAAGGTCGAGAAAGCACGATAGACGCAATGATTTTTATAGGTAAAAATACAAGGGGCGGAGGAAGGTGATTCCTATCCGGCCCTTTTTTATTCTTATTAAACTATTCGGCTTCTCGGGCATAAGCTCAAAAAGGTAATTCGGGGTAAAATTGGAATAAATTAAAAGGAGAAAATACAGGCAAAAATAAGCTTTTATAATATAATTCTAAAATAGGGATTATGGTATATATTTTAAGTGAAAACTTTGTGAATTTTTTCACCGCTATGGATTGACATTGACAATAGCCTATTGTATGCTTACAAAGGGCATAAAATGATAAGGTTTTCAACGTTGATATGCAAGCTTTTTTAGTGAAAATATTGTTTTTTCGGAAAATGATTTTTCACCCCCTGAAGCTCCCATTCTCAAAAGTGAGGATGCGTTTTTTATGCGCCGAAACAACCGCCACCCTTTTCAAGCGATGGCACTCATGTCCGCTATACTATCTCAATTGGTAGGCTCCATTTTAATTGGCATATTTTCCGGAAGATGGCTGGACCAAAGTCTTGGTACAGAGCCACTTTTCTTGATATTCGGATTGCTGATCGGATTGGCGGCAGGTGTTTATGCCATGCTCCGCCTCATCCAACACTTCTTTTCGGGAGACTAGCCATCTATGGAAATTCAGGACTTGTTTATTCGCCAGCGCAAATACATATTCACCTTGTTGTCTTTATACGTACTCGGGTACGGCTTTACAAGCTATCAATCGGTTTTTGCCGGGTTGATCTTTGGTACAAGCCTGAGCCT
This sequence comes from Mesobacillus boroniphilus, assembly GCF_018424685.1. Lineage (NCBI taxonomy): Bacteria > Bacillati > Bacillota > Bacilli > Caryophanales > Bacillaceae > Mesobacillus > Mesobacillus boroniphilus. The sequence continues at coordinate 224,884 of NZ_QTKX01000002.1, forward strand.
TTTTAATTTATGGCTGCTTGCGAGGAAAATGAACAACTTCGGGGATTCGGTGGTGCAGGGGAAGAAGGTGCGCTCGCTCGGCTCGTTGTCGAGGCTTGCTACTGGAGCGCTTGCTGTAATCGTTGCGATGGAATATCCTGATCGCATTGACCTTGTATTTACGATTTTGGGATTAATGACAGCTTATATTGTCATTATGATAGATTTTTTTGTCCAGTCTTTTCATTTACGTAAATAGCGGGGAAGAGAGGTGAATTAACTGATGCATCATGAAGCTCCATTATTAGATTTATTTGGGCTTACTTTTAACTTAGCAAACATGCTGATGATCACAATTGCGACTGCTCTTGTATTCATCATTGCAGTTCTTTCCACTCGTAAGCTTGCGATGAAACCGACAGGAATGCAGAATTTCATGGAATGGGTTATGGATTTCGTCAAAGGAATCATCAACAGCACGATGGACTGGAAGGATGGGGGAAGATTTCACGTACTTGGCATCACATTGCTGATGTATGTGTTTGTTGCCAATATGCTGGGACTGCCGTTCTCTGTCGTTATCGACAATGAATTATGGTGGAAATCACCGACAGCTGACCCAGTCATCACAATGACTCTTGCAGTCATGGTGGTAGGGCTTTCCCATTACTATGGCGTCAAGCTTAAAGGGACTGCCGAATACGGCAAGGAATTCTTTAAGCCATTTTGGTTCATGTTCCCGATCAAGATCATTGAAGAGTTCGCGAATACGCTCACTCTTGGTCTTCGTCTTTACGGTAACATTTACGCAGGTGAGATCCTGTTGGGTCTGCTTGCAGCCGGACTCGCAACCGGGGTAGGCGGGCACTTAGCCGCAGCCGTTCCAATGCTAGTATGGCAAGGTTTCTCCGTTTTCGTCGGAGCAATCCAGGCATTTATCTTCACTATGTTAACGATGGTTTATCTCTCCCATAAAGTGAGCCATGACCATTAATATAAACCTGTTCATTTAATGGACAAAACTTAAAAACATTTTTTCATACATTAAAGGAGGAACTTTATAATGGGTCTTTTAGCAGCAGCAATCGCAATCGGTTTAGCAGCACTTGGTGCAGGTATTGGTAACGGTTTGATCGTATCACGTACAGTAGAAGGTATCGCTCGTCAGCCAGAAGCTCGCGGTATGCTTCAAACTACAATGTTCATCGGGGTTGCATTGGTTGAAGCGATTCCAATCATCGCAGTAGTTATCGCGTTCATGGTTATCGGTGGTTAATCAATTATAAGAATTTAAGATGGCGAAGATCATTCCGCGCGAACCTTCGCCATTCTATTATGTAGGCTTTGTGCCGGTTCAATCCGGCGGAAGCATACTTGAATTTGAATGTAAGCAATCGTTTGAAATAAAATGGGGCAAGCCTCAGTTCCTGGAACAGGCAGCCTTTAGCGTTGTCTATCCAGATGACGCATGTTGGACCTTTTTAATCATGGTACAACTCTTGAAGGGAGTGAATCGAGGGTGTTAACAATGAATTTTGTATTGGGAGTGGGATCTGGCCTGAATACAGGAGATATCTTATTCCAGCTCATTATGTTCCTTGTTTTGTTAGCATTGCTTAAGAAGTTCGCTTGGGGTCCATTGATGGGCATCATGAAGGAACGTGAAGAGCATATTGCTGGCGAAATCGGAGCGGCTGAAAAAAGCCGTGCTGAAGCACAGAATCTTTTAGAAGAACAGCGTGAAATGCTTAAGCAGGCACGCACAGAAGCACAGGGCCTAATTGAAAATGCAAAGAAACAGGGCGATGTACAGCGTGATGAAATCATTGCACTGGCACGCACTGAATCTGACAGAATCAAAGAATCTGCGAAGCTTGAAATCGAACAGCAGAAGGAGCAGGCTGTTGCGGCAATCCGCGAACAAGTTGCTTCATTATCTGTCTTGATTGCTTCTAAAGTAATCGAGAAGGAAATCTCTGCAGCTGACCAGGAAAAGCTCATCAATGAATACATTCAAGAGGCGGGTAATGCCCGATGAGCAACTCGACAGTAGCAAAACGCTATGCCCTGGCACTTTTTCAACTCGCTTCTGAAAAGCAGGCTCTCCCGCAGGTTGAGGAAGAGCTTCGCACAGTAAAAGAAGTTGTTGTGAACAATCCGGAATTGACTGCTTTTTTGAAGTCTCCTAAGCTTCCTAACGAGAAGAAGAAAGAGGTTTTAAAGCAAGCTTTCGGATCTGTAAGCACATATGTCCTTAATACTCTGATGATTTTGGTTGACCGCCACCGCGAAGACCAGATCGCAGACGTTGCTGACCAGTTCATTGCCCTTGCAAATAATGCAAAAGGCGTGGCTGAAGCAAAAGTTTATAGTGTCCAGCCGCTCACGGCTGAGCAGGCTGAAGCTCTTTCAGCTTCGTTCGCGCCGCAGGTTGGCAAACAGTCACTTCAAATTGAAAACATTGTAGATTCCAATTTGCTTGGAGGCGTAAAGCTTCGCATTGGAAACCGCATTTTTGACGGCAGCTTGCGTGGCAAGCTCGATCGTTTAGAACGTAAATTGCTAGGCTAAGATTCGTAGATAGGGGTGAAACTCATGAGCATCAAAGCTGAAGAAATCAGTGCGCTGATAAAATCGCAAATCGAAAATTATCAGTCGGAAATTCAAGTGAGTGATGTGGGTACAGTTATCAGTGTTGGTGACGGTATCGCCCGTGCTCATGGCCTCGACAATGTCATGGCTGGAGAACTTGTTGAATTTTCAAACGGCGTTATGGGTATGGCACAGAACCTGGAAGAAAATAACGTCGGTATTATCATCCTTGGACCTTTCACGGACATCCGCGAAGGCGACGAGGTACGCCGTACGGGCCGCATCATGGAGGTTCCTGTTGGGGAACAGCTTATCGGCCGCGTAGTAAACCCTCTTGGACAGCCAGTTGATGGCATGGGTCCAATCAACACAACTAAGACTCGTCCAATCGAGTACGCTGCACCGGGAGTTATGGACCGTAAATCTGTTCATGAGCCATTGCAGACTGGTATCAAGGCGATCGACGCTCTTGTGCCAATCGGCCGCGGACAGCGTGAATTGATCATCGGTGACCGCCAGACTGGTAAAACATCTGTAGCGATCGATACAATCCTTAACCAAAAAGGCCAGGACATGATCTGTATCTACGTTGCAATCGGACAGAAGGAGTCAACTGTACGTAACGCGGTTGAAACTCTCCGTAAGCACGGCGCGTTAGATTACTCTATCGTTGTTACAGCATCTGCTTCCCAGCCAGCTCCATTGCTATACCTTGCTCCTTACGCTGGTGTAACAATGGGTGAAGAATTCATGTACAATGGCAAGCACGTGCTTGTAGTATATGATGATCTTTCAAAACAAGCGGCAGCATACCGTGAACTTTCCTTGCTGCTTCGCCGTCCTCCAGGCCGTGAAGCTTACCCAGGGGATGTATTCTACTTGCACTCACGCTTGCTAGAGCGTGCTGCTAAGTTGAGCGACGCTAAAGGCTCAGGTTCAATCACAGCACTTCCGTTCATTGAAACGCAGGCAGGCGACGTATCTGCTTACATTCCGACGAACGTTATCTCAATCACAGACGGACAGATCTTCTTGCAGTCCGACCTATTCTTCTCTGGCGTACGTCCAGCGATCAACGCAGGTCTTTCTGTATCCCGTGTTGGTGGATCAGCTCAAATCAAAGCGATGAAGAAGGTATCTGGTACACTACGTCTTGACCTTGCTTCATACCGTGAATTGGAAGCATTCGCTCAGTTCGGTTCTGACCTTGACAAAGCAACTCAGGCAAAACTTAACCGCGGTGCCCGTACGGTAGAGGTTCTTAAACAAGATCTTAACAAGCCGCTTGCTGTTGAAAAGCAAGTAGCAATCCTATATGCACTGACTCGCGGATTCCTTGACGATATTCCATTGCAGGATATCCGCCGCTTCGAAGGTGAATTCCTTTCATGGTTAGACCACAACCATACAGAGGTGTTAGATCATATCCGTTCAACGAAGGAACTTCCTTCAGACGACGATATGGCTGCTGCAATCAACGCTTTCAAAAAGACGTTTGCAGTATCTGAGTAATTTGAAAAGCGTAAGTGCCTCGATCAGCCCCGATAAGCGCTGGAGGGCCAGCCGATAAAGTCGTTCTTTGACTTTAACGGATGGACCGAAGCGACTCGAGGGGCTAGGCGCTGAAGCTGGACATGTGAGGCAGAACCAGCTTCATGGCTGGTCCTGCCTGACCTTGGACTAACAATCTATGTAAAAGGGTGGTGAGAACCGAAATGGCATCTTTACGCGATATAAAAAACCGTATTACTTCGACTAAAAAGACGAGCCAGATTACGAAGGCAATGGAAATGGTATCCGCAGCTAAATGGAACCGTGGAGTAATGAACGCGAAAGCATTCGTTCCTTACATGGAAAAAATCCAGGAAGTGACTGCCTCCATCGCAATGGGCAGCAAGGATTCCAACCACCCAATGCTGAACAGCCGTCCAGTCAAGAAGACGGGTTATCTAGTGATTACATCTGACCGCGGACTAGCGGGGGCTTATAACAGTAACGTCCTTCGCCAGCTGTATCAGACAATCCAGCAACGCCATAAATCAAATGATGAGTTTGCGATCATCGCGATCGGGCGTGTCGGCCGTGACTTTTTCAAAAGTCGTGGCATGAACGTTGTCCTAGACATCGTCGGCATTGCAGACCAGCCGTCCTTCGCAGAAATCCAGGATATCGCCAGCAACACTGTTGGCATGTTCTCAGATGGATCATTTGATGAATTATATATTTACTACAGTCATTACGTCAGCGCGATTGCTCAAGAAGTAACCGAGAAGAAGCTGCTTCCGTTAACGGATATTGGCGGAGCTTCAACAAAGCTTACCTCTTACGAATTCGAGCCGAACGCTGAGGAGATCCTGGAAGTTCTCTTGCCGCAATACGCAGAAAGCTTGATTTACGGAGCACTGCTTGATAGTAAAGCAAGTGAACACGCTGCTCGTATGACAGCCATGAGAAACGCTACGGACAATGCGAAAGAGCTGATCAATTCCCTCAGCTTGAGCTACAACCGCGCGCGTCAGGCTGCTATTACCCAGGAAATCACCGAAATCGTCGGTGGAGCTGCAGCGCTCGAATAGATTTTCCAATGACAATCGGGGATGTGGCATTAAGCCGCATCCCATCATGATGTATATATTTCAACTAGTACGATAGGAGGGAACAAGATGAACAAAGGACGCGTTCTCCAGGTTATGGGTCCGGTTGTTGACGTTAAGTTTGAAAGCGGCAATCTTCCAGAGATCTATAACGCTTTGAAAATTGTAACCAGCGATGCGGATGTGAACATCGAACTAACTCTTGAAGTAGCCCTTCACTTAGGCGATGACACAGTTCGTACAATCGCGATGTCTTCCACAGACGGCCTTAAGCGTGGCGTGGAAGTATTAGATACAGGTGCTCCAATCTCCGTTCCGGTTGGGGACGTAACACTAGGACGTGTATTCAACGTATTGGGTGAGTCAATCGACCTTGACGCTCCAATCGCTGCTGATTCACGCCGCGATTCAATCCACAGGGAAGCTCCAACATTCGAACAGCTTTCAACTGAGGTTGAAATCCTTGAGACAGGTATCAAGGTAGTTGACCTTCTTGCTCCATATATCAAGGGTGGTAAGATCGGATTATTCGGTGGTGCCGGTGTAGGTAAAACCGTATTGATCCAGGAATTGATCAACAACATCGCTCAAGAGCACAGCGGTATCTCCGTATTCGCAGGTGTTGGTGAGCGTACTCGTGAAGGTAACGACCTTTACCACGAAATGACTGACTCTGGCGTTATCAAGCAAACAGCGATGGTATTCGGACAGATGAACGAGCCGCCAGGAGCACGTATGCGTGTTGCCCTGACTGGTTTGACAATGGCTGAATATTTCCGTGATGAGCAAGGACAGGACGTTCTTTTCTTCATGGATAACATCTTCCGTTTCACGCAAGCAGGTTCTGAGGTTTCCGCGCTACTTGGCCGTATGCCATCTGCGGTAGGTTACCAGCCGACTCTTGCAACTGAAATGGGTAAATTGCAGGAACGTATCACATCTACTAACGTAGGTTCTGTAACTTCCATCCAGGCGATTTATGTACCAGCCGATGACTACACTGACCCGGCTCCGGCTACAACATTCGCTCACTTGGATGCAACAACTAACCTTGAGCGTAAGCTTTCTGAGATGGGTATCTACCCTGCGGTGGATCCACTTGCTTCAACTTCACGTGCTTTGACACCGGAAATCGTTGGAGAAGATCACTATTCAGTAGCTCGTCGTGTACAGCAAACATTGCAGCGTTACAGAGAACTTCAGGACATCATCGCGATCCTTGGTATGGATGAGCTTTCTGACGAAGATAAGCTAATCGTACACCGCGCTCGCCGCGTCCAGTTCTACCTATCACAAAACTTCCACGTAGCCGAGCAGTTCACAGGACAGCCAGGTTCTTACGTGCCAGTTAAAGAAACAGTTAAAGGGTTCACAGAAATCCTTGACGGCAAATATGACCACCTTCCAGAAGATGCATTCCGCCTAGTTGGCCGAATCGAAGAAGTTATCGAGAATGCAAAACGTATGGGTGTAGAGGTCTAATAACGGACCAGGAGGGTAAAAAATGAAGACGATTAAAGTCAGTGTTGTTACTCCCGATGGGCCGGTGTATGAATCAGATGTTGAAATGGTAAGCACAAAAGCGAGCACAGGCGAGCTTGGAATCTTGCCAGGCCACATTCCTATGGTTGCACCGCTACAAATTGGCGCTGTCCGTTTGAAAAATGGCAGCAATAACGAGTTCATTGCAGTCAGCGGCGGCTTCCTCGAGGTCCGTCCTGAGCAGGTAACCATCCTTGCTCAATCTGCTGAACAATCATCTGAAATCGATCTTGAACGTGCACTAAAAGCAAAAGAACGCGCTGAGCAGCGCCTGCGTGAAAGACAGCAGGAGAACATTGACTTCAAGCGTGCTGAACTTGCCCTGCAGCGTGCGATCAACCGTATTTCAGTTGCAGAACGCAGAATTTAATGATGACCAACACCCTCCGGGACGCCGGAGGGTGTTTTTATTATGAGGAGTAACGAATTAGCTATCCAATGGATTATTGCGAAGAATGGTGAAACTGATGGCCAATAGTTTTTTGAATAGAGAATGGCAATCCTACTATCCAATTAATTTGCATATATGGGAGCAGATGCCACTTCGCCAATAAAGTTGTGAACTTCGCCAATATAATTGAAATTTCGCCAATAAAATTAGTTTTTCGCCAATAAATCGAGATTATCGCCAATAAAATTGTGAAAACCGCCAATAAAACGAAATACCCACCAATTCACTCTCCGCTTTTCAGAAGAACTTCTCATCCAATCAACACTTTTGGGTAAAAGCAAAAGAATTCCTCATCCAATCCTACACTTTTTAAGCGAAATCAGAAGGATTCTTCATCCAATCCTACATTTCTTAAGTCAAAACAGAAGAATTCAGCTTTCGATCACTACTCTTTACAAGATTTTCGCATACTTTCCCCACTTTTCAGAAAAAGTTCCCACTCGATCCCAACTACCCAGGCAAAAACACGAAGATGAAGGCTAAAAAACAATACAAAATCACTCTTTCAAAACAGATTGCAAGAAATGTTGACAAACGTCACTGACAACTTAATCCAAATTGTATTTAATATAGAATGTAACCGATTGTCCGCTGCGTTTTACCGTTAAAAGCGCATGTTCCGGAGGCTGCACCCTCACGATAGGCAGGCGCTCGAAAAAGAATGAGAAAGCCTGAGCAAAAGAGTAAGAATATATTGACTTCAAAGCAACTAAGTATGAAAGGGGACCTCCTTTCCGCCAGTCCAAACAAACCTAAATCAGATACTATTTTTCTATTGAAAAAGGCATGGAAGAAGGTTGCCAGATTGTTCAAAGGCTTGTCGACACACTATTGTAACAATGGTATAATTGTTATCGGTTACAAGTTTAAAAAGTATGAAAATTTTACAACATTGGAGGGATGGGCATGGAACAGTTGAATCTATATCAAAATAACTATTTGATAGTCTTTGTGTTCCTATGTCTCGGGGTACTGCTTCCAATCGTAGCCTTGTTTGCGGCTAAGCTTCTGCGGCCGAAATACAAGCAGGACGAGCGGAAATATACCACCTACGAGAGCGGAATGGAACCGTTCAGCGATGCGCGGGTCCAGTTTAATGTCCGTTATTATGTGTTTGCCCTTATGTTCGTTATTTTTGATGTAGAAACAGCGTTTTTGTATCCATGGGCTGTCGCCTATGAAAAACTGGGAATCTTCGCATTGATCGAAATGCTGATTTTCGTCGTGATGCTTCTCATCGGACTCATCTACGCATGGAAAAAGAAGGTGCTAAAATGGATTTAAAATTGGATGATTTCTCACCTGAAGAAGTGGCAGAACTCCAAAGAAACGTATTCGTGACAACTCTTGAACAGGTTAAAGGCTGGGCCCGAAGCAACTCGATGTGGCCAATGACATTCGGTCTTGCGTGCTGCGCGATTGAAATGATGGCATCCAGCTCGGCTCACTATGACCTGGATCGTTTCGGGACATTCTACCGGAACTCACCTCGTCAGTCTGATGTCATGATTGTTTCAGGTACCGTAACGAAGAAAATGGCTCCGACTGTCCGCAGGCTGTACGATCAGCTGGCAGAACCAAAATGGGTAATCGCGATGGGTTCATGCGCGACAGCAGGCGGTCCATATGTAAAATCATACTCAGTTGTAAAAGGTGTCGATCAAATTGTGCCGGTCGATGTTTACATACCGGGTTGCCCGCCGAATCCAGCAGCATTGATTTACGGGATTAATAAATTGAAAGAGAAAATCCGTTATGAGGCGAAAACCGGGAAGAAGGTGATCTAACCGATGAGCGGGGAAAAGGATTTAGAGCAGATAAAGAGAGAAGCAGCCGAAAAGGCAAAGGAGCTTGCGAAGCAGCGCCAGGCCGCTAAACAAGCTGGGGAAGGAAACGACCCGAAAGAGGTTGCCGACCAAGTCGCAGAACCTGAAGTGAAGCAAACTGAGGCTAAAGCAGCATCACCTGCGGGTGACGACGCTGAGCTGGCGAAAAAGAAAGCCGCAGCAGCAGCGAAGGCAAAAGCAGCTGCACTGGCGAAAATGAAAGCGAACGCTCAGTCAGATGAAGCATCGGAAGCCAAAGAAGAAGAATCGGCTCCGGTAGAAGGCCAAGACGCTGAACTCGCTAAGAAAAAAGCAGCAGCCGCGGCAAAAGCGAAAGCAGCCGCTCTTGCAAAAATGAAAGCAACAGGCCAGGTGGAGGAAAACGTTGAAGCAGAATCTCCAGCAGGCGACGACGATGACCTGGCGAAAAAGAAAGCCGCAGCCGTAGCGAAAGCAAAGGCAGCAGCGGCAGCGAAAAGGAAAGCTCAGGAGGCAGGCGGAGGAGCAGACGCTTCAACGGACGATGATGATCTTGCGAAAAAGAAAGCCGCAGCTGTAGCCAAAGCTAAGGCGGCAGCAGCAGCGAAAGCAAAAGCCGCAGCCGGCGGAGGGTCCGCTGACGATGAAAAGGCGAAAGCGATTGCCGCAGCAAAGGCAAAAGCAGCCGCAGCAGCGAAGGCTAAATCAGCAGCTGGCGCGAAAGCAGGAGCAGAAGAAACTGTTGAAGAGAAGAAACCATCTCCAAACCAGCCTTACTTAGATAAATATGTAAAAGCAATTACCGACAATCTTGGTGATAACATTTTGGAAGATTCCTATATTAACCCTCTTTCAAAGGATGTCCCAACACTAGTCGCGAAGAAGGAATCATATTATCGACTGGCTGAATTCCTGAAGTACAATGAACTATTAGGCTTCGATTACCTTTCAGAGCTTCACGGCACTGATTTCCAGACACATATGGAAGTGTATGTTCACTTGTACTCATACAAAAACAGGCAGTCAGTTGCGTTAAAGGTCAAGCTTGACCGCGATAACCCTGTTACCGAGTCCGTACAGCCACTTTGGGCAGGAGCTGATTGGCCAGAGTGTGAAACGTATGACTTGCTTGGCATCAAATTCGAAGGCCATCCAAACCTCCATCGCATCATGCTAGGTGAAGACTGGGTCGGCCACCCATTAAGAAAAGACTATGAACCGTATGATGTGGAGGTGTAGCCCGTGATACGCACAGAAGAAATGCTCTTGAACGTGGGCCCGCAGCACCCTAGTACACACGGTGTATTCCGCCTCGTTCTAAAAATTGACGGTGAGATTATCGTTGAAGCAAAGCCGGTCATCGGTTATTTGCACCGCGGGACTGAAAAGCTTGCCGAAGACCTGCAATATACACAAATCATTCCGTATACAGACCGGATGGACTACGTATCAGCGATGACGAATAACTATGTAATCGTCCATGCAGTCGAAACAATGATGGGCATACAGGTGCCAGAACGCGCCGAGTATTTAAGGATACTGGCGATGGAACTGAACAGGGTTGCCAGCCATTTGCTGTGGTGGGGAACCTTCATCCTCGACTTCGGTGCGACAAGCCCATTGCTTTATGCATTCCGTGACCGGGAGATGATCCTGAACCTGTTGAATGAACTGTCTGGTGCTCGTCTAACGTTCAACTACATGCGTGTAGGCGGCGTAAAGTGGGATGCTCCGGAAGGCTGGATTGAAAAGGTGGCGGATTTTGTCCCTTACCTGAGAGGCCAGTTGAAGGGCTACCACCAGCTAGTATCTGGAAACGAAATCTTCCTTAACCGTACAAAGAATATTGGTACATATACAAAGGAGGATGCAATCAATTACTCACTGAGCGGCCCGAACCTGCGCTCTACTGGCGTGAAATGGGATTTGCGCAAGGATGAGCCGTATTCAATCTATGACCGCTTCGACTTTGACGTTGTTACTCGCGAAGAAGGAGATGCTCTTGCCCGTTACCATGTAAGGATGGGTGAAATCGAAGAGTCTCTTAAAATCATCGAACAGGCTGTGCAGCAATTCCCGAAAGACGGAGAAATCATAGCCAAGGTTCCAAAAATCATCAAGGCTCCAAAAGGGGAAGCGTTTGTCCGGATCGAAGGCTCCCGAGGTGAGATCGGATGCTACATATCCAGCGATGGCAAAAAAGAGCCATACCGTCTCAAGTTCAGAAGACCGAGCTTCTACAATCTGCAAATCCTTCCTAAACTGCTCGAAGGAGAAAGTATCTCAAATCTGATTGCAATTTTAGGAGCGGTTGATATCGTTCTTGGGGAGGTAGACGGATAATGGTTCAGGAGCTACTCGAATCAAGCGCAGGCATTATGAACTTCAGTATCTTCTTCGCCCTTGCTGTCGTCCTGCTGTTCGTAATCCTTGGATTCGTAACAATGGCGATTCTGGCAGAGCGGAAAGTGCTCGGTTTCATGCAGGGCCGTTACGGTCCATCCCATGTCGGCGGAAAATGGGGACTTTTGCAATCCGTAGCCGACGTCGTAAAGCTTCTTGTAAAAGAAGACTTAATACCAAAAGCAGCGGATAAGCCGCTGTTCATTATCGCACCGGTCATCGCGTTCGCGCCGTCCTTCATGGTCATGGCGACGATTCCATTGACAGACAAACTGCAGTTTGCTGACTTGAATGTCGGATTCCTGTATTACATCGCCATTTCAGGGCTGACAATCGTCGGCATGCTGATGGCAGGCTGGGCATCCAACAACAAATACTCATTGCTTGGCGGTATGCGTGCCGCGGCACAGATGATTTCCTATGAAATCCCGCTTGTCATGAGCGTGCTTGGAATCGTCCTGCTGACAGGCAGCCTTAATCTAAATGAGATTGTTGCAGCACAAGGTGACAATGGCTGGTTCATCCTATGGCAGCCAATCGCGTTCATCGTGTTCTTCATCGCTGCTACTGCCGAACTGAACAGGGTTCCATTTGACCTTGCAGAAGCGGAAAACGAGCTTGTTGCCGGTTTCCACACAGAGTACTCTGGCTTCCGCTGGGCAATGTTCATGCTTGCTGAGTATGTGTATATGTTCGCAATGTCTGCGTTGATCACTGTATTATTCCTTGGAGGCTGGCTGCCGCTGCCGTTCCTCGGCTTCATTCCAGGAGCTGTTTGGTTCGCGCTCAAGTTCAGCTTAGTGGTCTATATCCTCATTTGGTTCCGTGCTACGTTCCCGCGTATCCGCGCTGACCAATTGATGGAGTTCGCATGGAAAGTGCTTTTGCCGGTAGCGCTGGCAAACATCTTCCTAACTGCTTTGATTAAAGAATTTCTTCTAAAATAGGAACGGAAGCAGCATTGCTTCCTGCATTAAAGGGGTGAATTACGTGCTAGGATGGACTAAAGGATTAGCTTATACCCTTAAACAATTGACTCGCGAAAAGCTGACTTACGATTATCCAAACGAACCGATTCCGCTTCCTGACAGGTTCCGCGGGATCCAAAAGTTTTATCCTGAAAAATGCATCGTCTGCAACCAGTGTGCCAATATTTGCCCGACAGATTGCATTAACTTGACTGGTAAAAAGCATCCTGATCCAACGAAAAAAGGCAAAATCATTGATACGTATGATATCAACTTCGAACTATGCATCCTCTGTGACCTGTGCACAGAAGTTTGCCCGACTGAAGCGATCATCATGACGAACAACTTTGAGCTTGCTGAATACAGCCGGGATGATTTATTTAAGAACCTGGAATGGCTTGACGAAAATGATGAGAATATACGGAAGGTGAATAAAGCATGACGTTAACAGGCGAATTTTTTGCGTTTATGTCACTTGCTTTAGTGGCGGTAATCGGCGGCGTGCTTTTATTGAACCTCACCAAGGTCATCCACATGGTCGTAGCGCTCGTCTTTACATTCGTCAGTATTGCAGGTATTTATGTGTTGCTGTCCGCTGAATTCTTGGCGGTCATCCAAGTAATGATCTATTCCGGCGCCATCACGATTATGATGCTGTTCGGAATCATGCTTACCCGCCACCATGGAGACGAAGAGGAGCCAAAAGGCGGGATGCTGCGCAAGCTTGCACTGCTGCTTGGCGTACTTGGTTTTGGCGCAGCTGTATACTACGGAATTTACGATTTGAATTTCGAAGCAGTACCAAATACACTGCATGAAAATAATACAGAACAAATCGGGATATCGTTGTTCTCGCAATACATCATCCCGTTTGAACTGACATCCGTGATCCTGCTTGCTGCACTAGTCGGCGCAATCGTACTGGCGCGCAAGGATGACGAAAAGGAGGGTGATCAGGAATGAGTTCTGTTCCGGTTTCAGCCTATCTGGCTCTTGCACTTATTCTTTTTTGCATCGGTCTTTACGGTGCGCTGACAAAAAAGAACACGGTTATTGTGTTGATTTCTATTGAACTGATGCTAAATGCGGTCAATATCAATCTGGTAACCTTCAGTAAATACGGAGTGAATCCTTCGATCACTGGCCAGGTTTTCGCGCTGTTCTCCATTGCGGTGGCAGCAGCTGAAGTAGCGGTAGGACTGGCGATTTTGATTTCGCTTTACCGCAACCGCAGAACGGTCAATATTGATGAGATGAATCAATTGAAAAATTAGGATTGATGGATTTTTCATAGGCGGTAATTTGCCGCTAAAATCAGAAGATTTCTTGTAGCTGGACTGCCCCGTGAAAGACGGGCCTCAATCTGACGGGCGTATATATGATAGATAGCGCACGTTCAAAAAAGGGGATTGTGATATTAATGGAGAATGCTTGGCTCATTCCGCTGTTCCCGCTTGTATCCTTTCTATTCCTTCTGCTGTTCGGTAAAAAGCTTAAAGAAGCGAGCGCATTCGTTGGGATCCTTGCGACGCTTGCCTCTCTTGTATACTCCATCCTTGTGCTGATCGAGCGCTTTTCGGAGTCTACATTCAAAGCTGAAGCCGTATGGCTGACAATAGGGAATCTGGAACTAACTGCGGGCTTTGAAGTAAATCAATTAAACGCATTGATGCTGGTGATCGTGTCTCTTGTCAGCTTCCTTGTGCATACCTATTCAAAAGGCTATATGCATGGTGATGAGCGGTTCCCGGTTTTCTATGCTTATCTGGGACTATTTACTTTTGCAATGCTTGGTCTTGTAATCTCGCCGAATCTTTTACAGACATATATTTTCTGGGAATTAGTCGGTGTAGGTTCATTCCTGTTGATTGGATTCTATTTTTACAAAGAAAGCGCCAAAGCGGCTGCAAAGAAAGCCTTCATCATGACCCGTATCGGGGATGTCGGGCTGCTGATCGGGATGATCTTATTATTCTGGCAAACTGGCAGCTTCGAATATGATGAAATTTTCGCGGCTGTTGAAGAAGGCGCGATTTCCGGAACGATGATTACCCTGACTGCAATCCTGATCTTCATCGGCGCGGTTGGTAAATCAGGTCAGTTCCCGCTTCACACATGGCTTCCAGACGCGATGGAAGGTCCTACCCCAGTTTCTGCGTTAATCCACGCAGCGACAATGGTTGCGGCAGGTGTTTACTTGGTCGCATCGCTGTTCCCGCTATTCAATGCGAGTGAAACAGCCATGCTGACTGTAGCGATTATCGGTGCCTTCACAGCGATTTTTGCGGCAACAATTGGCCTTGTCCAGACTGACATCAAGCGTGTTCTTGCATTCTCGACTGTCAGCCAGCTTGGCTACATGATGCTTGCATTAGGATCTGCCGGTTATGTTGCCGGAGTGTTCCACTTGATGACCCACGCTTTCTTTAAAGCGTTGTTATTCCTTGCAGCAGGTAGCGTCATCCATGCTGTACATACTCAGGATATTGAAAAAATGGGCGGGCTTTGGAAGAAGCTTACTTTCACTGGACCGTTGTTCCTGATCGGAACGCTGGCTATCAGCGGTGTCCCATTGTTCTCAGGCTTTTTCAGTAAAGATGAAATTTTGATTGCTGCATGGGCTCATGGCAATTACACTTTGTTCTGGCTTGCAGTGATCGCGGCGTTCTTCACAGCATTCTACATGTTCCGCCTGTTCTTCATGGTATTCACGGGTGAAGCACGCAGCGAAATGAAGAACGTCCATGAATCGCCATCCGTCATGACCATGCCGATGGTTGTACTGGCTGTGCTGGCTGTTGTAGCTGGTTATGTCAATACACCATGGTTCGGCACATTCCTTGGTGACTGGCTCGTTGATGGCAACGAAGCGCTTGGCCATGGACATATCGAAGGTCCTGGCTGGATCATGATTGTCGCTACAGTTGTATCCTTGCTCGGCATCCTGCTTGCATGGATGATGTACAGTAAAAAGTCGATTTCTCGCGACTGGCTTTCTAGCAGGGCACCAATTGCCTATGGCGTCGTGAAAAATAAGTATTATATCGATGAAATTTACAATCAGAGCATCGTGTTTGGAGCGAAAGCGGTCAGCCTGTTCCTGCGCTTCATTGAGGTCTTCCTCGTTGAAGGATTGGTGAAACTGACAACTGCTGCCGTCCAGACACTTGGTAAAACGGGTGCGAAAATCCAGAACGGCCAGGTACAGACATACGGTACAATCGCGTTTGTCGGCCTTGCAGTCTTGATTGTCATCTATGCGTTAACAGGGGGGTATTTATAATGGATTTCAACTATTTTCTTACCTTGCTGGTATTCTCCCCTTTACTAGGAATCCTGCTGCTGGCATTCATGCCAAAGGCGAATGAATCAGGCATCAAAATGCTAGGTGTGCTGGCAACACTGCCGTCATTGATCCTTGCGCTGATCGCTTACTTTTCGTATCGCGGCGGCCATGACCTGGCCAATTTTTCTGAAAAATTCCGCTGGATTCAATTCGGCGGCCAGGGTGCCGAGCAGCAGGGCATGTTCACAGTGAACTACGAACTCGGCATCGATGGATTCGGTTTAATCATGGTGGTTCTCACAGCAGTGATCGCGACGCTTGCGGCGATCGCATCTTTCCATATTAAAAAAGAATGGAAAGGCTACTACATGCTGTTCTTGCTTCTTGAGATCGGTATGCTGGGAGTATTTACATCAGAAAACTTGATCCTGTTCTTCCTTTTCTTCGAGATTACATTGATCCCAATGTTCTTCCTGATTGGAAAATGGGGCTATTACGATAAAGAAAAGGCAGCATACAGCTTCTTGATTTATAACGGCCTTGGATCAGCAATCTTGCTGATCGTCATCATGGTTTTATTTTCAAGAACTGGCACTTCAAATATCGAAATGCTGTCAGTCATGATGAACACAGAAAACGCGCCATTGTTCGCACCAGTTTCTGAGTCATTGAAAATGGGATTATTGATCGCATTGCTTGTCGCTTTCGGTGTTAAGCTGCCGATCTTCCCGCTGCACAGCTGGATGCTTCGCGTTCACGTTGAAGCGCCGCCATCCATCGTCATGATCCACTCAGGGATCTTGCTTAAGATCGGTGCATTCGGTTTAATTCGCTTCGGGATGGGGATTTTCCCTGAACAATTCGCAGAATTAGCAGTATTGCTTGCGGTATTGGGTGTCATTAACCTGCTATACGGAGCGTTCCTTGCTTTTATCCAGACAGATTTCAAAATGGTCCTTGCTTACTCTTCTATTTCCCATATGGGAATCGTTTTAATCGGACTTGGCGCATTAAATGAAGCAGGAATTCAAGGTGCTATTTTTCAAGTCGTGTCACACGGTTTGATTTCAGCATTACTATTCTTCCTTGTCGGTGTGTTGTATGAACGCACTCACACGACAACGCTTGCCAACCTGGGCGGCATGGCAAAAGGAATGCCGCTTGCATCAGGCTTCTTGCTTGCAGGTGCGATGGCATCACTTGGATTGCCAGGCATGTCAGGATTCGTCAGTGAATTCATGGCATTCCTTGGACTATTCGAAGAAATGCCAGTTCTTGCAGCGGTTGGTACAATCGGCATCATCATGACAGCCGTTTACCTGCTGCGTGCAGTCCTAGGCATCACGTATGGCAATGCAGAACGAGAATTTGACGGAGTGACAGACATCCGTTCATTTGAATGGGCTCCAGTGTTAGTGCTGATTGGCTTGATTGTTCTGATCGGTGTATATCCAGCTGTTCTTAGTGAACCGCTTCAGGCAACATTAGAGACTATCATGATGGGAATAGGGGGGTGATGAAGGATGGATCTAGATACACTTCTATCATTTGAATGGGGGACGATGACTCCGGAATTCATCATCCTTGGTATTATTGCACTTTTATCAGTCGCTGATCTATTCATGCCTAAGCATGTCGACCGGAAAATCCTTGGCTGGGTCGGTTTTGCTGGTGTGGTACTAGCGTTAATTTCACTGGTTTCACTGATTGGTACCGAAACCACTTCGATTTTATACGATACATTCAGATTGGATTCTTTCGCGATAGCGTTCAAGCTCATCCTCCTTCTTGGAGCGGCGCTGGTCATGCTGTTGGCGATAGACTACAGGACGAATGAAGGACTTGAGGAATATAAGGGAGAATTCTTCTACCTGTTCCTCACTGCATTGCTTGGTACGATGTTCATGGCATCAAGCGGCGACTTGATCACATTGTTCGTCGGCCTTGAACTGCTGTCCATTCCGTCTTACGTCCTTGCAGGTATGCGCAAGCGCAACCTGAAATCGAATGAATCGGCTATGAAATACGTCCTGAACGGTGGGATTTCCACTGCGATTACATTGTTCGGTATGAGCTATGTTTACGGAATCGCCGGAACAACAAATTTAAAAGGAATCGCACAAGTCTTTGGAGGACTGAGTGACCCTCAGCACATTTACATCCTTGGACTGGCATTCTTCATGATTTTCGTCGGCCTATCATTCAAGCTGGCATCCGCTCCATTCCATATGTGGGCACCTGATGTATACGAAGGAGCACCAACTCCAGTGACTGCGTTCCTGAGCGTCGTCTCTAAAACAGCTGGATTTGTGATCATCCTCCGTATCTTATTATCCATTTTTGGATATATTCCTGTCGCACAAGAAGATGGACAGCCAATTCCGCTGCTGTTCGCAGTTCAGGATTACATTGCATTCCTGGCGGGAGCAACAATGATCATTGGTAACGTCGTCGCCTTAAGACAGCGCAACATCAAGCGCATGTTCGCATACTCAAGTATCGCGCATGCAGGTTACATCCTTGTCGCTTTGACAGCCATGTCATTCGTGACCTTCGATGCAATCTGGTTCTACATGCTCGCATACGTATTGATGAATCTTGGCGCATTCGCCATCATTCAGCTGATCACAATGAAAACTGGCTCAGAAGATATCAGCCACTTCGCCGGCCTCTACCGCCGATCGCCATTATTGGCAGTCGGAATGGGAATCTTCATCCTGTCACTCGCAGGAATCCCGGGTACAGCAGGCTTCATCGGCAAGCTGAACATCTTCATGGGAGCATTGATGGTCGACCAGGCACACTACGTACTGGTATCGATCATGATTGCGACAACAGTCGTATCCTATTTCTACTACTTCGGAGTCATGACGCAAATGTTCTTCCGTCCGGCAGCAAGCGACGAAAAAATTCAGCTGCCAGCAGGAACAACAGCCGTCATCCTGATCACAGTAATCGGAACGATCCTGTTCGGAGTCATGCCAAACCTGGCAATCGACTTCATGCATACGAACTTTAACCAGTTCGTTGACTTTATGAGATAGGCTTGTTACTTTTCTATTTTGGATGTAAGAACAAGTTCGAAAAGTAAAAATCATGTTTGGGTTTTGGGGAAAATCGATTCATGGAAACAAAGGGGTAAATTCAGCTGGCCTTGCTTTTAATAGCGGGCCAGTTTTTCTTTGGATTGAAATATAGTTTCGACCATATGCCCGAAAAGAAAAGGGGGAGGCAATTTCGGTAACAAGAGGGGCCGACATGTGCCCGAAAAGAAAAGGGGGAGGCAATTTCGGTAACAAGAGGGGCCGACATGTGCCCGAAAAGAAAAGGGGGAGGCAATTTCGGTAACAAGAAAGGCCAACATATGCCCGAAAAGGAAGAGGAGAGGGAGTTTCGGTAACAAGAAGGGTCAACATGTGCCCGAAAAGGAAGAGGAGAGGGAGTTTCGGTAACAAGAAGGGTCAACATGTGCCCGAAAAGGATGGGGAGAGGGAGTTTCGGTAAAAAAAGGGGCCGACATGTGCCCGAAAAGAAAAGGGGGAGGCAATTTCGGTAACAAGAAAGGCCAACATATGCCCGAAAAGGAAGAGGGGAGGGAGTTTCGGTAAAAAAAGGGGCCAACATGTGTCCGAAAAGGAAAAGGAGAGCGAATTTCGGTAACAAGAGGGGCCGACATGTACCCGAAAAGGAATAAGAGAACGGGTTTCGGTCACAAGAGAGAAGCACATGTGTCCTTAAAGAGACGGAAATAATAATCATTCTATGTCATGAAACTTTCCTGTTGCTGAAACGTCTAAAATAACAGATAACCATCAAGTTTATGTTAAAATAAACATGATAAGGGGGGACAGTTTATGCTAACAGGTTTTGGCGGCTTTGCGCTGACCAGCATCCTAACACATCTTGTTTTTATCGCTATTTCATGGTGGGCTCTTCAAGCACTCCAATTTGATAAGCTGCTACGGGCAAACCATGTTCTTCAAGCCCGAGTTTTATATATCCTTGCTTCCATCGCACTGGGATCCACAGTAAGTAATTTCTTCCTTGATTACCTCCAATGGTCACAGCAGCTTCCGATGATTTTTCAGTAAGGCTCTATTCGTAAACTTTATTGCTTTCTCAACAAAATTAACAACCGATACTTGGTTTTTACGAGTTCTAAGCCTTACCAATACAAAAGGCTCCTCGAAAAGAGCCCAGCAGGTGTTTAGGACTTTTTGGCTCACCTGCTGTAAAGTCTAAACAAATTGGTAAAAAATTAGGTCTTCATACATGTTTCCAAAACGCTAGGTTTTGAGTACAATTCTCTTTGTGCTTGTTTTTTGAAGCATTATGTTATTTTTTTCACATGCAATGAACACCCGGATAAGTTGGTACATAGAATGATGTCAAAAAGTGACGAGAATTCCCAAGTATGCGATTCGCTCTCCTGGTAAGAATGGTAATAAGGGGAGAGTGAGAGACATATGAAGAAGATTCCATTTATTTTATCAATTTTTGGCATTATTGGTTTTATTGTGCTTCAAGCTGGGAATAAGACGACTGTAGCTGACGCTGATCATGAAATAAAAACTCTGGCCTCAGTTTTGCAGGACGAAAATATTTTGATCACTGGTTGGTCTATATATGCAAGGGAAACATTGGAAGAAGAAAATGTCGAAGGTTTGGTAAAAGAATTAAAAGTCCAGCTTCCGGATTGGACATGGAATCACCAGAATGGAGAACTAACAGCTGTTTCGAATTCTTCTGAGATTCAGGAAAAAATTAAAATTGTTTCTACCGACACAAACGGGCCGATACATACGTATGTGATGTATGAGGTCAGAAGTCAGTACTGGAATAAAAATACAGAAACTTTTTTAAACAAAAAATTACCAGGCAGAATATTTGACATTTTTCGAGGAAACGCCACAACTTTCTCTTGTATTGAAGGCGAAATCAATGATAAGATAAAATCGGCTTTACCTGTTTATAAAGCTAAATTGCTCAAGGCTTTTCAAGCCGAGGAGGTCGAAGGGTTGGAAGAAGCATCATTTATTTCCACATCCGCCGTTTCGCCTTTGTTCGACAACTCTTTGAGCAATGACCATGAGATGAATATGCAGCTTGGATTACGGAAAACTGATCGATTGGGCGCAAAGACTACCCTCGTAGTTGGCACACCCATCATAACGATTGAATATTAATATAGAGAAATTGGACGCGGAGGGGAATACACTTGGAAAAAATCATCGTCCGCGGCGGACAAAGGCTAAGCGGTTCTGTAAAGGTTGAAGGAGCTAAGAATGCCGTCTTGCCTGTTATCGCTGCAACATTATTAGCAAGTGACGGAAAAAGCGTAATTCGTGATGTGCCAACTCTCTCCGATGTATATACCATCAACGAAGTATTACGTTCTTTAAACGCCGTAGTGGAGTTTGAAAATAACACAATTACAGTAGATGCATCCAGAGAGTTAAAAATAGAAGCACCTTTTGAGTATGTTCGTAAAATGCGTGCTTCTGTATTAGTAATGGGATCCCTGCTTGCCAGGAATGGCCGTGCCCGTGTAGCGCTGCCAGGCGGCTGCGCAATCGGTTCCCGTCCTATCGACCAGCACCTTAAAGGCTTTGAAGCAATGGGTGCGACTGTCAAGGTAGGAAACGGTTTTATCGAAGCCGAAGCAGTCAATGGTTTGCACGGAGCAAAAATATACCTTGATTTCCCTAGCGTAGGAGCTACGGAAAACATCATGATGGCGGCTGTCCTTGCAAAAGGCACAACCATCATCGAAAACGTCGCAAAAGAACCTGAAATCGTTGACCTTGCCAACTTCCTGAATAAAATGGGAGCGAAGGTAAGAGGAGCCGGCACTGGCACAATCAAGATCGAAGGTGTGGAAGTACTGTTTGGTGCTGATCACAACATCATTCCTGACCGAATCGAAGCAGGAACATTCATGGTTGCGTCTGCCATCACTGGCGGAAACGTCCTTGTAAAAGGCGCTGTTCCAGAACATCTTTCTTCATTGGTAGCGAAGATGGAAGAAATGGGCGTTACCATCATTGAAGAAGAAGAAGGCTTGCGTGTTATCGGGCCTGAAAAATTGAAAGCAGTCGACATCAAGACGATGCCGCACCCTGGTTTCCCGACAGATATGCAATCCCAGATGATGGCATTGCTATTGCGTGCTCAGGGCACAAGCATGATCACGGAAACTGTTTTCGAAAACCGCTTCATGCACGTGGAAGAATTCCGCCGTATGAACGCAAACATCAAAATCGATGGACGTTCTGTCATCATGAACGGGCCATCTAACCTTCAGGGAGCAGAAGTGGCAGCAACTGACCTGCGTGCCGCAGCATCACTGATCCTGACTGGTCTTGTAGCTGATGGTATTACTCGCGTAACAGAGCTTTACCACCTGGATCGCGGCTATGTGAACTTCCATCAAAAACTCGCAGCACTTGGTGCAGACATTGAACGCGTCAGCGAAGTAGAAGAACAGCCAGCAACAGATAAATTAGTCTCAGACATGAACGCATAAATAATACTACTCAATGAACCGGAGAATTGTGCTTTTACGTATAGTTCTGCGGTTTTTTGATTTTTGTAATTGGGGTTAATTTAAAAAAAATGTCCAATTTCGATCGACTTAGTATGAACATTTTAAAAGAAAATATACAAATGCCGAGCTTTTTCAAATTTTGTCATAAAAGCTTGTCCGCCTCCATATGAATGGAATGAGACGGTTAATAACCGTGAAATTTCATAATGGAGGCTTTTTCTATGTTAAAATTCAAACCAATCATCGTACTAGCTGCTATCCTTTTCGCTGTCACTCTCCTGATCCCATCCTTGCTCGTCCTCCCTTTTATGGAAGAAAAAGCGGGCGGAAAGCTTGGGGAAGAATTACAAAGCGAGGCTAAGGATGTTGCTGCGGTCCCTACAGCAGATTCGGCTGTCGAGGTAGCCGTTTACCGGACAGCGTTGTCCAAGACAGAGAAGCTTCCGCTTGATGAATACTTGATTGGCGTCGTTGCGGCTGAAATGCCCGCTGAGTTCGAGCTAGAGGCATTGAAGGCACAGGCATTGTCGGCAAGGACTTATTATGTAAAACAAATGCTGAGCCCAAATAAAGTAGGCGTACCCGAAGGCGCTCAGTTGAATGATACTGAAATACACCAGGTATTTAAAAATAAAGAAGAATTGAAAAAGCAATGGGGCGTTGACTATAAATGGAAGATGAAGAAAATCGCTGAGGCAGTAAAAGCAACCGACGGACAGGTGCTTACCTTTGATGGAGCGCCGATTGACGCCACTTTCTTTTCGACATCGAACGGTTTCACTGAGAACTCAGAGGAATACTGGTCAAATTCCCTGCCGTATTTGAGGAGTGTAGAAAGTCCATGGGATCTGCAATCTCCGAAATTCCGCAACCAAACTGTCATGACGGTATCTGAAGTAGAATCAAAGCTTGGCGTCAAGCTGCCGAACTCTCCGGAGATAGGTAAAGTCATCTCCAGGACCACTGGCAATCGGGTCGCTAAAATAGATATCGGAGGTAAGGTCCTGACGGGAAAAGAAGTGCGTGATAAACTCGGCCTCCGCTCAAGCGACTTCACCTGGGAGCTAAAAGGCTCTAACGTCGTCATCACCACCGAAGGCTTCGGCCACGGTGTCGGCATGAGCCAATACGGAGCCAACGGCATGGCCACCGAAGGGAAGAACTATCAAGAAATCGTCAAACACTACTACAAAGGCGTTGAGATCAGTGAAGCAGATAGCATGCTTACGAAGGTGACTGCTAAGAAATAAAATCATTATTGCCACTGCTGAGCTAATAAACCGAATAATGACATGGCCAGGGCAAACAGCGCCCTGGCTTTTTAGCGCGATCTGGATTTGGTTTGGTTTAATATAATTTTTTCGCGGAATTGAAGAACGTTTCGATGTCAGGAGGCATGTGGTAGATGCGGCCTTTTTTGGTGCCGGTGTGGGGGAGGTTCATGGAAAACAATAAGTCACTGGCAGTCTTGGGTGATATTCCGGTACAAAACTCCCTGCATGTTTGACTTTTCATGGTTTGTTGCATCAGAAGGAAAATCTCTTTTACTGTTTTGTAATGCGCAGTTTTGGACTTATGGCCGCACACGGGACAGCGCCACACCCATTTTTCCCGATACATGCCATAAGAAAAACAAGAGGGGCATTGAATACCTTTTTGAAGGTCGTCTAGTGTAAGGGAATATTGTTTCATAATATCAGGGTTGTAGGGAGTATGATTCTTTATTAGTAACTTCGATAATTTCCTTGCCTCTTTCTCGGTGAATACTGTGTTTGAGTTGTACCCATCGATTTGGAGTACTCTGCTTAACAAAATATCCCCTTTCACTATCAAATTGTTTAGGGACCGGTCACTCACCTTAATAATAGTAGAAGGGTTGCTGATAGCAACAAGATGGTATATGTGAGGGACATTAAATTTATGGCTCTGCAGCCATCTTTTCAAATGCCAGGCTTGCATCCGAACCTGGTTAATAGGATTATCATAAGATTTTTCTTGGCCATCTTTTGTTTGGATGATTTGCTCGGAGTCTTTGTCAAAGAAGAGAGTTCCTGCATAGTTTTTGGTTTCAATAAGGAGGATGTAGCGAAGAGTAAAAAGGAGAGTATCTATCTGAAAGTGCCAGTCATCATCTTGAAGGCGTAAATCCCGAAAGATGTGGTAACCTTTTTCAGGTAAAAAGCTTAAACGGTAATCAGTTTGCAGCTCACCCTTGTATCCTGCACGCCAAGCTTTGTAATCTTGTTCAATTAATGAAATTTTAGGATGGTTTGGTACGATTCTTTCCATTAAAGCTTCATATTTTAAAAGTCGAATTGGATATGTCCTTTCTTTTTCAATCAAATCTGTCACTCCTTAATAGTTTTGAATACAAAATTCTTCGTCTTAATGCAATATACCTACAGATTTACTCGTTTAATTATGAAATAATTATGTCCAAGGATGGATTAATGGGTTTATTTACGGTTAGAAGAAATATATTACCGGTTGTTGATGATTTATTTACGGTTGGAGGATTTTTAATTACGGTTGTCGAGTTTTTATTTACGGTTGAAATTTTAAGATAGATTGTTGTGGTAGAAATGGCTGGATAAGTTTATCTGAAAAACAAAAGCCAGCCCAATTGACTAGGCCAGCCCCTTAAAAACCGTAACTAATAACTATTTTAAAAATAAACCCAGCTAAAATACCCGAACTCTCTCCTCAATCCCACGCAAAACCCTCCTCAGCCGCGTGAACTTCCCGCTGAAGTAGGCATGGTGAATGAAGTGTGATGCCGCTAAAACCCCAATTACGTCTTTTATAAAATCAATCACGGTTGCCGATCGGTATGGGACGAAGCTTTGATGGACCTCGTCGAGCAGGCCGTACAGGATTGCTGCGCCCATGAAAGCAAAGCTCATCACTGGTGTGAAGCGCCCGGTCGTCAATGCAGCCACAACGAGCAGCACATACAGGATTCCGAATTCAACGAGATGGAGCGATTCTTTTATAAAGCGGTCGAGCCCCTGATTCGGCAGCTCGACCAAGGCGTCTGCAGGATTGCTGGACAAAATCCAGATAGCGGTCATATAGGCGAGCGGAAGAATTCGTAAAAACCATACTAATAACTTTTTCATCGTTAAACCTCACTTTATAGTAGTAACCTGATCAAGGGTGGTAAATGTAACGCTTAGCAATAACCCAAACGGGAATGGCAAATGTAACGCTCAGCAATAACCCAAACGGGAATGGTAAATGTAACGCTCAGCAGTAACCCAAACGGGAATGGTAATTATAACGCTCAGCAGTAACCAAAATATGAATGGCAAATGTAACGCTCAGCAATAACCCTAATGAAGTGCCAAGCATATAAAGCCTGTCCCCAAAAGGAGCGGACCCTCCTAAAAACTAACCAAAAAACTTTTTTGCATAAAACTCTCAACTTTGTCGAAAAATAAGCAGTAAAAAATTTTTCAACTCTATGTATATATTTTTTCGCTTCTGTTCAAACTGATTGCTGAGGTGATGAAAATGAGAGAGGAAGAAAAAAGATCTTCTCAAGACAAAAGCAAGAACAGCTTTTTCAAGAAGCGGTGGGTGTATCCAACAGTTTATATTGCTAGTGCCGCAATCATTCTAACTGGTGTCCTATGGTATCAAAACAGCGGAACCGAAAACATGGATCAGTCCGAGTACAAAGCGACTGACATGCCTGGCAAAAAGATGAATGATCAGCCAGCAGTTGAGGTTAACCGCTCGATGGAGAACTTTGTAATGCCAGTGGTGAATGAAGACGATGCTGTCATCCAAATGCAATTCTATGACAATGACGGCGACGCGGCTGAGCAAGAAGCAGCTCTAGTGTTCTATGATAATACGTACCATCCGAACACTGGATTGGACATTGCTTCAAAAGATGGCAAAGAATTTGATGTAATCGCGTCACTAAGCGGTACTGTCACTAATGTCATGGAAGATGCAGTACTTGGAAATGTCATCGAAATCGAGCATGACAAAGGTATTGTAACACAATATCAGTCAGTGAAAGACTACGAAGTTAAGGTTGGCGACCAGGTTGAGCAAGGACAAGTCATTGCGAAATCCGGAACAAGCCTGATCAATGAGAAGGCTGGCAACCATGTACACTTTGAAATCCGCAAGGACAATGTACCAGTCAATCCGCATGAGTACTTCAACAAGCCTCTAAGCGCGTTGCAGGATGCTAATGTGACGGAAGAGAAGGCTTCATCTGAAACTGATGCAGGAAAGTCTGAAGAAGCGGCAGAGGAAGATGCTGAAGGTACAACTCCAGCAGAAGACAAGCCTGCTGAAGGCGGATCTGATAAAAAAGACGAAGATAAGGACGCAGGAGAAGATAAAGACAAAGACTCTTCAACTGACTCTGACACTTCAAGCAACTCTTAATAAAATTAAAAATTTTGGAACCTGCCTAGCTATAAAGGCGGGTTTTTTTATTGGATTAATTGGATATTCTTCAAACTTATCTAAATGGAACTTTTATGGTAAAATCAGACAGGAGGAGGGATACATATGAAACGGGCACTATTTATACTTTTGTCGGTCTTGATCGCCGCACTCATTTCCGGCTGCAGCAAGGAACCGACTCCCGAAGAACGGTTTTCCCAATACGTAAAACTTTGGAATGATCAGAAGTTTGATGAGATGTATGGATTTTTATCAGCAAAAGCGAAGGGTTCCATCACTAAGGAGGAATTCGTCAGTCGATATAATAAAATTTATAAAGATTTGGAGATCAACCAGCTGAAGGTCAGCTACAAACAGCCTGAGGAAGAAAAGGAATATGAAGAGGATGCAGAACTTCCTTTTTCGGCTAAAATGGATAGCGCCGCTGGTCCGATAGAATTCGACCACAATGCCACTCTTGTAAAAGAAGAGCGTGAAGATAAAACTAATTGGTATGTTGACTGGAACACGACATATATCTTCCCGGAACTCGAAGCAGGAGATAAAATCAGCTTCAAAAATGTACAGGCAGAACGCGGCAGCATCCTTGACCGGGCTGGGAACGGACTCGCGATTAACGGGACAGCCGTTCAGGTCGGAGTTGTCCCCGGAAAATTGGGAGAGCCAAAAGGGCAGACAATCACCAAGCTTGCGGAACTGCTCGACATGAAAGAGGAACAAATCAACAAGGCGATGAATGCAGGCTGGGTAAAACCAGATCTGTTCGTGCCGCTGAAAAAAGTTTCGAAAACGGACAAAGCTCTCCATGAAAAATTGTTTGCGCTCGATGGAGTGACCAGCCAGATGGTAGGGGCACGGGAATATCCTTACGGGGAAGCACTATCCCACTTGCTGGGCTACATTGGGCCGGTAACAGCCGACGATCTTGAAAAACTGAAGGGCAAAGGCTACACAAGCACTGATATCATAGGGCGCCGTGGGCTGGAACAGGTTCTTGAAGAAAAGCTAAAAGGAACAAATGGTGTCAGGATTTCAATCGTAGAAGAGGATGGAACGGTCAAAAAGCTCGCTGAAAAACCTGTGGAGAACGGGCAGGATGTCCAGCTGACCATTGATGTTGTGGCTCAGCAGCAATTATACGACCAGCTAAAAGGAAAAGCAGGTACGGCATCGGCCATCAATCCGACTACAGGTGAAACGCTGGCCCTAGTCAGCGCACCAGGTTTTGACCCGAATGAAATGACGCTTGGAATCTCGCAAAACAAGCGCAAAATTCTAGAAGAGGATCAGTTAAAACCATTACTTAATAGATTCAAGCTGACCTACGTACCGGGATCGGTAATCAAACCAATCACGGCAGCGATCGGTCTGGAAAGTGATAAGCTGAAGCTTGGTACAGCATTTGAAATCAACGAAAAGCAATGGCAGAAGGATGCTTCATGGGGCAACTACAAAGTTACGAGATATTCTGATGTAAAAGGAAGTATCAACCTCGAGAAAGCGCTAGTGTACTCCGATAATATTTACTTCGCGCGGGCAGCGCTCGGAATGGGAGCGGAAACTTTTACTGCTGGCCTTAAGAAATTCGGCTTTGAAGACCAGCCGGAATATCTCTATCCAATCGAGCCGTCGCAAATCGGCAAGATTGACAGTGAAATCAGCCTTGCGGACTCTGCCTATGGCCAGGGACAGATTGAAATGAACATCCTGCATCTTGCAACCACCTATTCACCATTCGTAAATAAGGGCAATCTTATTAAACCGATTTTGAATATGGAGGATGAGCAGGGGCAAGTTTGGCAGGAAGGCCTGGTCAGCCCTGACAATGCAGCAGCTCTAAGCAACATACTGACAAAGGTCATCACCGATCCAAAAGGAACTGCGCACAATGGCCTGATCGCCAATTATCCGCTTGCCGGTAAAACAGGTACCGCGGAAATCAAAGAGAAGCAAGGCGAAAAAGGCAAGGAACTCGGATGGTTCGTCGCCTATAACCCGCAATCCGCCGACATGATCGTCGCGATGATGATCGAAGACTCGGGATCCAAGGATGTCGTAACCCGGGTGAAGGAATATTATGAGTTGAGATTACAGAGTGGAATGTAGGAAAGTCCGGCCGATACTGGCTGGGCTTTTTTACTTGAGTTTTTTATTTCGAATTTTCAGCATCTTTGATATAATATTTCGCAAGACGAAAAAATATTGGGGGAATCTATATGTCTTTGCATACATATCCTTATCCATCCCAGCGGATGGCGACGGTGGCGCGCAATGGAATGGTTGCTACGTCACAGCCGCTTGCTGCGCAGGCTGGACTTGATATTCTAAAAAAGGGCGGGAATGCGATTGATGCTGCGATTGCGACAGCGGCATGCCTGACGGTTGTTGAGCCGACTTCTAATGGGATTGGCGGCGACGCGTTCGCGCTTGTTTGGGTAAAAGACAAGCTGTATGGCTTGAATGCGAGCGGCCCTGCGCCACAATCGATTTCGATTGAAAAAGTGAAGGAGCTGGGCCATGAAAAAATGCCATCGCATGGCTGGATTCCGGTCACGGTTCCGGGTGCGCCTTCTGCCTGGGCAGAGCTATCGAAAAAATTCGGGCGGCTGCCGCTTACTGAGGTATTGCAGCCGGCGATTGACTATGCACGAAATGGGTATCCGCTCACTCCTATTCTCGCAAAATATTGGAAGGGTGCATTCAAGGTTTACAAGAACCGCTTCCAGGGAGAGGAATACGAAGAGTGGTTCCGCGTATTTGCTCCTGATGGCAAGGTTCCAGAAGTGGGCGAGATGTGGAAATCGGAGGATCATGCGAACACTCTCCAGGAAATCGCAGAAACAAATGGGGAGAGCTTTTATAGGGGAACCCTGGCTGAAAGAATCGCAGAAGCTTCCGAAAAAGCGGGTGGCTTCCTGATGAAATCCGACCTTGAAAACTATCATCCAGAATGGGTAGAGCCGATCTCTGTTTCATACCGTGGTCATGAGGTCTGGGAAATTCCGCCGAACGGCCAGGGAATCGTTGCCTTGATGGCATTAAATATTTTAAAAGGGTATGAGTTTAGCCATCGTGATGACGGGAACGGAGTCCACCTACAGCTTGAAGCGATGAAGCAGGCGTTCACTGACGGCAAGGAATATGTGTCCGACCCTGTGACAATGCAGGCGAAGGTTGCGGACCTGTTATCGGAGAAGTACGGCGAAGATGCTCGAGCTAAAATCAATGAAGAAGCAAGAATGCCTGAACCTGGTTCGCTTCCTAAAGGCGGGACGGTTTATCTGGCGACTGCTGATGGTGAAGGGAACATGGTTTCTTTTATCCAGAGTAACTACATGGGCTTTGGCTCAGGCGTTGTCGTGCCTGGAACAGGGATCGGCCTGCAGAATCGCGGTCATGATTTCTCGCTTGATCCAAATCATGCGAACGCACTTGCTCCAGGCAAGAAGACATACCATACGATCATCCCTGGTTTCATCACCAAAGACGGTCAGGCAGTCGGCCCGTTCGGCGTGATGGGCGGCTATATGCAGCCACAAGGGCATGTACAGGTGGCGATGAATATGATTGATTTCGGATTGAATCCGCAGGCTGCGCTTGATGCACCGCGCTGGCAGTGGATCGAAGGGAAGCAAATCGAGGTGGAACATACTTTCCCGAACCATATCATCAAGGAGCTTGCAGCACGCGGGCATCTGATGAAGGTAGCGTACGATGGCGGAGGCTTCGGCCGCGGCCAGGTGATTGTCCGCAATCCGGATACTGGCGTATTGACTGGCGGAACGGAAATGAGGACGGACGGCTCAATCGCCTGCTGGTAAGTTATATTAAAGTGAAGGAACACTCAAATGGGAGTGTTCCTTTTACTATTCTGTAAAATCATTACAAACAACCCAACTCTATGGAATGATATCATTTCAGTTCAAAAATTTTTTTCGACAAACTCCTTCACTTCATAACCCCTTATACTCCTACTGTTACTAACGAATTTTCCACGGTCAGAAAAATATCGACATAGAAAGCGATTACATTTTTTAGAAATAACGTATTGACCTGCTTGGACATTATATGGATAATTAAATTAAATTTTCTAAAGATTTAGTTAAATAAATATTTATTCACATATATGCAACACAATTTATTACACAGGAGGAATCAACGTGATTATTTTAATCGGCCTGCTGGTTATTACCGGCATAAGTCTTTTCTTGGGATTGAAGAAAAATAAGGTAATTTTCCTGGCAATCCCGTTCCTTAGCATATTTCTCTACTTCCTCATCCAGATCATCATGGTTCCCGCTCCATTTTTCGAAACGGTAAAATTCATCTTCAGCCTGAGTTAATCCAACCAGTAATGTCTGCAATAGGTATCAACCTTGCCCGGCGCAAGGTTCATATATTCAAATCCATAAAAAAGGAGTGGGGAAAGCTTTTACATTGTTAAGCTGTGTCCGTCTATTCATGAAGGATTATACAAAGGGGATTAGCAAAACCAAAGGGGTGTAAATGTGAAGAAAATTGATAAGTCAGTTGCTGACGCGTATTTCCGTGAAAGAACCCGTAACATGATCATTTATTTTGCCGTCTGGTTCCTTGTTTCGTTTGGGGCAGTGATGATCGCAGAGCCGCTAAGCGAGATTTCGATTGGAGGTTTCCCATTCCACTACTTCATGGGAGCGCAGGGGGCGATAGTCACGTTCATTATCCTGCTGTTTGTCAATGCAAAGCTTAGCGATAACATCGACAAGAAGTATGGAATCGATGAGGAGAAGAATGTCCGTTTGAGCGAAGGAAAGAGTCTCGACCATTAGTTTTGGGGGATGTAAAAAAGAAGCTTTTGAATAAGGGGGAGAACTTTGGATACACAATTCTTGGTCTCATTATCTATTATTTTAGCTACATTTGCTTTGTATATCGGGATAGCGATTTACAATACGGCTAAGCAAACGTCTGACTTCTACGTTGCAAGCCGCGGCGTACCGCCAATTTTCAACGGGATGGCGATTGGCGCTGACTGGATGAGTGCCGCTTCCTTCATCGGTCTGGCGGGTACGATTATGCTGCTGGGCTATGATGGCCTCGCTTATATCATGGGCTGGACGGGCGGCTATTTGCTCCTGACTTTCCTGCTTGCGCCACAGCTGCGGAAGTATGGGCGATACACGGTTCCTGAATTTATCGGCGACCGATACAACAGCCACACTGCGCGCGTCATTGCGGCGATCTCAACGATCATCATCAGCTTCACCTATTCGATCGGGCAGCTTTCCGGTTCCGGTGTGGTAATCGGGCGACTGTTCGAAATCGATGCGAAGCTTGGCACGATGATCGGTGTGGTTTTGATCGCAACATATGCTGCTTTCGGCGGTATGAAGGGAATCACCTGGACACAGGTTGCCCAGTATATCATATTGATCATTGCGTACTTGATTCCGGTTATTTTCATGTCATTGCAGCTTACGAACAGCGCGCTTCCGTGGCTTTCTTACGGTGAGCTGGTCGGAAAAATGGGTGAACTTGACCGTGAACTAGGCATTTCTGAATACTTCGCACCATTCACGAACGGCACAAAGTGGCAGTTCCTTGCCCTGATGTTTACATTGATGGCCGGTACGGCGGGGCTTCCGCACGTAATCGTCCGCTTCTATACAGTTTCAACGATGAAAGCTGCTCGCTGGTCAGGTGCATGGGCACTTCTTTTCATCGGCTTGCTTTACCTGTCTGCTCCTGCGTATGCGGCGTTCTCGCGCTTCATCCTAATGACAAAGGTTGCCGGCAGCAAAATCAGCGAGCTTCCTGCCTGGACGAAATCCTGGGTCGATACTGGAAAGCTTCAAGTTGCCGACGGAAATGGCGATGGAATCCTTCAGTGGAGTGAATTGATCATCTCCAACGATATCGTCGTTATGGCGACACCTGAAATCGCTAACCTTGGTGTTTTCGTCATCGGCCTTGTAGCGGCAGGCGCTATGGCTGCGGCCCTTTCTACAGCCGGGGGCTTGATGATTGCGATTTCTTCCGCTTTTGCACATGACATCTACTACCGTGTCATGAAGCCAAATGCTACGGAAAAAACCCGCCTGAATGTGGCGCGTATTTCAATTGTTGTTGCTACAGTATTTGCTGGTCTGGTTGCCCTGGATCCTCCAGGTGCCATCACGCAAATCGTTGCCTGGGCGTTTGCGCTCGCCAGTGGAACATTCTTCCCGGCACTGATCCTTGGTGTATGGTGGAAGCGTTCAAATTCTCAAGGTGTGATTGCAGGTATGCTCGTCGGTCTTGGAGTGACATTGGCATACATTTTCGCGGCAAAATATGGCGGCTTCACGATACTTGGCATCATTGACACCGGTGCTGGAGTATTCGGTGCATCGGCGGCGATTCTTGCAAACGTCATCGTTTCCCTTGCAACTCAGGCTCCATCGCAAAAAATTCAGGAAGAAGTCCTCGACCTTCGCTATCCTGAACAGATGTCATATAAGAACGGTGAAGTTTGGATGAATGATGATGGAACAAAAGCTTAATAAGGAAATCTGGAAGGCTGTGCAGTTCCATCCCCTGTTCCAGGGGGTGGATGAACGCACAGCCCTTTCCCTTGTCGAGGAATGTGAAGCTATCACTTATGGAAGAAAAGAAATGATGCTCCAAGCGGACACACCACGCCAGGGGCTTTTGCTGATTTTACAGGGAATCGCCGAGGTGTTCGTGAAAAATGCCGCTGGGCAGGAAGAAGTTCTTGAGTGTATTCAAAAAGGTGAGATTGTGGGTTTCTCTAGTCTTGCAGATTTTCTCGGCCTTGCGAAAAAAACACAGACGACAGTTGAAGTAAGAGCAGTAGAAGATGTACAGGCACTGCTCATTCCATTTACTGTGCTTGCAAAAAGATGGGACGATCAAAACGTCCATGATTATTTATTGACCCAGGTATCAATCAGGCTGAAGGATGTCTATGGATCGCTTGCCGAGCAGGTAAAGATGGCGAAGGGGATCGGTGAGGGTGAGACGATATTAGCGAGAGTCCAGGATTTGATGTCGGATAAAATAGCATCCGTTGCCCCGGACGAGAGTATTCAGGAAGCTGCCCAAAGAATGGTTGAGGGTAAAACCAGCTCGGTGCTGGTGATGGAGGGCGGCGATTTAAAAGGAATTATTACCGAAAGGGATATCGTTGGCCGGGTGGTGGCAAAGGGGTTATCGTTTGATAAGCCCTCCAGGCTGGTAATGACGGAGAATCCAGTAACGATTTCCAGGTTAG
Organism: Mesobacillus boroniphilus; assembly: GCF_018424685.1. Classification (NCBI taxonomy): domain Bacteria; kingdom Bacillati; phylum Bacillota; class Bacilli; order Caryophanales; family Bacillaceae; genus Mesobacillus; species Mesobacillus boroniphilus. The sequence goes on from NZ_QTKX01000002.1 coordinate 258,734, forward strand.
CCTATTATTATGACGCTTTTTCAGAAATTCTCTTGAAGGGGATTAAACATCTTCCTGTGGTGGACGACGGGAAGGTATCCGGAATTGTCACACTGACCGATTTGCTTCGGAAAAAGAATGACAGTGTAATGAGGACGATCAAGAAAATCGAGGGTGCAGATGAAGCGAGCCTGCCAGAGGTCAAAACAGCAATCTATGAAATTACCGATACACTGCTGCGAGACCGTGTTCCTGCTTTTGTTTTGCTTGATATTGTGACGAAACTATATGACAGGTTAATAGGAAGGGCGGTAGAGTTATCGATTGCGGCACTAGGGGCGCCTCCGGTTCCCTTTGCGTTCTATCTGATGGGTTCTGCAGGGCGCGGCGAGCAGTTCATGCTGACGGACCAGGATCATTTCCTTGTGTATGAGGAAACGAGAGAGCATGGCTACTTTGAAAAATTAGGTGCAGAGATCACTACAAGGCTCGAGGCAGCCGGCTATGCCCGCTGCAAGGGCTTGATGATGTCAAGTGAGGAGCATTGGCGTGGGACCGTGCTGCAGTGGCAGGAGCGCGTCAGGAAGTGGATGCTCCAATCCACGAATGAAAACCTTCTGCTGGCGCAAAACTTTTTTTCCTATCGATTCGCCGCTGGGAGCGAACAACTTAACGATGAATTCGAAACAAAAATCACCGAACTTCTCGAACGCTCAAAAATCTTCCTTTATAGGATGGTCCAGGCCGAAAGGGAGCAGGAAATCCCGACCCTGGATGAACCAATCCGTGCATTGTTCAAGCTCGGCCGGAAGAGCATCGACATGAAAAAAGAAATCTTATTCCCCTTCCATCACAGCCTGCAGATTCTCTCGCTTTATTATGGAGGAATCCCGGGAACACCACTTGAAAAAATCGCTAGATTAGAAGAGAAGGGTATCTTTACCGAAGGATTCACAGAGGACCTGAAAGAAGCCTTCAGCCACGTGCTAGACCTTTATATCAGGCAAAAATGGGGGAATTCCGGGGGATCCACCGTTCTATCTTTTGCAACAATGTCCACCAGGCAAAAAGACGAACTCATATTAAGCCTGCGAACACTCCGCGAACTCCAGGGAATGGTTTTTGCTAGATTCTCGGTATAATGTGTTCCGGGAAGATTCGGGGGATGGATGGCACCTTGCTACTAAAGATCACTAGCAAGTGAATTGAATAAATTGTGCGATGGCAGGCAATGCAGTAACTCACCCACTTGGCGGAAAACGTCACTGGTGTTGAGTTCGGCAAAATCTGAATGGTGACAGACACAGTGAAAGGAGGCTGGCATGTTTTTTCAACGGAAGAATATTTCCTGCCCGCTTATGTACGAAAAGATTCCTTTATCGACTTTAATCGATGATCTTACTTTTATTGTTTTCGACACGGAGACGACGGGATTCCAGGTGGCGACCACCGACCGGCTCATTGAAATTGGTGCGGTTCCGGTAAATAGGCTGAAGGTGATGGAAAATGACCGGTTTCAGACATATGTGAATCCTCAGCGACAAATTTCTCGGGAAATAATCGAGCTCACATCGATTACGAATGATAAAGTTTCGGGAGCGCCTGTGGCATCAGAGGCTATTCAAGACTTTTTTGACTACATTGAGTCACACGAGGCCGTATGCCTTGTCGGACACTATGTCGGCTTCGATCACCTCGTGCTGAAAAGCGAACTAAAGCGGGAGAAACTGGCGCTGAAAAAGCTGTTCACCATCGATACGCTGGACCTGATCGGCTTTATTGCCCCGTCCTACGATATGCGCGATCTTGAGCGATATGCAATGGCATTTGGCACGAGAATTTATGACCGACACAGTGCTATAGGGGACGCATTGACAACAGCGTATCTATTCACCGAACTACTGCAGCAGTTCAAGGATCGGGGGCACTCCACATGGGGCGAGCTGATCAAAGCGACTGACAGCCAGATGCGGTCGATGCAGTTTTAGTGGGGTATTAGAGAGGTTTCATACGAGGCGTATCGGCCAGCGATATGTGACTTGGCGATTGTGCTTAAAACCATGTTTCAAGCGATATTTAAGGACGAAAGAAAGACCCGAGGCAAAAAGCCGCGGGTTTTCCGTCGTTATTGAATATTAATCAAAGCATCATTCTTAAAAGAAACAAGAACTCGCTGTCCCGCCAGCTCCTCATACTTCCGAGCTGCCTTATAGGAAACCTTCAAAGGAACCGCTTCACCGTCTGTCTCAAACTCAACGGTAAAATTATCCGCTGCCCCGGTAACAGTAGCTTCCATGATTTCAATTTCCCCTGGAATAACCAGCTGCTGGCCGATCAGCACCATGTCTTCCTTCAAACCGTTAGTTTGCTTTAATTCTTTCAGATTTACATCAAAACGCTGGGAGATGTTGAACAGTGTGTCTCCAGCGTTAACTACATATATTCCTTCACTTGTATCGTAAATGTGAGTTGGTACCGACAGGGCCTGTCCAACATAAATGGAATCATTGACCAATTTATTTTCCTTTTTCAAATCTACAACGGTTACCCGGTATTTTTTCGCTAGGGAGTACAGGGTGTCTCCTTTTTTTACAATATAAATCCCCGCTTCAGTCTCCACGGGAACCTCAAGCTGCTGTCCAGCTTTAATAAAGTCTGAAGGCAGTGAGTTCACTTCCTGCAGCATTTCCACGGAGGTATCGAATTGCTTCGCCAGGCTGTATAAAGTATCTCCTTTTTTCACCGTATAAAAGGATCCGATCGCATCTGTATCCTTTTGGCCAATTCCAAACAGAAGCCCTGCTGCAACCGATCCGGCTACTGCTATGCCAATCAGTTCTTTATTTCGCTGCAATTGCATCTTGCGCTTTTGTTCTCTGATTCTCTGTTTTCTCGTTTGTCTGTAGGTAATCAAGTCGCTTCTCCCCCAATAAAAATAAACTCCTTTACAGAAATTCGATAAAAAACAGGTTTTTATGTACATAATAATGGGTATATAGGAAAGTTTTTCTCCTCTAAAATAGTTGTATTTTTCAAAAAACTTTACAATACCTTGTCCCTATTGCTTTTTTCGTGCATATATCCTCAACCAAGCTAATAAAATGTTACAAACCTGACAAAGAGAGTGTTTGAGGTGAGGAGTCGTTTGAACAATATGAGAATTCAGCCGGGGACATGATTAATCTTAGTAATATCCAGAAGGGTCAACCTTCTGCCGCAACGGAAAGTTTATTGCGGGATGCAGTATTGGCCGATAAAAGCGAGTCTCATTTCACACTTCTCACATCCAATTTAGGGAGGGCGAGTGGTGTGCACGATTACATCAAAGAGAGAACAATCAAGATTGGAAAGTATATCGTGGAGACGAGAAAAACAGTTCGCGTCATAGCGAAGGAGTTTGGCGTATCCAAAAGTACAGTCCATAAAGACCTGACAGAAAGATTGCCTGAGATCAACCCTGACCTTGCCAATGAAGTAAAAGAAATTCTTGATTATCATAAATCAATCCGTCACCTGAGGGGTGGGGAAGCCACAAAGATGAAATACCGCAAAGAGGAAAGGGAAGAAGAGCCGGTTAAGTGAAAAAAGTTTGAAACAAACAGATTGGAGGGACCGTAATTCAGCTGTGTGATCATTGCCAACATAAGAATGGAAAATGCCCAGCTTAGATCCAGAAAAGCCGGGCATCGCCACAGAAGGCGTGTATGATTCTGCTTTTATACATAGCGGAGGCTGCCGCCTTTTTATTATGGGGAAAAAGGGACAAGCCTTCATTCTTCGTTGTGAAAATGTTCCAGGCCAATGTAGTCAGCCTCCATTGCTGACTTGGAAATTGGAAGAACTGACCAAAGCAAAATTCAACAAATTATATCAAATTTTTCATCATGCAGTTACTTATTTCCTATCATTGTGATAAAATAAACAATTAGGGTAGAATATGGTTCGCAGATTGCGGCAGCGTCTGTGTAATCTCGGACATCGTGATCTATTTTTACATAGATGAGGCTTTTCGTCAGCAGAGATAACGAGGCTTAATCAGCCGCAGCCAGCCATTTGTCAAGGAGGAAAAAGCAAAATGTTTGCAAGGGATATCGGGATTGACCTTGGTACGGCCAATGTGTTGATCCATGTTAAAGGTCGAGGAATTGTTTTGAATGAACCGTCTGTTGTGGCGATCGATAAGAACACTAACAAGGTTTTGGCTGTTGGGGAAGAGGCTCGCAAAATGGTTGGGCGTACACCTGGCAATATCGTAGCGATCCGTCCGTTGAAAGATGGAGTTATTGCTGATTTCGACGTTACGGAATCTATGCTTAAACATTTTATCAATAAATTGAATGTAAAGGGCTTTCTGTCCAAGCCGCGCATCCTGATTTGCTGTCCAACAAACATCACGAGCGTTGAGCAGAAAGCAATCAGGGAAGCTGCTGAAAAGAGCGGCGGCAAGAAGGTTTACCTTGAAGAAGAGCCTAAGGTTGCGGCAATCGGCGCAGGCATGGATATTTTCCAGCCTAGCGGGAACATGGTTGTTGACATTGGCGGTGGAACGACTGATGTAGCGGTCCTATCAATGGGAGACATCGTTACATCTCAATCGATTAAAATGGCTGGCGACAAGTTTGATGCTGAAATTTTAAATTATATTAAACGTGAATATAAGCTGTTAATCGGTGAGAGAACAGCTGAAAATATCAAGATCCAAATCGGTACTGTTTTCCCGGGCAGCCGCAGCGAGGAAATGGAAATTCGCGGCCGTGATATGGTATCCGGTCTTCCACGCACAATTACAGTGCGTTCTGAAGAAATTGAAAAAGCTTTGAGAGAATCAGTTGCAGTCATCGTCCAGGCGGCAAAAACAGTGCTGGAAAAGACTCCGCCTGAATTGTCCGCTGACATCATTGACCGAGGCGTCATCCTGACTGGCGGAGGAGCATTGCTTCACGGAATCGATCAGCTGATGCAGGAAGAATTGAAAGTGCCAGTATTGATTGCCGATAACCCAATGGATTGTGTTGCAATCGGCACTGGTATTATGCTTGATAATATCGACCGTATCGCAGGTCGCCGCAGAATCGTCTAAAATAAAATCTGGAATTTCTTGGGTGTAAGTGCCGGGGGATTTCCAGATTTTTTTACTTTTTACCCTTTTTTTCTGGAATAAAACCCAAAATCCTACATTTTCCTGCAAATTTTTAATGTTTATTGCCGATATATTTCTTATAATAGAAAGTAGTGAAAAAATTTCCTGTTATAGATTTTTGACTTAGATAACTGTCTAGCTCCAGCGCCTAGCCCCTCGAGGTCGCTTCGGTCCGCCCAATGAAGTCAAAGAACGACTTCACTCGTCGGACCTCCAGCGCTTGTCGGGGCTGACCAAGGCGCTTGCGCTTTTCGTAAGAGGTGGAAACATGTTCAGAGGATTTTACACAGTAGCTTCCGGTATGCTTGCGCAGCAGCGCAGGACGGAAATGCTGACGAATAATATGTCCAATGCCAATACGCCAGGCTATAAGGCAGACCAGGCGGGAATGAGGGCGTTCCCGGATATGCTGCTCCAGCGATTTGACAAGCAGCAAATTCCGACGGAGAAAGGCCTGAATTTGCCGTTTGCCAAAGAAATTGGCACGATCAATACAGGTGTATACATGCAAGAAGCAATTCCGAAATTCATCCAGGGGGATTTGCGCGAAACTGCACGTAAGACGGATGTGGCATTGCTCGATATAAATATGCCCGAAAATGGTTCAGTATTTTTTACAGTGCGCAACATGGATGGTACAGTTCGTTATACAAGGAATGGAAACTTCACGATTGATGCGCAGGGATATTTGACGACCGGCAGCGGCCACTATGTGCTGGATTCAGCAGGCCGGCAGATCCAGCTCTCGAGCGACCGTTTTACCGTCAATGAGGGCGGTGTCCTGACAGGAGAAAATGGAGAAAGCGCAACTCTTGGTGTTGCCTATGCAAACAATCCGCTGCGGATGATAAAAGAAGGCGACGGACTTTTCCGTACAGAAGATGGCGGCGAGTTGCCGACTGCTTTTGGCACAGCTGGCGTTCAGTTCAGGACGCAACAGGGTTTCCTGGAGCAATCCAACGTCGATATCAGCAAGACGATGACCGACATGATGTCAGCTTATCGAGCTTTCGAAGCGAACCAAAAGATTCTTCAGGCTTATGATAAAAGCATGGAAAAGGCAGCGAACGAAATTGGACGGTTATAATCTGAATTTTGGACAAAAATATCCCGTGCCTGGCTCTGGCACGCATTGAGGTATAAAATATGAACAGAACAATGATTACCGCGACTAATACATTATCCCAGCTGCAAAAGCAGATGGACCTGATCAGCAACAATCTTGCGAATATTGATACGGCTGGATACAAACGCCGTGAAGCGTCTTTTACCGACCTGCTTGTGCAGGAATACCGGAATCAGCCGAATAATGCTTTGGAGCCGCAGAACCGAATGACTCCTTTTAACATTCGTCAGGGTACAGGTGCAAGGCTGGGTCAAATTCAGCTGACCCTTTCCCAGGGCAGCCTAAAATCAACTGGCCGTGCGCTTGATACTGCATTTACGGCAGAAGGCCAATTTTACCGGGTGATGGTCCAGAATGAAGATGGCAGCTCAGCGATGAGGCTGACTCGCAATGGTGCACTTTACCTGTCGCCGCTTACTGATAATGAATCAATGCTTGTCAATAGCGATGGACATGCTATCCTTGATGAGAACAACCAGCCAATCACAATAACCGGTAATGTGAAAAACTTTAATATTAATAAATCAGGTCTTTTAACAGCAGAAATGTACGATGGGACAAGCCAAGAAGTGAATCTTGGTGTAATATTGATTAATAAGCCTCAATTTTTAGAGCAAAAAGGGGCGAATCTGCTTGGGTTGCCAGACAACCTGGCTGAGCTTGGGGTAACCGAGGAAGAGGTAATGACTAACCTAATTGGCCCTTTGAGGAATCAAATCGCCATCCAGCAAGGTGAGCTCGAACAATCGAATGTAGATATGAGCAAAGAAATGACGGATTTAATCAATGTACAGCGGAGCTACCAGTTCCACTCGAAATCGATTACACTGGCCGACCAAATGCTCGGACTAGTGAACGGAATCCGTTAAGAGGGGAAGAACAATCAAAATGGCTTTGAACAAGAATAATCAAGAAGCAATAACGCGTGAAGAAGTGAAAAAGGAAAAGAAAAAAACACGCGAAAAAAAGAAAAGAATCCGGGTTCGCCTTATTCCGATCTGGCTTCGGATTATTATTGTGCTCGTTCTTTTAGCTGCGAGCATTGTGCTTGGCGCCATGTTCGGCTATGCAGTTATGGGCGGAGGCAAAGCAATGGATGTTTTTGAGAAGTCAACTTGGACTCATATTATAGATCTGGTAAATGGAGAATAATTTTTCGGAAGGAAGGGAGATTTCCCTTCCTTTTTATTTGGGTTTTTTAGTACAATGGTTAGTAAGTGTTAGTAGGAGGTACTAAAAAATGATGGACATCACCCAAATCAAAGAAATCATCCCGCACCGCTATCCATTTTTACTCGTTGATAAAATTCTGGAAATCGAAGAAGGAAAAAGGGCAGTCGGCATCAAGAATGTTACTGCGAACGAAGAATTCTTCAACGGGCATTTCCCTGATTACCCGGTCATGCCTGGTGTGCTGATCGTGGAAGCACTGGCTCAGGTCGGAGCAGTTGCCGTGTTGAAACTTGAAGAGAACCGCGGCAAAATCGGCTTTTTCGCCGGCATCGACAATTGCCGCTTTAAAAGACAGGTAAAACCAGGCGACCAGCTTAGGCTGGAAGTTGAGATGATCAAGCTGCGCGGACCGATTGGTAAAGGAAAAGCAGTCGCGACTGTAGACGGCGAGTTGGCTTGTGAAGCGGAGATTACGTTTGCGATTAAATAATGTAGAGGACCCAATTGATTTTGGGTTCTTTTTTTTATAAAACAATTTCATAAAGTGGATATTGCATTAATCGCATTTTTTAGGCAATATCCACTAGGTATCTTTACAGGGTAATTTTTTACAAAAAAAACAAAAAAATCATGCAAGTTTTTTTCATTGATGGGCAATATAACAGCAGACCCGTGCAACAGGTCTCAAAATACCTATTAATGAAAGGGGCTTTTACTCATGAAGAAAAAGCTATTAATGTTAATCGGTGGTTCCTTGCTATCGGCTATGTTCCTTGCAGGCTGTGCGAATGACCAGGATCCTCCTCCAGATGATGATGTGGATATCGAGAATCCAGTTGATGAAAATGGCGACATGAATGACAATGACATGCTCGATGATAACAACGGTGATGACGATATCAACACAGAAAATGATGGCGACATGATGGAAGATGACAACGAGCCTGGAGAAGATATTATTGAAGATCAGATCGACATGCAAGATGAAGACAATAAGGATGAATAATGAAAAAGGGCAGGAGAGTGATCCTGCCCATTTATTTTGCACATAAAAAAACTCCAGCCAGTCAGCAGGAGTTCTGTTACACTTTTTTCGGCTGCAAAATCTGCGGCCTTGTTATGATTTTTTCCTTGAATTCAGAAAGTAAATCCTCGCCTTTGTATCCTTTATCAAGCAGGTACTCCAGCAGTTTTTCCGGATAATCGCTCTTCGGTTTAGTGAGCTTACCTGTTAAAAGGATGCTGGCATGTGTCTTCAGCTTCTTAACGCAGCAAACTTTTGTCACGAAAGCTGCCGGGTCATTCTCTCGTTTGGTGATGACGACTTGGACGATGATTTCTTTGTCGTTGTCGCATGCATCCTGGAAATAGGGAATATATTTATGATTAGTAAAAACTTCGACGAGCCACGTTCCTTTATCATCCTCTTTATTGATAATCAGGCCGTCTTCCATATCGATATCCACTAAAGCATCATCATCAGCAAGCTGCATTGAAATCAACTTAAACGTCTTCATGTCAACCACCTCCCGTAATACTTGTCCAAATTATAACACAGGATGAATCGAAAACGAAAAAAAGCCAGTTTGTCGAAAGAAAAATTTCTGAATTGGTAAAAATCATTTTTGATAGTATGTGAATTGTGAAAAATTCAATTATCTGGAGTTAACTCGTTTATGTGATGCAGTTTTTACAGTCAAAACAAGGATTTTTGATATTTTACTGCAGCTCTAAAAAGGAATATCATCGGATTATCAAGGAGAAAGGAGATGAAAAGGTGATCAATCAAGTTACGTTGGTAGGCAGGCTGACGAGAGACCCGGAGCTCAGGTATACACCGGACGGCAAAGCGGTATCGAATATAACACTTGCGGTGAACCGGCATTATAAAAATGCCAGCGGGGAAATCGAGGCTGATTTTGTCCACTGCATCCTCTGGGGCAAAACGGCAGAAAACACGTCAAATTACTGTAAAAAAGGTTCTGTACTCGGTGTGACCGGAAGAATTCAGACGAGGAATTATGACAATCAGGAAGGTAAACGTGTCTATGTGACAGAAGTCGTGGCCGAGGGAGTAAGGTTTTTAAGTTCAAAGCCGGCGAGCCCAAGGGAAACACCGCACCAGCAAAATGTTCCCCCAGCGCCGCCGCAAAGAGAGGAGCTTCCATTTGCATAATGAAGCTGATTCAATTGAAAGGCTGCTAGTCAGCCTAATTAAAATGGTTGGAAAAAACAATGAGAAGGTCGACGAACTCACCAAGCGTGTCCGCCAGCTCGAAATCGCCTCCAAAGAACTGCAAATCAACCGCGTCTACTCCTTCATCGCCGAACCTCCAAGACCAAATTCCAGCAGAAAAGAATATGCGAGAAAATAACAATGCAGAAAAAAGCACACTGACGAATTTTCCTCGAAAAAACCTCACAAAGGACCTTTGAGAGAGAAATTCAATAACCCGATCTCCAATACACCCTCAATTTTTTAAGCCGGCTGTTTAGTCGGTTTTTTTCTATTAAGAATGGTTGTCGAGCTGCCAGCATTTAGGTAAACTAAAGAGGCTGAACTCCTGCCCGCTCTTTGGGAGGATTTTATCGGTTATTGGCGAATAGGTATATGATTATCTATAAATTAGGAGGCAGTCGTGGATAAGAAGAAGTTAACTTTGATTGGTATGGTTGTAATTGCAGGTTTGCTGGTGTTTGTCGGTATTATGCTGGCCGGTAATCTGGGAAATAATCAAGCGGCAAACGGCGAGGCAAAGCAAGATCAAACACAAGAGGCAAACGAAGGTCCTGGCCAAGAGGCGAAAGAAGATACAGAGCAAGAGAAAAGCGAAGGTCCAAATCAAGAGACGAAAAAACTGACAAAAGAAGAGAAGGCAGAAGCGAAGAAAGACCAGTCATATTTAGATTATGTTCCTACGATTACTGTAGATGGCCAGAAAATTGAGCTATATGAATTTGGTGATTGTATAAAAAAAGATGAAGAAGAGGATTCCTGTGTTAGAGTAACGGAGGAAGAGGCACTAAAAGGCAAAACAGCTTCAACCTTTGATCAAGGGGCTGAGCTTGAAATTAAAAATGTTCAATCATCTGGTGAAGTCGAAGATAAAAATTCCCCGACAGGCGGCGTAAGACGAATCGGCAGCTTCTCACTATCCAGAGATGGCGAAAGCCTTGGGCCTGGCGACATTGCTACCACGGTTAAAGAATTAGACGGAGAATACATAGAAACAATGAAACTCCCAAGCGAACCGGGATATTACACAGGGGTACTGGATAACAGCACACCAACAGGAAGCAAAAATTACGTCTTTCATTTCAATATTAAATAGACACACAAGCATGGGGTTATTCCTATGCTTTTTTTCAAATTTATGGAAGGGATTTAACCGGCGCCTGCGAATATGTCTTATAGATATTTTGACAGGGGGCATTGTATGAAAAGGGTATTTTTAATAGTTTGCATAGCAGCCGCAGCAGGATTTTCGGTATTTATAGGATACGAGCAAATGCTGGAGGCGAAGGAGCGGGAAAAAGATCTTGAGCATATAACCTACCTTCCCGTTGTCACTGTCGGTGACCAAAAGTTAAAGCTGTATGAATACGGCCAGTGTAAAGAGGAGAGCGGAGAAGAGGAAGAAACAGAATTTGGCCCGAGCTCATGTGAAAATGTAACGGAGGAGGAAGCGCTTGAAGGAAAGACGGCAGCTGTATTTGAGATAGGTTCAGAGCTTACTATAAAAAAAATCATGCCGTCCGGAGAGCTGGAGTTTAAAGAGGGACCTGCAAGGGGAGTGCGAAGGACGGTATCTGGTGGATACACAAAAGATGGCAAAAGTTTGGGACCTGCAGATATAAAGTTGATATATAAGGATTTGGAGAATGAATACCTGGAGACTGTAATACTGCCCAAAGAGCCTGGTTATTTTGTGGGAAGAATCGATTTAGGCACACCTTCAGGGCACAAAAATTATGTTTTTCATTTTAATTATAATTAGAGGTACAGGGACTGGCATTTTTGAAAAAACCATAAAATGGATTATATTACATTTTATAAAAATATAATATAATCTTGGAAGCTAGTAATTTTTTTTTGCGAGAGGAAAGTGTGTGTGAAAAAGTTCATTGCTGTGATGGGTTTTCTTTTCGTATTGTTTTTTGGCATGCAGCAGGCGGCTGCGGAGACGGTACCAGGTAATATCACTGAGGATACAACCTGGACAAAGGAGGGTTCTCCCTACAAGGTTGGTATCATCACGGTTTATCCGGGAGTCACATTAACGGTGGAGCCTGGTGTTGAAATTATCAATAATGGCAGCCCTTCATGGATTGATGTAAAGGGTAAAATCATTGCCCGGGGAACGGCAGAGGAAAAAATCACCATCAATAATGTCCTCCTCAAAGGCTTTGATTTTGCGGGAAGTTCCATCAACATTGAACATGCGAACATTGGCCGTACAAATGGAGGCTTCCTCATAACCTCAATGTATCGGGAGGTCGTCCTGAAGAACAATGAGTTTTCCGGCGGGGATATCAATATTGGTTCGCCATTTACGAACATTTTGATAGAAAATAATCTTTTCCGGGATAATGCCTGGCTCGCCCTGAATAATGGGACGGCGAATATCCTGGTACAGAGGAACACATTTTTTAATAAAGAAGACTATTATCCGTCAATCAGGATGTCCTGCAGTGATCCGAACTGTAAAACTCCTAATATCACAATCAATGAGAATAACTTTTTTGGATTCCCGACCTTTTTTGTAGAAGTGGAGAAGGGTGCAGGCCTTATATACAATGGGGCGAACAACTACTGGAGCACAACTGACACTTCCTTAATGAAGCGGCGAATCCTTGACGGTGCGAGGGAGGATAGACTTTATTCAACGGCTGTCCTTAACTACTCGCCAATTGCTTATAAACCAATCAATAATGGCCTTCTGTATGGGAATCTTGAAGCGCCGACTGTCAATAAAGTTGGTGAGTCAGATACAGCGGTTTCTGGGCTTACCGATGCTGACTCCACGGTAAAAGTATCGATAGACGGTGTCGTGATCGGGGAAGGAATATCAACGGCAGATGGTGCTTATGCAGTGGCAATTCCAAAACAGCCAGGCGGAGCAGGCCTGACTGTATATGCGGTAGACAGCTATGGAAGAATCAGTCCAGAAGCAACAGTAACAGTTGACGATACAACTGGGCCAGCTGCACCGCAGGTAAACAAGGTGAACGACCAGGCAACGAAGGTTGAAGGCAGTACAGAGCCTGGCGCAAGGATAATCGTCAAAATTAACGGCGTTGAACAAAGCGGAACCGCAGACCAAAATGGCAATTTTTCTTTGGAAATAACACCGCAAAAAGCAGGAACTGTGATTGAAGTTCAGGCGGTTGATGCTGCGGGCAACATAAGTGAGATCACAAGGGTAACAGTCGTGGATGAGCATCCGCCTGCAACACCGGTGATCACTTCAGGTGAAGTGACGGACCAGTCGACATCCCTCCAGGGAACGGCAGAACCGCGCTCCAGGGTAATATTGCTGCAGGGTGATCAAGTGATTCTCTCTGCCTATGCAGATAGCAATGGTTATTTTTCAATCACATTTAACCAGCCATTTAAAGGCGATTCTATCATTAATATTGTCGCTGAAGATCTCGCCGGGAATGTCAGTGAGCAGGTCATCATGACGGTTAAAGACGTTACTGCTCCTTATGTCAATATCGATTGGGCTAAATACGTAACCGAGAAATCAACCGAAGTTTATGGCTATGCGGAGGCAGGAGCTTTTGTCGAGGTTTTAAAAAATGGAACGGTGATTGGCTCTGGCACGGCAAATGAGGGTGGGACTTTTGTGATCCCGATTCCAGTCCAGCCTGCAGGTGTTCAGCTGGTAATTAAAGCTGCTGATAAAGCTGGTAATACAGGCAGCGTCACGGTTACTGTCATTGACCTTCCTGATCCGCTGCCGTTAACAGTCGAGCCAATCAACACTCTTAGCACAATTTTAAAAGGCAAAACCGCACCGAATGTGTATGTGAACATCGAGATTGATGGTGTTCGCCACGTAGTGAAGGCAGATGGAAACGGATATTTTGAATTAAAAATCGGGCCGCTAAAAGAAGGGACGACGGTTTCATTCCTTGCCAACAATGATGAGGGCGACTACAGCGAGGAAGTTATCGTGTCAGTAACCTGGAAAGCTCCCGACGGCTGGTATAAAGCTGCCGATGGCTACTGGTATTACTACGTTCCAGGAACCGGCATATTAAAAACAGGCTGGCTGCTGTGGGGCGGGAAATGGTATTACCTCGAAGCAGACGGCAAAATGAAAATCGGCTGGAAGCAGCTAGGCAAGACATGGTATTACTTGAACCAAGACGGCTCCATGCGTGTAGGCTGGCTGACATATGGCGGCAAGGTGTACTACTTCCCGGCCAGCGGGGCAATGCAAACAGGTCTCGCCACGGTTGGCGGGAAATGGTACTTATTTAGTGCGGACGGCGCAAGAAAAACCGGATGGCAAAAAGTAAGCACGAAATGGTATTACTTCAAAACCGATGGTGCAGGACAAACTGGCTGGGCCAAATTAGGAGGCAAATGGTACTACTTCAACAGCAGCGCCATCATGCAGACAGGCTGGATCAAACTCAGCGGCAAATGGTATTACCTCAACGCCAGCGGAGTCATGGTTACCGGCTGGAATACGATTGGCGGCAAACGCTACTACTTCAATTCTAGTGGAGTGTGGCTGTACTAAGAGAGAAAGCATGGGGACGTACCCTATGCTTCCTTCGTTTCGCTAAACGAAAGGAGCAAAGGGTACGTCCCTTTGCTCCTCTAATAATAATCAGGATACTTAACTGAAAGGTATTCTTTCCACTCATTCTCCATTTCAGTGATGGTTTTTCCATAAACTTTCTTGAAGTCCAAGCTGATGTCTGAGCTGTCGTAAATTTCAAAATAGAGCGAGGAACCATACTGGTCAATTAGATAGCTGGTAAAACTCCCAATCTTCATCCAAGTTGCATCGGCCACCTCGACATCTTCCTCTGTATAGGAAGTGGAATCCCACCCATAATAAATATGATCCACAAAGGTGGAATCGTTGAACAACCCCTCAATGCTTGCAACCTCTACATCTATATAGTCAGAATACATTTCATGAATGTATTCCGGGCCATCAATGAAATAGGCAGCAAGTCCAGTAGCCGTGAAGCGGCCTCTGTAAGCGGACTGTTCAAATAGGTTTGAGGTTATATTGTAATAAAAAAAATGTTCCTCGGCTTCAAGCTCAGGATCAAAATAGAGGGCAGAAGACATATACTCGTATCCATCTTTTGCGGTAACGTTAAATGTCAGTACATCGACAACAGGCATATCACCATTGGCAAATTCCAGGATTTCGACAATTTCCCGTTCCAGCTCCATTTGAAGTCCTTTTAGCTTCTCCATTTCAAGATCGTCACTGTTCAACAAGCGGACATGGACTCCTCTTACATCAAATTCAAGGCTAGTAGGTACGTCTGCTTTTTCTTTCGAATCGGAAGATATGGGCACTATGTCCGGTTTAAGATAAAAAAAATAAAAGAAAGCTGCTGTTAGTACAAGAAGTGGCAATATTATTCTTCTCAATTGTAGTATTCCCCCGAAACTTAATTGGTCAAATTTGGATTAATCCAATATAACTATAACATGGGAAAAAGTAACAAAACCAAAAGAATATTCGACAATTTCTTTGATCGATAAGCATGGGGACGTACCCTGCGCTTCCTTCGTTTCGCTAAACGAAAGGAGCAAAGGGTACGTCCCTTTGCTCCTTCTATGACAAAAACACTAACTCATGCAATTCATCAGTTGATAGCTCGGTGATCCAGCTGTCGCTCTGGATGATCTGGTCGTTCAACGATTGTTTCTTTTCGAGCATCGCATCGATTTTTTCTTCTAGTGTTCCGGTGCTGATCAGTTTGTGGACGTGCACGAAGCGGCTTTGCCCGATGCGGTATGCCCGGTCGGTTGCCTGGTTCTCGACGGCTGGGTTCCACCAGCGGTCGTAGTGGACAACGTGGTTCGCTGCTGTCAGATTGAGCCCCGTACCGCCGGCCTTCAGTGATAGCAGGAAGACAGGGAACTCGCGGTTCTGGAACTTCGTGATCAGTTCATCTCGCTTTGTCTTCGGCAGGCTGCCGTTCAGGAACGGGACATCGATGCCGAATTTCTTTTTCAGAGCGGCCTGGATCATCTCGCCCATTCCGATGTACTGGGTGAAAATGATGCAGCTTTCTTCCTGCTCGAGGACAGCGCTCACAAGCTCGATCATCTTCTCCATCTTCGCGGACCGGTCGATCAACTGCTTCGGATTTTCCTCTTTCAAATACAAAGCAGGGTGGTTGCATAGCTGCTTCAGCCGGCTCAACATTTGTAAAATTAACCCTTTGCGCTCGAAGCTCGATAAGGTTTCGATTTGCGCGAAAGTATCCTTGACGAGTTGCTCGTATAACGAAGCTTGTTCGGCCGACAGTGGACAATATTCCTTCTGCTCCACCTTATCCGGGAGGTTCAGTGCAACATCTTCATCCTTCTTCGTCCGTCTCAGCAGGAATGGCTTGATCAATGACTGCAGCTGAGTAATTTTTTCCTTCGTATCTTCTTTTTCAATTGGTAAAATGAACTGCTTCTGGAACTGGCCGGCGCTGCCGAGGTAGCCGCGATTCGTGAAATCGAAAATCGACCACAGCTCAGACAGCCGGTTTTCCATCGGCGTTCCGGTCAGGGCGATATGGTGCTTGCCATTAAGTTTCCTTACCGCACGGGACTGCTTCGTATCGGCATTTTTGATATTCTGCGCCTCGTCAATCGCGATGCTGCTCCATTCCACGGACTCCAAATCATCGAAATCCAGGTGCGTCAGACCATAGGATGTCAGCACAATATCAGAGCTCAAGGCTTCTTCTGTAAAACTAGAGCCCTTCATTCGGTTCGGCCCATAATGGAGATGGACTCGCAAATCCGGAGCAAAGCGCTCAATTTCCTTTTGCCAGTTGCCAAGCACGGAAGTCGGGCAGATGATCAACGCCGGGTGGTCATCGTTTTCCTGTTCTTTTACCGACAGTATATAAGAGATCAGCTGAATCGTTTTTCCAAGACCCATATCATCCGCAAGCAGTGCACCAAAGCCATACTTCCGCAGAAACAGCAGCCAGTTCATGCCGAGCTTCTGGTACGGACGCAGCTCACCATGCAAGCCGGAAGGGACCGGCAAATCCGGGATTTCCTTCGTTTCAGAAAGCTGCTTCATCATCTGCTTCCAGTGGCGGTTCAGCTCGATCTGGATTTTCGCGAACGCGCGCGGATCGTCAAGTCCTTCTCCATCTTCTTCCTCATCGGAAAGCTCCTGCTGCAGCAAGTCGCGGATATGCAAGCCTTCCTTATCAGCCTTTTTCATCAAATCCTGAATCTGGCGGATGAATCCATGATCAAGCTTGATCCAGCGGCCCTTCAAATACACAAGCCGTCGCTTTTCATTCACAAGGCGCTGGAAGTCATCCTCGCTCAAATCAACACCATTCATGGAAAAACGCCAGTCATAATCAAGCATCGCATTCAGGCCGACAAACGAGCGGCGATAGCCAGTCTGTCCCTTCAGGCGTGCCTTCACCTTCAGGTTCGCATTCCTGATCGCTTCCCACCACGATGGAAGGAGGATCTCGATGCCGAGCGCAATCAGCGTTTCGCTCGCCTCGGTTAAAAACATCCAGGCTTCATCCTCGGTCAGGGTAGACTTCAGGCGGCCATCTTCCTCAATCCAAGGAAAAATCGCAGCCAAACGCTTTTCTTCATCCACAATCTTATCGCTAAAAAAGTCCCAGCCAGCAGGGTAGCTTTCATAGTCACGGGCTTCAATCAGCATAGGTTCATCCTGGCCGCGCAAAAATAAACCAAGCTTCCAGTCACCGAGATCGTCCATTGGCTCCTCAAGACGCATCCCAATCGAAAACGGCGCAGGATTTTCCTTCAGGCCAATCCACTCAAGCCAGCGATCCTCATCAAAATAAGCTGCCAGCTGCGAAGCAGAAAGCTGCTTTTTCCGCAGCACATCAAGCTTATCGCCTAGCAGGTACTTCATCGTCTCATTTTCATGGAAATAAGACTCCAGCGAATGATGGAACAGGTCGGCCACAAACTCACGCACAGCCAGCTTCTCATCATTCACCTTAAGAGTTTCCTCCCAAAATGGCTCATGGAACTCATCAAGCACACTCACCGGAAGTTTCCAGCGGAAATCCTCGCCATCAAGCTGAGTAAAATCAGGATGCCACTCCTTTGCAAGGATCGCATCATAAATCGCATGCGCTGTTGACAGGCAGATATCGCCAAGGTCATCCCATTCCCACTCAACAAGCCGGTTAAAGCTTTCCTCGCCAAATAGCGTCACAAGCTGCCAGGCACTCAAAGTCACTCCCTCGGCAACGCCCCACTTGTCAGCATCCAGCATCGTTCCATAATAACTCTCCTTATGGCGGAAAAAGAGCAGCTTCTTCCATTCAGAGGCTTTCAGCTCAAAACCATCAAAATTCTCCGCACTCAAAAAATACCGCCCGCCCACAACCGGCATCACATCTATATGAATCTGCTTAATCTCAAGCATCTAAGCACCTCCTTGGGAGCATGGGGACGTACCCTACGCTTCCTTAGTTTTGCTAAACGAAAGGAGCAAAGGGTACGTCCCCTTGCTTCACAACTCAATTAGCTTGCTTCTGGTTAGTTCTTCGTGGAATGCGCGGAGTCGTTTTGTCCGCACTAGGAGTTTCCCGAAAAACTCTTCCCATTCTGGCACGCGTTTTAGTTTTTTATAGACTGTACGCAGTTTTTTCAGCAGGCGTGCGGCTTGCTTGTAGCTGCTGCGGTTTTTCATTTCAATTAAATCGCCGATCATCTGGTGGTACAGCGGAATCAAGACTTCAGGAGCTTCTTTCTGTAGAATCTTAATCCGCTCGCTTGAGATCGAATTATATTCAAAGCCGAAGTAAGACTGCAATTCGCCCCATTGTTCGTACTGGCTTTTTTCAAACAAGGAATCTTCATATTCGTAAAAGCTGTATGGCATTGCTTGTGCCAGTGCCCGGTCATACAGCTCGCCTCGGCCGATTTCCCGGGTATAAGCGCCAACAAGCTTCAACGCATATCGGGTGAATTTTTTACATGTGTAATAATCGCCCAAGTGCTTCAGGTAATTCCGCAGCTGCTGGACAAGATATTCGATAAATGGTCCCATCCGGTTCCACTCGCGCTGCACGCGGAAGCCGTCAAGCCAATAAAACATATATGGAAGGGAACTGACTGGGAGAGAGTTAAATCGCTTCATCGCGTCTCCGTCCTGCTTCGCTAAAACAAGCTGATGAATCAGAGCAATTTCCTCAATCAGATCCCGCTTGCCATCGCCAAATGCTTCGAGTCGTGCCCGCTCGGCATCACGCCAGCCGCCATTTTTAAAAAGTTTTTCCCACAGCAGCCGATACAAGTCAATCCTGTCATAGCCAACAGAAGCATCGGGCACCGTCAATCCAATCGTTTCGTCCTTTAGGCGTTCCAAAAACGCATCAAATGAAAACGGCATCGTTCCATATGCAAGGCGTTCGATGTATTCCTCGGCATCATTGAACAGATCCTCGAACAGCGGCCGGTAATACCGGTCCATCGTCGCCTCATCATCGTGTCCGAGTTCGCGAGCCAGTTCGGTGAGCAAATTAAAGGAATGAACCGATGCTGCGATCATATAAAGGTTTTTCCAAACGACCTCCAGCGGAGCAGAAACCTCGACGCGGCGAATATAGGAACGGAACAATCCGGGGACAACATAAGCCCGCGGTTCGCCCTGGCCCTTGACAATTTCCTCGAAGCTCTCCCTAAAGGAAGCGGCCCAGCTATCATAATCATGCCCAGTCCTAGTATCCTTTTTCACCAGATCCTTCGCGCGCTGAAGTCCCCATTTTTCAGCATTCAGCTGCTCCTTCGCAGGCTTGCGCCAGGCTTCGACCCAGTCGGAAACACTCGCAACATCACCATAAGCCTGGAAAAACGCGGCCAAACGATGGCGGCAAAACGACCCAGCAGGGCAGGTGCAGCTGCTCTCCTCAGGGTCCGAAACATTTATGTACACACGAACCGGCGTCACGTCCTGGACCGTCGCCCAAATCGACCTCACCATATACTTCAGGTGATGGACCGTCCCCTGGCGATAGAGCATAAGCCCCTTCTGGACAAGGCGCGCGTCTTCATCGACTTCCGGCTTAAGCATCGTATTCAGTTTTGCGGCAGCTTCTTTAAAAATCGGTGCCTGGTTATCAGGTATGACAGCCACAGCAATTCCCCCGTTCCCACAGCATCATTCTTTCACTTTTTGCAAAATCATGTCATATTTCGACAAGCCTGTTGAACAGGCAATGCTAAAATCGTGTCATAAGTAACTTTTATTAAAACCGGAAAAAACATATTCTTCTATTATACCCAAAAATGAGCCATTAGAGGAGGGGGATGTGTGTTTTAAAAAAATGTGAAACAAAAAGACGGAAATCATCGTCGAACGAATGACAGAAACTTAGATATTATTTTAATAATATAAATTTTTCATTTAAAATAGAGATGACAAAGACTTAACCTGGGGGACACACGATGAATAACCGAATAGAAGTGCTGCGTGGCTTGTTCAATTACAATTATTATACATATAAATTAAGGGATTCCGAGCATGTACCAGGCGTGTGGAAAAACACAGCCCTGCTCATCCTGCTAAGCGGCCTGATTTTCGGAATCAGCGCCTATTTCGGGATCGGCTCGGAATATCTATCAAAAAAACTGACATCCATCTCCCGGGAAGAATATGAAATGCAAAAGCTGCTGTTCATGGCTGGCCAGACCGTGCTCGGGCTGGTTTTTGGCGCAGTCATGATATTCCTGCCGTCATTGTTCTTCTGGACACTGTCAGATGTGGAGCTAAAGAAATTCCTTGCAGTCCAGTTATTTGTCCTGCCGATTTTCCTCCTGGAAAAATTAATCGAGATCCCGTTCGCGCTTTCACTGGGCCTGACACAGGTGTCGTCGCCGTTCGCGCTCGGGACAATCGGGCAGTACATAACGGATAATAACTTCATCATTTACTTCCTGTCATCCATATCAATTTTTAAAGGATGGGCTATTTTCATAGAATACAAGTATTTGAAAATGTTGACTGGCAAAAATCCGAAAATCGTCATGCTGCTAGTCATTGGGTTGTACCTGATTTTCTGGCTATTCTCGGCACTGATTTCATTCGTCCAATTTGAGAAGATTTTATAAGGGAGGTGCACCAGATGAAAAAGAAAACCGCAATCCTGGCATCTGCAGGAATCATTTTCGTATCAGCTAACCTATTTTTGGCATTGAAGGATGACAGCAAAGCGGTGCGCTCCTCCTACATCAACAAATGGACTGCCGTCGGGAAGGACAACCTGACGGAAACGCTCCATGCAGCAGGTGTCGTCATACCCGAGGACGAGCATCAGGTTTACTATAATGATGACGATGGGGAGTTCAAGGGTTTCCTTGTAAAAGAAGGCGATAAAGTCGACAATGGTACTCCGCTGTATGAATACTCCTCCAACAACATTGACGAAGATTTAGCAAAGCTGGAAGCCGAAAAAAGCCAGCTGGTCACCGAATCGAATTTGATTGATGACCAAATCAAGCAGCTGACCTACCTGCAAAGTGTTTCAGCCTCGACGTCCAGCACCAGTACTCCTGTATTTGGGGATGGGTCCAGCAGCAGGAATGATTCGAACGACCTGATGAACGTCTCGATTGAAAAAGAAATCTATGACAAGCAGCGCGAAAAAGGCCGTGTCGAAGCGGAGATTGAGAAATATGAAGATTTGATTGATTCGTATGAAGGCAGCGATGAGCTTGGCAAGAACAGTGAAGTCTCTGGTACAGTAAAGCAGGTCAATTACGAACTGAAAAATCCAATCGTCACCATCATTTCCGACAAGCCGAAGGTAGAAGGCACTTTCAGCGAACGGGACTTGAAGAAGGTTGAGGAAGGCATGAAAGTGTACGTACAATCCGACTTGTTAAAGGGGAAGGTTGCCGGCACATTGACCAAGATCGCCGACTATCCGGAAACAGACCCGTCCGTGAAAAAAGAAAGCTATTACCCTTTTGAAATTACGCTAAATGAAGAGACCGAGGAAAAGATCATCAAAGGATCTCACGTGGAGGTCAGTGTCATCACAGACCAGGTGAAGAACGCTGCCACAATACCGGAAAAAGCCATTGAAAAGGGCAAGAAGAACAGTTATATTTACGTCCTGAATGAAACAGGCGAAGTCGAGAAGCGCAAGATCAGCAAAGGCCTGCAGCTTGGCGGCAAAACCGAACTTAAAAAAGGCGCCAAACCGGGAGAGCTGGTCGTCCAAAAACCAGAAAACGTCCAGGAAGAAAATAACCCATTCTTCAGCAAGCTGAACATTGACTCACTGAAGAAAAAGACATTCAGGGATGAAAGCAAACGCACAATATTCAAGCATATAATGGTGGGATTCTTTAAATGACAGATGCCTGTTACTGCCCGGAAATTTGTTGAAATTATAAAAAGGTAAAAAGGAACGTTATACACGTTCCTTTTTGTTTATTAGTGGCTTATCGTTACCGATTGATTGGTTCTAAAAAATAGGAATGTTTGGTCATCGCCCAAGAGAAACCACGAAAAAGAGCGAGAAATACTTAAGCGGGAAGGAAGTCAGTGATGAATGATTACGATTTTCTTATATCAAAATGGAACCACATTCTAAATAAAGTTGAAAACAATAATGGAAAGGTCTATCCCATCGAAATTGGAGAAAAGGCAAATCCTCAGGAAATCAGAGTAAAAGAAAAAGAAATAGGCTATCAACTGCCTCCCTCTTATAAGGCAGTGCTTCAGGATTTGGGAAAATCGCTTTCGTTTTACTATTCTTTTTCTGATGATACGATGATTCCGGATGAATTCAGGGAGATTTTTTCCGGAGAGATCCAGTGGGATATCGACCTTCTTCAGAGCCTGGATTCTCTGGCGGATGATTTAATTGAGGATGGAGTCGATTATGGAAAGAATCTTCGGGGGAAGCTCGAATTTTCCCATTCAGGCAATGGGGATATCTACGCGTTTGATATGTCTGCCGAAGGTGAAGAAAAGCCCGTCATATACTGGGACCATGAAGAGGACACGATCACCTGTATCGCTGACTCTTTTACCGATTACTTGAATAAGATTACAGAGCTGAATTGTGTCGGAAGCGAGAAGTGGCAGTTCGAGCATTTTTTAAATGAAAGAGGTTTGGAGACTGAGAGTTCCAGCGCCATCAGGTGGAAGCAATGGTTTGATTCATTCGCGGAGACTAAGTTAAGTGATATTAAAACCGATATGGATCAGCTTATTGCTTTTATTATGTATCGCAAGAGACTAGATGAAGAAACAATACAAGCGTTGCAGGTCTTTGATAAAAAAGTATTATTTGATTCTCTTACAGAAAAACTTGATCAGTATAATACATATCTTGAAAAAAGAGTCGTTTGCAAAATGATTGGTAAAGGTTTAGGGAGTTATGCTGAAAAATGGGTCAAAGGCTTATGGGAAGAGCAGCAGGGTCGATTGGATACTAGATTAAGAGCATATTTGACCGCGCGATGCATGCCTGAAGGCGAAGGGCTTGAACTCGTTTTTCAACAGCTTGGTCAAGAAAATGATAGAAAGATATCCGGGTATGACGCACTTTCCCATTTAGGTTCCTTTCATTCAAGAAGGGTCATCCATTGGATGGAGGAGCGTGTGAGATTCCCAGTAACAGAGGGGTGGGACAGCTTGTTCAGTAAGTCTAATCCTGCCTGGGATGACATAAAAAGATGGACAGAGTTGGAAGAAAAACATGAAGTAGCCATCGTACATGCACTAGAGGTTTTTGTTAGAGAAGGCAGAGCCATATCCATACAAGGATTGCCGCCAAGAAAAGAATTCAAAAACTTTCTGCTTAATTTAAAAAGCAAGCAAAAACTGCGAAGACGAACCGAAGCTTTAGAATATGTAAAACAAAATATTTAACACAGTGCCTGTCACCGCCTTTTACAAGTGCAGTAAGCAAGTTCAGTTAGAAAGCATTGAGAAATATAGAATTGCAGAGGAACGTTACCCTAACGTTCCTTTTTTGTACCCTCGAAAGGTATCTGTCATCACCTGAAGTTTGCCGAGAGGCTTAATGTTCGGCAGGAAGAAGGAGAATGAGGATAAATGAAGAATAAATAATCAGTTTGAACACAACTTTAAATAAAGGAAGGTAACAGGGATGTTGGGTGCACTTGGATTTGCGGCATTTTTATTTTTTTCAGTTTTACTTTATCAATTAGTGAAGAACAGGGAGAAGATTAAAAAAGTCAGCTATAAAAACAGGTCGATTGTAGTTATAGTCTTCGTTTGTCTATTGTTATTCTCCGCATCGGCAGTTTACTATGCAGGAAACTGGGTGGCTGGTTTTATTGGGAATGAATCAATGAAACTTCCATTCCACATCATATGGACACTTATAATTGTTGTAATAACTTCGAGGATATGGGAGTTGCTGTTAACAAGAGTCAAGCGAGATTCGGGAATCGCATAGGTGCCTGTAATAATCGGCGGGTCTATCTTGCTGTTTTGCAACATATCCCAGTTGTTAATGTCCTCAAGCATAAAAAAGCAGAGGGGAACGGTCCCCCTGCTTCAGTTCAGCTGTGTAGTGACAATGTTATTGATCAGCCATTTACCATTCTGCAGTACGAATTCGGCTGTATAGTATAGATTGTTTTCCTGTGACTGGGTCAGTTTGTAATCGGTGTCGCTTGTTCTTGTCAGGTCGGAACGGAAGTCATAGGAATATCTGGATGGTGCTTCATCAGAAACAAGGTATAGCCCATCGGGTTTTTCGGCAACCAAGTCCTCCAAGTGTTTCTTCAGGAAATCTCCCGTAGCAATGTCAGCAAAATTCTTGTTGATCTCTTCCAGGCTTTTATAGGTTTTGAACTTCCGGTCAGGTGCATCAGCTGCATCCTTGAAGATTTCCTCGAGCCTGTTATGGTAGTCTCCCAGCAAGTCAGTTGCACCAGCACTGCTTAACCATGGTGTTGAGTTATCATTTTCCGTGGTGATTGTATTGATTTTCCATACTCCGGAAAAATTCTTAAACGTTGCAAAGAATATTTCCCTGCCGTTCATGTCGCCTTCCTGGACCTGGACCAGCTTGTATTCACTATCGGAGACTTTCGTGAACTCATAAGGTTTATCACTCCAGAAGTTGCGGACATCCTCCATGCCGTCCATGTATAAACCGCCGTTTTCTTCATATACACGAATCTCTACGTAATCTTCAACTGCCTGACGCGTCATGAAACTATCGAACAATTGGTAAAGCTGTTCTTTTGAGTTGTATGAGACAAACTTATTTCCCGGCTCACCGGTGGCATCTTCAGAAACTTCCTTCCTGAGGGTATTGTATTTCACTAAAAGTTCAACAGCTTGCTGTTCTTCGAAGGAGATAACAACTTCTTCTTCACGGATCAACTCATCCAGCAAAGGTTCATGTCCCTTTGCTTTTAAAATCGCTTCGGCAATTTTGTAAAACTCGCTTTCTGGCATACTTCCTTTACGCTCGACGATTTGATACATCCCTTCATCCTGCCAGGTAAGGAAAATGTGTTCTTCCGAAACTTTATTAATATGGCCATTCAAACCTTGAGCCAGTTCAATCGGGGTATCTGGGACTGGAAAATCGGGTTTGTTCTCTCGCATGATATAGGCAAAATAGTCTCCCTCATTCTGTCCATAAATATATAAATGCTCATAAAGATCCTCATTCGTATGCGTATGCTTGAAGACATATCCGTCTGGAACATACGGCGGAACGATCAGCTCCGGTTTTTCTTCTTCTGGCGCTTCAGCGACAGGTGCCTCCTCCTTGGCCGGAGGTGTTTCCCCCAGGTTCTTCGAATAATTAGAATCAACCAGCCAATAAATCCCCAAGCTGAAAACAACCAGCAAAGCCAGGCTCAATCCTGCCGGCACCACTCCGCGAAACCAGCTCCCCCGATGCTTTTCCTTCTCCTCAAACCGCCTGATGACATTCCGTTTCATTCTCGCATTGTATTCTAATCCGGTTAGTTCATCCTTCAGACCTGATTTCAGTTTCTTCAGCTGTTCTTCCAAGGTCAACACCCCTTTCCTGTAAAATTTCCTTCAGCAATTGCTTCGCCCTTGTGAGCCTGGATTTCACCGTATTGATGTTCAAGCCGCATACTTCGGCGATTTCTTTTTGGGGCATTTCCTGATAATAAAATAAATAAATGATTTCCCGGTATTTAACCGGCAGCTTGAACATCGCCTCGACCAGCTCTTTGTTTTCGGCATTCTGGATCAGCTGCTTTTCCGGACCAGCCTGCTGGCCCCCGAGCATGGATGAGATATAGCCACTGACGAAGACCTTCCGGTGATGCCAGCTTTTTAAATAATCCTTGCAATGGTTGGAGGCGACACGATATAGCCAAGTTTGAATTTGTGCCTCTCCCTGAAAAGTATCGAATTTCTGGTAGCACTTCAGGAAAATTTCCTGTGCCAGGTCCTCGGCAGTCTGCCTGTTCCGGACATAGGAATACGCGAGGTGAAGTACGTCCGTGCCATACTGCTCCATCAGCTCAACGATCACTTTTTCTCTCTGCATTGCTTCACCCCCAGCACTTTCTTTTCTATTTAGACGACACGCTTAGGTAAAAGGTTGATAAGATTTCCCAATATTTTACTTGGGTTAGCTAAGTAAAGTTTACTAGATTCGTATTGTATAATTAACCCGAATTTTGTAAAATAAACAATGCATACCACTTTCTGGAACTGGAGCCAATCCAGGCTTTGGAAAAATAGAGAGATACATAATTTAGGAGGGGAAAAATTGAGCAAAAAACTATCGGTCTTATTCATTGGTTTTGTGATGCTTCTGTCTGTACTTGCGCCAAAGGCATCGTACGCTGAATCTTTGTTTGAAGTGACAGTGACGATTGCAGGTCAAGAGTATGTAGTAGCAAATGAAACAAATTCTTTTGAAGTGAATGTCGACGATTTGATCGCCGATCTTGGGGTGCAGGAAACGGATAAAGTAGAAAAAATCTCCGTTGCCACTCCGGAGGGTGTCGATTCGATCACATTCGAATTTTTGGCTTTGAATGCATTCTTCCCGGATGCGATAATTGAAGTAGTGAACAACAAGGCGGAGTACGTTGTATCCGAATGGCTTGGCGACCTTGACCAGGGCAGCGACGGCGTATCCATCCAGAATCTTCGCCAGCTGATGCATGTGGTGAACAATGAGGCATGGGTAACAGCAACTGTTGATTATGCAGATGGCGGGTATGAAATCCTTGATATCCTATTTACTTCTGGCAGCGGCGTGGAAATTCCTGCTGTTAATGCAGTGGAGCTGACAGGAATTTCATTGATGACAAATATAGGAGAAGTTGCGCTTGTGAAGGATGGCAGCAACCAGTTCTACCTTGACCTTGCCGGCAATAACGGCACTGTCGAGGTGAACGCGATCAAGTTCAAGTCATCTACGGCAAAAACGGTATCACTATTCTCCAACGATTCTTATTTATATAAAGAAGAAACAGATTTACAGTTTGTTAATGGCGAGGCAGTGATAGATGTTGAGAAACTGATCACTTCTGAACTTGCTGACATTCTTGGTGATGGTGAAACTTATCTGACAAACTATCAAGAACTTAAATACATGGTAGCAAGCCTGTTCCAAAATACATTCAACGGATATGTGGCAGCTGCTGACGGCTCGCAGTCTCCATTCCAGGTCGTAGTCAACATAGACGGCTTTGTTGAAGAAGGCGGAAAGGTATATTTCTACGATATCGATGGACAGCGTGTAACTGGCTGGGTTGAATTCGATGGCGACTGGTATTATTTCAATCCTAAAGGCGGCGCAATGCTTGAAAACAGCTGGTTATTATACGGCGGCCAATGGTACTTCCTTGGCGCTGACGGTGTAATGGCAACTGGCTGGCAGGAATTTGGAGATCGGACTTACTATTTCACTGAAACAGGTGAGATGGTTAAGGGATTCATTAAAATCGACAGCAAATGGTATTTCTTCCACCCTGTTAAAGGCAGCGTGAACGAAGGTGTCCTGCAAAAAGGCTGGGTAAAACACAACGGCGTGACGCGCTTCATGGACCTGAACACAGGAGCTGCGATCACGAACTGGAAGCGAATCGGCGGCAAGTGGTATTTCTTCAATAATGAAGGCGAAATGCAAACTGGCTGGGAATTCACTGGCGGCAAGTGGTACTTCATGGATGGCAACGGCGTCATGAAGACGGGCTGGCTGCAGCAAGGTGCAAGGAAGTACTTCCTTGACACAGTGAACGGTGATATGGTGACTGCCTGGAAATACATCGGCGGCAAGTGGTACTACTTTGATAAAAAAGAAGGCAGCATGGAGACTGGCTGGGTATACGATGCCAAGAAGTGGTACTTCATGGATGGCAATGGTGTCATGAAAAAAGGCTGGGTATACACTGGCGGCAAATGGTACTTCCTTGACAACAGCGGCGCGATGAAGACTGGCTGGATCCTTACTGGCGGCAAGTGGTACTACCTATACAAGGACGGAGCAATGGCGAAGAGCACTGTCATCGACGGATATCGTCTTGGCAGCGACGGAGCATGGATCCGATAAAGTAACAATGGCTGAACCGACCTGATTGGACGGTTCAGCTTTCGTTTTATAGAATAAGAAAGTGTAAATTGCACTTCGACAATTGTCTAGCTCCAGCGCCTAGCCAGTTTTCATCCTCGACAGTGCTTCCTCGAGTATCTTGCGATAAGCGTCAGCTTTGAGCAGCTCGAGACGTTTCGGTCCGCCCAATGAAGTCAAAAACCGACTTCACCGGTCGGCCCTCCAACGCTTGTCGGGGCTGACCAAGGCGCTTACGCTTTTCATGCAATAGAGAAATTTTTCCTTTTAGTAGACAGCCAGATGGACATACTCCTGATAGAGGTGATGGATAAATGAAGAAGTGGAAGATCATCCTTGCGGCATTTTCGCTGCTGTTGATCGCCGGCGCAGGTTATGTTTATTACCTGCTCGAGGTAAAGACGTATGAAGTGAAGGACGAAAAAGTAGAAGAGGTTGTAAGCGAGGATTATGATATTGCTCTTCCTGAGGAAGAAAGCAGTGACGGAGCTGCACCTGCACAAGAAACCGCTGATGAAACAGGAGAAGAAAAGGATACAACAGCAGCCAGCGAAGAATCTGATGGTCAAAACAGGGATTCAAGTAATACAACAACGGAAACTACCAGTACAGGCAGCAACAATAAGGAAAGTACAACTAAGGTAGACAAAAGCAGCCTGACTGTATCAACAGATAAAAAAGCCGCAAAAACAGCTTCTAGTGAAAAAACAGATACGAAGCAGAAACCGAAAGCTCCGGCTAAGCCTGCTGCAAAAGAAATCGCGGCAAAATACGAGCCAAGCTTCGTCCAGCTGGAAGCACAGGCAAACAGCAAAATTGATGCGCTGGTCAGCCATGCGTACAGCGAATACAAAACGAAACAACAGGACGGCGAAAATGTCGATTACTTCTATTTTTACTCAAAATACAGCACGGCAGGGAAAATCCTTGAGCGGAAGACAGACAGCACATTCAACTATGTGTATAACGCGCTCGTCAATGAACTGATAAACAATGGCTATGATTCAACCGAAGCGCAGAAGTTTAAAACAGCGTACGAAGCAGCGAAA
Source organism: Mesobacillus boroniphilus (assembly GCF_018424685.1). Taxonomy (NCBI): domain Bacteria; kingdom Bacillati; phylum Bacillota; class Bacilli; order Caryophanales; family Bacillaceae; genus Mesobacillus; species Mesobacillus boroniphilus. The sequence continues at coordinate 287,988 of NZ_QTKX01000002.1, forward strand.
AAAGAAAGACGTTCAGCAATCCTGAATAAGGCGAAAGCGAATATGTAATAAATAGACCTCCTTCGATGGGGGTTTTTTATGTTTTCCCTCGAAGATTGTCCAGAACAGGCCCTTATTTTGCCTTTCTCATTTGGGCGACGTTTTCATTAACTCCTTCTCCACCTGAGGCATAAAGTATAGGGAAGGAAAACTTCAGCAAGCAGGTTATCTCAATTGGTTTATGGGTAAAGATATATTCCAGTCTCTTATATTCCTATAGATAGTATGAATATATTTCTTACTGGAAAATCATTTACAAATCTATTAAATTGAAATAAAATCAGTTTATGGAAATTCAGGAGGTAACAGGAAATGGAAGCTGAGACCCATACAGAGGATATGACATTTCACCAGGATCAAATCATCAGCTTGATCAAGAAAACGTATGAGCATGGAAATATGGAACAAATGACAATTAGCAAGCTGATGGAGCAGCTGAAGATAGATTTGCAGGGTGCGATAGCGAAATAGAAATGGCGGCGGAATACCGGGCCATTTTTATTTTGTTTATTTTTGTTTATGTAAGTCAATAAGAAACTAGTAATTTATGGTATATACAAAAAATGCCTACAAAATTACATAAATTAGGTTTAAATTATAAATTACAGGGAATCTTGTAAAGTTTGTAAAAAAAATGATATACTGGCGCCAAAAATCGCCAATTTCTGTGCTATAATACTTTTTGAATTTTATTTTGCGGATATCGGAGGATGTAACGTTGGAAGAAACAATTAGTTTGAAAGAACTGCTGGACACTTTGAAAAAACGCCTTTGGTTAATCCTTTCAATCACGTTTGTGGCGGTACTGGCCAGCGGGATTGTTAGCTACTTCTTTTTAACCCCGATCTATCAGGCTTCGACACAAATTCTCGTCAACCAAAAGCAGAGTGAACAGGCTGCCTATAACCCTAGTGTAGTACAGACAAATCTGCAGCTGATCAATACATATAATGGCATCATCAAGAGCAACCGGATCCTTGATATTGTGATTGAAGATATGGATTTGAACATGACAGCGGAGCAGCTGAAAGGCAGCATCAACGTCGGAAGTGAAACAAACTCACAGATTGTGAATATCTCAGTCCAAAATGCGGATAAGAAGCTGGCAGTCGATATTGCCAACAAGATAGCAAATGTTTTTAGTAAGGAAGTTGTTGTTATCTTTAGTGTGGACAATGTGAGCGTCCTGGCTGAAGCGACCGATGTCCAGACTCAGTCGCCAATCAAGCCGAAGCCTCCGCTTAACATTGCAATCGCGCTTGTAGTCGGATTGATGGCGGGTGTCGGACTGGCATTCCTCCTCGAGTATTTGGACAATACGGTAAAAAGCGCGCAGGATATTGAAAAGCAATTGGGAATGCCTGTTCTTGGCGTCATTTCTGTGATCGATGAAAAACAGATGGCAGCGAGAAAGCAAAAACGGGGACAAAGGCAAATGGAAAGAGGTGAGAGCGGTGTTTAAGAAAAAAGCCAAAGTACTGGGTAATTCACAGCGAAGCCTCGTCACATTGCATGACCCTAAATCACCGATTTCAGAGCAATACCGGACGATTCGGACGAATATCCAGTTCTCTTCTGTCGACAAAGAAATCAAGACACTGATGGTAACCTCTCCAGGACCTGCGGAAGGTAAGTCGACCACCGCAGCCAACATGGCTGTCGTGTTCGCACAGCAGGAAAAGAAGGTGCTGCTCGTCGATACAGACTTAAGAAAGCCGACGGTGCATTATACATTCAGCCTGAACAACACATACGGACTGACTTCGATTCTATCAAAGCAGCGGACACTGGCCGATGCTGTCCATAAAACGGACCAGCCTAATCTGTCCATCCTGACAAGCGGTCCGATCCCGCCCAATCCGGCTGAGTTATTGGGTTCACATGCGATGGCGCAATTCCTGGAGGATGCGAAAGGCGAATACGATGTCATCCTATTTGACACGCCGCCGGTGCTTGCGGTAACCGATGCACAGATCCTCGCCAACAAATGCGATGGCGTGTTGCTAGTCGTCTACAGCGGCAAGACAGAAATGGAAGAAGCAGCTAAGTCGAAAGAACTGCTGACAGCAGCAAAAGGCAAGCTTCTCGGAACGGTTCTCAACCATAAGAAGCTGCAAAGCTCAGACTACTATTACTATTATGGTAACAAATAACAGTCATTCGACAAAGATTCGACAAAATTCCCCCGTTTACCCATAAGGGGTATAATGGTAATATTAGAAAAGAACTATAAATGTGACGAAATTATGGAAATGAGTGGGCGGAATGATAGATTTACATTGTCATATACTAGCAGGAATAGACGATGGCGCACAAACGATGGCAGACAGCATCGAAATGGCGCGAGCTGCAGTTAATGAAGGAATCGACACAATCATTGCGACCCCTCACCACAAAAACGGCCGTTATGAAAATACGAAACAAGCAATCATTGAGAAGACAGCGGAGCTGAATGATGTACTGAAAGCAGAGAACATCCCGCTGACCATCCTTCCGGGCCAGGAACCGGCCATCCACGGGGAGCTGATGAAGGGAATAACGCTGGGGGAAGTAAGCACTCTGAATAACACACAATACATATTCATTGAATTGCCTTCGGGTCATGTGCCGCGATATACCGATAAGTTATTATATGATTTGCAGATGGAAGGGAAAATCCCGGTCATCGTCCATCCGGAACGGAACCAGGAAATCATCGAGCGTCCTGAAATCCTATATCAATTGATTAAGAACGGCGCACTATCGCAAGTAACTGCGTCAAGTATTTGCGGAATTTTCGGAAAAAAGATCAAGAACTTCTCAGAACAGCTGATTGAAGCAAACCTGACTCATTTTATCGCATCGGATGCACACAACACAAATAAACGCCGCTTTCATATGGCACGCGCTTATAATCATATTGAAACCCGTTATGGTGTGGATATGGTCTATTTCCTCAAAGAAAACGCCGAACTGCTTGTCCGGGATCATAATGTATACAAAGAAGTGCCACAGCGCGTCAAAAAGAAAAAATTCCTTGGACTATTTTAATCACAACAAGAAGCAATACATATTTGTCAGGAAGACCTGACCGGCGATGCCTCCTACCCGTTACCCATGGAGGCACTCGATCATGCTGTGGGATGCTGGGAAAGCAGTCCTTAGACACTTGAGTTGTCGATAGCATGGTGTGAGGGCGGGTTAGATGCCCATTAGTTTTTATCAATCAACCTTATATATATCTAATGAAAATTCATGTCAAGACACGTGTGTTTTCATTAGATATTTATTTTTGGCGCAAGAAATATTATTTAAAAATAGCATCTATCACTACGTATGAAAATAATAGGGGGATATGAATGAGTTACCACAAACGTCTGCTTTTGCTCGCCGGACTGGATTCTTTGATTGTATATGCGGCAGTTTACATTAGTTACATACCACTTCATCCATCAGTCCAAACCATAAAGTTTGAAAATATCTTTATCAGTGCACTCGTTCTCCTAATATGCCATCATTTATTTGCTTCGATGTTCATGCTTTACAACAAAGCGTGGGAATACGCAAGCGTCGGCGAGCTGATTGGGATCACCAAGTCGGTAACCCTCTCCGTCCTGATGGTGACTTTGTTTCAATACATCATGGACTTTAATGTATACGGACGAGTGCTATTCAGCACCTGGACATTGCTGATCCTGATGATCGGCGGCAGCCGCTTCTGGTGGCGAATTACCCGCGACCGTTTTATCAAGCCGGATAAGAATATGAAGCAAGTGTTGATTATCGGTGCCGGACAAGCAGGCACACTTGTCGCCCGTCAGCTAAAAAACAATCGTGAATTAGGCCTGATGCCAGCTGCGTTCATTGATGACGATCCAAACAAATATAAACTGCACATCCTTGGTATCCCGGTAGCAGGAAGAAGTAAAGATATCGCCAAGGCGGTTGAGAAATACAAGGTTGATAAAATTGTCATTGCAATTCCTTCATTGCAAAAAGAAGAGCTGACACGGATTTTTGAAGAATGCACAAAGACAAAAATAAAGCCTCAGATCATGCCGAAGATCGAAGACGTCATGATCGGCAAAGTAGCCGTCAACAGCTTCCGCGACGTAGAAGTCGAGGACCTGCTCGGACGTGAGCCAATAAAGCTGGATATTGAAGGCATATCAGAATATGTCACTGGTAAAACCGTTCTCGTTACAGGTGCCGGTGGCTCAATTGGGTCTGAAATCTGCCGCCAGATTTGCAATTTCGAACCGGGAAAACTGGTGCTCGTTGGGCATGGGGAAAACAGCATCTATACGATTGATATGGAGCTTCGCAATAAATACGGACAAGAGATTGAAATCATTCCGGTGATTGGTGATGTCCAGGACCGGGAGAGAATGTTTGAGGTAATGGAAGCACATACACCTAACGTTGTATACCATGCAGCAGCCCATAAGCATGTACCGTTGATGGAGTACAATCCGAGAGAAGCTGTTAAGAATAATGTGTTCGGGACGAAGAATGTCGCCGAAGCAGCTGACACATTTGGTGTTGGGACTTTTGTGCTTGTGTCTACGGACAAAGCAGTAAACCCTACGAATGTGATGGGGTCGACGAAGCGGATTGCTGAGATGATCATTCAGAAGCTTGATCAGGAAAGCCAGACTAAGTTTGTTGCTGTACGGTTTGGGAATGTGCTTGGAAGTCGGGGAAGTGTGATTCCGCTGTTCAAGAAGCAAATCCAGGCTGGCGGGCCGGTTACGGTTACACATCCGGATATGACTAGGTACTTTATGACGATTCCAGAGGCTTCTAGGTTGGTTATTCAGGCTGGGTCATTGGCACGTGGGGGAGAAATCTTCGTGCTGGATATGGGTGAGCCGGTTAAGATTGTGGATCTTGCGAAGAATCTTATCACTCTTTCTGGATACTCTACTAATGAGATTCCGATCCGTTTCTCGGGGCTGCGTCCTGGAGAGAAAATGTTCGAGGAGTTGCTGAATGAAAACGAAATCCATCCTGATCCGGTGTTTCCGAAGATTTTTATTGGGAAGGCTGTTCTGGAGCAGGAGGAAGAGGTTGAGTATCTTCTTCGGCAGTTTGAACACTTTAATGCCAACCAGCTTAAGGAGTATGTGATCAACCTGGCTAACAGGAAGAAGAACCGGGTGTTTTTGGTGGCGAAGTAAAGTTGACTTTATTGGTACTATATATAATAAAAGAAACTTGGTTTTGTTAAAATGGCGAAAGGGGATTGTTGAACCTTCGGTTCAGAGTGGAAGAAGGTATCAGGTTGAGAACTTCGTGGAGAAGCCTGCTCCTGGAACTGCGCCTTCTAATCTTGCGATTATGGGCAGATATATTCTTACTCCTGAGATTTTTATGTTCCTGGATCAGATGGAAACTGGTGCTGGTGGAGAGATTCAGTTGACCGATGCGATTCAGAAGTTGAATCAGATTCAGCGGGTATTTGCTTATGACTTTGAGGGTAAGCGGTATGATGTTGGGGAGAAGATTGGATTTGTCAAAACTACTGTGGAGTTTGCACTGCAGAATGACGAACTACGGTCAGACTTACTTGCTTATCTTAAAGAGGTAATGGCTAAGGAGAAAGTTAATAAATAATAACTTAACACCCGGGTTCATTGAGTTTGATATGGATCCGGGGTGTTTTTTTGAGTTAAGGTCTCGTTAAGTATCTGAAGTAGAAAACAATTTTAGTGGTTTAGAAGTTGGTTGGATCAATATTTAAAAGATTCCAATTAAGTCCTAATCTACTAAAGTATTAACCTAATAGAGGAAGGAAGACTTGAAGATGGAGACAACGAAAGTGAAAGAAAGAATATTTCTTTCATCACCTCATATGAGTGATGAAGGTTATGAAATGCAATATATAAAGCAAGCTTTTGATACAAACTGGATTGCTCCCCTTGGTGAAAACGTTGATGGGTTCGAAAGAGAACTAGCTGAAAAGGTTGGTTCGAAAGCTGCAGCAGCACTATCTTCAGGAACAGCTGCTATTCATTTAGCTCTTAAAGCAGCGGGAGTTGGAGAAGGGGATATTGTATTCTGTCCAACACTTACTTTCTCAGCAACAGCTAATCCAATCATCTATCAAAATGCCATTCCGGTTTTTATAGATAGCGATTATGAAACGTGGAACATGAGTCCGAAAGCTTTGGAAGAAGCATTTAAGAAGTACCCAGAAGTAAAGGCAGTCATTGTTGTTCATTTATATGGCTTATCTGCAGACATGGATAAAATCATGGATATCTGTAAGAAACATAATGTAGCGGTTATAGAAGATGCTGCTGAGTCTCTGGGTACTTACTATAAAGGTAAGCATACTGGAACTTTTGGTGACTATGGCATCTTCTCTTTTAATGGGAATAAGATTATTACAACTTCTGGTGGAGGGATGCTTGTTTCTAATAATGAAGAACGAATTGCAAAGGCTAGATTCTGGGCGACACAGTCAAGAGACCAAGTAAGGCATTACCAACATAGTGAATTAGGTTTCAATTATCGGATGAGTAATGTGGTTGCTGGTATAGGAAGAGGACAGCTTAAAGTGTTGGATCAGAGAGTTGCCAAAAAGAACTACATTTATGAATTTTATAAGAGAGAACTTAGTGAACTTGAGGGTGTTGAGTTCATGCCTAGTAATAAGTGGGATGAACCTAATTATTGGTTAAGCTCAATGGTTTTAACTGGAAAGGTTAGACCCATTGATGTAATGGAGGCTCTTGAAAAGGAGAATATCGAGTCAAGACCTGTTTGGAAACCAATGCATATGCAGCCGTACTTCGAGAAATATGATTATGTTGGAACTGATGTATCGGAGAAGTTGTTTGAGAATGGGGTTTGTTTGCCATCTGATACAAAGATGACGGATGAGGACTTAGAAAGAGTTGTGGAGACTATTAAAGGGTTGTGGTTTAAGTAATGAATAATTCCAAAGGTGGTATTTATAGGAGGTTCATAAAAAGACCGATGGATTTCATACTATCATTAATCGCCATTATTGTTCTTAGTCCGATATTTCTAGTAGTTGCAATTCTTGTAAGAACAAAATTAGGTAGCCCTATTCTTTTTAAGCAAAAGAGACCTGGCCTTAATGAAGAGATTTTCATGATGTATAAATTTAGGACTATGACTGATGAAAGAGATAATAAAGGGGAGTTACTACTTGATAGCGTTAGGTTGACGAAGTTTGGTAGGTTACTACGTTCTACATCTCTTGATGAACTACCGGAACTTTTTAATATTTTGAAGGGTGATATGTCTATTATCGGCCCAAGGCCATTATTGGTGCAATATTTACCGTTGTACAACAATCATCAAAAACGACGTCATGAAGTTAGACCAGGGCTATCTGGTTTGGCTCAGGTTAATGGTAGGAATGCTATTAGTTGGGAAGACAAATTTAATCTAGATGTGAAATATGTAGATAATGTAAGTTTCATTAAGGATTGGATGATAATTTTCTTAACCATAAAAAAGGTTTTCATCAGAGAGGGCATTAATTCAGAAACTGCTGCTACGATTGAGCCTTTTAAGGGAACCAAAAAGGAAAGAATAGAAATATGAAAAACAAACTTTTAATAATTGGTGCTAGCGGCCATGGAAAAGTTGTTGCGGACATTGCTTTGAAAATGAATAAATGGCAGAGCATTGCATTTTTAGATGACGACAAAAGCATCAAAATATCAATGGGTTTAGATGTCATTGGTACTTCAGATGATGTTTTTACACATATAGAAGAGTGCGAAATATTTGTTGGTATTGGTAACAATACTACGAGACAAAGGATTTATGAAAGGCTTGAAACACTTGGTGCTAGTATTCCGCTATTAATTCACCCAGATGCGGTGATAGGGTCGCATGTAGATATAGGAATTGGTACAGCTGTTATGGCGGGAGTAATTGTTAACTGTTGTACAAAAATTGGTAAAGGCTGCATTGTTAATACAGGTTCTACAATTGACCATGACAATGTTATTGGAGATTTGGTTCATATTTCACCAGGAGTTCATCTAGCAGGAACGGTTAAAGTTGGTCAGGGATCTTGGTTAGGGATTGGTAGTGTAGTTAGTAATAATATAAAAATCTCCAACGGTTGTAAAGTTGGTGCTGGTTCTGTTGTGGTTAAGGATATAACTGAACCAGGAGTTTATGTTGGTGTTCCAGTTAGGAGAGTTAAGTAATGAAAATACTTGTATTAGCAAACTTTGGTATGGGGTTATATAACTTTAGAAAAGAGTTGTTAGAGGAATTAATTAAGCAGAATAATGAAGTTTACATCTCTTTACCAAATGATGAATATATACCAAAGTTAAAAAAGTTAGGTTGTAAGTTCATAGATACCAACTTAGATAGAAGAGGGAAAAATCCACTTGCTGATTTTAAGTTGTTACTTAGCTACTTAAAAATATTAAAAGACACTAAACCAGATATCGTTTTAACATATACAATTAAGCCTAATGTATACGGTGGAATAGCGTGCTCAATAACCAAAACGCCATATATAACAAATATAACAGGATTGGGCACATCTATTGAAAATAAGGGTTTAATTCAGAAAATCACTTTGATGCTTTATAGGCTAGGATTAAAGAAAGCATCATGTGTTTTTTTTCAAAATAAAACTAATCGAATGTTTTTCAAAGACAATAGAATTGTTGAGAGTAAGACAAGGTTAATTCCGGGATCAGGTGTGAATTTACAACAGCATAGATTTGAAGAATATCCCCCAAGTGACGGTAAGATAAGGTTCCTTTTTATAGGTCGAATTATGAAAGCAAAGGGAATAGAGGAGTTATTAGAAGCAGCAAAATTGGTAAAAGAGAGTTATTCCAATGTACAATTTGATCTAATTGGTGGTACTGAAGAAGAAAACTACCAAGAAAAAATCGATAAGTTAGAAAGACTAGATATAATTAAATATCACGGGCAGCAGGACGAGGCGCATTCTTTTATTAGTAGTTCTCATGCTATAATACTCCCTTCTTATCATGAGGGCTTAGCTAATGTCCTTCTTGAATCTTCATCTTCAGGAAGGCCAGTATTGGCCTCAGAAGTGCCGGGGTGTGTAGAGACTTTTGACGACGGTTTAACGGGCTTTGGTTTTCAGGCCAAGAGTGTTGAAGGCCTAGTTGAAGCAATTATTAAGTTTATAAACTTACCTTATGATCAAAAAAGAGAAATGGGTATTGCTGGTCGAATAAAGATGAAAAATGAATTTGATAGAAATATTGTTATTAATGCTTACCTAGAAGAAATAAATAAGGTTATGGATAAGGAGAATAATAATGAATTTATACGAGAAGTTAGTTGATAAAGAAGAGAAGATATCACTAATAGGCCTAGGTTATGTTGGAATGCCAATAGCTGTTGCATTTGCAAAAAAAGTCAATGTAATTGGTTTCGATGTTAATAAGCCTAAAATTGATCTATATAAAAAAGGTATAGACCCTACAAAAGAAGTAGGAAATGAAGTAATCAAAAATACAACTGTTGAATTTACATCAGATGAATCAAGCCTTAGAGAAGCAAAGTTTCATATTGTAGCCGTACCAACGCCTGTAAAAGATGACCATACACCTGATTTAACGCCTGTAGAATCTGCGAGCCGCACGCTAGGTAGAAACTTAACAAAAGGTTCGATTGTTGTCTTTGAGTCTACTGTATATCCAGGTGTTACTGAAGATATTTGTGTTCCAATATTAGAAAAGGAATCAGGATTAAAATGTGGAGTAGATTTTAAAGTTGGTTATTCGCCAGAAAGAATTAATCCAGGTGATAAAGTTCATAGACTAGAGACCATAATAAAAGTTGTAGCTGGACAAGATGAGGAATCTTTGGATACTATCGCTAAGGTATATGAATTAGTTGTTGATGCTGGTGTCTATAAAGCTGCCAGTATTAAAGTGGCTGAGGCTGCAAAGGTAATAGAAAATTCACAGCGTGATATTAATATTGCTTTTATGAACGAATTATCAATCATATTCAATAAGATGGGGATTGATACAAAAGCGGTTCTTGAGGCAGCAGGGACCAAGTGGAACTTCCTAAATTTCTCTCCAGGGTTAGTTGGAGGTCACTGTATCGGAGTTGATCCATACTACCTAACTTATAAAGCGGAGCAAATGGGCTACCATTCCCAAATCATTCTTTCAGGAAGAAAAATAAATGATGACATGGGCAAATATGTTGCTGAAAGTACAGTTAAGAAAATGATAAAAGCCAATAAGCAAATAAGTGGTGCAAAAGTAGCTATATTTGGTGTTACGTTTAAAGAGAATTGCCCTGATGTCCGAAATACAAAAGTAGTGGATGTAATCAAAGAATTAGAAGAGTACGGAGTTGAAGTCAAAGTTGTAGATCCTCAAGCGGATAAGGATGATTTATGGCGCGAATATGGAATCAATCTTTGTGAATTTGAAGATATAAAAGAGATGGATGCAGTAATTTTCGCAGTTCCACATGATGAATTTAAAGCTATTCAATTGGAAGATGTAAAAATGATGTTTGGCACAAATGGATATGTGAATTCAGAAGTTATGAAGGAAGTAGCTGCAACATCAGAGTTTGATATAGATAATTATAGAAAAGATTGTGTACTGATGGATATCAAAGGAATGTTCAATAGAATAGAAGCAGAGAATGCTGGGTTTGTATATTGGAGGTTGTAACTATGGGATATGAAAATGTAAAGTTTCCAGAGGGCAGTAAATTCTTAGTTACTGGCTCAGCAGGCTTTATTGGTTCCAACCTAGTAGAAGCTATACTTAAATTGGGCTATAAAGTTAGAGGGCTTGATAATTTTTCAACTGGAAAAAAAGAAAATGTAGAAGAGTTTTTAGGCAATCCTAATTACGAATTTATCGAAGGAGATATTCGTGATCTCGACACATGTATAAATGCTTGTGAGGGAATTAATTATGTCTTAAATCAAGCTGCATGGGGGAGCGTTCCAAGAAGTATTGAAATGCCTTTGTTTTATGAAGAAGTAAATATAAAAGGTACTTTAAATATGATGGAAGCAGCAAGGCAACTAGGTGTAAAGAAATTTGTCTATGCTTCTAGTTCATCAGTGTATGGCGACGAGCCCCATCTTCCTAAAAAAGAGGGGAGAGAGGGCAATGTATTATCACCTTATGCACTTACCAAAAAGGTAAATGAAGAATATGGAAAACTCTATACAAAATTGTATGGCCTTGATACTTATGGAATGCGTTATTTTAATGTGTTTGGTAGAAGGCAAGATCCTAATGGAGCCTATGCAGCAGTTATTCCAAAATTTATTAAACAATTGCTTAATGAAGAACAACCAACAATAAATGGCGATGGAAAGCAGAGCCGGGACTTTACTTATATTGAAAATGTAATTGAAGCCAACTTGAAAGCTTGTAATGCGTCCCATGAAGCAGCAGGACAGTCTTATAATATTGCTTATGGTGGAAGAGAGTTTTTGATTGATATCTTTACCCATTTGTTGAATGCATTAGAAAAAGATATTCAACCAATTTTTGGACCAGACCGTAAAGGTGATATAAAACATAGTAATGCTGATATCAGTAGAGCAAAGGCAATGCTAGGGTATGAGCCTGAATGGGATTTTGAGCGGGGTATTGAGGCTGCTATAGAGTGGTATAAGGAGAATTTATAATGGGTTTACTTGAAAATTTATACGATAAATCACCAATATTTTTTCAAAACATAATGGTTACACTATCAGGATATCAGCGGAATAAGACCCGTTATGGAAAAGTGTATTATGACTACTTAGATTTCCTATCTGAATTTGATAAGTGGAGCTTAAAAGAAAAGTTAGATTTTCAACGTGAAGAATTAGTAAAATTTATCCAATATACTGTAAATAATAGTAAGTTTTATAGAAATTTATATAAGGATGTTGATATTGAGTCTATTCGAACAATAGATGATCTTAAGCAGCTACCAATTGTTGAGAAGGAAATGTTACGAGAAAATATTAATGATGTAATTACAATACCGTACAGAGGAGCAATAGAAGGACATACTGGAGGAACAACAGGAAAATCACTTGTAGTATTATTTACACCGGAAGATATGATGAAAAGAATGGCAATACTAGATCATTTTAAGGCTCGGGTAGGTTTTGTTCATCGAAAAATGAAGCGTGCGACTTTTAATGGTAAACATATTATCCCCCCAAATCAAAAGAAAGAGGTTTTTTGGAGATATAATGCATCTTGTAAACAAATGATTTATTCCTCGTTTCATTTAACTGAGAAGAATATGAAATATTATATTGAATCTTTAAATAAGTTTAAACCTCATGCGATAGATGGTTTTTTTATGTCAATGTGTGATATTGCAGGATATATTGAACGACACAACATCAAGTTAGAATTTACACCGGTTGCAATTTTCCCTACATCTGAGACATTAACAAAGTCAGGAAGAGAGTTATTAGAAAGAGTGTTTAATTGTAAGGTCTATGACCAGTATGCTTCAAGTGAAGGTGCACCATTTGTAACAGAGTGTAAAAATCAAGTGTTACACATGGAATTAGGTTCAGGTGTATTTGAGCATGTTAAAGCTGATAGCGATGAAATACTTGTTACGAGTTTTACTACACATGGAACTCCTTTAATACGATATCGTATTGGAGACTCGATGGTCTTTGGAACAGAGAATAGTTCATGTCATTGTGGAATTAATGCCCCAGTTATTAAGGAAATCCATGGAAGGAAACTCGATTTTTTATACACCAGCGATGGCGCCAAAATAAATGGTGGGAATATTGCGAATCTTTTTAAGAATATGCCAAATGCACTTATTAGGGCACAAACGATACAAGATAAAATGGGGGAAATTGTAATAAAACTTGAAGTAGATAAAAAATTATATAAGCCTGAATATGATAATTTATTAAAGGATGAATTTATACACAAGTTTGGTTTAAATACAAAAATTACTATCGAACATGTCCCTGAAATCCCGAGAGAGAAAAGTGGCAAGTTTAGAATGATTAAAAACAATGTAAGTTAGTGAACTACAACAGGGAAAAATAGCAATTTGTTTATTTTTTTGACTTGTTATATGCGTTCACTAATAATAAGAAGAGAGAAAGAATTTATATGAAAATTATAAGGAACTTATCTTGGATATTTATTGCAAATTTAGTAGTTTCTTTAACAAAGTGGTTAATAGTAGTTGTTATAGCCAGAGCTTTAACCCCTGAAGATGTCGGAGCATATTCATTAGCTTTTGCCATAAGTGCTCCTATTATACTTTTTGCCAACATGAAATTAAGGTCACTTTACATTACTGAAGATAAACTAGAATTCAATGATTATATAAGTGTAAGAAAAGTAATTAGTATTTTTTCAAGTATTATATTGGTTATAATAGCAACTTTTGTATATCAAGAGTACTTTTATGTGATTATATTAGTAAGTATTTCTAAAATTTATGATTTACAATCTGATATATATTATGCCGTTCCTCATAAAGAGGAGAATCTTAATTTAATTGGCAAGTTAATGATTATAAAACATTTAATTACATTAATAGTATTTATTCTTACAATGCTGTTTACCAAAGACCTTATTATTTCACTTTTTAGTCAACTAATGATTCAAGTATTATTTTTTTATTTTGTTGAGAAAAAAAATATTGGGCAAAAATATAATCTTGGCAGAAACAAGATTATAATTAAAAATCTTAAAAAAATTATTATATTGGGTGTACCTTTAGGGTTTGTGCAGATGATGGTTTCTTTTAACACTTTCTACCCAAGGTACTTACTTGAATTTTTTGAATCAACAAAAATACTAGGATACTATTCTGCTATTGCATATATATTGGTTTTGGGTAATTTGATCATGAATGCCGTGGCACAAACTTTTTTGCCCATGTTGTCTAGAAAATTTAAACAAAAACAATATTTGTCGTTCAGAAAAAATGTCTTTTTACATTTATCTGCATTTGCATTTGTTTCAGGGATCATTCTTATTGCATTATCCTTACTATTTGGTGAATCATTTTTAAGAGTTGTTTATGGTAGTGAATATATTGAATATATAGATATTTTGATTTTGATGGTTCTTGCACTACCTTTAAACTTTTTGAACTGGAATCTAGATATAGCACTACTAGCTATGAAATATATTAGTATTCAACCGAAAATTTCATTTTTTATGTTACTAGTTAACTTGATTGTGGGTTATTTTACGATAAATAATTACGGTATCTATGGTGCAGCATATACTATAATAATCACAAGTTTTATTCAATTACTGTTACGAGCTTATTTTGTTAATAAAAAAATAAATTATTCAATTAGACAGACATTTGAAAATTGAAGATCAACTGTTGCATAGCGATGTTTTAATTAAAGACGTTAATCATACCGTTTTCAAACTGTATTCTTGAATTGAATAAAATCTATGAATGTATTAATGAGTTAGAAGGGATAGTATTTATGAATTCATTCAGAAGAACCTTAAATTTTATTATTTATCATTTTCTTTTGCACCTTATATTACTAATTTCAGAAATTCTCCCTAATGTAAAACAAAGTAATAGAATAAGGGGGATTATGGTTAAGCCGTTTTTAAACAAATGTGGGAAGAACTTTCAGTTAGCAAAAGGGGTAACTATCAACATGATAAGAAATATTGAAATAGGAGACGATGTTTATATAGCACATAATACATGGATCAATGGGGCGGGTGGACTTAAAATTGAATCAGGTGTCATTATTTCACCTATGACTGTTATTACGACAACTAAGCATTCATATATCAATGGGAAAGTGAGTAATGTGGAGGCAGAACTTGACAGTGTTTTAATTTGTGAAGGATCTTGGATAGCAAGTAATAGCGTTATAACAAAGGGTGTTAGAATAGGAAAGGGTTGCATAATTGGAGCCTGTTCATCGGTAACAAGGGATATACCAGACTATACATTTGCAGGTGGGGTTCCTGCTAAACCAATAAAGACATTGTTAGAAAAATCAACTATTTAATTATGAAAAAAGCAGTTGTTTCGGGGGAGCATTATGATTATTACTAAAATAATAGATATGTCTGTAAGGATTTTAGTCTTAACAATAGGAATAGTATCTTCAATCTATATTGCATATAATGTGAATAAATCTGGATATGAGCTATTATTTATGCTTCCTTTAGTATATGGATGTGTATTTGTATTTTTTATTTCCCCAATCTTATTTAAAAAATTTAATATGTTTATAGCTGTTTTTTCCCTAGTTACATTTACTAGATATGTTATTTTACCGATATTAATTGTTTTTTCCGGGTGGTATGGAGGGAGGTCATCTGTACCACCGGCTGCTTCTTCATATGATTTAGCATTAAAATTGATGTCTTTTGAACTATTAGTAGTATCTATTGTTATTTATTTTCTATTTAAAAAATTGTCTAATAAAAATGAATTTAGTAAGACAATTGTAAAATTACCTAATAATAAGTTTGTATATTTGTTATTCATTTTTGTATCATTCCTCCTATTAGGATTAAGCCCTAATGCGCTAACTACTTTTTCATTTATCATCCCGTCCGAAAATATGATGGATCTTGGTGAGGGTTCATCCTTAGAAACGCTCACTACTTATTTTTTGATAACATCTAAATATATTATATTTCTTTTAATGATGTCATATTGCTATAAAAAATATGTTATTTCTAGTAAGAAAAAATATATATGGCTATCTTTTTTAATAGTTTTATTAAATATCTTAATTTTATTTGGGGATAATAGGTCAGACTTTATAATTACTGCAATTGTAAGTCTCTTTTTGCTTTACAAGTTATATCCTAAACAAAGTAAAATACCAATCATTATTGTAATAATTACGATTATAATTGTAACAGCGTTTATAACTTCCCATAGGAATACAGTTACTTATACAAGGGGAGATAATCCTATGGTCGATATAACTGATACTCTTCAAGTTTACTTAGGAGGTCCATATAACGTAGCAATTGCAATAGAGACCGCAAGATTATTCCCTGAATCTAGTACTCCAATTAACTTGGTCTATGATCTTTTAAGACCGGCAATGGGATTTAATCTTATATTAAAACATGTAGATGGATTTGAGTTTACCAATTATCTATTTAACTATAGACTATTTTTTTCCGATCATGTATCTCAAATTATGCCGATAATAGGACAAGGGTATTATTATTTTGGTTTTGTTTTTTCTCCATTACTTATAATAGGATTTATAATTTTAGTGTATTATCTTATTAAATCAATTCAAAGACAGAATAGGATTGAACTTATCTTTTTCTTATCAATTCCTATTACAAGATTAGGATTTGCTATGGGTCAAAATGCTGGGATTCTAATAAATGATACTACATTCTTTTTGTTTCTAAATCTATTGGTTTTTTACTTGAATGACAAAGTAGTGTTAAGGAAGTAATTTTTAGTACTATGTAAGGGGATGATTTAATGAAAGTATCTTTTTTTCACGATGCTAAACTAATAAAAGATAAGTCATCTAACTATTATTCAATAGGTTTCACCTACAATATATGGAAAAGGTACTTAAGTGTATTTGATGAATTAATGATTTCGACTAGAATATTTGCAGAACATCCTGGTAATGTAGAAGAAGAATATAAAGGTTATCAAATTTCTAGCGGGGAGAACGTATTTTTTTCGCCAATTAGTGAATATATAGGCATTAAAGATATCTTGACAAATTATTCAGCTATAAGAAAGCAAATTAGAAATTCATTAAAAAGTACAGATGGTGCAATAATTAGGTTGCCAAGTATAATTGGTATTCTTGCTTGTAGAGAAGCGAATAAATTAAATAAAACAATAGTTATTGAAACAGTTGGGTGTTCTTGGGATGCCTTTTGGAATTATGGGTCCTTAGTTTCGAAAGTAGTTGCTGGGCCGATGTTCTTGTTACAACGAAAATATACCAAAAGTGCTCCCTTTGTTATTTATATAACTAAAAAATTTCTACAAAATCGGTATCCATCGAAAGGAGTAAATGCTGAAGGGGTTTCTAATGTGATGGTTACCACGCCAAATTCAGATATTTTCAATATGAGAGAACAAAGAATATTAAATTTGAAAAGAGAAAATAAATTGAAAATTGGATTAATTGGTTCCTTAAATGTTAATTATAAAGGTCATGAAACAGCCATTAAAGCATTATCATATCTTAAAAATAAAGGTATTAAAGCTGAGCTATATTTTGTAGGTGGTGGAGACCCAGCGAGGTGGAAAAAAATCGCTGAACAATATAATGTCCTTAATAATATTAACTTTATAGGGGTAATTTCTTCAGGCGAGAAAGTAAACAATTGGTTAGATGAAATGGATATTTATATTCAACCTAGTAAGGCAGAAGGACAAGGGCGTGCATTAATAGAAGCAGTAAGTCGGGGGTGTATTTGTTTTGGTTCAAGTGTAGGTGGAATTACGGATACTTTAGATGAAGAATTCTTATTCCATCCTAAGAAATTTAAAAATCTAGCGAAATTAATAATAAGAGTTTTAGACGATCATGATTTTGCAATAAAAAATATTAAAAGGAACGTTAAAAATATTTCTGCTTTCAATAAAGAAATTATTGAAGAAAAAAGAAATTCTATCCTTAATGATTTTAGGAAAAGCATACTAATAGATAACAATAAGAAATAGCAGTTAATTACAGTAAAACCCACTGATTGCTTATTATGAATCAAGATTGGTGGGTTTTGTTGTTTTGATTTTACTACTGCCGAAATTTTCCTTAAATAATCCCCTGGATTAATCCTTCCTATATCGACACAATTTTCTTCTTCTAAAATTTCATCCCATTGTTGATGAGGGAAACAAGGACGGTTCTCATGTCTCTTCGGAAGTCAGCATAGTTTTCCATGGTAAGGTAATTATATATATACAGCTAATAACAATGTTCTTATTACATTGGTAAAAAGTTCACCACTAGAAGACTGCTAATTCACCACCCAATTATTTCTAGACTATTAGTGTGAAAAAATAAAAAGGATATAGCAGTAGGAAGCGACCAATGATAAAAATGGCCGTTTTCAACTGATATATCCTTTTCTAATAACTTTCTACCACTAGGTAAAATATTGAGATCCTTATCAGGAGTGAAAAATTTTAAAGGACAAACGAAAAGGTTTGCTCCCTTTCATTAGTTATAATTTGTATTTAGCCACTGTTGTGTAGGAGCTGTATATTTTCTTCCCATTCACAACTTTATATCCCCTGATTTTGTAATAGTAGGTTTTGTCTCTCGTGAGGAGCATGGGACGTACCCTTTGCTTCTTTCGTGTTTCGGAGATTTATGCTGCTTGACACAATTTACTTTTAAGAGGGTAAGTGGTATTTTTGCTGGCCGTAATCAGTTACCGTATAGTAAAGCTGTATAGCTTTTATGTATTTAAATATTCTTGAATCAATGCTTAAAAGGACCAGCAAATTATTTCATTCCTATGTAAGTGAATGATTTATCATCCGAAACCACTTTTAATTGATCCTTTCAACACAGTTCTTACGTCTTATTCGAAGAGACACAGGGACGGTTCTTGCGTCTCGTTGGAAGTCGAAATAGTTTTGCTGATGGTCAGGTTGTCCGGGAATAGATGGTTTAATTTTACCTGATAAGTGACAACAACATGGGTACTATTAAATGCATAATCTAAAACAAAATCGGAAAGGGTTCTGATCAGGTTTTTTGTTATGTAAGCTTAGTTCTATTCTAAATCTTTGGTGCTGTAACTTTTGTTTTTATTTATGGTGTCGAATTTAGTTTTATTTAAGCTGACATGGCTGGGATTGATTTCTCTTGCATAGATGGATATGACTTGGTTGGTATTGATGTTACCATGACTTGTTACAAGGCAGACTTTGGTATAGCGCCTGATGCGTTCAAGTAGGTGCTCCATGGACTTGCTTTTGAAATAAAGCTCCTTGGTGAATTCGGGAGAGTATAAGCTATATAAGATGAAGTACTTCATTTCGAAGCCTCCTTTGAAGATGGGCTTCTGTCTATTTAGTCTTGGTTCTGGCTATCTTTTTCGATTGCTTTAATGAATTCAGATGGAAGCATGCCGAGTGATTTTGTTAATCGTTCGATTGTCTTAGAGTAGGATCATATTTCTCTCGTTCGGATAAGTTGATGTACACCCCTGTTAAACCGCAGCGATATGCCAAGTCATCATGGTTCATTTTCTGTCTTTCTGCAGCCTTTGCAATGTCTTTTCTATGTAAATGTTTGCGGAGAGACACGGGGACGGTCCTCGCGTCTCATTTGGTAGTGGAAATGTTTGATTGACGTTTATTGATGTCAGGAGATTGATGGTGTTAATTGTCCGATTATATCGAGATAATATTTTGGTGCCACTTGTTATTTTTGGATTGTAACCAAGTTAAAAGGTGTCGATATGTTTCTTTATTTTTGTCAAAAATTTATTCTACATCCTTTCAATTCTTATTTAACTCTTCAATACTAAAACATTGAGTATTCCTTAGTGCCGCGATAATACGTATTGGGATGGCTCCAATCGAGCCTTCAACACATGCTTTATCCATGGAACTGCGAACCGCGCTGCTATAATAATCGTATCGTAACGGTTCCATTTCCTTATAGGTAGGATTTAAATACGAGCTACCTTCAAGTATGTTTCGTCACGCCTGTCTTCAGGTTATCTTAAACAACAATATGGGTGACGCCACCGAAATATTCATATGCATGGATGCGCGGATTATAAGCTTCATTGTTAGGAATGTTCCTCATATGATAGTTGGCTACACTGCCAGGTATCGACGAAAATATATGCTTTACACTTTTTCACTAGTATCCCTATTAATAATAAATGCCGTTGTACCCGCCCACTCTACCTCTATTATATCTCCTGGGTTTCTACGAATACGCAATGTTGCTCTATGTTTTTGGGTATATTCGCTATAGTGACGTATAAAAATCCGATACGTAAGGGTTTTATTGTTCGCTCGACTTTCTGGCTCGTATTCATGATGTAAAAGAGTAACGTTCGGTTCGGCTTGGCCAACTCCTTATAAATGAAATCAAAGTTTAGTGGCTGGCTCCCCAAGGCTTCTAATGATTTTTCAGGTAACAAAAAATCTTCAATCCATTTATCGTCCATTTCTTTATCTAATGGACACAACAATCCTTTCTTCACAGCCTTATCAATGACCTCTGTTCTTTTGACGAGAGTGTCCTTTGCGTGAAAGAAGTGCCCCTCAAGCTAATTCCCTCATTCTTCAATTCCAGTATCTTGATATAAGTGATAATAAAAAATACCTCTCGTGGTAGTGGGTGGTAAATAAGCAGTCTTTTAGTGGTAAAAGACTTGTTCATTCGTTGGTAAAAACATTGTCATTCATGGTACACATTTAATTAGCGTAATCAAAGGTCAATTTTTTGCATGGATTCTAAGATCACAAGAGCCCCGACCTGTTCTTCACATCTAATAATAAAAAAATAGTAGTGCTGACCAATGCCTTGGTCGCACTACTAATCTTAGTATGTTTTTGTCTATAAATTTATGATTGATTTCTTAAAAGACTTCAATAGCATCGAGATTAATGTTTATACCCTTTCCAAATGTATTTCCTATTGTACCTTTGTTCACCAGTTTTAAGGTATGAACACCCTGCGATAGAGCAAGATGTTCGAAGACTAATTGAGTATACTTCGTTTTTTCGGAATACATAGAAATCTGTTCAATAAACTGACCGTCAATATAAACATCCGCTAGTCCATACCAGACGCTAGTGAGGGAGTAAAGCCTAATTCCAACCCCAGAAAACACTAACTCAATAGAAGCATCCTTTTGCCCGTTTAAGAGCATGCTTCCTCCGGAGTAGGACGAACCTTCATAAGTTATCCATTTTCCTGTAGGGTAGAGAACTGGAGTCGACTCTTCTGTCCAGCCAGATGCAGGGAAGGGAACTGAAACTTCTTTAATCTCAGAGGGCAGGGACTCATTTCCGAACTGATCTATTGCCGTAACTCGATAGTGATAAGTTTTCCCATGTTCGATCTCTTCATCTTTAAATTCATTATTCGTCAGTAATATGGAATTGACTTTTAAAAAGGTTGTACTATCTGTTGAGCGATAAATATTATACCCTTTTACATCAGGTTCCAAGTTAGGATTCCAGGAAAGAAGGTTAGCATCTAAAAGGTTCTTTCCAACAATATTAATAGGGTTGCTTGGTGGAATGGTATCCTTTTCTTTAATAATATTAAAAGCATCAATATTAACATTTATCCCTTTTCCAAGTGTGTTTCCTGTTGTACCTTTGTTCACCAGTTTTAAGGTATGAACACCTTGCGGTAGATTAAAATGTTCAAAGACCAGTTGAGTATACTTCGTTTTTTCGGAATACATGGAAATCTGTTCAATAAACTGACCGTCAATATAAACATCCGCTAGTCCATACCAAGGGCTAGTAAGGGAGTAAAGCCTAATTCCAACCCCAGAAAACACTAACTCAATTGACGCATCTTTTTGTCCGTTCAAGAGCATGCTTCCTCCAGAGTAGGACGTACCTTCATAAGTTGTCCATTTTCCCGTAGGGTAAAGAACAGAAATGGATTCCTCTGTCCATCCAGATGCAGGGACGGGGACTGCAACTTTCTTTATCTCAGAAGGCAGGGACTCATTTCCGAACAGATCTATTGCCGTAACTCGATAGTGATAAGTTTTCCCATGTTCGATTTCTTCATCTTTAAACTCGTTATTCGTTAATAATAGGGAATTGACTTTTAAAAAGGTTGTACTATCTGTTGAACGATAAATATTATAGCCTTTGACATCAGATTCCAAGTTAGGACTCCAGGAAAGAAGGTTAGCATCTATTAGATTTTTTCCAACAATATTAATAGGAGAGCTTGGAGGTATGGTATCCTTTTCTTTGATAATATCAAAAGCATCAATATTAACATTTATCCCTTTTCCAAGTGTGTTTCCTATTGTACCTTTGTTCACCAGTTTTAAGGTATGAACACCCTCCGGTAGATTAAAATGTTCGAAGACCAGTTGAGTATACCTCGTTTTTTCGGAATACATGGAAATCTCTTCAATAAATTGACCATCAATATAGACATCCGCAAGTCCATACCAAGGGCTAGTGAGGGAGTAAAATCTAATTCCAACCCCAGAAAACATTAACTCAATTGACGCATCTTTTTGTCCGTTCAAGAGCATGCTTCCTCCAGAGTAGGACGTACCTTCATAAGTTGTCCATTTCCCCGTAGGGAAAAGAACAGGAGTTGATTCCTCTGTCCAGCCCATGGCGGGGTTTGGAGTTTTTACTTCTCTAACTCGTGAAGGTAAAGATTCATCTCCATTCTGGTATACTTCGGTCACTTGGTAATAGTAGGTTTGCCCAGTTCTAATATTCTCATCTGTAAAGGAATTATCATTAATTAATATATCGCTTAATTTAGCATAATTAAGACCATCCTCTGATTTATATAATTTATATCCAATAATATCGGTTGAACTTTTATTCCATGATAGATCAATTTTGACAGGACTAAAGGTTCCCACTAAACCAGTAGGTTGAGTACTTGTTTCAAAATTAAATGAATATTCATTATTAATTGCACCAGTTAAATCTTTAATAGAGCCTTTAGGTATTTGGACATATAACTTTTCATTAGGTTTTAGAGTATTAATAGGTAACAATGTTAAAATCGATCCACTTTTGCTCACTTCAATGGGAATATTATTGCCCATTCTGTCTTTAATGTTTATTTCACTATATTTCTCCGTGAACTCGAAGTCCTTTGAGAAATTTACTGTGATTTTTGATGTAAGACTAACATTCTTTTGAGCATTATTAGGAGTACTTTTTAATAAATATAGAACCTCGCTCATTAGAGGAGTATTGGTATTAGGTGCATGTAAAATAGATGTATAATCAATTATACTAGTTAATCCTGCATCATCATTCTTATCAAAAATCATGGATTCAATGGTAGATGGATCAGTAGTATTCCAGAAATTATTGGCAGCGGACGAGCTTTTACCAGAATCGTATTTTAACCTCAAGGCCACACGGTCCGTGCTAAGGAAACTGTTGTGCTCCACGATCGTTTCCGAAGTGCCGGAACTGTTCCAATTCTGTATGGCATAGAATTCACCATAGTGGTCTTTTTGGTTGTAGAAGACATTGTTTCTTATATAAACCTTTACATTATCGCTGGTACCAATACTTATCCCGCTCGTGTTCGAGAAGACGTTCCTTTCGATGAAGCTGTCACCGCTCGGGTACCATAGATAGATAGGACTATTCCCAGGTATGTTTTCCACTTTTGAGTCACGTAGAGAAAAGGTTCCATATTTACCGGATCCGGCTGGCAAAAGAGCCCCGCCATTAATATTGGCATGTCCGATGTTAATCGAATAAAACTCCGTGTAAGTTGCACCGCCAGGTTTAACCTGCAGGTTATTGAATTGGATTTTAGACGTCTCTGATCCAGATGCGTTAAGGGTCCCATGGATTATCAGGGAATAGCCGTCTCCTTGAACGACAACCCCAGGCTCAATGGTCAGAGTAGATCCATAAGCAAGTTGGGTATCTCCTGTAAAGACGTATGGTGATCCTGCAAGAGACCAGGTTGTATCACTCCCAATGATTCCGCTTACCTCGGTTTGGTCCTGAAGAGTTGTCAGAAACTTTAACGAATAGGAACTAAGTAATGGTTGATTATTAAGGTTTTGAATACCTCCAGCAGGGATGAAAACGGTATAGTTCGTATTCGGGCTAAGTTTAGTATTTGGAACAATTGAAAGTACTTTTCCATTAATGCTCATGGTACTTTGGACTAATACTCCCGATGAAGATTTAAGGGTGACGCTTCCAAAGCTTGACCCCTGTTTGATATCTTCACTAAAAGTAATGGCTATTTTTTGGTCTAACAAAATCTTTGACTGGCCATTGACCGGCTGGGTGGTACTTACCGTTGGGCCAACACTGAACACGGGTGTTTGTTCATGAGATTGGCTAAGATATGGCTCATAAGAAATAGTGTTAGTTAGATTCAGATCATCGTTTCTGTCATAAATCATAGAATCAATGGTAGCAGCATTTGTCGTGTTCCAAAAGTTATTGGCAGCAGACGAGATTTTACCAGAATCGTATTTTAACCTCAAGGCGACACGATCCGTGCTAAGGAAACTGTTGTGCTCCACAATCGTTTCCGAAGTGCCGGAACTGTTCCAATTCTGTATGGCATAGAATTCACCATAGTGGTCTTTTTGGTTGTAGAAGACATTGTTTCTTAGATAGACCTTTACATTATCGCTGGTACCAACACTGATCCCGCTTGTGTTGGAGAAGATATTCCGTTCGATGAAGCTGTCGCCGCTTGGATACCAAAGATAGATAGGATAATAGCCTGAAATATTCTCAACCTTTGAGTCACGAAGGGTGAAGGTGCCATGCTTACCGGAGCCAGATGGCAAAAGAGCTCCGCCATTGATATTGGCATGTCCGATGTTAATCGAATAAAACTCCGTGTAAGTTGCACCGCCAGGTTTAACCTGCAGGTTATTGAATTGGATCTTAGACGTCTCTGATCCAGATGCGTTAAGGGTCCCATGGATTATGAGGGAATAGCCGTTTCCTTGAACGACAACCCCAGGCTCAATGGTCAGAGTAGATCCATAAGCAAGTTGGGTATCTCCTGTAAAGACGTATGGTGATCCTGCAAGAGACCAGGTTGTATCACTCCCAATGATTCCGCTTACCTCGGTTTGGTCCTGAAGAGTTGTCAGAAACTTTAACGAATAGGAACTAAGTAATGGTTGATTATTAAGGTTTTGAATACCTCCAGCAGGGATGAAAACGGTATAGTTCGTATTCGGGCTAAGTTTAGTATTTGGAACAATTGAAAGTACTTTTCCATTAATGCTCATGGTACTTTGGACTAATACTCCCGATGAAGATTTAAGGGTGACGCTTCCAAAGCTTGACCCCTGTTTGATATCTTCACTAAAAGTAATGGCTATTTTTTGGTCTAACAAAATCTTTGACTGGCCATTGACCGGCTGGGTGGTACTTACCGTTGGGCCAACACTGAACACGGGTGTTTGTTCATGAGATTGGCTAAGATATGGCTCATAAGAAATAGTGTTAGTTAGGTTCAGATCATCGTTTCTGTCATAAATCATAGAATCAATGGTAGCAGCATTTGTCGTGTTCCAAAAGTTATTGGCAGCGGACGAGATTTTACCAGAATTGTATTTTAACCTCAAGGCCATACGGTCCGTGCTAAGGAAACTGTTGTTTTCCACGATAGTGGCCGAAGTATTGTAGCTGGCCCAGTTTTCCACCGCGTAATACTTACCTGAATTATCCTTTTGGTTATAAAATACATTATTCCGGATATAGACCTTTACATTTTCGTCGGTTCCCACACTAATCCCGCTTGTGTTAGAAAAGATATTTCGTTCAATAAAACTGTCCCCGCTTGGATACCAAAGATAGATGGGATAATAGCCTGAAATATTCTCAACCTTTGAGTCACGAAGGGTGAAGGTGCCATGCTTACCGGACCCAGCTGGCAAAAGAGCTCCGCCATTAATATTGGCATGTTCAATTTTAATGGAATAAAATTCAGTATAGGTGGCTCCCCCTTTTTTAATCTGAAGGTTATTGAATTGGATCTTGGACGCCTCTGACCCAGATGCGTTTAAGGTACCATGGACTGTAAGGGAATAGCCGTTTCCTTGTATCACAACCCCGGGCTCAATGGTTAAAGTTGCTCCGTATGCAACTTGGATGTCCCCTGCTAAATTATATGGTGATTCTGCAAGAGTCCAGGTGGCATCTTGGTTGATGATAGTAGAACTTAGCTGTGTTGTGGCCATAGTTAAAGAGGGCGAAAGAAATGTACTAGAAAGTAGGAATAAAATAATAAGAAAATAGAAACCCTTTTTCATTGATTGTAGTATCTCCTTTATATTTGCAAAATATATTTATATGGTTATATTATAATTAATATGTTACATATTTTGGGGTTTTTAGATAAAAAAGCACAAAATTTTACTGAGTTTAAAGTCCCTACATACGGTGGAGGTGCAGTGTTTTGTCAAATCAACTGTGATTCTTTTCTCCTTCCCATTATGAAAACTTAGTATTGATATTAAATATCGGAATAAATAATAATTTTTCTAGTTGGTAGTATTTGAAAAAATGAATTAGATAATTTAAATTGTGGAATAATGGAGGACTTTGGGACACAGGGACGGTTCTCGTGTCCCTTTGGAAGTCGGTATAGTTTGCTGATGGTCAGGTTATCAGAGATATGACTGTGTTATTTGTCCTGAACTTTGAACCAATAAGAGTCTTGTCAAATGCATAATCTAAAGCCAGGTCGGTATGGGTTCTGACCTGGCTTTTTGTTATTGGTTATGTGGATGGCACTCTATGCTAAATCCATTGCGTTGTAACTTTTGTTTTCGTTTATGGTGGCGAATTTAATTTTGTTTAAGCCTATTTGGCTGGGATTGATTTCTCTTGCATACATGGATAGTACTTGAGTTGTGTTGATGTTGCCTTGGCTTGTTGCGAGGCAGCCGTTGGAGTAGCATCCGATGAATTCAAGGAGGTGCTCCATGGACTTGCTTTTGATATAAAGTTCCTGGGTGAAGTCGGGGGAGTACGATATATATAAGATGAAGTACTTCATGTCCTTACCTCCTTGAAAATGGACTTCTTTCATGTCTTTCTTTTTCGGCTGCTTTGAGGAATTCGAAAGGAAGCGTGCCCAGTGGTTTTCTAATCGTTCTACTGTAAAAGTTATTGAAATATTGATCACAGGTCTTCTTCTATGCTTACTATGTCGATGATTTTGCGGATGTCTTTGATATCCAATGCCTCACTGATTCTTTTGATATGATCTAATTGGATTCTTTTTCTTTTATTGTTGGCTAATTCACTTAGGGTGGCGTGTCTAATATCTGCTAAGCGGGACAATTCTCTTAAAGAAATGCCGTGCTCTTTTAGAAGCTTGTGTATATTAATTTTAACCGTATTCTCTGCCATACCCTACACCCATTTCCATTGACTATAAGGCAAAACTATCATCTTTGGATGGATGAAGTGGTACCCATATGAGTACCACTTTACTGTTTTGGCGAGAATTTTTTTAGGTTGTGAGGGATAATCAGAATTTGTATTTCCAGATAGCTTGGTGGAATAGCGATATCTGTTTTGAAAAATAGCTGCTCTTGTTACCTTCTGCTTTTTTTAAACGCAAAAGAGACGACTTATGACAAGTCATCTTTTTTTAAAATGTGCTATCCGTAAAAGTATGTATTGATATACATCTTGATTCTTAACCTTATTTAAAGAATTTATCCCCAAGTACTCTTTTTCTAATTTCCTTTGCTGGTGAACCATATGCCACAGTGTACGCATCTATATTCTTAAGAACCGTATATCCAGCGCCTATTACACTATGTTCACCAATGGAAAGGTTATGAATGACATTTGCACCTAAAGAAATAACGGAGTGGTCTCCAATTTTTACTGTGCCTGCTAATGTAGCCCCAGGAGCAACTGTTACAAAGTTACCGATCCGGCAATCATGATCAACTGAAGATTTGGTATTTATGATGCAGTGACTGCCAACTGTAGTGTCAGGATTAATTACGGCATTTGCCATTACTACGGTACCTTCGGCTATAGTTATATTTTTACCAATAACAGCTGAGGGATGGATTGCACTAATGAAATTAAAACTTTCTCTTACGTTCTTGATACTTTGAACAGTTTGGTATCTCCTCCAATTGTCCCCTACGGCCACTATTCCTCCATGAATGTCTTCATCCATCTCTTTTAAAACATTTAAGCCACCTAAAACTTTATAGCCTAAGACCTCTGTACCCGCCTCTTTAGAACCATCAATTAATCCGGTAATGTTGTAAATACCCATCTTTTCGACTATATCTATGATGACTTTACTATGGCCACCCGAACCGAAAATTACAATATTATTCAATTTTGCCCTCCTTTTTACATAAATCTATTAACTTTAATTTACCAGAGTTATACAATAGAAATAACTATTTTTTTATGAGGTGAAGCATGAGAAAGAGGACCATAAGTGTTAATGACGTTCTACAATGTCCAGAACTTGACGGTGCTAATTGTCCTAAAACTGACGGAATCACTGTCCAAATGAAGGGGAAGCAGCTCCGTTGCTTCCCCAAAAATTTTACAAGTCAACTTGTTACGTCTCATTTTTCTTGAGGTAGAACCTAACACCATTTCGAATCGTAAGGATGTTGTAGACGTCAAGTCGAATTTTACACTTTATGCTCGTTTTCTTTTTACACTTCTGCTGAAAAAATGCTTTTTCGGTTTTTAATCCGATGACTTTCCTCGTCCTCTCCAACATGTACGACTTCCACACTATGAAGTATTTATCAAGGTTTCTTTCGATAAATCATATTGGAATTTTATGATAGTTTGCTATAAGTACGTGTTCTAAAATTGTAAAGTATTTAAATGTGTGTTGATGCACAAATTAATAGTAAATCAGGACGAAAATTGGATATTTATGTTAAGATTAATGTTAGAATTTGTAGATGATAGATTATTCTTATTAGTAATAAGAATTGTATAAAGGAGAAATGAAGCATGTTAAGTTATAGGTTTAGGAAAGAGTACTACTATTGTTCTTCATGCGATGAACAATTTACCACTGACGAATTGGATGGTAGCGTTGAGCCGGAATGGTATTGTCCTAAGTGCAAAGAGAATCTAGATATTTTTGCACTTGATAAGGACGAGAAACTTGTTGTCCAACGAAAGTATCCAGAGGATTTAGTTGTAGGTGACCGTATTTACGTTGTTGGTTATGGGTATCATGGGATACATAAATTAATGAATAAAAATAAAATTAAAAAGGGCTATGCGTTGTCATTACTAGAACATGGTAGATTAGAAGTAGCAAAAGATCAGTGGCTCAACATACACGAAGGTACATGGAATCCTAGTAATACCAGTATTGATTTAAACATTTAATCTAATGAACTAAGATTAAGGTGAATGTTGTCACTTGCCGGTAAAAGGGGGACGTAAAAATTGGAGGAAAATAACAATGGTTTAGATAGTCCTGAAATAGAATATCCTTCTGCTGAGTTAATGCTATCTGTTATACAAAAAGAGTATGAATACGAGGCAGAGAGGGTAAGAAGTTTGGAAGCACGGACAGGAATATTTCTAGCTTTTGCTGGTGCACTATTAGTCTTCCTATCTAGTAGTTTGAAGTTGCCTGATTTGAAAAAAACTGAGGTTGATTCTATCGTTCAGGCATTTCCAATCGTTTTAGTAATTATCCTTACTTTTTTAACATTGGCCGTTCTGATATTGGCAGTTATTTATTTTGTGAGAGTAATTTCAATACAAACATATAAACGATTAGCTATTAAAGGATTCGTTGAAAAAAATACACAAGATAAAGTTGATACAATTGCCAAGGAACTTATGATTGATTATCAAAAAGTAGTTAAGCACAATAACGAAGTAAATAATAAAAAAGTAGAAATTTATAAGAAAGGTCTATATGCAATAATGGCTGCAATTATAATGACAGCAATTGTTTATAGTATAAATATATTTATTTAGGAAGGAGGAAGCGTTATGCCGAAGGATGATGAAAGAAGTTGGGATGATAGACTAGATGGTGGATCAAATAACACAGATAATACTTCTAGGTTTGGTACCCAAAATATAGATGAAGGTACCAGGTTTGGTACAGAAGATATTTCTAAAGGATTTGGCACTAAGCCTGAATTCTTTACAAGGAATACCGATAAGAAACCAAATGGCAACTAGATGTATTTACGCACCATGATTAATCTATAGTATTATGGTTAGAGAAGTAATTTATAGAAGAAAAACGACCAATCAGGCTCATCTCCAATCTAGGAGGTGAGCCATTTTTTTGTTTTAAAGGGGAGTCATTTAACCCAAAGCAGAATTAGAGATGAAAAGGGAGAGGGAAAGAATAACCGGCCTATATTATTAGTAGAAACTCGAATTTATTAATCTATATTTTGCGTATTTTTATCTGGAGACACAGGGACGGTTCTGGCGTCTCTTTTGGTAGTTGATATAGTTTGGTTGGGAGGTACCCTTTGATTCTGTTTGCGATCTGAGATTGGGAATCAATTAAGGGCGGAAGTAATGCACTCCGCCCTACAATTTGTTATTCTTTTATTTCCTCATATGCTTCTAACAATATCTGTTCCATTTCGTTAACAAAATAGTTGAGCATCTTTTCGCCTTTTTCTTTGGTTGCTTTTGTTGCATCCCCATATACTCCGCTTTTACTTAAGTCTCCTAATGAAATGGAGGATCTTCCGTAGAGTCTTGGCTTTTCAGGGTATTCTCTTACAGCCTTGGACATGTCAACTAGTTCAGGTTTTAGCGCAAGCATGAGTGAAGTTTCAAACTCGCATGCATGCACCATGCCGTGCCAGGTTGGGGAATCACAAATCTCTTCGATCGTTTTGTTCAGGTTAGGATAGAACAGATAAATGACTGGAATATCGAGTTCATCGGCTAGTTCCCGGGTGGCATATTTCATGCTGGCGTTATTGGCATCGTGCCCATTTACTAGAACCAGCATCTTGATTCCATAACGTGCAACGCTATGAGCGACATCCTTAATTACCGCTTCAACATGATGCTGCTGAAGGGAAACCGTGCCGGGGATGTCTCTCCATACCCAGGAGTAACCGAAGGGCTGAGTTGGCAGCAGCAAGGCACCGGTTTTTTCTGAGAGTTTCCTGGATACTCCTTCTGCAAGGTAGATGTCAACTCCAAGAGGGAGGTGGTGGCCATGCTGTTCAGTTGCTCCCATCGGTAAAATAGCTACAGGGAATTCATTAATGGCTGCCTCGACTTCATCCCTTGTCATATTGATCAGTTCTCTTGCGTTTCCCATGGTGTCACCCCTCACTGCTTAAAATATCTGCGTATTTCTGAGCATTCCTTTTGATGTTTTCTCTATCATTTTTCGTCGCACCTCGAGGCACAAGGTCACTGCCAATCCCAAATGATGTACAGCCTGCTTTGTAATAATCCCGGATATTTTCTAGTGAGACTCCACCAACAGCCATAATGTTAATGTTAGGGAATGGTCCTTTTAGATTTTTAATGTAGTCTGTTCCAAGATTGCTGGCTGGGAAAAGTTTTACAACATTAATGCCAAGGTTCAGAGCCTGCATAATCTCGCCAGGTGTGAAAACACCCGGAAGAATTTCGACATTTAATTCTTTGACTTCTTTAGCAAGTTCTTTATCCCATCCAGGTGTAATGATGTAACGTGCACCAGCATCTATTGCCTTTTTGGCCTGTGTAATGGAGGTGACAGTCCCAACTCCAAGATGAATCCGATCGCCAAACGTTTCATTTAGGATTCTAATGCATTCCAGTCCTTTTTCTTCTTCGCTTAAGGATACCTCGACCCAGTTGATGCCTCCCTCAAGCAATGCCTCCTGGATATCGATTACCTCAGTGGGGTCTACTCCACGAATGATTGCTACTATTGTTCCTTTTTCTAAGTTCATCATATTCACCATCTTAAAACTGGCCAAGCCAGCGAGCTGGGTTTTTGATGAAAATTGTATCGATATCTTCCTGGCTGATACCCTCATTCAATAGGCGAGAAATGAACTTTTTGAGGATGTATTCAAAGCCTGGACCTCCGCCATAGGCATGAAGATAACTCTTTCGACCCATGTCTGCTGAGACTAATAGTTGCTCAACATATCCGTTTTCAATCATATTCTTAATCAGTTGCACTCGAACACTGTCTGGATAATACTTGATTTTACTAACTCCATCGAACTGCACATAAGCTCCTCGTTTAGCTAGCTCAAGATGATAGTAAGGATCAGCGTTTCGGTCACTGTGTCCCACTGCCACTTTTGTAAGATCTACACCCTCTTCTTCAAGAATATCCAATAATTCTTCACCCATTGTTCCTGCTTCTGTATGAAGCCAAACTGGTGCACCAGTTTCAAGCTGTGCTCTTGCCATTGCTCGAGTCACTTTTTCTTCTTGGGAGTGAATGAGCTGATCCCATGAACCGGCTTTTAAGAAACCTGCTTTAGCAGATGTTCCGTCCATCCCAATGGTAACGTCCCTAACCAATTTTTGTGTAATTTCTTCTACCTTTAATGCTTGTACCCATTGTGGGAAATAAATATGTTTATTGAAGCCAGTTGTCATGACTAAGTTCACGCCAGTTTCCTTGGCCATTCTGATCAAGTGTTTTGCATCGCGTCCGTAATCAATTGTTGTGGCATCAACAAGTGCATTACCTCCTGCACGTTTGAATCTCCAAAGTTCACTTACGCTCGCTTCATAATCTGTTAATTCTAAATCACGATCTTTTTGGCTGGACGGCGGGTTTGCCCATAAGTGTTCATGGCTGTATGTGAATCCTAAATCTTTTGCGTCAATATCTCCTAAAACAGTACGAACTTTACCCATTTTTATCACTCCTGATCTTATTATTGAAATAGTGAGAGGAAAGAATTTTTACTCTTTCCTCTCATAGGTAAATTAAATTTGAATACCGAACAACATGCCTACCAGGCGAATAAGAATCACCACGATGATTGCGTCTGGAGAAGCGAACCACAGTCCTTCGATTCCATATTGTGTAACATCGACAAGTGGGTATGCAAGAGCCACGAGCAATGTCCAGCTAAAGCCTAGGAAAAATCCACTTATAATTGCTCCGCGTCTTCCGCCGGTTGCGTTTCCGAATACTCCAGCTGCTCCACCCATGAAGAATAAGCCAATTACAGATGGTAAAACGACAACTGGGAGGATACTAGAAATGGCAGTTACCAGTAATCCGCCAACCAAAGCTGCTAAGAAACCTAGTGTTACAGCGATTGGTGCGAATGAATAGAAAATCGGAACGTCCAGGGCAGGCTTTGCACCGGGAACGATTTTTTCGCCAACCCCTTTAAAGGCTGGAACAATTTCACCAAGGAACATTCGAACGCCTTGAAGAAGAACAAGAATACCAACAACAAATGTCAGTGCAGACATGATGGAAAACTGAATTGTATTTTGTCCGCCGGCTATTTCAGCCATTTTAGTCGGGTCAACAAATAGGGAAGTAACAACGTAAATGATGATCATGACGATACCCATCAGGACACTCATGTCTTTTAAGAAGTCAAGTGACTTAGGTACTTTCACATCTTCGGATGACTTTTCCTTGTTCCCTAATTTTCCGCCAATCCATCCTGACAAGCTGATCCAGGAGCTGCCCCAGAAACCAAAAGCAATATTGTCATTGCCGGTGATTTTACGGACAAATGGCTGGGAAATAGCCGGGAATAATACCATTGAAACACCTTGAATAATTGAACCAAGGACAACCGTCATTGTTGAGGATAACCCCATTTGATGGAAGACGATTGCCATTGTGCCAGCGAATGAAAACATCATATGGCCGGTTAGGAAGATGTACTTCCATTTTGTGAATCTTGCAATCACGAGATTAATTAAGAAAGAGAATACTAGAATAAAAGCAGTTTCTTTACCTAATACATTTTGTACGGCCGCAACAAGAGCGTTATCTTCCGCAACAATGCCTTTTAGTCCAAATGCTTCAGTAAACATGGTACTGAAGGGGATTAAAGCGGTTACAATAATGTTCGCACCTTGCTGAAGAATCAAGAAACCAAAGATTGTTTTTAAAGTCCCCTTGATTACATCCGAGGTGGACTTTCTCAAAGCAATCAAGCCTAAGGCTGCGATAAGTGCCAGTATAATTGCGGGATTACTTAAAATAGATACGATAAAGTCCAGCATCTATTTCACCCCTTTAGCAATTTTCTCAATGACTGGCATTACTTTTTGCTCTATCTCTTCCTTATCTAAAAGATTGTTGATTGATACTACTTCAACTGATTCGTCGCTCAACTCTGAAGCTATTTCACTTGATGCAACCATGAAATCACAAGCTTTTCCTTTTGCAGAACCTAAATCCACCGCCTCGCCGTCAACCTCATATCCATGTTTCTTAGCGATTGCCTGAACGTCCATCAAAAGCATTAGTGATGTTCCAAAACCCATTCCACAAACAGTAACAATTCTCATTTTCCCCAGCTCCTTTAGTTTAAAATTGAAAGAATTTCTTCTTCTGAATCTGAATTCAGGATAATCTCCAGCTTTGTCTTGTCTCCTAACACTGCTGCAATTGATTGTAGCATTCCAATATGGCTAGTGCTGTCAGTGCCGCAAATCGCACAAACTAATTGAACAGGGTCATTTGTCGGATGACCGAATACCACTGGATTCTTGAGACGGATCAGGGAAAAGCCCTGCTCAAGAACACCATGTTCAGGTCTTGCATGAGGGATGGCAATGGAAGGGGACAAAACGATATAAGGGCCAACATCTTCAAAGCCTTTCACCATTGCATCAATATATCGATCCTCTACTTTGTTTTCGGCGGCCAAAAGGGCTCCTGCTGCACGAATGGCTTCTTCCGCAGTTTCTGCTTCAACATCCAATTGGATGAGGTTTTTATTAATGGTTAGCATTTTTTACTCTCCTTCCGCAGTGAATGTTTTTAATTTATTTCGTCCAACCAGGTCAATATCATATTCATATCGATCAGACCTGTTAGCCATTTCAACCATCTCAAATGGAGTTCCATCAGGAAGGTAGGATACCCTGGTAATATGAAGAATGGCTGAATCAGGAGAAATTCCTAATTCCAATGCCTCAAGGTCAGTAGCTAATCTGGCCTTGACCCTTTCATGGGCTCTTTCAAGCTGGATTCCATAATCCTCCTCGAGAATTTCGTACAGGGATTCTTTCGTTAGGCCCTTTTCCAGAAAACCTGGAGTGAATTTAGAGCGGAAGTAATTAATAAGGATTGAAATAGGTTCCCCGTCCGCGCATCGCAAACGCTTCAAACAGATAACTTTCTCGCCTTTGGATAATTGAAGCTCTTTTGCAATTTTTTTCGATGGTTCGATTTCATTGACCATCAAATTTTTAGTCTCTGTTTGTTTTCCTTTTAATCGCATCTCCTCTGTCCAGCTAGTGATGTTACCTGCCTTTTGGACAATATTCTTAGTCTGAACAAAGGTACCTCTACCTTGAGTCTTTGTCACAATGCCCTCGCTAGCCAGTTCTTCTATTGTTTTTCTGACTGTAATACGGCTGACCCCAAACAATTTTTCAATTTCGGACTCAATCGGAAGGGCATCGCCTTCCTTTAAATTTTTCTCAATGTACTCCAGAAGTGCTTCTTTTAATTGCTTATAAAGAGGAACCTTTGAATGTTTATCCAGCTGCAAAATTTATCACCTTCTCTTTAAAGGTTATGATGAATTACTTTGTAATCGCTTAATTAAATAATAACATTATAATGAATAGTGTCAAACTATTTTTAAAATTTAGAAAGGTTATGATGTTTTTGAGGGAGGAGGGTTTCTTATTTGGGAGTGGAAGTAAAAGAATATATGGGAAAAATGGGGTGCGACATAAGCAGGGTTCGAGACGACTGAAAGTGAAGTGCACCCCTTAAAATGGTTTCCAAACACCTCTACTTTAAGGGGTGCACCTCACCGTCCCTATGTCCCACAAGACGCCAAAAGTCGTCACGGCATGTCATTATCTACGGTCTGTTTGTTCATTTTTATGAAAAAAATGTAGAAAATGAACATAATAAAATGTAAAATAATAGATGTTGGATAGGAGATGGTACAAAAATG
Organism: Mesobacillus boroniphilus; assembly: GCF_018424685.1. Lineage (NCBI taxonomy): Bacteria > Bacillati > Bacillota > Bacilli > Caryophanales > Bacillaceae > Mesobacillus > Mesobacillus boroniphilus. The sequence continues at coordinate 323,795 of NZ_QTKX01000002.1, forward strand.
AACAAAGATGCCTTGAAAATAATACGAGAATATAAAAAAAATAATAGATTGACACAAAGGGACATTTCGGAAATCTGTGATTTTTCTTTAGGGAAAACAAATAAATTATTTAACGAATTGATCAAGGATGGTCTATTACTCAAATCGCCTAGTGGTTATTCACTGACAGAACAAGCAGATCAGGTAATGGAGCTGTATCGAGTGGATAATGCGATTATTCTTGCTGCTGGATTTGGTTCGCGTTTTGTCCCTCTTACTTATGAAACGCCTAAAGGTTTGTTGGAAGTACGCGGCGAGAGGATGATCGAGCGTCAGATTGAACAGTTGATTGATATGTCCATTACTGATATCACGATTGTCGTTGGTTATCTAAAAGAAAAATTTGAATATCTCATTGATAAGTATGGTGTTAAGCTGATTTATAACCCGGAATATGACACTAAAAATAATCTATCTACTCTTTATCATGTATGTTACCTACTGAGGAACACCTACATTTTGTCTAGTGATAATTATATGACTAAAAATTTGTTCAATACGTATGAGTTTGAAAGCTGGTACAGTGCCGTAAAGGCAGAAGGTGAAACAGCCGAGTGGTGTTTGACAGTTGATCGTAAAGACCGAATAAAGCGGGTGGAGGTTGGAGGAGTAAACTCGTGGCATATGTACGGTCCGGTATTTTTCTCGAAAGAGTTCTCTGATCAAATAGTTCCTTTGTTGGAAAAGACATATAAGCAGCCAGGAACAGAGGATTTTTATTGGGAAGATGTTTTGAAACAGAATCTTAATGTATTAGAAATGTATATAAATCGACAGCCCGAAAACACTGTTTATGAGTTTGAAAGTTTTGAGGAATTAAGGGTTTTTGATTCGACATACAGAGAACAGTCCAATAATAAAGTGCTGTCATTAATAAGTTCAATCTTTAAAGTTAGCGAAGATGAAATTAAAGATATTCAACCATTGAAACTGGGCATGACGAATAAGTCATTCTTATTCACGATTAATGAAAAAAAATATATTTGCCGAATTCCAGGAGAAGGTACAGAGCAGCTGATTAATAGAGATGAAGAATATTGGAGTATTAAAGCCGTTATACCTTTAAAGATCACTGAAAACATTGTCTATATCGATTCAAAGAGCGGCATTAAAATATCAGAATTCGAAGTAGGGGCCAGAAGCTTAAACATAAATAGTGATATTGAGCTATTCGAAAGCATGAAGACTCTTAATAGGCTTCACAATAGTAATGTCACCGTGCCTCATCATTTTAATATAGAGGAAAATATATTAACTTATGAAGAGTTATGCAATAAAAGCGGAGCTATTCTATTTGAGGATTATTCATCAGTAAGAACAAAGATGAGTGAGCTTCTCTCAATCCTAAAGAAAATGGACCTTCCGTCAGTATTTTGTCATATTGACGCTCACTTTGATAATTTTTTAGTATTGCCGAATGGAGATCTGAAATTGATTGATTGGGAATATGCAGGTATGTGTGACCCTGTAATCGATCTTTCCATGTTTGCGCTATATGGTAATTTGAATCATGATCAAATTGAAAAGCTGATGGACTATTATTTCGATAGAAGTCCAACTCAGGAAGAACGCCTTAGAGTCTATATTTATATTGCGCTTGGCGGGTTTTTATGGGCAATGTGGGCACAATATAAGCAAGCACTGGGAGTGAAATTTGGAGATTATACTCTTATTATGTACCGTTATGCAAAAGATTATTATAAAAAAAGTATGGGGATTTTAATGGGGGAAACAGAATATGAACATGCAAAAAAGTAAAACTAAACAGGAAATAGATTGGACTTTAACTCTCGCGCCACTCATTCTAATAATATTCATGTCGGTAATTCTATTGGCTTATCCAGATGCTAGCAGTAATGCTATAGAATTCTTGAGAAGTATTTTTGTCGGTGACTTCGGTTCGTTCTACATTGTATTTGGCCTTGGCGTATTTTTAGTATCGATTTGGTTGGCTTTCTCCCGTTTCGGTCAAGTGAAACTAGGTGATTTGGAAAAACCAAGATTTAATACATTCGCATGGGGTGCAATGATTTTCACCTCTACTATGGCTGCGGATATCCTATATTGGTCGCTGATTGAATGGGCTTATTATTTTGGTGCAACTCCTTTTGGTATGGAAAATCTAAGCCTGGCACAGAGACAGGATTTTGCTTCAACTTATCCATTATTCCACTGGGGACCTATTCCATGGAGTTTTTATATTCTGCCTGCGGTTGCATACGGATATATGATGTATGTGAAGAAACGCAAAAGACAAACTCTATCAGAAGCGTGCCGTTCAACAATCGGACATCATGCTGATGGAGCGTTAGGTAAATTCATTGATATCTTCTCGATTGTTGGATTGCTTGCAGGGACAGCTACTACATTCTCTCTTGCAACACCATTATTATCATTGGTCGTGTCGACAATTTTTGGGATCCCTCAAAGTACAGCGTTGACTATCATCATCTTAGGGGTCATCGCATTGGTTTATACAATCGCTGTTACGTTAGGGTTAAAAGGAATTTCAAAGCTCGCGAATCTCTGCGTGATAATCTTTTTGGCACTCATTGCAATCTTTTTATTTTTTGGACCTACGAGGTTTATGATAGAAAGTGGAATTACAGGAATTGGGAAACTAGCAAATGATTTCTTTAGTATGGCAACATGGATGGATCCACTTCGAGTATCTGGCGAAGGTGGTTCTGGATTCCCGCAAGACTGGACTGTTTTCTATTGGGCTTATTGGATTGCGTGGTTTGTTGCAACACCGTTCTTCATTGGTAAAATCTCTGAAGGAAGAACAATCAAACAAACCATTTTAGGCGGGTTTACATGCGGGTTATTAGGAACATTTACTTCCTTTATTGTGTTTGGTAACTTTGGACTTTTCCACCAAACACAAGGTAACGTAGATGCAGCAGGAATGCTCGCAGATGGAGCTAGTCCATCTGAAGTAATCCTTCAGATTTTCCAGCAGCTTCCTATAAGTGGTGTCGCACTTGTATTATTAGCAGTAGCGATGATCGCCTTTTACGCAAGTACATTCGATGCCATAACACTTGTTGTAGCAGAATACTCATTGAAAAAATTAGAGCCCGGACAGGAGCCACCTAAATCTATCAGAGTATTTTGGGCATTAATCTTTATCATTTTACCTATCGCACTGATCTTTAATGAGACTACCCTAACCATGCTTCAAACGATATCAATCGTTGCAGCATTCCCATTAGCAATCATAATGGGTATCATTATATTTAGCTTTATAAAAGATTTAATTAACGATAGCAAAACAGTATAGGGGGACGGTTCTCGTATCCCTTTGGAAGCCGAAGTATTTTGAGGAGTACGACACAGAAATAGTTCGTAACCATTAAAAAGTATCTTTATTCAAAAAGAAATCTCCATTCCTAGGCTGCTTTTAGGTAATGGAGATTTCTTTTTGGCATCTTGAAATGATGAAAAGAAATACCGTGGAAACAGAGTTGTTAGAGGGTAGAATTTTCGCTATCCTCTTTGAGACACAGGGACGGTTTTGTGTCTTGTTGGAGAGTTGAAATAGTTTCGTTGACTTTATTGATGGAAGGAGCATGGGGTACGTCCCCATGCTTCTCATCTTTGTTTATTTGAAGGCTTAAAAATAACAAATTTACTTGCAAAATAATTAAAGATCACTACAAAAACATTCGCAATAATTTTGGCTATCAAACTATCTGCTTTAATGAATTCAATGAGAATAATCATTAATGACAAGTCCAGGAAATAGGAAAGTAAGCGGAAAAATAAAAAAGAAATTAGTTCTTTGAACAAGGAGTATATGCCAGTAGTTTTGCTATTAAAGACATATAGTTTATTTGTGATGAAGGCAAAGATCACGGATATAATCCAGGCAATGGTAGTAGCAACTCGGTAATCCATGCCAAATATATGATTAATCAACCAAAACGAAGCAATATTAACTACAGTAGTGAGTATGCCAAATATTAGATAGTTTACAACTTCAATTTTATTTTTCATTTTGAATTTTCCTTGTTCATTGGTGATCTTGATTCACTTTGTTCATTGAAGCAGAACTTTGATTAGATTCTTTTTCATTGTTATATTCGTCTATAAAATAAAGAGGCCGGTTTTTCGTTTCGTTAAAAATTCTCCCCAAATACTCTCCTATAATCCCTAGCGATATTAACTGGATGCCTCCTAAAAATAATATGACCGTCATTAAAGAAGGGTAACCTGGCACAGGTTCTCCTGATACCAATGTTTTTACGATAATCCAGATCATGTAGATAAAGGCAAAAAAGGAGATAACAACACCAGATAAAGCAGATAATCTTAAAGGTGTTGTTGTGAACGAGGTGATTCCTTCAATGGCCAGATCAGTCAATTTAAGATAATTCCATTTTGTCTCACCAGCAGCTCTGGGATCACGGTCGAATAAGATTTCTTTTTTGTTATAACCAATCCAGCTGAACATTCCTTTTGTATATCTCTGAGTTTCCCTCAGTTGTTTAAGTGCTTCTACGCAGCGTCTGTCAAGAAGACGGAAGTCACCGGTATTTTTCTGGATAGGAATCCTGGTCATTTTTTGAAGAAGCCGGTAGAAGGCTGATGAAGACCATTTCTTGAACCACGTCTCTCCACTTCTGGACTTTCTCTTTGCATAGATATCATCATATCCCATTTCCCAATAACGGATCATTTCAGGAATTAACTCAGGAGGGTCCTGTAAATCAGCGTCGAGAATGATTACTGCATCACCTTTAGCGTAGTCTAAACCAGCAATCATCGCAGTTTCCTTGCCAAAATTACGTGATAGATTAATGTAAGATATCCTATTGTCATTTTCTCTCATTTTTTTAATTATGGATAAAGTATTATCTTTACTTCCATCATTAACAAATAATATTTCAAACTTATAAAATGGAATATTTTCAATCACATTAGTTAGCCTATCATATAATTGTTGCAATACAGCTTCCTCATTATAGGCGGGTACTAGAATCGTTAAATTATTCATTGCTATATACTCCTTAGTAAATAATGATTAGGCATGGTCATCACGATTCGTCATTAATCAACAACTAAGTATACTACATTGGTTCATATAAATTAAGAAGCAAGCTCAAAACCTATTTTTTTCCCAAGGGTGGGACATAAGGATTTTAGTGTCCCATTTGGCGGTCGAAAAAAGAGGCCGGAAGATTCGATATATGCTCTTTAAAACAAAGATTAAGACACGACGAGCACCAGGAATTGCTTGTCGTGTCTTTTGTGCGTGGTCCCTCCTAGGAATGCTCTCTCCAACCTCTAGGTAATAGGACTGGATTTTAAAATATCAAGTTTTGATGTATACTTTTCCGGGTATCGTCCTCAGTGATCAGCTGATACTGGAAAGGCAAAATATCGGATTTTTTGAATTCAATACATATTTGTGATTCAAAATCTTGAAAATAAGTAGTAATGGCCAAAATTCGCGCACATCTTGGGAGGCAAATGTGAGGAAGATAATCCTGTTTTTTATTGTTAGCTTATTTGTAGTGAGTAATTCAGTAATGGCTGATACGGAATCTTTTGGGCCGGATGAATGGACTCAGTATAGAATGAATCAGGAAAATAACCCTGTGTTCAATGGAAATATAGAGGGGGAAATCAACGAGGTTATAAAAACTGGTAATGAGGTTCGTTCAACCCCCGTCATTGTTGGGGATCATATTTATATTGGGAATCATAAATCGGGTGGTATTTATTCGTACAATTTAAAAACAAAGAAATTAAATTGGAAGGCGGAAGCTCCGAATTGGATCCATTCGGAAATTATTTATGCTAATAATCAACTTTTCGTCGGTTATGGCAATCGCTTTTACCAGGAGGATGGCACAAGGGGAACTGAGGAAAGCGGTGTGCTTAGCCTGGACCCAGAAAGTGGGGAGACTTTATGGGATTTCAAGACAAAAGGTGAGGTAATGCCAACTCCTGCTTTTTATGAAGGCACTTTATATATAACAACTGGTGATAGGCATCTTTATGCAATTGATCCAGCCAAAGGTGAGGAGAAATGGCGTCTTGAATTAGGACATACCATCAGTATGTCTTCTCCGAATGTAAAAGATGGCATCTTGTATGTCGGCGGAGGGCGCCCCCTTCCATATACTTTTTTTGCAGTTGACCTAAACAATAGAAAAGTTCTATGGGAAACGAGCTTTGAAGATGTATATCTTGGCATGGACGATGTTCCGCCAGCTATTTATAAGGATCAATATGTTATTACTACAGGCCTGGCAGAAACTAAAGATCCTTCAATGCCTAACCATATGATTTATGCAATGGATTTAAAGACAGGGGAAGTTAAATGGAAAGATAGTTTGGGGACTGGGAAAGATGTTGAAAACAATAGATCTGGTGCACCTATGGTTTACGGTGACCAGGTATTTGTCGGAAGCCCAATCACTAAAACATTCTATAGCTATGATGCAAAAACAGGAAAGCAGTTATGGAATTACCCTAGTAATGTCAATAAAGCGCCTCCGGCTGCAGACAATGATATTGTCTACTTCACAGATACAAAAGGCTTTGTCTATGCTTTTGACACCGAAACAGGAGATTTGGTAGGTAAAGAAGAATTAGGCGGCAAACTAGCACCCTCAGGCCCTGTTTTAATGAATGACCATTTAATTGTCGGCAGCCAGGATAAAAATGTTTACATCCTGCCAATTGAAAAAATCTTAAACGTGAAAGACAGTAACCTGTCAGAAGCAAAAGCGTCCAAATCAGAACTCACTTATATTTGGCCAGCATTGGCTCTATTAGTTGTAGTATTAGGGATATGGTTTTTCTTAAAATCTAAACGGACATAGGGACCGGGAAGCATGGGGACGTACCCTGTATCTTCTTGTTGATTTTCCAGCTCGTGTTAGTGTCACGTTCTTTTCAAAATATGCATTCGACGAATAATTACTTATAATAGAACAGGAGAGCAGAGAAGGTAATTTTCCCCTATCTGCTCTCCTGTTTTTTTAAAACACCATATTATTCATTTCATTTACATAAGCCGGCGTGGGTGGATATATCGACTGCGGCCGAATTGGTCGGTAATGTCTGTTTCCTCAGCAATCATCAGATTGATTTTTATGAGAATGGCGAGATAGCTCTCATAGACAAAAGCTTACTGCAAATGAGTGCGTTCTTCCATGACAAGGATGTCATCGACATGTTTTCAGAATTGACGAACTCACCTTTATTATTTTCATCTTTTGTTATAAAATTTGGTAGGAATTCAATTACCAATGAAAGTAGGTTAGAAATGTTTCACAAGATTAAAGCGTATTATCCTATTTTGATTTTATTTACATTATTATACTCGTTTCATTTTCTTGTTGGCATGTATCCAGGTGATGATATTAAATTTTCAAAAGCCTCTGAAATGTATTCTCTTGCAGAATGGCTGAAGCTGCGCTATTTAACATGGTCAGGACGATTAATGCCCGATGCAGCAGTTTATGTCTTTTTAGATGATCTCATTTGGTTATGGAGAATACTGAATCCATTGATGATTATTCTCCTTGGTTACAGCTTGGTTAGAATTCTGAAAAAAGAGGTCTCGCAGTGGGAAGTAATCTTTGCTGTTCTTCTATTGGGATATTTTGCAGACAATATACTAAGTTCAGGTATCTTTTGGATTACAGGGTCAATGAATTACCTTTGGCCGATAGCATTGGCTATGACAAGCATGATTCCCTTTGCAGATAGGGTGTTCCGTAAATTGAGTATGAAAAAAGGACATGGCTTCATCTACGGAATTGCAGGGTTTTTGGCCGCGATAGGGAATGAACAGGCGGCTCTCTGCATTTCAAGTTTTGCAGTCCTTTCTCTGATTACCATATATCTGAAAGAGAAAAAAGTGGAGATCCAATTACTTTTATTGACTGGTTTATACATCACAGGGACCTGTATCCTGCTTTTTGCTCCAGGCAATGAAATCAGGTGGGTAAAAGAAGCTGCATACTGGTATCCACGCTTTCCAAGCCTCAGTTTTAAAGATCATTTATATATTGGAACGATTTGGGCATTTGAACAGCTGTTCAGGGATATGCGATTTTTATTATTATTGCTGTCCGGGATTACAATTGCTTATTCCTACAAGAACTCCAAATTAAGGGAAAGCATTGCGCTAAAGTTATTCATACTTCTTTTCGGAATTGTCCTTTCATTCCATGTCATGGGTCGTGGACTTGAAGTAATTTATAATTTTTCAGCAATAAAGAATTTTAGGGTTACTGAAAGCATGTTATCCTTTTGGGAAATTAATTCCTCTGTAGCTTTTGCATTCCTCCCTTATTTGTTTTGGACGACTTATTTATTGTTACTTTCATACTTACTGATACGGGAAAGCAAAAATCCAATCTTTTTGCTCTTTTGCCTTTTGGCTATAGGCGGAACTCTTTTCGTAATATTCTTTTCTCCAACCATATATGGATCTGGGAATCGAGTCCTTACAGTCGCTTCGGTCCTTTTCACACTTATTTCTATCTATAAAATAGACTCACTTGGACTTTTGCGGAGCAAAAAGCTTATTATGCTCCTTGCCATTTTCCCATTTGTAAATCTATCATTAATTTTTTTCAGATGGTTTACTTCCGGTTTCCATCCTTTTCTATAAAAAAAGAGGGCATCCAAAAGCATAGCTTTAAGATGCCCTCTTTTTTTGTTCTGCCAAGGAAGCATGGGGACGTACCCTTTGCTTCTTTCTACATTTCATAACTGGAGACAGTTCTCGTGTCCCGCTCGGGAGTCGAAATAAAGGATGTGAAGTGTGGAGGTAGTGCTTTGCGCTTCTTTTTTGGGTGTTACTAGCGGTTTTAAATCGTGAATCTGATAGCGGGATCGCTCTGATTTTAAATATTGGGACATGAGAACCCTCCTCATATCCCAATATTAAACAGTGATAAAAAAAGAAAGTTAGTCGAGCTTTCTAGTAAAATCTCTTAAATCCTTCAAAGTGTTTCGCATAATAGGGTTCACTTAAGTTAGAGATCATAACACCGCCGGAAGTGCTGGCATGGATAAATTCATTGTTTCCGAGATAGATTCCCATATGGGATATGCCTTTTTTATATGTATTTTCAAAGAATACAAGATCTCCGGGCACTGGGTTGTTAACATAGAATGAACGGTTATAATAGCCTTCTGATGAGAAGCGTCCCATTTTCTTGCCTGTTTTATTGAAGGCGTAGTAGATGAAACCGCTGCAATCAAAGCCATCTGGCGTGCTTCCGGCCCAAACGTATGGAACGCCCATCATTTCTTTTGCGTAGGAGATGACTTGAGCTTCCGGGCTATCTGCTGTCTGGGTTACTGGAGATTTAATGGTGGCAGCAGCTTCAATTGGCTTGGCAACAAACAATTTCTGTCCGACAAAGATCAGGTCAGAGGTGAGTTTGTTAAGTTCTTTAAGCTGCTGGACAGTCATGCCGAACTGCATGCCGATTTTGCCGAGCGTATCCCCCGATTGCACAATATATTCATTCTGGGCCGCAGAGGTCTGAGCTGATTGAACAGGTAATGCAGGATTCTGTGCCGGAGTGTCAGGTGTCGTTTCCTTTTTAGCTGGCGTGCTCGTCCCATTTGAAACCTTCAGCACTTGTCCTGGATATATTAAATGGTTCTTCAGACCGTTCCATTCCATCAGGTCATTAAGCTTGATTTTATGAATAGAGGCGATTTTGCCAAGCGTGTCCCCGCTTTTTACGACATATGTTAGTGCCGGATTCACCTGAGCTGTTGTTTTTAGAGAAGCAGCGGGCGTTGCAGCAGTCTTCGTCGTACCAGGTGATGCAATGAACTCGCTGGTCTTTGAAGGAACAGTCAATTGCTGGTTGATATAAATTAAATCAGAGGATAATTTATTCACTTTTTTTAGTTCTGGAACACTCGTTTTGTATGAAATAGCGATTTGCGATAATGTATCCCCTCTTTTTACGGTATATGTATCGGCAGAGGCAATTCCGGCGAAAGCAGTAGACAGAAGGGCGGCGGTCATAAATGAAGCAGCTTGTTTCTTCATTTTTAGTCAACACTCCAAACGGGTTATTTTTTCTATGGATTATGAATCATACAAGAAATAGGAAGTAGTACTAGAAGCACGGCAGAATATAGTCCTATATATTTTATATCGGACATATTCACCATGAATTGAAGAGCGAATTTTAATTGATTGGAAGCGCGGGGACGTACCCCATGCTTCCTTCGTAATTTTAACTGTCAGTAGAGTTTCCATATCTAAATGGTTTAGGTTCGTCTGTGCATGGTTGTTGAGTTGGAGAGCCATGGGTGCGATTACATTTGGAATCACTATAATGGCAAGCTACAACTCATAATGTGAATGTTATAATAATAAAATGGTTATATTCTGGGGCTGCATAGATCCTATGCAGTCTTTATCAAATAAATATAAGAAAGCAGCGTGATACTAATGGATTCCATAAGGCAGTTTATGGAGGACCATTTGCAAGAGATATTAGATGATATCAAGTTTCTGGTCGAATGTGATTCTCCATCATTAAACAAAAAACTGGTAGACCGGTGTGGAGAGAGGATTCAGGAGCTTTTATTTCGCTACTTTGGTAAACGGGCAGAAGTGATTGAAGAAGAGAAATACGGAAATCATCTGAAATTTGAATTCGGGGAAGGAGACGAAACCATCTTAATCCTTTCCCATTTTGATACAGTATGGGAGCCTGGAGATTTAGAGTTTAAAATCGAAGGCGATCGTGCATACGGTCCTGGCATCCTGGATATGAAGGGCGGTCTTGTACAAGCGATTTGGGCAATAAAAGCCATTAAGGAATTGAAGATTCCATTCACAAAGAAAATTGTGTACCTTTTTACTAGTGATGAAGAGGTGAGCAGTCCGACTTCACGCTATGTTATTGAGGAGGTAGCGAAGGATTGCGATTATGCATTAGTTACGGAACCACCCGTTGTTCGGACGGGTGCCTTAAAAACGGCAAGAAAGGGATCAGCGCGTTATTATATTGATATTACAGGCAAGGCTGCCCACGCTGGCAACAACCATCATGAAGGAGCTAGTGCTATTCAAGAGGCTGCCAAGACCATCGATTTTTTAGAGTCCTTAACAGATTACGAGGTTGGAACCACCGTCAATGTTGGATTTGTTAATGGTGGAGGCAAGCTAAATGTCGTGGCTGATCATGCAGAGATTGGCATTGATGTCCGCGCGGGGACAAGTGAAGAACAGGAAAGAATAGATGAAATAATTCATGGGCTGACACCTTTCACCGAGGGGACAAGTATCGATGTGAGAGGAGGCGTTTCTCGCCCTCCAATGGAACGAAATGAAGATACGCAAATTCTATTCCAGACTGCTAAAGAAGCAGCAAAAGAAGAAGGCTTCAAGTTAAAAGAAGCTTCGGTTGGAGGAGGAAGTGACGGAAACCTTACAGCGAACATGGGAGTCCCGACCTTAGATGGTCTCGGTACCATTGGAGACGGAATCCATGCAAGAAACGAACACATCATCATCAGCCCAATCCCTGAACGGGCAGCATTTTTCACTAACCTGCTGATTAGTATTGGGACCAAAGAGGGGACATAGGGACGGTGGTCTTACCCCGTTCTACATTTTTAATAGATTGCGGATCCTAAATGCCCGTGGCCTCAGTAACAGAGCACAAACAACTATGATTTGCCTTGCTTGGACATTCGCCGATCTGAAAGGTTACAAGCATATATCGGACAAAAGCTTGGAGGACCGATGAAGCTTAGGGTGGAGTTAAAGAATGAATCACTTATTGAAACGGGGAGATGTAGAAGCATGGGGTACGTCCCTATGCTTCTCCAACAAAAGAGAAAGACCAGAGTAGAAATAATTTTGAAGAACAGCGAAGTTTTAACCGGTTATGTTGACGTACCAAAGGGTACACCAGATAACGCATATTCTATTGATGAAATCTCAGGAAAATTGATTTCTGCATTGAATTTTAAAGGGAAAAAGGCAATAGTCCGGGAATTATTACATCATATCGAGCAGTTAGAAAAAAACGAGATATAAAATTACTAATGAATTTAATTAAACTATAAAGATAACGAAACATGGGGGGTGTTCTAGGAGCGGTAAGAATAGAAGGAGGCAGGAGGAAGCATGGGGACGCAACCGGTACGTCGCTATGCTCCTTTTATGCTCCTTAATCGTCCACCTATAACACTTTCCCAAGAAATGCCTTCGTGCGTTCATGCTTAGGATTACCAAATAATTCACTAGGTACACCCTCTTCAACGATATATCCGCCGTCCATGAAGATGACGCGATCGCCGACTTCACGGGCGAATCCCATTTCATGTGTCACGACGACCATCGTCATGCCTTCCCGAGCAAGGTCTTTCATAACCTCGAGGACTTCTCCAATCATCTCAGGGTCGAGGGCAGAAGTAGGTTCATCGAACAGCATGACTTTTGGTTCCATGGCAAGTGCCCTGGCAATGGCGACACGCTGCTTTTGTCCACCGGATAGTTCTCCGGGATAGCTGTCTGCTTTTTCTTCGAGACCTACTTTTCTGAGCAGTTCGAGGGCTTTCTTTTTCACAGCATCTTTGTCGACACCCTTGGCTTTTATCGGTGCCAGTGTAATATTTTGCAGCACTGTTTTATGAGGAAAGAGATTGAAGTGCTGGAATACCATTCCTGCTTCCTGGCGAATTTTATTGATGTTGATTTTAGGGTCGGTGATATCATGTCCATTCACGATGACTTGGCCATCTGTGATCTCCTCGAGTCTATTCAGGCATCGCAGGAAGGTGCTTTTTCCAGAGCCGGAAGGCCCTACGACGCAGACCACTTCCTGCTCTTTCACCTCTGTACTGATATCTTTTAATACTTCGAGTTCTCCAAAAGATTTTTTAAGGTTATTGACCTGGATCACACTCATCGCAGTTCATACCTCCTCTCTATAAAGTCGCCGAGTTTGGTCAGCAAGTAAATCAGGATGAAGTACATAAGAGCTACCATTCCCCATATTTTAAAAGGTTCATAGGTTGCCGAAACGACGACTTGCCCTCTTTGTGTCAGTTCAGCGATGCCGATGACGGACAGGAGTGAGGTGTCCTTCAGGCTGATGATCGCCTGGTTCACAAATGTCGGCAGCATCCTTCTTAACGCCTGCGGCAGTATGATATAACGCATCGTCTGTGCACTGGTCAGTCCTAGTGTCCGCGCAGCTTCTGTCTGTCCTTTATCGATGGACTGGATACCGGCCCGGACAATTTCCGCTATATATGCACCCGCATTGATGGCAATCCCAACGACGCCAGCTGTTACAGGTTGAAGCGAAATGAAGGGTAGTGAATTCAATCCGAAGTATATAAAGAATAATTGAACGAGGAAAGGTGTTCCGCGTACAAAGTTAATGAACCAAATCGCGATCCACCTTAAAGGCGGAATCGGGGAAAGTCGGAAAAGTGCTGTAATTAAACCGATGATGAACCCAAACAGCAATCCGAGAAGAGTTATATATGCTGTCAGTTTTAACCCGGCCCATAAGACGGGAAGGGCTTCCTGAAAAATTTCCATAGTCTAGCTCCTTTCTTTAGACAAAGACAGCGCGCTTACTGGGAGCGCGCTGAGAGAATTCTTACTCTTCAAGATAACGGTTCAAGATTTCGTCGTACTTGCCGTTGTCCTTGATTTTTTGAAGGCCGCTGTTTATTTTTTCAAGCAGTTCCTGGTTCTCGCCTTTTTTTACAGCGATGCCGTACTGGTCGCCATTCAGGCGGTCCCCGACGGTCTTCAGGTCAAGGTTGCTTGTTTTAATCGCATATGCGATAACCGGGTAGTCTTCAATCAATACATCTGCGTTCCCATTTGCAACTTCCTGGAACATGGACGGACTGTCATTGAATTGGCGTACTTCTTTAATGCCAGCTTCCTCTTTCATTTTCTCGGCATAATCAGCCCCTGTTGTACCATTCTTAACGGCGACAACTTTACCTTCTAAATCATCCACACTGGTAATGTCGTTGTTATCTTCTGAAACAACAAGTGTTAATCCGGCATCAAAGTATGGGTCTGAAAAATCGACTTTTTCTTTGCGGTCATCCGTGATACTCATGCCGGCAATTGCTACGTCTAGCTGGTCGGCAAGGATCGCCGGGATGATGCCGCCGAAGTCCATCGGCTTCAATTCAATCTTAAAACCTTCTTCCTCTGCAATGGCATTGATGATATCGATATCGATTCCTTTATACTTGCCGCCTTCTTCAAATTCGAACGGAGGATAAGTCGTATCCGTACCAACAGTGTATGTAGTGCCCCCGTCTTCACCAGAGCCTTCATCGCCACCACTGTTTGCTGCATCGTCTGATCCGCATGCAGCCAAGGCCAGCATCATTGCCATTAAAAAGCTCAATATCTTTATTTTTTTCATCCAATCCCTCCAAATATTGATTGATAATTCAGTATATACGTCATGGTAACAAAGGTTTTCTGTCCAATGCAAAGGAAAAGGCTTCTGGGACTTTCGTCAGCGAGAGGGGGAGGATGGTTTCGGCAGCTAAAAATCACATGTTCCATACATTGTGATGAAGTCCCAATGATTATTCACCAGTCCGATCGTCTGGCCATTAGTATCGAAAGTGATGGAAGAAGAGAAATACGGAAATCATTTGAAATTTGAATTCGGCGAAGGAGACGAAACAATCTTAATCCTTTCCCATTTTGATACAGTATGGGAGCCTGGAGATTTAGAGTTTAAAATCGAAGGCGATCGTGCATACGGACCTGGCATCCTGGATATGAAGGGCGGTCTTGTACAAGCGATTTGGGCAATAAAAGCCATTAAGGAATTGAACATCCCGTTCTCAAAGAATATTGTGTACCTTTTTACCAGTGAAGAAGAGATTAGCAGTCCGACATCACGCTATGTGATTGAAGAAATAGCGGAGGATTGCGATTATGCATTAGTTACGGAACCACCCGTTGTTCGGACAATCGCTGAAAGTTGATAAACATATATGGGATTAAACCTTGGAGAAAGGTATGAAGCTAAGGGTAAAGCTAAATATTTAACTTAATGTTAATTATGAATAATATTGTAAATAAAAATAACCAGGTTATTTCTTCCTTTATTATCATATTGTGCATATTTACTTATATTTTTCTAAAAATATGGTTCTTTCTACTTATTATATTGGTATAATGGTTTTTGTGTGTTTTTTAGCTCTTTTCAAAGAAATGTTGATTTTGAATAGATTATATTACGATTGTGTCAAGCAATCGTCCCCTATCAAATCACAACAGAGAAAAGGCATTTTTTATGACAATCAGGAGGGGTTAACATGCATAAAGTAAAATGGCTTACTATGACATTAGTAATTATGCTGCTAATGACATCCCTAAGTCCGTTGACTGCTATAAAAGCAGATTACTATGATTTAAGTTTTATTAGTATGGAACTGGCAGAGGATCATCAAATTGTTCTTTCATGGGAAGGCTACATAGAAAACGGGACGGATATCGACCGTTTTGAAATAAAACGTAATGATGAAATTATTGAGATCGAAAACCTTGAACCAGTTTATTCCGAAGAAATGGGTGACGGTCTCTTAAAACTAGTTGAGTATCAGTATATTGATCAGTTAACGGCTGAAGAAATTCAATCACCTTATGAGGAAATCACTTATCAAGTGACAGGCTGGATTGGCGAGAAGACACTTTTGTCTGGACAACAGATATTGATTGTTGATCATTCATCAGGGGGAAATGATACGACTGGAACCGAAGAGGGAATTTATTTCGATTTGGGAATGGCGAATGATGAAACTCTTGCTCTTCAATTTTATTACTACGGACCAGATGAATACGATGGAGCTATTTCATATCGGATTTTTTTGGATGGAGTGGAGTATGACCAAGTAGAAGGAGCACAAGATAATTACCAAATTGGAAACCTTGCACCAGCTACAGACTATGAAATCAAAGTAGTGGCGTTAAATGAAGCAGGAAATGAATTGTTGGAAGAAACAAGAATCTTTACTACTTTGGAAGGTCCGACTGGTGAGGTTGTAGTCTTTCCTGACGCAAACTTGGAGCAGGCTATTAAAAATCAATTAAACCTAGAAAGAGATCTGTATCAAAGTGACTTGGAAGATGTTACTTACCTGGATGCAGCTGGACTAGGCATTTCTGACTTAACAGGAATCAATCAGCTTGAAAATGTAACGATGCTCATGTTGGACGAAAATGAAATCACGGATGTTTCGATGCTTGCTTCTCTGCAAAACCTTGGGCATTTGGGATTAAGCGATAATCCAATTACGGATGGTACTTCGCTTGGCAACATCACTTCCTTGACATTCATTGGTTTGGGAAACGTGAAGATCACTGACTTTTCCTTTATGGAACAATTATCAAATTTGGATTCAGTAAGGCTTGACGGTAATCAGATAATGAGTATCGACTTCTTGGCAGGAAAAGAAAAATTGAGCTGGATCCAGCTTTCTGACAACCAAATCACTGATTTGTCACCAATTTACAGCTTCAAGGACTTGAGAGTTTTAGAGGTGAAAAATAACCCGATTTCGAGTCTTGCCGGGATTGAAGGTTTGGCGAATTTAAGGATTCTTGATTTAAGCCTAACAGACCTGACGGAATTATCTGCCTTAGAAGCGATGGACACTCTAGGGTACTTGGGGCTTTTAGATATGCCCGTGATGGATCTTACGGAAAATTCACCTTCACGAGCGACCATTGAAAAGTGGGAGGATAAGGGTGTATATGTTGACTTCTTTAATCCTGCGAATGAATTAGAAGGCGTATTACAGGTGGAGGAAGTATCAACGAATTCGATTCGTATTTCATGGGAGAACGGCAATGACTATGAAATCGATACAATCCGACTAAATGGTGATACTCATTCTCCTGAAGAAGGGACGACTTATACCTTTACTAACTTAAGCTCAGGTCAAAAATATATCGTCACTATCCAAGCTTTTGATACAACGAGCAGTGCTGTAATGTATGAGACGGTTGTTCTTCATACATTAGCTGCACCTAAGGATGATGAACCTGTAAATCCAGAAGAGCCTAACAAAGGGGAAAGCGAGCCAAAAACGGTTGTAGCTGTCCCTGCTGTAACAAACGGGAAAGCTTCTGTGTCAAATGAGGAAGTAGCAAAAGTCGAAGCTGGCGGAACATTCGAAGTGAGCTTAGTAACTGAAGAAAACCAGCAAGAAATCGACATTGTATTAACAAAAGAACAGCTCAAAGAGTTAAAGGATAAAGGTGCATCTCTTTCAGTTAAAGACCAGGAAGTGACCTTAGGGTTCCCATTGAGCATTTTCGCTGAGGAAGACACGAATCTGCAACTGAAAAAACTCCCTGCCGTGAACGATGCACGTAGTGCTGTCTATGATTTTACCATCACTCAAGGTGATACGATTGTAAGTCAATTTTCAGAACCTGTAACCTTGACCTTCAATGTCAATTTAGATGGTTTAGAAGACCCATCAAATCTAAAAGTGTTTTATTTTAATGAAGAAACAAAGGAATGGGAATTGATTGGTGGAACCTATGAAAATGGTGAAGTTACCGCTCAAACCAACCATTTTAGTATCTACACAGTTTTTGAGGTTACATCTTCAGGAGATGTGCCAAGTAATCAAAACCCGGCCAATGCTGAATCTGACGAAGAGGCAGGTATTACTCCAGAAGAAAATGATTCTGATCAAACCACTGTTGAAAGCAGCCAACCTGGCACAAATCAACAAACAGAAAACACAGTAGAAAACAAAGATGCTGTTCAATCAGAAGATATTCAAAATAATGAATCTGATCAAACAACAGAGACACAAAAAAATGAATTACCAGACACGGCCACAAATACATTCAATGTAATCGCCGCAGGACTGGCCCTTATCGTATTTGCCACGCTGTTCTTACTCTCAACAAAAAGAAGAGAAGTATAAGTGGCGGCACCTTGCACCTTCAGAATTTTTCGCATCAAGAAAAGAGCGACCATGCAGAACTGGTCGCTCTTTTTTGTGTGGAATCAGGAGTTTGCAGAGATGGTAAAACAGAAAACACAGGGACGATTCTGGCGTCTAATTCGGGATTGGGTATAGTTTGCTAATAGGGTCATTGTCCGGATGTTGATGGTGATTTATGTCCTTATAGTGATGATTGAACTTGGGGATTTAAGCTCTTTACCATCCTTTATGGCGCTTTTTGAGAAGAGGTGTATTCCAATGCTTATATGGAAGTCTCCCCGCATTTGTCGTAATCAACTTATGTATAGGCTTATAAAAATTCTTATGTATAAAAAAGTCAGCCCTCCAATAAGGCTGACTTTCTATGTACTTTATAAATGAAACTCCATTCCTTCTTCTGCAATTTTAAAACCTCTATTTTTCAGTGCCGTTCGCTCTGCGCTTCCTGAATTTAATATTGGATTTGTATGATTAAAGTGAAGGAAGTAGACTTCGCATTTGTTCCTATCCACAACTTTCTGTAACAAATCCATTGAATCTGTTATATACGGGTGGGGAATATCTTTGAAATTTCGCCCTAATTGCTTTAACTCTTCCTCTGAGTAAAAAGTGGCATCTATGAAGCAATAATCTACTTTGGATGCGATATCTACAAGATTACAATCCCATTCTTCCCATTTATCTATATCGGGTATATATAGGATTTTTTTATTAAGCCCACTAATCACAAAGCCAAATGTTTCTGAGTACTCATTTCTATGAGGCACTTCTAATGGTGTAATTGTTAAATTACTTTCCAGTTTTATAGGGTGGTCTGCAATTAAATCCTTAATGTTTATATTATTCAAATCAACTAATTGCTTCCATGGAAAGTGTTTTGTCAGCATGTTTTTCATTTTGTTGCCAGCGAATATATCCAATTCATTAGTTGCCATTGCTTCCTTGCCCAGGAACATTAAGCCAGTGTAGTGTCCGATGTGAGCATGGGAAAGTATGATACCATCGAGTTTGAATGCTTGATGGTCTTTATTTATCAAAAGCAATTGGTCTTTAAAGTCAGGCGTGGCGTCAAGCATATACCATTTTTTCAAATCAGGCAAAAGGATCCCAAGAGAGGAAGCGAACCTTTTTTTTGAAGGATTGTTAATTGCCTCTGTACAATTATTACAAAAACAATTAGCCTGTGGAATTCCACCATCTTGGGCGGTACCCAGGATTTTTACTGTAATAATGCTTTTGTCCAATTTATTCACTTCCCATTTAAACCGATTGCTCTATTGGTTTAACATTTGGTTCCGCTGTAACCGAACTTAGGTCATAGTTCTTTTTAGAGATGGAGATACCTGTATAACCATAGATGATGTTAATAATAATTACTAAGTATGCAAAGAAAACAAATGGGATAAAAGCAGCAGGACTAACTCCTAAAATATTTCCGGCAAAGACAGCTGGAACACTCCATGGAACCAGGTTTATCCCCACTGTCCCTGCAGCTTCTACAGATCTCGATAAGTTTTTAGTATCAAGTCCACGTTCTTTATATACATTTGTAAATGCACGGGCAGGAAGAATGATTGCAAGGAATTGTGCGCCGCTTGCAAAGCCAACTACCAAGGTAGAAAGAATAGTTGAGAGTATTAGAGATCCAGTACTGCGGGTCTTGGTTAACATCGATTTTATAATCCTTTTAAAAATCCCAGTTTCCTCTAAAATTCCCCCTAAAGCAGTTGCGGCTATCACAAGTCCAATAGTACTTAGCATTGAGGTAATGCCGCCTCTCGTTAGTAAAGAGTCTATTGCCTGTATCCCGGTGGCAGATTTGTAGCCGCTAGTCATAGCATTAATCATTTCAGAAATTGAGTTTCCCTGCACAACTACTGCAATTAAACCGCCTAACAGACTAACAATAACAAGTGAAGGGATAGCAGGGTACCTTTTAATCATTAAAAATATCGTAAAGATAGGAATCAATAATAATAGAGGGTGAATAGTGAATGCATTTTGCAATCCTGCCATGATGTTTTGAATTTCCTCTGAAGCGGCTGCACCTGTAGCAGCTCTGAATCCCAAAAAGAAGAAGAGCAATATAGTTAAAATAAAGGCCGGTATCGTGTCCCAAAGCATATGACGGATATGAGCGAATAAATTTGTATCTACCATTGCTGGAGCGACATTTGTGGTGTCAGACAGGGGAGAGAGTTTATCGCCAAAATATGCTCCTGAGATGATTGCTCCAGCTATAATAGCAGGGGAAAAATCCATACCTTGACCAACTGCCATGAAAGCTAGCCCAATCGTTGCAATCGCAGTAAATGAACTTCCTAATGTTATTGCGATTATTCCAGTAGTAAGGACAACAGTCGGCAAAAAGAGTTTCGGATTAATGATTAGTAAACCGTAATGAATGAGTGTAGGAATGACTCCGCTTAAAATCCAAGTTCCAACAATGGTTCCTATAATAAAAAGAATAAATACCGCAGGTAAAGCCTTTGATACACCATTTACCAGTGAACCCTGTAACTCTTCCCATTTAAAGCCAATAACAAGGCCCACAATCGCAGTTGCGAGAATTCCTGTAATTAAAGGAATAAACATTCCCGCTTTCCAGAAGAATAGAGTTGCTGCAGCTGCAGACACCAATGCTAATAACGGGAAAATTGATAACAAAATACCAGGTTCTTTTTTCAAATTATATATCCCCCTTTGAATATGAATACGTTTACAAAATTTCCAAATTATATATAATTATTTAAAAATTAACATAATTCAAAATTTTATTCAAGACATATTCTAGGGATAAGGTGAAGAAGCATGGGGACGTACCCTATGCTTCTTTTACATGGAGAAAATACTGTTAATAACTAAACATCCAATTGTCTCGCATAAAAAAATGACTATCCAAAAAGATAGTCATTTAAATAGATTTAATGAACGAGAACTTTAGGGTTCGGGCCATACTTGTTGTCGTTTGCTTGACTATCTAAACATGTGAAGATAAATAAGATAGTGCCGCCAATGAGAGGAATTAAATTAATCAAAACAAACCAGCCGCTGTATCCGATATCGTGTAATCTACGAACTGTGACAGAAAGGGATGGAATGAACATAAAGAAATAATAGATAAGTATGATTACAAACAAAAAAACTGATTCCATAGCAGATCCTACAAGGTAGAGTATACCCAAAATAAGAAGGTTAAAAAAATTAAACAACCAGTATTCTTTACGCCTTGCTCTACCTTGAAAATTGACGTAATTCTTTATTGCCTCTAAATACCACCGCATGTGCATGACCTCTCTTTGAAATAATATTATTTTTTTGGAAGCATGGGGACGTACCCTGTGCTTCTTTTTATGTTCGGAATAAAGGGAGACAGGTACCCATCTCCATGTCCTCTTTGTAATTCAAAAATGGTTTCTGAGCGTTTTATTTTCCAAACTACTCTGAACTTATTATCGGTAGGTTCATTCTTCTTTTTAAGACCTAACAAGACTGGAAAAGTCAGTATTTTTGTTTATCTTCAAAAATCCAAAGACCACCAACCTCAAAGTAACAGATCTCATATGATTTCATCGCTCGATGGCAATGTTGATATTAGCTTTATTAAAAACGAAGCAAGCAATGCATAAATAAATTCAATATATTCCCATCCTCAACTGATGCTCATCCACATCCTATCCTTTACGGTCGTATGTCCCTGTACTATTTGGCACAGGAGGCCTGTCAACAGGTCGGTTTGCAAACATGGAACAATGATAAAGGATCACGACCAGCATCGCCAATACCTTTATCCAATCCAAATCGAATGCCTATTTAAATGACTATTATTTTCCATAAATTCCTCCCTTTGGTTTAAATATACATCTTCTTCAGATTAATTCCACTATTTTTTTATAAGTCAGGTTTGTAAAAAATAATGATGAAATCATGTTCAAACTGAAAACGTTTTTTGATCTCACATTGTGGAAGTCATAGAGATGGTTTGAGCATACAAAATTCAACTGATGGCAAGAGAACTGTCCCCTCAATATTGTTTAATTTTAGTGTCAATAAGGAAACGTTTTTTATGTAGAGAATACTCTATAGTGGATGTGCCAGGAATATGAAAATTGACGAATTAATGAACTGCATTGTAGGAATTCTGGCCATCAGGTAGTATTAAGTTGTTATTTTTACTTCGAATTTAGAAAGGTGGGCCGTGAAGATTTGTGTAAGTGAAAGCGCCTGGACTAACCTGGCAGTGGTTAGTTGACGAGGAAGAGGTTTATCGAACTTTCGGCGGATGCCTCTCGGTTGGTTCGCACAGCCGAAATTTCTTCTTTAAAACAGGGGGGCAACCCTTTGGACAAAGAGAAGGATTTGCGAAAAATTACTGGGGCAGAAAAGCCCTTAAAAGCATTTCTGCTCCTTCAATGGAGGATACTGACATGTGCGGAATCGTAGGATATATCGGAAATAAAGATACGAAGGAAATTTTATTGAAGGGCCTTGAAAAGCTTGAATATCGTGGATATGACTCTGCGGGCATAGCTGTCATGAATGACGAGGGTGTTCATGTTTTTAAGGAAAAGGGCCGGATCGCTGATTTAAGAGCGATAGTAGATGTGGATATTGCCGCTTCCATGGGGATTGGGCATACACGCTGGGCGACACATGGTGTGCCGAGTAAAGTGAATTCACATCCTCATCAAAGCGCTGAAGGCCGTTTTACACTCGTTCATAATGGGGTTATTGAGAATTACGATTTGTTGAAGCGTGAGTATTTGAGTGATGTCCCTTTTGCCAGTGAAACGGATACCGAAGTGATTGTGCAGTTGATGGAACGTTTTGTTTCGGAAGGACAGGAGGTTTTAACAGCCTTCCAGAAAACGCTTGATCTGCTGAAAGGCTCCTATGCGCTTGCATTGATCGATAACGAGAATAATGAAACAATCTATGTCGCAAAGAATAAAAGCCCATTGCTTATAGGGTTAGGTGAAGGCTTCAATGTTGTAGCCAGCGATGCGATGGCGATGATCCAAGTCACGAACAGATATGTGGAGATCATGGATAAAGAAGTGGTCATCGTAAAAGCTGATCAAGTGCTGATCCAGGACCGGAATGGAGAAAGCATTGAACGTGAACCTTATCTTGCGGAAATCGATGCGACGGATATCGAAAAAGGTACCTATCCGCATTACATGTTAAAGGAAATTGATGAACAGCCTCTCGTGATGAGGAAGATTATCCAGACCTATCAAAATGAAGAGGGCCGATTGACGATTGAACCGAACATTGTAAATGCAGTGAACGATTCGGATCGTATATATATTATTGCTGCGGGGACATCGTATCATGCCGGATTGGTAGGAAAGCAATTCATTGAGACGATTGCAAAAAAGCCGGTTGAAGTCCATATTGCCAGCGAATTTGTCTATAATATGCCTTTGCTGTCTGCGAAGCCGTTGTTCATCTTTATTTCTCAAAGCGGGGAAACCGCAGACAGTCGTGCTGTCCTTGTAAAAGTGAAAGAATTGGGTTATCCTGCTTTGACGATAACCAATGTTGCTGGATCTACACTATCACGCGAAGCGGATTTTACCTTGCTCTTGCATGCAGGACCTGAAATCGCGGTAGCTTCTTCAAAAGCTTATACAGCACAGCTTGCTGTATTGGCCATATTAGCCGAAGTGTCCGCTCAAAGCCGTAATATTCCTGTCGAGTTTGAGCTATTAAGAGAGTTTGGGATCATCGCCAATGCTATGGAAGTCCTTTGTGATTCCAAGGAAATTTTTGAACAAATCGCCAGGGAGTTCTTGTCTGTGACGCCTAATTGCTTCTTCATTGGCCGAGGTGTTGATTATTTTGTCGGAATGGAAGGGGCCCTGAAGCTAAAGGAAATTTCTTATATCCAGGCTGAAGGCTTTGCCGGTGGCGAATTAAAACACGGAACCATTGCCTTGATTGAAGAGGGCACTCCGATCATCGCCCTGGCAACACAGGAGAGTGTGAATTTAAGCATCCGCGGGAATGTCAAAGAAGTGGCAGCGCGAGGAGCAAACCCTTGCATCATTTCCATGAAGGGGTTAAATATGGATGAAGACAGCTTTGTCATTCCAAAAGTACATGAGGTGCTGACTCCGCTTATTTCAGTGATTCCATTGCAATTGATTGCTTACTACGCAGCGCTTCACAGAGGATGCGATGTTGACAAACCGCGCAATCTTGCCAAATCGGTGACAGTTGAATAATGATTATAAAGGACCAAAAAACCAACTCTCAGGATTGGGCTTTTTGGTCCCTTTTTAATTTTGTCAACATTCCTTTTGCCAAAATGCAGTTTTCATTAAATTGAAACAGCTTTGTAAACGCTTTAATATGAAACTAGAAAGTTAATTCTTCTAATTGGAGGGGAAACCTAGATGAACGAATCTGTTAACAATAAACAAGATGTAAAAGTAAGGATACAAAAATTCGGAAGTTATTTAAGCGGTATGGTTATGCCAAATATCGGCGCCTTTATTGCGTGGGGGTTGATTACGGCATTATTCATCCCAACTGGATGGCTTCCGAATGAGGACCTGGCAAAGCTGGTTGGCCCAATGATCACATTCTTGCTGCCACTATTGATTGGTTTTACTGGCGGTAAGATGATTTACGATGTCCGAGGTGGGGTAGTCGGTGCGACTGCAACAATGGGTGTCATCGTAGGTACTGATATTCCAATGTTCCTTGGCGCAATGATCATGGGACCTATTGGCGGATGGGTAATCAAGAAGTTTGACCAGGCCATCCATGGAAAAGTAAAATCTGGTTTTGAAATGCTCGTCAATAACTTCTCAGCTGGTATTATTGGCGGTCTCTTGACTTTAATAGCATATAAGGGAATCGGTCCTGTTGTAGTAGCAATAAGCAATGTGCTTGCAAGTGGCGTTGAAGCCATTATCAATGCAAAAATGCTGCCATTGGCTAACATCTTTATCGAACCGGCAAAAGTATTATTCCTGAACAACGCAATCAATCACGGTATTTTAAGTCCATTGGCAATCGATCAAGCATCAGACGCTGGAAAATCAATTCTTTTCTTGCTTGAAACAAACCCAGGTCCTGGTTTGGGTATCCTGCTTGCTTTCTGGTTATTTGGAAAGGGAACAGCAAAGCAAACGGCACCTGGTGCGGTAATCATCCACTTCCTTGGCGGTATCCATGAAATTTACTTCCCGTACATCCTGATGAAGCCTATGCTGATCCTTGCAGCAATCGCAGGCGGCGTGAGCGGAGTGTTCACATTCAACCTGCTTGATGCCGGTCTTGTAGCAGCTCCATCACCAGGAAGTATCTTCGCGCTACTTGCGATGACACCAAAAGGCGGTTATTTCGCAACTCTTGCTGGTGTAATTGTAGCAGCAGCCGTTTCATTCGCGGTTGCATCACTGATCTTGAAAACAAGCAAGGCGACAGATGAAGATTTGACTACAGCTGCAGCTAAAATGGAAGAAATGAAAGGCAAGAAGAGCTCTGTTTCTTCTGCATTAACTAGTCAGCCTGCTGAAGTGAAAGCTGTTGATGTCAACAAGATCGTGTTTGCTTGTGATGCAGGGATGGGTTCAAGTGCGATGGGTGCTGGTATCCTAAGAAATAAAGTCCAAAAAGCAGGACTGGACCAAACAGTCATCAATACTGCGATCAATAATCTTCCAGAGGACGCAGACGTTGTTATTACACATAAAGATTTAACAGATCGTGCGAAAGCAAAGCTTCCAAATGCTACTCACATCTCGGTCGACAACTTCTTGAACAGTCCTAAGTATGATGAATTAATCAACTCACTGAAGAAGTAAGTTAAGAGCCCAGCCAGTTTTGGCTGGGCTTTACTTATTAAATCTTGGCAACAACTTAATTGACTAATTCTCATTTATCATTTGTTGTATAAGGGTATTTATCATTTTAAAATAGAATTGTCAGTATGAAATATCAATTTTGTCAACAACCTAAGAGAAGTTGGATTTCATCAGACGGGGGGTGACCTTTATGTATATTTCAGCGAGAGAAAGGCAGCTTTTAGAAATCTTGCTGACTGAAAAAGAAGAAATGACAGTGAAAGATCTCGCAGACAAGATTGGTGTAAGTGGAAGAACCGTTCATCGGGATTTGAAGAATATTGAAGATATCCTGATGGAATATGAGCTTACCCTGCTGAAAAAATCAGGGGTCGGCGTCCAAATCTCTGGTAGTCCGGAGAAAATACGTCAATTGGAGCTTTTCCTGTTTAATCTTTTTCACACAGAATACACTCCTGACGAACGACAGACGATCATCCTGTGTGAATTGCTGGAAACAAAAGGCCCAGTAAAGCTGCTCGGACTGGCAAATGATTTAAATGTCACGATTGCCACTGTCAGTGCAGATTTATCAAAATTAGAAGACAAGCTGGAATCCTTTGGTTTAAGCCTGATCAGAAAAAGAGGGTATGGAGTCGAGCTTGAGGGGGATGAAGCTGCCAAAAGGCGGGCTATGAGAAATCTGATTTCGGCCTATCTGGATGAATCCGAAATCCTTTCCCTTGCAAGAGAGAATATCCAAAAGCGGTCAACCCAGCAAACCAATACCATCTCAGAAAGGCTCTTGGGACTGGTAGAGAGGCAGAAGCTGCTGATTGTTGAAAAAGTAGTAGATTCCATCATACAGGAGCTGCCTTTTGCAATGGCCGACAGCGCTTATATCGGATTGGTTGTCCATCTTGCCCTCGCAATCGAAAGAATCCAAAAAGGCGAAGGAATTGCGATTAATAAAGCCTATATGGAGGATCAACAATCTTCGAAAGAATATAAATTCGCTGAAAAGATCGTTGCTCAATTGGAGCAGGTTTTTCAGATCGAAATTCCTGAGGCTGAGGTGGCATATATCACCATGCACCTGAAGGGCGCGAAACTGAGGCATGACAATGAGTATTTAATGGAAGAATCAAGTCTGCAGGTTGCGTTAAAAGCAAAGCATCTGATAGATCAAGTTGAAAAAGTGGTTGGCACAGACCTGTCGGCGAATCGCTCATTATTTGAAGGACTGGTCATGCATTTGAAGCCAGCGATGTATCGGGTCAAGCAGGGAATGGGAATCAGCAACCCTTTAACGGGTAAGGTTAAAAAAGATTACCCTGAACTGTTCTCAATTGTTAAACAGGCAGCGGAACAGGTATTCCCTGAATATCATGTACCAGATGAGGAGGTTGGCTATCTTGTCATGCATTTCGGCTCAGCAGTCCTGGGGCGAAGAGAGCTGGCGGACTTTAAAACACTGGTCATCTGTTCGAGCGGGATCGGTACTTCCAAAATGCTTGTCACCAGATTGCAAAAAGAGTTTCCGGAGCTGAAGAATGTCCAGAATGTCTCTGTCATGGAATTCAAAAAGTTGAAGGAATCTGATTACCAGCTTGTCATTTCAACGATTCCAATCCCTGATTACAAGGACTACATCATAGTCAGTCCAATGCTGAACAAAGATGAAATTGAAAAGATCCGTTCATTTATCAATAAATATAAAATCATAAACAGTTCCGATCGCAGTCTTCCTTTTTCGAGCCAAGAATCATTGAGGACGAAAAATGCGAAAAATTTCATAGAGGAAATGCAAACTGTTCAAAAATATAGTGAAACGATAGCTAAGCTTCTTATGGGTTTTGAACTGGTTAAAATAAGGGAACGGAAAACTACCGATGAAATCTTATATCAGGCTGTACAAGAGCTATCTCGAAAACAGACAGTAGAGAATATCGATCTTGTGGCAGATGCGTTAAAAAGAAGGGAACAATTAGGGGGCTTGGGTGTTCCAGGTACGGCCATGGCACTTTTCCATGCCCGTTCCCCGGGCGTCATTCAGTCGAGCTTCACCATTTATTCTCTGGAAAACCCCATCATCACTGCAGGAATGGATGGTTCCCCAATGGAAGTCAAGTTCCTGCTCTTGATGCTTTCTCCTGAGGAGCCTGATGAAAAAACGCTTGAGGTACTGAGCCATTTAAGTTCATTGCTGATTGAAAGTGAAGAAAGTACGGCTATTTTCGAATCAAATGATGAAAATCAAATTGCATCCTATCTATCAACCAGATTCGAGCAATTTTTTACCGAAAAAATAGAACATCTAAGGAGTGTATGAATATGTCATCAATCTTAACGAAAGAAAACATCTTATTAAATAAGTCGTTAAACACAAAAGAAGAAGCAATCAAGCTGACTGGCAGTGTCCTGGTTGATAGAGGGTATGTTGAACCTAACTATATTGAAAAAATGATGGAAAGAGAAGAACTTACCTCAACTTATATGGGGAATTTCGTAGCGATTCCGCATGGCACGGAGGATTCAAAGCAATTTGTAAAAGAATCCGGCATTTCATTTATACAGGTGCCTGAAGGGGTCGATTTTGGAGGAGGAAATATTGTTAAGCTTCTAATTGGCATTGCCGGCAAAAACGATGAGCACCTAAGCATCTTATCCAATATTGCGATCGTTTGCTCTGAAGAAGAAAATATCGAAAAGCTTATTTCGGCAAAATCACCTGAAGAAATTATAGAGATTTTTGAAGGAGTAAACTAATATGCTGGCAGTACACTTTGGAGCTGGGAATATCGGGCGCGGTTTTATTGGGAATTTATTATATCACTCAGGCTATGAAACGGTTTTTGTAGACGTTAATGCTGAAATCGTTAATTTGCTTAATGAAAAGAATGAATATAAAGTGGTTCTCGCAGAGCCTGGCCAGCAAGAAGATGTCATTAAGAATGTCAGAGCCATAAACAGCGCGGAGAATCCGGAGAAAGTAGTCCAGGCAATTGCAGAAGCCGATCTTGTGACTACTGCAATCGGGCCGAATATTATTCCTTTTATCGCGGGATTGGTGGCAGAAGGCCTGCGCAAAAGAGCTGCACAGTCTGACAAGCCGCTGAACATCATCGCATGTGAGAATATGATTGGCGGAAGCTCCCTTTTAAAAGAGAAGGTTTATGAAAAGTTAACAGAAGCAGAAATTGCTCAGTTTGAAGGCCAGTTTGGATTCCCGGATTCAGCTGTAGACCGGATTGTACCGAACCAGACGAATGAAGATAAATTGATGGTGAAGGTAGAACCATTTTATGAATGGGTAGTAGAAGAAACAAAGATTGTTGGCGAAAAGCCGGAGATTCAGGGAATCACCTATGTTAAGGATTTGGTCCCTTATATTGAACGTAAATTGTTCACAGTTAATACGGGTCACGCACTGGCAGCCTATTTTGGTTACTATTACGGAGAAGAATTCATCAACAAGGCAATGGAAAATCCCCAAATTCGTGAGCTAGTTGAAGGTGCATTGAACGAAAGCGGCGAGTTTCTAGTTAAGAAGTACGGGTTCAATGCTGGAGATCATGCTAAATATATTCAAAAGATTCTTCAGCGCTTCTCTAATTCGCATATCGTCGATGAAGTGACACGGGTCGGCCGTTCCCCAATCAGGAAGCTCGGTCCAAATGACCGCCTTGTAAGCCCAGCAAGACAGTATTCCGAAGTAGTAGGAAAAGAACCTGTCAACCTCCTGAAAGGTGTTGCTGCAGCACTGCTATACGACTTCCAGGGTGATGAGGAAGCCATTAAGGTCCAGACAACAATCGAGGAAAATGGTGTAGAAAAAGCAATCGAAACATTCACAGGAATTACTGCAGAATCACCACTTTTCAACACGATTATCGAACAGTATAAACAATTGAAGTAAACACATGGAAGCATGGGGACGTACCCTATGCTTCTTTTTAATTTATACGAATAGGCAAGGGACGGTATTGCCCTTTTGGTGACTTGATTAGTGAAACTGGCGATACTGAGTATAAGTTCGCATGTCATGAATGATACTTACACTCGATCCTTTTGTATTTAACAGTACTCCATCTCATAAAGCTCCTCAAAATAACGTTCTTGAAACTTCCTATTCAAAATCCCGGTATAATAGGCAAACAGATTCTTTACATTGATCTTTGATTTCATCTTACGAACAAGCTGTTTGAAGGAGTCAAGAGACACAGATAACAGCAGTTCTGCTTCTTGTTCATAATTGTTGCGGTAGGCGGTGATCCGGCTCATCCGCCAGAACTCTTCAATCGCATTCGCGGCTGGGAAGAAGTGTTTTACCAGATTGACGAAAACAACTGGAATTCGGTCGCTTACGAAAAGATGGTCTTCTGGTGCATTTTCGGCAGCAGGATTTTCCGCCTGGTTTTCTGACCTTTTTTCATAAGCAGCCTTATCTTCACGTTTATTATTCTTTTTTATGTTAGTTTCAGAAAGAATGATAGTTTTATTTTGGTGGCTCAATTGACCGCCATCTGGTAGTCCGTTCATCGGGAAACGATTGAATACATATAGATTGCTAGACTGAGAGCCGTTTTTGCGCGCTGTTTCGTAGACGGTGAAAATGCCGATCTTGCTCGCCTTCAGGATCATCCTTTTAAAAGTGGAACGGGAAATCCCCATCTCCCCATACTCCTCATAAATAGCCTTCAGCACTGTGCCGATCTTGGCATTGGCCACCCCAGGCACCTTTGCAGCAAAACGAGCCATCCTCTTCAGACCGATCAGCTCACCCTTGCTGAAAAAACGCTTCTTATCCGCCATCCACATTTCAAAATGATTGTTAAACTCCTTCAGTGAACCAAACTGTGAATACCCCGAAAAATTCTCAATAGCCGCCGATTTAATTGACATGCTAATGCACCACCCTTTCACAGTCTATATATGGATGAAAGGGTGAAAAGGACAGGGTGGGGAGGGGGAAATTGTGGCGGATTTGTGAAAAGTGGGAGGGGGGCATTAGGACTTGATTCTTTAATGGTGCGAGCCAAAGAAGACAGTTCAGAAGATGAGTAGACTCAGGTTTGGAATAAAAAGCCCCCGTTCCGTAGACTATATCTTTTTTGTCTACCGCACGGGGTACAGTTTATTTTTACATAATAGTTGTTAAGTTTCGTTGAGTAATTAAGTTACCCAGAATAAAAAGTTGCTATACCTAGAGCGATTAGTGCAAATAGAACCCCTATAGACGTATAAAGTGCTATTTTTAAATTTTTATTCATTAGTATTCCCGTCTTTCTGTTAGTTATTTAACATTCTTTTTTTAGCCACCGCTTTTACTGTTGGATGACCCAAAATTACCATTCTTCTCAAAAGTTATAAGTATATCCTTACATAGCCAATTCCTAAATCCTTTACCGCTTATGCCTCACCATTTTTTATTCTATTCTTTGATAGACTCTCTCTCTATATTACTATAATATGGAAATTGAGAAAATAAAAAAATAAAGGTGAAGCAAAATGAAAAAAATAAACCCGGTCATTTTACTTGTGGTGATTGTCTTGGGAGTTTATGTCGGTTTAAAGATAAACAATGATCCAACATTAAATACAACAAAAGAAAAAACCAATACTCAACTAAATACTGCTGTAGAAACTACTGTTGATACAAAAGTTTCTGCTGAGAATAAGGTTGAAGAGGCTTCTAACAATCGAACCTTAGAGCCAAATTATCAAATTATCCATTCTATTGACAAAAGGTATGATGGTGGAACATCTTATTATGTCTTAATTGATCCAGTAAAATTAAATAATACAGGTTTTATGGATGATGTGAAAAACATAATAAATAAATTTGTTAAGGATTATGGAAGAAAAATCTCTATTGAAATTTTTGATGATAGGGAAGTACTAGAATTAGAGTATAAACTATTCGGTGACCTTTCGTTAGATAGACCCTTAACCGAAAACGAATATCAGCAGAAAGCTATTCATTATATTGCTGGTTTTTCTGGTGAACTTGAGACTGGCCTTTATTTGAATTCGTTATACTTTTTTCCTTCAGCGGATTCTGGTACTCCGGAGGTTGGGAACTATGTTAAGACAATGGAATTTAATCCAAAGTAATTACGTGTGTAATTGGAGAAGCCTAGGGACATACCCTTTGATTCTATTTTTATCAATAAATTTGCTGAATATTGTTTGGTTTAATACAAAAAGGAGAGTACACGATGGACTCTCCTTTTTGAGTGTATATTAAAGGCCTGCGGTGTTTGGTTAAAGAAAGATTAATATAAATATACTACCCTGGATTAATGAAGGTTCCATTCATTAAATGCATACTTTATTTTCTTATTCTCTT
Organism: Mesobacillus boroniphilus; assembly: GCF_018424685.1. NCBI lineage: Bacteria > Bacillati > Bacillota > Bacilli > Caryophanales > Bacillaceae > Mesobacillus > Mesobacillus boroniphilus. The sequence goes on from NZ_QTKX01000002.1 coordinate 355,961, forward strand.
GCAATATGACAAAGGAACATTCCGTGCTTTTCAGGTTATATGGCTTCTAAACCCGCTCAATCTTCACCGCACATGCCTTAAACTCAGCGGTCCCAGCAAGGGGGTCAGTGGCTGAATTCGTTAACACATTCGTACTTGCCTGGTCGGGGAAGTGAAAGGACATGAAGACTAAGCCCTTTGGCTGTTTTTTACTGATGTTGACTTTGGTAACGAGACTTCCTCTTCTTGAGCTTACTTTTACTTGATCCCCGTCTTGCAATCCATATTTCGCTGCATCCTCGGCGTGAATCTCCAATGCTTCTTCGGCGTTTTTTACTTTTTTATAATCTCTTGTTTGCACACCTGTATTATAAAATTGCAGTCTGCGCCCGGTCGTCAGCATCAAAGGAAACTCTTCATCCGGCTCCTCGGCAGGAGGCTGGTAGTGGGTTGGCATGAATGTTGCCTTCATTCCTATATCTTCTGACCAGAGACGGCTGTGGAGAAAGGTGGTCCCGGGATGACTCTCATCAGGACAAGGCCATTGAAGGCCGCCTTCTTTCTCAATCCGTTCATATGTTACACCGGCAAAATTAGGAGCAAGCTTGCGGATTTCCTCCCAAATTTCTTCCGCTGATTGATAATCCCATTCTGCTCCCATTTTGTTGGCGATATCCTGGATAATGTCTTGATCATGTCGGGATACACCAGGTCCTTTTAGAGCCGGCCGAACGCGTTGAATCCGGCGTTCAGAGTTTACCAGTGTCCCGTCATTTTCAGCCCAGCCTGTTGCTGGGAGGACCACATCCGCAAGCATCGCCGTTTTTGTCATTAAAATGTCTTGGACAACGAGGAAATCAAGGTCTTTAAAAATCTTTTCAACCTGATTTCCATTGGCATCTGATTGAACCGGATTTTCGCCAATTACATAGACTGCCTTTATTTCTTGTTTCTCCATTGCCTCGAGCATTAAAGTTTGATGCTTTCCCATCTTTTCAGGAACTGGAGTTCCCCATACTTGTTCATGCAGTTTTCTCCCTTTGGGGTCGTCGTAATTCCAGCCGCCGACAAGTCTGTTCGGCAGGGCACCCATATCTCCGCCGCCCTGGACATTATTTTGTCCCCGCAACGGATTTAGTCCAGACCCATACTTCCCAATATGACCGGTTAGTAGTGCTAAATTGATTAAAGCAAAGACATTTTCGGTTCCGTTATGATGTTCTGTAATCCCTAATGTCCAGCAGATCGTTGCTTTATCGGCACTTGCATAAAGCCTGGCGATTTCCCGGATATCGTTCGCCGGAATGCCGGTGACTTGCTCCGCAAATTCCGGGGTGTATTTCTTGACTTCTTCCTTATACTTCTCAAACTGTTCTGTTGCTTTTTGAATAAACTCTTTATGAACCAAGTCCTCTTCGATGATGACATGCCCCATCGCATTCGCCAAAACAATATCGGTTCCGACCCGAACCGGCAGCCACTTGTAGGCCAGTTTCGTCTGGTCAATTTGACGGGGGTCAATGACGACCATTTTTGTCCCATTTTTTATCCCCCGACGCATATGGTTAAAAATAATTGGGTGGCATTCCTGGGTATTGCTTCCCCATACAAGAATCACGTCGGTATCCTCAAGTTCATCATAAGACCCCGTGGCAGCGCCCGTACCAAATACAGTCACCAGACCGGTGACACTTGGAGCGTGTCAGGTTCGGTTGCAGCTGTCGATATTATTGGTGCCGATGACCGTCCTCATAAATTTGCCAACGAGATAATTTAACTCATTCGTTGATCTGGAAGAGCTAAAACAGCCAAAGGCATCTGGACCATGTTTTTCTTTAATATCCGAAAATTTATCCGCAATCACGGTCAATGCTTCTTCCCAGCTGGCTGGTGTCAACTCTCCATTTTTTCTGATGAGCGGCTGTGTTAACCGCCGGTCGCTATGGATATATCCCCATCCCAGAGCGCCTTTCACACAGGTTTCCCCATGGCTCGATGGGTTTTCCTTGTAACCTTTTACTTTACTAATCTTGTCATCTTCTACTTCGACGACAAGACCGCATCCTGTACCGCAAAAACCGCATATCGTTTCTACTTGATTTGGTTGAGCTTGCATGCCGATTTCATACCTCCTTAAATTTCTATTTCTTCGACGATTCGATCTGGCCTTGTATAAACATTCAATGCATTATTGCGGATAAAGCCAACCGCAGTCATTCCCAGTTCTTCTGCAAGTTCAAGTGCCAGTTCTGTCGGTGCTGATTTCGACAAGACCACCTCACAGCCGATTTTTGCGACCTTAGTGATGATTTCAGAAGATATCCGGCCGCTAAACACGATGACTTTATCTTTTAATGAAATTTGATGACGCAGACAGTAGCCGTATATTTTGTCCAGGGCGTTATGGCGTCCTATATCGAGACGGGACAGCAATACACCGTCTTTCGTACACAGTGCCGCATTGTGGACCCCGCCTGTTTGTTTAAAAACAGCGGAACTTTTTTGCATCTCTTCCATTAATATAAAACAATCTTTGTAGGTTAATAGGACATTCACCTGTTTGAAATGGTGGGACAATCTCGCATCATTAAAGAAGACAAATCCCTGTCTGCTTTTTCCGCAGCAAGAGGTGATATACCGTTTCGAGTGAAACTTTTCAAAAAAAGGATTGGTATAGTTTGTTTTTACATGGATAAAACCTTCTTTTTCCTGTATCCATAAATCCTCAATGTCGGCAAATTTTCTGATGACGCCTTCTGAAGCCAAAAATCCGATGACCATATCCTCAATGTATTCCGGTGTACAGACTAAAGTAGCAAACTCTTTTTCATTCAACTTAATTGTAAACGGCTCTTCGGTCGCAATATCGTCCTCTGCTTTTTCAATGTTTCCATTCTCATAACGGGTAATGGTTCGTTTCGTTCTCGTCTTCTTCACGATATTTTGTTCCTCCAGTCCGCAAACAAAATATCTAGGCTGTTATTTCCGATTCACTTTGTTTTCGAAGCTTAGCCATGTCCACCCGGATTAACAGGGAAATAATGAAGGCGACGACAAATAATCCGCCAAACACCGATAAACTGCCTGCATACGATCCGGTTGTATCTTTTATATAGGCTGCAAACATTGGTCCCACCAGACCTGCTGCTGCCCATGCCGTCAGGATGTAACCATGGATGGCACCGAGCTGTTTTGTGCCAAATAAATCGCCAATATAGGCAGGAATAGAGGCAAACCCTCCACCGTAGCATGTATAAATGATGGCAAGCATCACCTGGAAAAGAAGGGCATTGGAAGTTTGCGGAAGCATGAAAAACAATCCGATTTGCAGGATGAAGAAAGTCGTATACGTATTCGGACGGCCAATATAATCGGAAACTGATGCCCAGCCAATCCGGCCAAAACCATTAAAGAGTCCGATTGCCCCAACAAGTGCTGCAGCGGCCGCTGTCCCAATTCCAATCGACTCCATCGCGAGTGGTTTGGCCACCGCCAAAATCGCAATTCCGCATGTGACATTGATGAACAGCATCAGCCATAAATACCAGAAACGGGTTGTTTTTACGGCTTCGTTCGCTGTCAGCTGTGAAAGGTCCATTCTCGGCTTCGCAGCACCCGACTCTACTTTTTGCTTAAAGCCCTCCGGCATCCATCCTTCGGGCGGCTTTTCCAAATATAAAGAAGATGCCGCCATTAAAACAAAGTAAGCGCTTCCAAGAATGAAAAACGTGTTTGCGACTCCTACACTTTCAATCAAACTGTTCATGATTGGGCTGGAAACAGCTGCAGCAAAGCCAAATCCCATAATCGCAAGACCTGTGGCCAGCCCACGTCGGTCAGGGAACCATTTTACGAGCGTAGAGACCGGTGCAATATAACCAACACCAAGACCAATCCCTCCTAAAACCCCGTAAAATAGATAAAGGAGAATTTTAGAACCTAACAAGACGGCAAGACCAGAACCGGCAATTCCAATACCAAAAAAGGTCGCCGCAAGCAATCCAGCCTTTCTGGGGCCGTGCTTTTCCACAAAATGACCTAAAAACGCAGCAGAAAGACCCAAAAACAAAATCGCGATACTAAAGGTAAGAGCCACTTCAGAATCGGACCAGCCAAACAAATTTTTTAACGGGTTCGTAAAGTTACTCCAAGCATAAACAGAACCAATAGAAATATGAATTCCAACAGCGGCAGCAGCAATCAACCAACGATTCTTCTTCGTTTCAGCCATTAAGACTATTTCCTCCTTGTTAAACGTTTTTACAAGCATTGCTATAATGTATGATAACAAATGTTTTAAAATTCTGACAATAAAAAATTTAGGACAGGGAGGGAAGCAGAAGGAAGCATGGGGACGTACCCCATGCTTCTGTTGTATGTACCATCCTCTATCTATCAGTATTTCAGGGGAATAATAACATCAGAAAGACGAGAAGGACTTCATGAAAAAAGCACACGTTGCTGGAAATGAACTGGGGTATTGGACTATTTTTTAAAAGGAAGGGAAGGAGATTTTCTATTCCTACCATAATTATATCTATAGACATACTGTATTCCAGAAACTAGTCAGGCATCACGATTATTCCAACAGAAGCTATTTATTTTAGGGGGAGGTATTATGGAAAAAAACAAGCAGGTTTTCATACGGCCGTTAAATGAGCAGGATATTGAAGCAAGCCTTGATATGCAGCGTAGGAACAGAGAGTTTTTCGAAAAATATAGCATGACGCGAAGTGACGACTTTTACACTAAGCAAGCTCAGGCTAAACGGATCAGGCAGCAGAAAGAAGACCGGAGCAACGATGCGGGTTACAGCTTCGGCATATTTAAGAAAAAAGGAGATGAATTAATTGGTGCGATCAGTCTTTTCCAAATCTTAAGGGATGACCTTCAAAGTGCGTTTATCGGGTATTTTCTAGATAAAGATCATAATGGCAAAGGCTATGCGACTGAAGCAGTTGAGCTGATCGTAGACTTTGCTTTCTGTGAACTGAAGCTCCACCGAATCGAAGCAGGTGTCATGCCCCATAATCTTGCCTCAATTCGGGTATTAGAGAAGGCAGGATTCCATAAAGAAGGAATCGCCAGAAAGAACGTAAAAATCAATGGAAAATGGGAGGACCACCAGGTATTGGCGATTATTAATTCAGGTGATTTGGACTAGTTTCACAGAAGCAAGGGCAGAAGCATGGGGACGTACCCTTTGCTTCTTTTTGTTTGTTCGTTACAAAGACTCTGACACAACTACCTGAAAATTTTTAACTCGTTAAAAATAACTAAGTTATTTCCGAATAATTCCAAACATTTAAGGTTGCTAATCTACCATCCACAAAGTATTATCATCATAATACTACTAACATTTTTAAATAGGACGGGTGCGAATTTGATCAATTATTTGGTGCTGTTTCTGTTTTATTATCCACTTGTCATGGGGATTGTTTGGATTACGGGAAGTTTAATTTATTATGTAAAAAAAGAGAAGCAGAATCGCTTCTTTGAACACAGTACGGAGGATTTACCTTTTGTTTCCTTGCTGATTCCGGCATACAATGAGGAACAGACAATTGAGGAAACGGTTAAGTATGCATCAAGCCTCAACTATCCCAACTATGAAGTGATCGTCATTAATGATGGCAGCAAGGACCAGACACTTACAATACTAAAATCTTTGCTTGACCAGTACCCGAATTTGCGGCTCGTCAATGTCGTGAACAATAAGGGCAAGGCGAATGCGCTGAAACAGGGAGTGCTGGCCTCGAAAGGTGAACTTATCGCGACGATCGACAGTGATGCGATTCTGGATAAGGACGCGCTCAACCATATCGTCCCGCACTTCATCACTCCGAATAATGGAGAGAGAGTTGGCGCGGTTACCGGCAACCCGAGGATCCGCAATCGGACAAGCCTGCTCGCGAGAATCCAACTGGTTGAATACGCAAGTATTATTGGTTTAATAAAAAGGACGCAAAGAGTGCTCGGCAAAGTCATGACGGTTTCTGGTGTGTTTGTTGTTTTTCGGAAAAAGGCCCTTCTGGACGCGGGCATGTGGGATACCGACCTGATTACGGACGATATCGGGATTACCTGGAAGCTGCAAAGACGATTCTGGGACGTTCGGTACGAACCTAAGGCGCTTTGCTGGATGCTTGTCCCGGAAACGTTGAAGGGAATCTGGAAGCAGCGCCTGAGATGGACCCAGGGTGGAATTGAAGTCATCCTGCGCCACATGGATATTTTTATGGATTGGCGCCAGCGGAGATTGTACCCGGTCTATATCGAACAGGTACTGAGCGTCCTTTGGTCGATCACCTGGTTTGTGTCGCTGCTCATTATGCTGTACAAATATATTTTCGATCAGGAATTCATCATGCCAACATTATGGATCGGCAACTATCTATCGATTATATGTCTGCTGCAATTCCTGGTTGCGCTCTACATTGAAAGGAAGTATGAAAAAGGAATCCTTAAATACATGCTATGGGGAATCTGGTATCCCATCCTTTACTGGCATATCAACGCCCTGCTCGTCATAAGGGCAGTGCCGAGAGGGTTAAAAATACTCAGGAAAAATAAAGACCAATTTGCCACATGGGAGAGTCCGGACCGCGGACTACATATATAAGGGAGAAAATATGATTATTAACAGTAAGCAGTCAAAACCGCGAAAAATCATAGACATCCTGCTGACCTTTTTCGGATGGTTGTTTCTCGCGCTATTCCTATATAATCTCATCACTTATTTCGAAGGGGACCTGGACTTCACATTCATTGAACTGAATTTAGCCAACGCGAATTCAATCCTGCTCATCACCGTTCTTGTGGTAATCGTAAGCGCCGCCTTCCTTAGCTGGTGGAGTTCATACAACAAGCGCAAATACGGACCGCTCAAAAGAAGAACCTTCCCGCCACAGACAAGCCAAAAAGAACTCGCCGAGTACTTCGAACTAACAGAAGAAGAAATAAGACAGATACAAAGCAATCAATATATTGAGAGAAACTGAGAAGCATGGGGACGTACTCTTTGCTTCTTTTTTGTGTTTGAAGCTGCTGTTATGGCAGTTAGGATCAAAATTTTTAAAAAACTAAGGCTTAACAATGACTGATTTTTCTGAGTGGTATATGATGTAAAGTAACCACATTTTAATCTCCTTCCTTCCTCTCTGAATCAACTCTTTTATTGAATTTCCAAAACAAAAATTTTATAAGTGGTGATCAATATGGCTCGTAAAGCTAGGGTGAAAAGCACTAGTGGTATTTATCATGTCATGTTTCGCGGGGTGAATCGGCAGGATATTTTTCATGATGATGAAGATAGGATGAAGTTTCTTGAGATTCTGAAGAAATATAAGGAGTATGCTGGGCTTGTAGTGTATGCCTGGTGTTTAATGAGTAACCATATCCATCTGCTTTTAAAAGAGGGGGAGGAGGGAATTGGGGCGACGATGAAGCGAGTTGGTGTGAGTTATGCGTTATTTTTTAATTGGAAATACCAGACTTCGGGCCATCTGTTTCAGAATCGGTTTAACAGCGAAAGTGTAGAACAGGATGATTATTTCCTCACGGTGGTCCGGTACATCCATCAAAATCCGGTGAAGGCAGGAATGGTAGGGAGGGTGGAAGATTGGCGGTGGAGCAGTTGTTCCGGGTATTATGATCAACCATGTTTCCCGGAAGGTTTGCTTGAAAGAAGCAGGGTTTTGCAGATGTTTTCGCCTGATGCTTCCATCGCTAAGGAGAAATTCAGGGAATATAATGAACAAACTAATCAAGATGAGTGCCTCGAGGATTATCCGTTTAAGCGCCGGAGATTGACCGATGAAGAGGCAGGGCATGAAATCAAGGAAATCCTCGGTACCCGGGAAATCGCTCAGGTGAAGAGCCTGCCTAAAGATGAAAGGGACATTGTGTTAAGGAAAATCAAAAGTATTGATGGTTTATCTCAGCGTCAGGCAGCCAGGATCCTCGGTATCCCGCCTAGTCTGGTTTTTAAGGTATAAACAACTTTAGTAAGAATCCTCATTGAAAATCCACAATAGCAATCCTACCATATGAATGATCCTGTAAATGGTCCAAAAGGAAATTGAACTTTTATATCTGCACAAGTGTTATGCGTATTGCTATAGGGACTGGAAAATCAGTGCATCGTGATAGTTGCGACGATTACTAATGGCAGAAAAATGAAGAGAAGCAAAGGGTACGTCCCCATGCTTCCTTCTTTTAGTTTGGAGATGAAACAGGGGAACTGTCACCTAAATGCATTTGTAGTTCATTTTGGACTTTTTGTTTTTCTTCTTCTGGGATGATTTGATAATAGATTTTATCGATGATTGTTCCTGTTCCTGTTAGCTGTAATTGTTGAATGTCTTTGCTGGCATTTTTATAGTGTTTTTGGATGTCTGCCATTTCTCTCAGGGTCAGGTTGGTTTTTACGTTTTTGCTTAGGGCTTCTAGTATTTCGTCTAACTTAGTGATGGAGCTGAAGCTTCTCCCTTTGTTTATTACACCCTGTATGACTTGCCGCTGTCTTTGCTGCCTTCCAAAGTCCCCGTTTGGATCTTCTTTTCTCATCCTTACATACGCTAAAGCTTTATTTCCGTTTAGATCGATTTCACCTTCTTGGAAGTCATAACCGCCTTGGGAAAAAGTTAATGTATTGTCAACCGTAACTCCGCCTACAGCGTTTACGATATCTTCAAAGCCTTCCATATTTACTTGAACAAAATAGTCGATCGGGATGTTCAGGAATTCCTCGACTGTATCTATGGACATCTGTGCACCGCCAAATGCGTAGGCATGATTAATCTTGTCGTCAAATCCTTTTCCCACAATTCGAGTTCTTGTATCACGGGGAATGCTTACCATTTTAGTAGAGTTTAGTTCAGGATTCACCGTCATGACAATCATTGTATCCGATCGCCCTTTGTCACCAGGTCGGGCGTCCACACCCAGCAACAATACGGAAAAGGGCTTCCTGTTTTCATCGCTTACTTCATCGCTTTCTGCATGGGCGATGTTCTTACGCTGATCAGTCGTCTTGCGATCAATCGGCTGATGCATCGTTTCTACCGCTTTTGAGACAGATGAATAAATAGTGTATAAATAAACGCCGGCTCCTATCATGATCAATAATCCTATGATTCCCATAATTTGAAGCCTGGTCATCTTCTTATTTCTTCGTTTATTAAACCTCACATAACAACCCTCCAAATAAAATTTGATATTAAAAGTTCCTTGACCCTCCGCAAAGGAGTATCTTTAACGGAAGTATCTCTGGTCGTTTTTGCTAAAATCCTTTTTATATAATTCTTCAGAATGAATTTTTTTAGAAGTAACGATATAGAAGGGAATTGGATTTATAGCAGTTACCATTGATTTGCTGACTAGCTTCTCTTGATTAATAATTTGACGTACACCTTCTCAAAATTGTTACGATGAGCGGAGAAAAAAGTAATCCAACAAAAATCCTTTATTGGCTTTGCTGTTGAGATGAGCCTAAAAGGTTTAGGGCATGTTTGTTCTCTAATGATCTTCAGGTCCTTTTTCATGTCTTTTGAAAGAAGGCCTAATAGTTTATTATAGTAGTCCATTTTTTCTTAGGTTGTTCATTGGAAGGGAAACGGATTGAAATCATATAGATTGCTAGATTTTGAGCTATTTTGCCGTTCGGTACATAAGTGTTAAAATGCCTAACTTAATTGCATTTTGAAGAGTAGACGATAGATTCCATCTTTATAATATTCCTCGTGGATCGCTTTCAGAACCGCTCATTGCTGCAAAACGGGCAAGTCTTTTTAATCCTGCTAAATTCTCCCTTTGAGAAATTATGCCTATACTCCACCAGCCGCTTCTCCAAATAATCAAACTGTATATACTTATTTAATTCCTCAAAGACACCAAGTTTAATCATCATTAGAAACAGTTCTTGTGCTACGATTCACTGGTAGCCAACCAAGACCTCTATTGATTTGGACCGAGGGAATTTTTCCTACAGTAGTGTTCCGGTGTTTAGGACTTTTATATGACAGAAGAAAATTAGACTGTATTCAACATAAAATGACAAATAATTACAAAGGTGGTCAAATTAGTTTAAAAACGATATACTAGTTTCCATAGAAGACAACTTATGATGATCGGGAGAGAAGCGAAATTGAAACAAGGAAAGTGGTCTATTCTTTTATTGTTCATATTGGCAGCTATTACTCTGGCTGGTTGTGGCAAAGATGCAGTCAATGAGAATGTGTTAGCGAGCGAGGCAGCGGCAAAAAAGAAAGAGAAAAAACAATCAGTTTTAGCTGATAAGCCTGTGGTTCTTCATGGACTTGGATTTATTGAGGGACATATGGTTACAAACTCTATCGAGGCTTTTACAGCGAACTATGACCGGGGTTTCAGAGTGTTTGAGGTTGATTTGCAAATGACTTCCGATAATCGTTTAATTGCCCGGCATGACTGGGAATTGGTCCATTATGAATGGTTAGGGCAGGAGGTTCCTGAAGTAGGAGGGCCAAAGCCGTTTGATGAAATAATGCCTATGAAGATCCATGGTAAGTATACTGCACCATCATGGGAGCAAATCCTGGAGCTGATGCAGAAGTATCCGGATGCTTACTTTGTGACTGACACGAAAGATAAAGAGGAAGAAATAGTTCGTCAATCCTTCTCATATTTGGTAGAGGCGACAAAAAAGGTTGATCCGGAACTGCTGGACCGTGTCATTCCTCAAATTTATGATAAGCCTATGCTTGGTTATATAAAGGATTATCATGACTTTAACGAAGTAATCTATACGTTGTACAAACACACAAATGAAGACATCCCGACTCCGAAAGATTTGGCAGAATGGTCCGCCGCCAACAACGTAACGGCGATAACAGCCTTGCCATTCCGATTAACAGAAGAAATGCAAGCCGCACTAAATGAGAAAAATATCACCATTTACACACATACCATCAACAAACCGGAACACGCAGAAGCATACAGGTCCAGGGGATGGGGCATCTACACAGACTACCTCCTATACGACGGGGAGAATTATATTGCACCTTAAGAAGCACGAGAAAAGAAGCATGGGGACGTTCCCTTTGCTTCTTTTTTTATTGTTCTCGTCGACAAAAAATGACAAATTTAATTGGTTGAATATAGTAGAATTATAATGTGATAAAAGTCCTATTCAAATAATGATAAAGGCAAACTTATCGAAAGGTAAGGACGCAAAGCTGCGAGTCTAAAATCCTAAATGGATTATGATAGTCGGGTTGCCAAAGAAAGTCTCTATATTTACTTGGCTATCCTTTTACTAATAGGGATAGCTTTTATTTTACATATTCCCCTGAAAGTGGAGTGAAAACATATGAGTTTTATTCGGACTATTGGCAAGGGTGCCGGAACTGTCGGTGGTGGTTTGATCGGCGGAACCGTCAAGGTGGCTGGAAAAGCTGTGGGCAGCAAGTGGAAGGACACTGGGGAATGGATTGAAGAGGTTGGAAATGGTATTCAAGCAGCATCCGAGGTTGCATTTGAGAACGCCGGGCAGTTTCTGGATGGCGCTGTTCATGGAGCGTATGGTGCGATAAAACAAGATGAATATCATAAGCAAAAGGGCTTGATGGATTTAAAGGATTCTACCTTTAAGACAATAAAAGGGATAGGCTCTACCGTAAAATACACAGCGCAGAATGTTGGCACTGTATACAAGGGATACTCAAGCGGAGATAAAGACCAAGCCATCAAAGGGATGAAAAATCTCGGGAAAGTTGTAGCCGTATCAGGACTGGCAATCGGTATATTGGACTTCGCAGATGGAGCAGACGTTGCCGAAGCAGAGGAGCTTGTAACCAGGAATGACCACTTGAATGGATATGAACATCCTGAGACTGGTGTTCTTTTTGTGGAAAAGACAGTGGATCTGCCAAATGGCCAGGTGATCGAAGGGACTTTTCCAGTATTTGATGATTCCTTCAATGTCATCATAGCTGAAGAAATATATTCTGAAAGTGATAATGTTCATTTTAGAATAGCGAATGCAACATTGTACCAGGCAATCGTTGAAAACCCGCAGCTTGCCTATGAAATGAATCTGTCTCAATCTGATATCCAAAGCCTTGCAAGCGGGCAAACTCCTGAGGGATACACATGGCACCATAATGAAGAACCAGGACTATTGCAGCTGGTGGATGAAGAGACCCATGCTCAAACAGCCCATACAGGCGGCCGGTCCATTTGGGGCGGAGGCAGTGAAAATCGTTAAGCACAGTGGGAAGCTTATTGTGTTTTAGTAAAGCAGCCGAATGTCCATATTTCAAAAGATTTTAAAAGGGGAAATCAACTATGTTAAATAGCTCATTAAAAAAAGAAGCGATTGAAAAATTAAAGACTGCACTCAACAAATATGAAAGTTCTTCTAAAGCTTTACAGAATAATGCTATTAAACTTCATAATACGCGTAATTACGGAGTAGATGTTATTGCTAAAGTTGAGGCTTACATTAACACGTTAGCTAATACTCCAAAAGAGTTCGAAAAGAGTTTTGATAAAGTTCACGTTAACCTCGCCAGTTTCAAGACGCTTTCTGAAATTTCTTATGATGAAAAAGAAATGATTAAGCTAGCGGGTGGTGGTTCGGCAGCTGGTGTAGCGGCTGGTGTTGCCACAGCTGCTTTTGCACCAACAGCGGCAATGGCGATTGCTACTACATTTGGAACAGCCTCAACAGGTGCCGCGATTTCTGGTTTGTCGGGTGCTGCGGCTACCAATGCGGCTTTAGCATGGTTAGGTGGAGGTGCTCTAGCAGCTGGCGGTGGCGGTATGGCTGGAGGAAGTGCACTGCTGGCGTTGGCTGGTCCTATTGGATGGGGGATTGGAGCAGCCAGTTTAGCAGCAGGCGGTTTTTTTGCAAGCAAAAAAAATAAGGAGGCAGCGATGAAAGCAGATAGGGAGAGGGTTGAAATCGTAAAGGCAACAAAAGTTCTTGATGCTACCTCCGAAGAGATCATGAACTTGAGACATTCAACTCAAACCTTAGCTACAAAGTTGGAGCAAAGTTTAATTTCATTTAATAGTCTTTCAAAAAGTGTAAAATCTTTTACTGATTTTTCACAAGATCAGCGTGATTACTTAAGGGCGATTATTAACAACACTGAGAGCTTGTCAGCATTATTCATGAAGGAAGTTGGAAAGTAATGTCGACAAGTGTGTGGAAGGATCAGGTTACTGCAGCCGGGGTAGAAGGTTTTAATCATTGGAAAACCCAGTCCATTGCTAAGCAGTTAGACCAAATTGTTAAAGATGCACTGCAAGGTCAGCAACAGCAAAATGTTAATTTTGAAAATGCCTTGAAACATATGATGAAAATGCGTCAGTTTCTATCTGAGCCTAAGAATATTTTAGGTTCAGAGCAAACGAAGCATGGAGAAGTGGCAGAACATCTGGAAGTTAATATTCGTAATGCTTGGGCAGCTTTAAAGGGCCAAGGTGATGTTGCCACATTTGATGGAGTGGGCAGAACAGCACCGGAAGACTTCATTTTAGATGGCATTAAGTATCAATCTAAATTTATCAATGGTACTAATAATACACTTAAGCATGTGCTTGAACATTTCGAGAAATATCAAGACCGTTCGATGAACTACTCTATACCAAAGGATCAATATAAGATTATTGAAGCCATTAAATCCGGACAGACTCCTGAAGGTTTGAATGACAAATCGATTCGGGCAATCCTGAAAAAAATTGAGGAAATAGAACGGCAAACAGGCAGGAGTTTCCACGATTTGGTAAAACCTTCTGTCGCAGATTACAGCGAGGCCCAATTAGGTAAAGCAGGAGAAACGGTTTCCAAGCACCAGGACCATATAATAGATGAGAATCAAAAGGTCCAGGATAAAATAAAACAGGATGCAAAAGAACAATCCAAGGCGGTAGAAGCGAAAAAAGGACCTTCAGTTGGCGAAGGAGTTAAAGTTGCTGGGGTAGCAGCCGCGATCGCAGCTTCATTAAATACAATTACGGTCATCTACAGTAAAGTAAAGTCCGGAAAAAAGATTCAGGATTTTAATAAAGATGACTGGTCAGAAATAGGGTTAAGCTCTGCCAAGGCAGGTGCAAAAGGTGGAGTCACAGCCGGAAGTATATATGCCCTGACTAACTTAACTTCACTTTCGACTCCTTTTGCCGGCGCTGTAACCAGTGCGGCCATGGGGATGTCTTCCTTACTAACCGACTTGAATAAAGACAACATCTCCATGGATGAGTTTGTGACCCAGGGACAAATACTTTGTCTCGAAGCGGGTATTGCTGCCACAGGTGGAGCAATAGGACAAATGCTCATTCCGATACCTGTATTGGGGTCCATTATTGGCACAGTTACTGCTAATTTCATCTGGGGTTTTGCCAAAGATAAATTAGGTGCGAGGGAAGAAGAGTTAAAGAAAAAGTTAAATGCATATACTGACTCTCTATTACAAAAAATTGATAAAGCTTACCAAGAAATCATCGCTAAAATTAACCAAAAGTATGCACGATTCAATTCACTGATCGAAGCAGCCTTCGATGTCGAAGCAAATTCAGCGGTTTTAGCCGCAGCATCGGTTGATTTAGCCCGCGAAATTGGTGTAGCGGATACCAAGATTTTAAAGAATGATGAGGACTTAGATGCCTTTTTTCTTGGGTAAGCAGGTTGATTAGATATCACTTATTGTAGACGTTTTCGGTACTCGGATTAAGCATGGTACTTTTGGTATATTGATAATGGATTAAAATTTAATTCAAGGCTCGAAAACAATTTCATAACAGTTAAAAGAAGCAGGGATTCTTGCTTCTTTTTTTTAGATTCTAAATGCATTGGATATGTTCATTTTAGAAGAAAAAAAGGACACAAAGCTATGAGGCTAACAACGGGGTTGAAATTAATGCTAAATGGGACCGCGTTACACCCCTCATGATTATCCCCGACGCAGTATGGCTAGGCTGATGCCTAAGAGGGTGATGAGATTGGTGTTCAATTATCAATTGATGTTTGGGACGGACAAATTGATGCATTTCGCAGGGTTTGCTGTTTTCGCAGCGTTCTTTGGCTTGATGATTATACTTGTATCGGAATACCAGGAGGTGAAGCAACGGATTTCCGTTGTGTGGATCACCCTGGTGACGATTGGGATTATTGAAGAATACCGTCAATACTGGCTCCCGAATAGAAGCACGGAATTTCTCGATGCCATTGCCAATATAGCTGGCGTGACAATAGGACTGGCGCTGCCTTTGCTGTTTGTATTTTTAGTTAGGCATCGAAGGCAATTTTTTTCAAAAGCGCTGGGCTTATATACATTTGTTCTGATTCCGCTCCTGATTGGCTTGCTCTATTTAAACGAGCGCCCGTTTTTTACTTATGAAGAGCGTATTCAGGAAAGAATCAGGAGCCTGGCTGCATTGGTAGGCTGGTAAATGGCCTGGTTTGTGACGGAATTGTAACAAATAGGAGGGAGATAGAAAAAGAAATGATGGCAATGGTTATAGAAAAAAGATGACTGCATGATTGCAGTCATCCATAAATAGAAAATAATCATTAAATTCCTGGTCTGTATGCTGTCTTCGGAATTTCATCATAATCCTCAGCATTTAGATCTTCAACCGAACCATCCACTACACCATTGATGATTCCATACAATCCGGTTTCTACCGCTTTGACAAGCTGGCCTTTCTTCTTTTGGCCTAATGAATGGGATTGACCGCGAACCTCGAACAGGACGGTTCCGCTGCCATTCAATGCGAAGCTGCCAAGGGCTGTTCCTGGAAGATCAAGATTCTGGCTGTAAAGGGTGATGTTGTTGAAAGGTGAGTTTTCACCAAGTGATTGCAGTGCGTTATATGCAGCGAGATTCAATTGCTTCGAGAAATCAAAATTGTAGTTGTCCGCATATTGGGCGTATTTTGCTCCGGCCGGAGTGTTTGGATCTGGAACGAAGTCGGCTGAAAGCGACATCGTGACAAGGTCATCTGTTCCTTCGACATAGTATTGTCCCTGGTGGTGAAGGTCGATGAATACATCTACCTTTCCGAACTCTGTTTGGAGAGATTTATAGACATCGCGTACTGTTTGTGATTCAGGTGTGATATACCAGCCAGCCTTGCTCGATGTTCCTGGGAAGTCTTCGGCCTTAGGGACATAATTCAAATCAGGATTGAAGTCGCGGTTCACATCGAAACCAGGACGGCCATTGTAATCTCTGTCTTGAATGATTCGGTTGTTATAGTAATTCCAGGCAGGGCCTGCAGCATCGGCCAGCTGCGGGAAGTCTTCGACAACTTCTTCCCAGGACATATCATTGCCGCGACGATCCAGTTCAGACGCATCCGGGTTCATTTTTGGAAGAGTCACAAGGGTGATTTCCTCACGGATTTTTTGCGCCTCAGGTGAATTGCTGGATCCCAAATATTGAAGGATGCTTAATAGAGCTTCCGTTCCAGTGCTTTCATTTCCGTGGATTTCACTCTCAATCAAGACGACTTTATCCCCGGTCCCGACTCTTGCCTGGTAAATGTCTCTTCCCTGGTTTGACTGGCCAACCACCTCCAAAGCAACTCTTCCCTGGCTGTTTGCCTCAATTTGCTGAAGGCGCTTCACCATCTCAGCGTAGTTGGTAAAACCTTTTACAGAGTACACCTGATTCTCATTGTATAGATTCCCATTCGGTGAATTGGTCGCGAACGTCGGAGTTGTAAGGGACGCACACAAAGCCAGTACACTTAATCCAGCCAAAACCTTTTTGCTTTTTTTCATAGAATCAATCACTCCTAAACTAGTAAATTAATTTCATGGTTATCATAATCAGTTTAATAGAGAAAAGGTGCTGTAATTTGTCGAATATTTCGTGTCCCTAAATAAATGAGAAAAAGGCACTAGATTCAATTTGCCCTATTAGTAGTTTAGTTCCAGAACAGGAAGAGACTGAGGGGGAGAAAAGCAGGAGCATGGGGACGTACCCTTTGCTTCTTTTCTTTTAATAGGTGCCTGCACCACCCAAAATTGTTGAATGGTGAAGTTTTGTGAGGAGGGATCATGTGACGAAATAAAAAAGGGAGCAATAATCTTTAAGAGATGATTGCTCCGGCTTAAAATTTTCGATTTTATAGGGTTAACTTTTTACTCCTGTGTCCCGTAGCTGATCAAGTTAGTGAATATCCTGTATCCGCCTGGCACCTGTCCCTGGATCTGACGGTAGAATACCAGGTTGGTGTAGAGGTAAGTTCCTTTGCCATAGTTGGCCATAAGGATGCCGCCATCAAACGCGTCTTCTCCTGGGTCAGCCATGCTGACGAATGTCTGGTATTCTGGTCCCCAGGCCATTGGGTAATAGAGTCCTCTTTCCTGGATCCAATTATCCCAGTCGCTGTCTGTGATTTTGTTTGGATAGTTGAAAAGAGGCGAATCTGGCTGCAGAACGTTTACTTTTGCGTTTTCATCGGTTACGCGCCACTTGATGGATGGAGTACCGATTTTCAGCATGTATGGCGCTGTGAAATTGGTATCCCAGTTGTCTCCTGGCTTGTGGTATTGGACGACTAAATGCCCGCCGTCTTCTACGTATTTAAGCAGTCGGGCGTTATTGGCAATAAGGTCTGCTCTTGATAGGTAAGCGCGAATTCCGACTACAATCGTGTCATACTGGCTTAAATCTGTTGTTGCCAGATCAGATTCAGTCAGTTTTGTGATATTCAAGCCGGCATTGGATAGATAATCCGCAACCAGGTCAAAGCCGCTGTCGATATATCCAACTTTTAAGTCGTCATTTTTCAGCAATTCGAACGCTACGCCGTTAACTTGTGCAGGGTATTGGTAGTAGAACGTTCCAATATGGTCATAGCTGATTTCCTGGACTGTTGAATTGAATGTTTCACCATTCACGGCAACTTCAGCATCAATTTTAAAATCGCCAGATTCAATGCCTTGTGGTGGTGAAAGGGTGAACGCTACTTCTTTTTCCTCGAATTGTGCGCTGAAATCAACTGTTGCTGATTTCGGTTCTACGACCCATCCTGCAGGTGCTTTCAGAGACACAGATGCTTGTGCTGCACCGTTAAAATAGTTCTTAATCTTTGCTGTTACCGGGATTACATCCTGGACATTGGCTGTGTTGACAATGATATCCTCTGGATTTAAGGTGACTGCAGCGTCTGGCAGGACTGCGATGGTTCCTTCCAGCTGTTCAATCTGTTCGACTGTAGCTCCATCACTCTTGTAAGATACTTTTGCCTGTAAAACTGGCTCTTTATATGCGTGATAGAATTCGGCATCTTCAGGGACAGATACATCAAAGGTAATGGATGCCGATTTGCCTGGAGCTAATGCAGCTTCATCGGCCTTCGATGTAACGGCCCAGCCTTCAGGAGCCAATAATTCAACGTTAATATGCTCCAATTCCTGTGAGCCATTATTCTCTATTGTTACGGTAACCGTTGTTTCCTGGCCCTTTGTCAGGACTGTCGATTCTGCTTCAGCCTTGACATCCAGGCTGGATGCAACGAAGCTTGCTGTTTGCAGCTGTTCCTCTTTCAGGCTTAGCTTGTGAAGTAAATCAGATTTCAGTTCATCATCAAGCTTGGCTTTTTCAGTCTTGTTTTGCAGGCGGAGGACATCTTTTAAAGCTTTCTTTGATTGTGTGAATACTGCATCTCTGTCAGGGTAGGAAGCAATGATGGATTCAAGCTGGTCTTGGAGTTTTGTGAACTGGACTGACAGGGAATTCTCATTCTTTGGAAGCGTTTTTGCCCATTCTGCCAAATCATATGGAATTCCTGCAAAAAGTTCATCGCTGCCATTTGTGTCAACAGCGCTGTAAAGCAATTCGAGATGAGTCTCGCGTGGTGCAACAGGGATGTCATTGCCCATTCCCTGGCTTTTGTGCATATAGCGGGATGCTTCTCCCAGCTGTGGATAGGACATTTGGTAAGTCGGATCATACATGCCGATCTCAATAGAAGCTGTGGCAGTATCTTTTGATTCAGCAGGGAGGAAAAGCTTTTTGATTTGCCATACTGACAATCCTTCTTTTAACTGCTCAGGGTAGACTGTTGGATTTGCAGCATCTTCAAAAGCTTTCTCGCTCAGGATTTCCATCGCGCGGTGGTGGCCGTGCTGTGTAGGAGTGTTCCTGAATGAAGGCATGACAATATCAGGCTGGTACGTACGGATAAAACGGATTAAGCGCTCATACGCAACATCCTCATCCCATTTTTCCAGCGTTTCATCAGGGCTTTTGGAAAAACCGAAGTCATAGATTGCATCGTTAGTTGTTTCGCTTAAATGATAAGCTGTAACACCAGTGATTTTAGCGGCTTCGATCATTTCGCGGGAACGGATGATCCCAAGGGCATTTCCAAGCTCATTGCCGATTTCATTTTGGCCGCCTTCACCGCGGTTCGCAATCATGCTGGCTGTTTTAACACCCAATCCCCGAGAAAGGTACGCTAAAAAGTCGCTTCGCTCATCATCGGGGTGAGCACCGGTATTCAAGAAGGTCACCGTAGTGTCGAGGGGCTTCACTGCATTCCAGAGGTCAACATCGGGCTCCTGGGTCTCCACAGCGGAACCGCTGATTGGCAGCATCGAAAAGACAAGCAATAAAGAGAGCAAACCAATAAAGGACTTTCTCATTTTTGTAACCCCTTTCATTTTTTTGTTTTGGTAAGAAATTTTGAACACTCCTTCCTCAATATGTAATCATAGGTTAGTTAATCTGCCTAACTAACAACAGATATAACACCTAGTTAAAGATAATCATAGTTAGATAATATTGTAAATTGTTTAATTATCAGAATATTAAAAATGGTAAAATATGTTCATAAGACAAATAGTCAGATGGAACTAAATGTATTTTTTATTTTAAAAGGTAGCTTAAGATCAAGAATATCTGGCAGCATAGAAAAATATATCTAGTAAAAATATGATTTTAAATTTTCTGAACATAACGGTTGTAAACGGTTTCAAAATATTGTATATTTTTAGTTAATTAGTAAATCTTACTAACCAAAAAGAATTAAGGCCGTGATGTTATGAATCTAAGTGGAACACCGATGCAGCTGAAATCACTTAACAAGAAAAGAGTGCTTCAGTGCATTCAAGAAAATTCACCGATCTCAAGGGCTGAAATTGCAGCAAAAATCAATGTCAGCAAGCCAACGGTATCTTTATTGGTCGATGAATTGATTCAGGAAAAGTGGATTTTTGAGAAGGGGATTGGTGAGTCGACGTCACAGGGAGGCAGAAGGCCAATCCAGCTGTACTTCAATGAAAAGGCAGCATACATAATCGGAACGGATATTGGCGGGACAAAAGTAAAGACCGTTATTTGCGATTTGAATGGGAACATTGTCGCGAGCAGCAGTTTTAACACATGCCATTATCTTGAATCGGGGCTGCTGAAGCAGATTGCCAAAGAAATTGATTTTATGGTGAACAAAGAAGGAATCGAAGTCGAGAAGATCCTGGGAATGGGTGCCGGAGTTCCTGGAATCACCGAGACGACAACCGGGATCGTCGTTGAGGCCCCGAGCTTGAATTGGGTCCGGTATCCTTTTATCAAAGAAGCGGAGCGGCACATTCCCTTCCCGGTACATGTGGATAATGATGTGAATGTCGCTGCGCTTGGTGAGCAATGGCTTGGCAATGCTCGCGACAAGCAAAATGTACTTTTCATAGCAGTTGGCACAGGAATCGGCAGCGGGATTATCATCAACAACCAGCTTTATCGCGGTTCATCCAGTGCGGCTGGCGAAATTGGCTACATGGTGACGGACAAAAATGATATGAAGAATGAGTTCAAGCCGATTTTTCACCGCTATGGCTACCTTGAAAGTGTTGCTGGAGGGAAGTCGATTGGAGACAGGCTGACAAAATGCATCCAGAACGAGCCAGAACATCCGATGCATAAACAGGCTCTTGCATCAGAGCTGCCGGGTGAAATGGCATTCAAATTAGCGAAGACAGGCGATGGAATCGCCCTGAAGGTAATTGATGAAGCAATCGAGCATTTAGCTTACGGAATCGTTAATGCTGCTAGTTTGCTAAATCCAGAGGTTGTCATTTTAGGAGGTGGTGTTTTAAAATCATCCGAATTCATTCTGCCGAAGCTGCAGGAAATCGTGAATCAATACCTTCCTAGTTCAGTCCAGCTGAAGACGTCCCAACTGGGTGACAATGCCGGGGTCCTTGGCGCAGTGTCACTATTCATGAGGGAGCATGAAAGTTTAATTAAATACAATTAACGAGGGGGAGTTTTTGTGAAACACAAGAAAAAGGTTTCTATTATCACTGCATTGACTTTATCTGCATCGCTTTTATTGGCAGCATGCAGCTCTGAAGAGGGATCAAGTAAACCATCAGGAGATAGTGGCTCTGGTGACAAGCTTGAAGATAAAGTAGTCATTTATTCTCCGCATGGTAAAGATATTTTATCAGAGTTCGAGAAGCAATTCGAAGCTGAGTATGACGTGGATGTAGAATGGCTTGATATGGGTTCCCAGGAGGTTCTTGACCGTGTCCGTTCCGAAAAGAACAATCCGCAGGCAGACGTTTGGTGGGGAGCTCCATCTGTTATGTTCGACCAGGCTAAGGATGAAGGTCTGTTAAAACCATATGAACCATCTTACTCTGGTGCACTGGCTGATAATTTCCATGAAGCTGACTGGCACTGGTCAGGAACAAGCCAGACACCTGAAGTTATCATGTACAACAGCAAAGAGCTGACAAAAGAAGAAGCACCTAAGGATTGGGATGACCTGCTGGACCCTAAATGGAAGGATGAAATCATCATCCGTTATCCACTGGCTTCAGGAACAATGAGGACGATCTTCTCGGCGATGATTTACCGCGATTTCAAGGATTCCCAGGATGCGTCAAAGGGATATGAATGGCTTGAAAAGCTGGATGCGAATACAAAGGAATATGCTGCAAACCCTGAAATGATGTACAACAAGGTTGCCAAGGGAGAAGGCTCCGTTTCCGTTTGGGCAATGCCTGATGTTGTCATGTTGAAGGAAAACAAGAATTATCCATTTGAGTTCATCGTTCCTGAAAGCGGAACACCAGTATTGACGGAAGGGATTGCGATTGTGAAGGATGCCCCGCACCAGAAAGCGGCAGAAGCATTCTATGAGTTCGTCAATACACCTGAAGCGGCAAAGCTTTTAGCGGAAAAATACTACCGCATCCCTACTCGTGATGATGTTACGGATCTGCCTAAGTGGATCACGGATACTAAGATCAAGGCTATGGATATCGACTGGAAGGTCTTCCAGCAGAATAGTGATGAGTGGATGAAATATTGGGATGAAAACATTAAGAGTGGAGATAAAGAAATCAAAGAATAGGAAGTGTAAGGTATGGCGTCGATAAAAATAGAAAATGTCCAAAAAGCCTTCGGAAAAGTAGTGGCAGTCGATCATTTGAATCTGGAAATCAAGGATGGAGAATTCTTTACATTCTTAGGGCCAAGTGGCTGCGGCAAGACGACAACCCTGCGGATGATCGCTGGATTCTATTATCCTACCAAGGGTGTAGTGCGATTTGGCGATAAGGATATGACGCGTGTACCTCCTGAAAAAAGAAATACGGGCATGGTTTTTCAAAACTATGCCCTTTTTCCTCATATGACGGTCTTTGAGAATGTTGCATTTGGTTTGAAGGTAAGAAAGATTGCCTCAAGTGAAGTGAAAGCGAGGGTACAAGATGTGCTTCGCAAGGTAAGGCTGGAGCAATATGCCGATCGTCAGGTGAGTCAGTTGAGTGGAGGTCAGCAGCAGCGCGTGGCCCTTGCAAGGGCATTGGTGATCGAACCTGAAATCCTGTTGCTGGATGAGCCGTTAAGTAACCTGGATGCGAAGCTTCGAGATGAAATGCGGGCAGAAATTCTCAGGCTGCAAAAAGAGTATAAGATTACAACGATTTATGTTACCCATGATCAGGCTGAAGCGCTGTCGATGAGTGACAGGATCGCTGTCTTCAATTTCGGGGTTTGCCACCAGGTGGGAACACCTTCGGAAATTTATAATAAGCCGGCCAATGACTTTGTTGCCAGTTTCATAGGTGAGATTAATCTGCTTCCTGTAAAAGTGAATCAGGTTGAAGATAACCTCGTGACTGTCTCGGCTGGTGAGAATAAGTTTGTTGTACATAATACGCCATTTAATTTTAACAGGGAACACGAAAATAGTGAATTGTCACTTTCGGTTCGTCCTGAGTCAGTGAAAATCCTTGACGAGCAGGCAGACCGGCCGAATGTTTTTAAAGGAAAAGTTGAAAAAGTGCAGTTCTTCGGGACGATCATCAATATGGCAGTAAGGGTCAATGACTTGCTGCTTGAGGTGAATGTGCTGAATCATGTGTCGGCAAACCTGAAGCCAGGAGCCGATGTGTGGGTTGAGCTTCCTGCTGATCAAATCAGGGTGATTCCGATGTTGAGCGGTGATGTATCATGATGAAAAATCGCGATAACCGACTGACGTTATACTTGCTGATTCCAGTACTGCTTGTGTTGATTGCCTATGTTTTATATCCGTCATTAAGGACGATTCTGGAAAGTTTGCAAAAAGAGGGCAGTTTTACATTTGGAAACTATGAGGATTTTTTCTCGCAGGAATCGAAGACTAATCTGGAAGCTTTATGGAACTCTGTCTATATTTCTGTTCTGAGCGTTTTGGTGAGTGCGGTAATCGGGATTCCGCTGGCGTTCATTTTTAACAGATATGACTTCCCGGGCAGAGGCTTTTTCGCAACAGCTGCCATCATGCCGATCGTTCTGCCGTCGCTTGTTGGGGTTATGGCGTTCATGTTCCTATATGGGGAAACGGGGCTTGTGCCGAACGCGATCAAGGATTTGTTCGGGCTGGATGAAGTACCATTTAAAATCGGCGGGATATCAGGCATCCTGATTGTTCATGCTTATACGATGTATGTTTACTTTTATATGACGGTTTCATCAGCGATCCATAAAATTGACCCATCGCTTGAGGAGTCGGCGCACAATCTTGGCGCAAGCCGTTTTCAGGTTTTCTGGAAGGTGACTTTCCCATTGTTGACCCCTGCCATCGTTGCCGCTTCGCTGTTAGTGTTTATGATTTCAATGGCATCCTTCAGTGCACCGTTTTTACTGGCGGGCGGATTCCGGGTGCTGAGTTTGCAGATTTATTTTTCCAAGATTAATGGAGACATGGAGGTCGCTGCGACTCAATCTGTCATCCTGTCGATTGTTTCTATTTCCTTCTTATTATTCATGCGCTGGTACCAGAACCGCAAGGATTACCGGATGGCTTCAAAAGGGATTGGCGCTCACCGCAGTGAAGTGAACAATCCAGTACTGAAGTGGACGATGGTGTTCATTGGGGTAATCGGTGTCACCATCCTGCTGCTGCCGCACTTTACGATTCTGCTGCTGTCACTCGTTCCGGATGGAAGCTGGACATGGCAGACATATCCTAGCGTTTTCAATTTTGAAAACTATCGACTGCTGATGGAAGATCCAAATATCTTCAAGCCTTTGAAAAACAGCTTGCTGTTGTCTGTGATCGCGACGGCGGGGAACCTTGTTTTCGGTGTGCTTGCTTCTTATGTGCTGGTTAAGAGGAAGTTTGTCGGCAAAAACTTCGTGGATATTCTCGTCATGATTCCATGGGCATTGCCGGCTACTGTTATTGGTATGAACTTGATTATTGCTTTTAACGAACCGAATATCTTCTCATTTGGAAATATCCTTGTCGGTACGTTTTGGATATTGCCGCTTGCTTATTTTATCAGGCATATTCCACTTGTTGTAAGGTCGACGAATGCTGTGTTGGAGCAGCTGGATGATTCAATTGAGGAGGCATCAAGGAGTCTTGGGGCGAAATGGTTTTACACGTTCCGGAAGGTTATTTTGCCAATTATCATGCCGGGTGTACTGTCAGGGACTTTGCTTGCGTTTGTGGAGTCAGTCGGAGAATTCCCGACATCGGTGTTGTTATATACAATTTCAAACAGGCCGATTTCGATTGAAATCATGAATCAGCTGCGGATGTTCAATATGGGCCAGGCTGCTGCATATGGCATGATTCAGATTACCTTGATTGCGGTCGTTCTTCTTATTTCCAACAGGTTCTTCGGAGTTAAGGCAGAACAGTCGTTATCATAATGTTGGAATAGCATAATCATAGAATCGGAGATGAAAATATGAACAAGCTAGAAGAATTTATCAAGAATGAAGGGGCTGCTTTTCCCGGGAAGACATACGTAGAAGAGCTGTTGAAGCCCGTCTTTAATGATCAGCGGGATTACTTGTTCCATGTCATGTTTGATATCCACCGGGCGCATGTGATTATGCTTGCTGAACAGGGGATTATCGAAAAAGACGAAGCGAAAGTGATGCTTGAGGGGATTAACAAGGTTGCCGGGACGGATGTCGGGAAGCTAAGTTATGAGCCGCAATTTGAGGATTTATTTTTCATGATGGAAGCGAAAATCGGCGAGGAAATTGGCGGTGAGCTTGCCGGCAAGATTCATATCGGCCGCAGCCGCAATGATATGGGTGTCGCGATGTATCGTCTAGTGCTCAGGGAGCATCTCGTCAATCTGCTTGGAAGTGCCTATCAGTTGAGCGAGGCGCTGCTGGAGCAGGCCGAAAGCCATACAGACACGATCATTACAGGGTATACCCATACGCAGCCGGCCCAGCCGACTACATTGGGTCATTATTTCCTTGCGATTTATGATGTTTTGGGACGTGATATTCAGAGGTTATGGGCTGCATATCGGACGGTCAACCAGTCCTCGCTTGGGGCTGCTGCCCTGACGACAACAGGGTTCCCGATAAGCCGTGAACGGACTCGTGTATTGCTCGGCTTTGACCGGATTGTCGAGAACTCTTATGACTCGATAGGCGGAGGGGACTACTTGCTTGAGACAGCGTCGGCTTTGATGACAAGCATGGTTAACACCGGCAGATGGATCCAGGACTTCCTTCAGCATGTCACCAGGGAATTCGGTTCTTTTTACGTCGCCGACCCTTACGTGCAATGCAGCAGCATCATGCCGCAGAAGCGGAACCCGGTGTCGATTGAGCATTCGCGTTCAATTGCGAGCAGTGCATATGGTGACGCGCTGGCTGCTTTCAATATGGTGCACAATACGCCGTTCGGCGATATTGTTGATACAGAAGACGACTTGCAGCCGCATCTGTATCGAGCATTCAATAACGCCAACCGTGTGTGGAAGCTCATGTACGCTGTAATTGCGACCTTGAAGGTGAACGGAGAACATACGAAGGAAATGGCGAAGAAGTCCAGCATCACGATTACCGAGCTTGCTGATACACTTGCCCGTGAATATGGAGTTCCATTCAGGAAAGCCCATTCCATTGCAAGCTTCATTTCCAAGGAGACCGTCAAGGAAGGAAAAGAACTGTACGAGTGGGACGTCGAGGCCATCAATGCGGTCATTCAACAATTCGTCGAAGTATCATTGACTGAAGAAGAATGGCAGAAAATCATTTCACCAGAATACTTCATCGAAATCAGGGACTTACCAGGCGGACCAAGCCCGAAAGAAGTCAAACGGATGATCGGAGAAAGAAAAGAAAAGCTGGGTAAAGATCTGGAAGAATACTCAGAAACAGTTAGGATATTGGACAAAAAGAGAGAAGAGTTGGTTGGGTTTAGGTTTTGAGGAAGCAGGGGGACGTACCCTTTGCTCCTTTTTTTTATTTATTTGACGGTATCTGTCACAGCCTTGAATTTGTTGCAAAAGCATGGCCTTACAAGAAAATCAACATCTTTATCGATAAGGTAAGGAATGCCAGTACAACTATTAAAACAATTTCCTCCAAATTAAATCAACTTGAATACCAGCTTTTCTCATTAAATTATGCGGTTGATTCCAGGATTAAAGCTCGAAAAGGAATTGGCTCTTCTATATTATTGGCGCTTTTTCCGGCCGCTGTATTAGGAATTAGCATGATATGCGTTAAAGAAGGAGGTACGACCGAATGAATAAATAAATACTTGCTGATGGGTCATTGAGAGCAGTAAGTTAATATTGTTCTATAACAATAAGAAGGAAGCATAGGGTACGTCCCCATGCTTCCTTGTTTTCTTCAATCTACCTTCTCCAGGCTCCATCTGGTCCTAGTTTGTAACCGTTAATGGTTGTGTTGTAGGCCATGGCACCGCTGCTATAGAGATAATACCATTTGCCTCCGGTGTACACCCATCCGGTTTTCATCGCTCCGGTTGCTTCGAGGAAGTACCACTTTGTTCCTGACTTCACCCATCCGGTTTTCATTGCTCCGCTGGATTCAAGGTAGTACCACTTCGTTCCGGACTTTATCCATCCAGTTTTCATCGCTCCGCTGGATTCAAGATAGTACCACTTCGTTCCTGACTTCACCCATCCAGTTTTCATTGCTCCGCTTGGATCTAGGAAGTACCACTTTGTTCCGGATTTTATCCATCCAGTTTTCATAATGCCTTGGGCATCAAGGTAGTACCATGTATTTCCTGACTTTATCCAGCCTGTAACCATTACTCCCTCTTCATCAAAATAATACCAGTGGCCATTGATTTTTTGCCATCCAGTCTGCATTGCACCATCGCTATTAAAGAGGTACCATTCTCCATCAATATTATTCAGACCTGCAGCGTAATCATCAATCAAAGGATTATAGTAATACCAATACCCACCGTAATAAACCCAGTTAGGGCCAGTGGTAAACTGAATGATCAAATCCTCTGCTAAAGGGCTGCCATCATAACCCGAAATAGCATCGCTATTAATGTGCAGCGTGTATTTTGTATTCCCTGCAAGCAGAGGAGGAATGATGTAAAGTACATCTTCATACTCAGAGCTATCGACTTCAATGGTTCCATCAGGGCCGACAATGCTGATTCCCGATGGGTCATTCACCACAATCTCCTGGTCAAAAAGAAGTGCAAAGAAACTATTTATTGGAACATCCTCTACTCCATCATAAAAACTCTCATAATTGTAATCTTCATCGCCGTCATCATAATAGGTAATTGAGACAGCTTCCAAGAATTCAGCCGGTGTAGGGTCGGCAGGAATGCCAGGGTCTTCAGAATCACCAGTTCCTGGCACGTACTGCTCATCTGTATTCACCTGGTTTAACTGGACATTTCCGTTACTATCGGTGAATAAAGCTACTAGTCCATTTTGAAAATGAAGCTGTTCTGCTTTAACACCTTGCGCCACGGAGTACAGATATTCATTTGTATCATAAGAATAAACATCAATTCCGCCATCGAGTCTGGCAGCATAAGTCAATTGTTCCTCTATATTAAACTCATAATCTTTATACCTCGTTCCAAGGTCAAATCTGTAAGTCATATCGCCAGAATTATACATGGCAAGGTTGAAAACCACGCCGCTTGTATTGTACATACTTTGCCCGTCAGGCGTTATTTTGGCCGATGGATCTAATTCATAATCTCCATGGTATGGAGAATCATATTGGTTTTTAATAATTCCGTTCTGAACCTCAAAAGCTGACACATCTCGCGGGCTGGAATCTGTATCTATCGTGTATAGTTTTGAGAATGAAGGATTATAGTACATGTACGACCATGCACGAATATTCTTTCCTTCTGAGTTAATAATCTCCCCGCCGGTGACGGAAGAATAAACTTTCATATCCTCCCACTGGTTGGATCCTGGTGCAATATAGATGTTCCCTGAACCATCGATTGCGATATCATATGGGTCTGTATCAACCTCAATCAATTTGACTGCTTCAAAAGTTTCAGTGTCAACTTCCGCAATCGCACCAACCAAGAGTTCTTCTGTACTGTATTCATGATTCATTTCATGCTGAGTTACATACAATTTGCCATTATATAATTCTAGTCTTTCTGCAGGGTAAGGCAAAGCAAGTGCCTTTAATTCCCCTGTAGAATAGTTCGCTGCATAAATTGTTTTGCTACCCGGTCTGGTCATATAGACGACAGGATTTATAGGATCAATAGCAGTATCCATTGGTGTAAAGCCCAAATTATCTATCGTGCCTGCAGGGTCCGGAACTCCAGGCATTTCAGGAAGACCTGAAGTCGGCTGTGTATCAGAAGTCATTGTTTCAATGAAATACTGCCCATTGTCATCTATATTGATTGTTACTAACAACCCGTTTTGAAGATGAAGTTCTTGTACATGAAGATCTTTTCGCAGGGCATATAAATATTCATTTGTGCCGTATTCATAAACATCAATTCCTCTGGTTGTACTTGCAGCAAAGGTTAAATTTTGTTCTGGGCTGAATGTGTAATCATTATATCTTTTGCCAAAGGTAAAATTAAACTCCATGTCACCGGATCTAAAAGGTGCTAAATTAAACACATTTCCGCTGACATCATACAAATTCAACCCATCAAGGGAGAATTCCGCCATTCCTTCCATCTCATAATCCCCATGATAAGGAGAATCGTAGTGGTTTTTAATGACACCACCAGCTACTTCAAAGGCTTCAATGTCTGCTGGACTTGAATCTGTTTCCAGTGAGTATATCTTTGAGGTAGCAGGGTTATAACGGATATCCGAACGATGAGAGATGCTTGTTTTAAACGGGTCTTGTGCTATTTCCGCTTTTTCCGTCATGGAGTAGACCCTTAAGTTTCCCCATTGATTGGAACCTGGTGAAACATATACAAAGCCATTTGAATCTACTGCGATATCATAAGGATCTTCATTGATATCCAACACATTGCTAAGAGTGAAGGATTGGGTATCCACCTCAGCAATGGCTCCTGAGAGCGGATTATCGGTACTATACTCATGACTCATTTTATGTTGTGTAACATACAGTTTGTTTTCAAATAAATCCAGCCTTTCAGCAGGATACGGCAAAATTAATGTCTTGATTTCTCCCGTTGAAAAATTAACACTATATAATGTTTGGCTGCCAAGCTTTGTCATATACAGTATTGGTTCATTGTGATCCATCACTGTGTCATTTGGTGTAAAACTCAGATTGATTCTCCCGTTTAAAGGCTCTGCTGCCATACTCTTTCCTTGAGTGTAGGGAGTTACAATCGACAGAATTAAAATAAATACAAATAAAACCTTAAGAAACCTGGTCAAACACTATCCCACCTTTTCAATAATTTTTTTGCTATCTAGCCCGTTGTTAATATCGGCTAAAGTAGTACATAGTTAAATAAAAGATGGAATTAGTGGAAGTGTATGGAATAAAGAGTGCATGTATAACAAACTATTGATTTTAATAATGTTTTCTAGAAAAGAAATCTTAAGAAAAATGTCAAGCATTAGTTAACTGAATTTTCTATCTTTAACCCAAAATATCTGTTAAAATTATCTTGTGCTTAATTGAGAACGGGTGAAGGGGGATACTATGATTTATACAAAAAAAATTGCCAGTCTATTTCTTACAGGAACCTTATTGGTCGGCTTGCCTGGTGGTGTTTTCGCAAAACAGGAAAACAAGGTGGTAGATTTAACAGTCCTTGGAGATTCTTTAGCTGCGGGATCTACACCATATAAAAAAGAAGGGAAGGGATATGGGGAGTTTTTAAAAGAAAGGTTTGAACAATCTCAATATACTGGGGAACTTGATAATCATGGTGTCCCAGGGTATTTTTCATGGCAGCTTTTAAATGATGTCAGGACAAAGGACGATGTTCGGCAATCTATACAACATGCAGAGGTCATCGTAATGGACATTGGCGCAAATGATTTATTAAAGGCATTGTATACAAATGATCTCGAGCTAGTCCAGGTGGCCTTGGGCAAGGTGCAGAATAATTTATCCCTTATTTTAAAAACAATAGATGAATTGAACCCAGATGCTGATGTCTATGTAATGGGCTATTATAACCCATTCCCATACTACCCTGAGGAGCAGCAAGCTTCCTTGATGCCAATGCTAAAGGAATTAAACAAAGTGATTGAAGAAGTTTCCGAGGTCAACGGTGATACCTTTGTCACAACAGAGAAAGTTATCGCCAAACATTATGAAGACTATCTGCCAAACCCAGCTGACATCCATCTCAGTGAAGAAGGCTATAAGACAGTAGCGATGGAGTTTTGGAAAGCGATTGATGAAAATTTGGAATAACCTAAATGCTCGGCTGCCGCAGCCGGGTATTTTTTCACCTAATAATGCGTTCTAAGTACCTTTCTCTTGCTCAAGTATATACTGAAAAACCACCGCCATCCCATGCCCTTACTGAAACTCTCCCTAAATAGAACAGGAGAGCAAAGCAGGCAATTTTGCCCTATCTGCTCTCCTGTTTTTATGAAACCTTATTATTCATGGCCTTTACATATTCTTTGATTCGCTGCTGGTATTGCTGGATTTTATCAAATTTGCCTCCATAGCTTTCTTTTAACAAAGGGTCTTCCTGCAGACCGTTATAAAGCGGGTGGATATATCGGCTGCGGTCGAATTGGTCGGTAATGTCCATCTCCTCAGCAATCATCAGATTGATTTTAATAAGGCTGGCAAGATAGCTTTCATAAATGAAGGCTTCCTGCAAATGTGTCCGCTCTTCTTTATAAAGGATGTCGTCGATCAAGATGTTCAATCTATTGCGAGCAACAACCGCTTCATTCATTAAATCGATCCACTTGGTGCCCTGGTAATCTTCCAAAGTAAGCTGAAGCAAGTACGTGGTTCTTGCTTCATTGAACTTGATGAAGCCTTCCCACATCAGGTCGTCATTTTTGTTGTCCATCGCCCTTTTGAAGGCTTTTTTTGCCTCATTCAGATACATGATAAACAGCTCTGCTTCTTCATTGGTCAATAAACTTATGCTGAGCTTAACCTTCTTTGCACCGTCCAGGCTGAAAAAGTCGACCTTCTCAATTCCGAATTTTTTACGCAGGACCATATTCGCTTTTTTGTTGTAAAATAACCCCAGGTAATTATAGTAAACCATTTGCGTTACAGGATTTTTCAGCATGTTCCCCCTGACCTCAAGAAGGGTTGAGGTCATTTGGTACTCATTTGTGTGGACAAGCTGCTGATAGTTGATCACACACCTGATCAGTTTTACGGTTTCTTCAATCAAGGTAAGGTTACCGATGCTGATCGACAGGAGCGCATCACGTCGTTTATCGATCAAGCTGAGGATTTTATCCATCCGCTCCAGATTATAATCTTTGTGCTTATCCGCAGTGTTGTACAGATAAGGGAAGAAGACAATCAGGTCGATAAAATATTGAAGGTTGTTCGCAAATTCATTTGCCGTCTTGGAGCCTCTCGCAAACTTGTTCTCCAGGTTATCGAATACGGCTTTACCAGCATCCTTCGAGTTGGGCATGTCGTATTCTTTCAGCAGACTGGTGACGGAAGCTACATAATTCTCATTCTCGAGAACATTCCCTTCCATTTGGGTGATGACATTCACGCTGTCGATCGAGATATACGTCTTCATCGCAATGATGAAGGCGGTGAAAGAAATGATCACCCCAACAACCGCCGTAATGAATGCAACCCGGTCAGCTGTGGATTTGAAAGGGTAGATTTCATAAGATATATAGATAGAAAGAATGATGATAATCCCAATCAAAACATAACTAAAAGGAAACTTGATTTTTTTCAACTCTGAACACCTCTCTAGAGCACAGGAAACCTGGTGCTTTTTTCTATGTATGTACTTTCTTTATTTTATTAATAAGATGGTACAAAAGACCTATCCTTTTGTCGTAAAAAAGCTGACTCGATTGAGTCAGCTTTTCATTTTAGTGCTGAATGTGGTTAACGAAGTCACCGGACACCCAGCCTGTTGCTGTTGAGTTTGGCAGGTAAACATTGTACCAACCGTCTTGTGTTACCGGAACTCCATTGTTTAGGACTATCTTCAGGAAGGTTCCGTCTGCTACGTTTGTTAACACTGTTGTGTTGGTGGCTGATGGGTTGTTGCGAATATTCAATGTGCTTCCGCCTGCATTGACTTGAAGCAGGTTGGCGATATCGATATATTCACCGCTTAACCATCCATTTTGTCCGTTGACTCTTACTCTGTACCAGCGGAATGCATAACTTCCGGTGCTGCCAGGTGAGTATCTTACATCTGTGTTATAGCCAAGCACTTCTACCGCTGCATTTTGGCTGAGAGTGCCGATTAATGTGGATGAAGATACATAAGGCAATGACCTGAAGTTCAGGCTTCCGATATTGACCTTTGCCGTGATTCCGCCCGGGAAGCTTAGGACCGTATGGGTCGGATATGCTTGCCCATCGGGGATATCCCTTCCGTAAACAGGAGGGATGGCACCGGAATTGCTGGCTTCAGATCTGCTGGAATAGTAGTTTTTATCATATGTTTTGATGCTTTCCATCAGGTTCGCGATGCCGTTTTTCCAGTTCTGGTCAGTCGCATATTTAACATTCATGCCAACAAGAGTTGGTCCATATTCTGCATAGTAATAAGCTCCTGTTGGTTCCAGGTAATCTTTGCGGACCTGATAAGCTACTTTGTCAATGCTTGCCGACCCTGACGGGAAGTAGTAACCGCATGTAAATGGACATACATCATATGCGCCATAACCATACAGGTTATGTTTATAGTTTCTCAGGTCCGATCCGCCCCAGCCAGTTTCCCAGATGGCGTGTGCCACAAGGTATTGAGCGTTGACTCCATACTTGTTCTGCGCATCGATGAAATCCTGGGCAAAATTCTTTAGCGGGCTGTAAGGGCTTTTGCGATTAAAGAAATCGACAATGTCGCTAGCTGTAATGTTAGCTGGCTTTTTAAGGTTAACGAGAGTATAAGGGTTTCCGTTATTCACGGTCACATCGTTAGTGAGTGAATACGTTGTCCCATTTGTTCTCGTAACCCTAATGGTCAACTTGTGCTGTCCAGCGGTAAGTGTGCGCGTGTTCAGCAAGAATTGATAGCCGGAATTCGCATTCTTGTATTCAGGGTACTTATTGTACACATCTGTGCGGCTGAGGCCATACTCAGCTTTCCCTTTAAGGATCCCATCTACCAGGATTTCAACGCGGTCCACACCGATTCCATCCAAAATCCAGCCTTTTACCAGTGTATCGTCTTTAATGGTCGTGCCGTTCAACGGGCTGTCAATAGAGCCCTTTGTTGGCAAAGCTTCATTTTGGACATTGACAGTTACCGACTTCACATCTGCTGACGTACCCTCGCTATTTGTCAATCGTAATGAAATAGTATGTGTTCCATTGTTTAATAGTTTTGTATTCAGGGTATATGAATAACCAGAGTTTGTATTTCCGTATTCAGGGTAAGCTTTTAGTACGTCAAGACGTTCAAGACCATACTGGGCTTGCCCCATCACTTTTCCATCAGCTAAAATTTCAAGCTTTGACACTCCAAGGCCATCCAGTGCCCAGCCGCGAACAGTCGTATCACCCGAGATCACAGCGTTGATCGCTGGAGTATCAATCGATGCTTTTGGCGCGATGGCATTTTGTACATATACGTCAATCGTTTTGAGTTCTTTTACCTCGCCGTTTGAGTTCGTTACCTGGACTGTCAGCGTATGAAAGCCATTGTAAAAGCTGGTTGTGTCCAAGTGTAATAGATACCCAGAGTTCGCATTTTCATATTCTGGATAAGAATTGAGAACATCGAGACGCTCAAGGCCATACTCTGCTTGTCCAACTGGCTTTCCGTCCAGCAAGGCTTCCACTTTGGCAATACCGCTGCCATCCAGTGCCCAGCCGCGGATAACTGTTTCGCCTTTAATGATGGAATTGTTTGCCGGCTCGTCCACCGATCCTCTTGTTATAAGCTGAGGATTCTGAATATCCATGGAAACCGTTTTAATATTTGTTATCGTTCCCGCTGAATTCACCCCGCGAACGGAAAGTGTGTGAACTCCATTCGCAAATTTCTTGGTGTTTAGAGTATATGAAAATCCGGAATTAGAATTTTCATAGTCAGGGTAAGCTTTTAGTACATCGAGCCGCTCAATGCCGTATTCGGCATTCCCGATGATTTTTCCATCCGCCAAAACTTCAACCCTCGCCACGCCGTTCCCATCGAGGAACCAGCCGCTTACAGGAATATCTCCCTTAACGGTTGAATTGTTCGCTGGCTTATCCAAAGATCCTCTTGGTGATAAGTTTGGATTCTGGATATTAACTGTGACCGTTTTGATATTTGTAATGGTCCCGTCCATGCTTACACCTCGAACGGTTAACGAGTGAGTACCATTACTGTAATTTTTTGAGTTAAGAGTATATAAAAATCCAGAGTTAGCATTCTCGTAATCTGGGTAGGCTTTATGCACGTCGAGACGCGATTTGCCGTACTCAGCATTTCCGATGAGTTTCCCATCAAACAGTACTTCAATTCTCGCCACTCCATCACCATCCAGGAACCAGCCGCTGACGGGAATATCCCCTTTAATAATTGAATTATTTGCGGGTTTGTCCAGGGAACCTCTCGGTGATAAAACTGGGTTCTGGACATTTACTTTGATGGTTTTGATTGTTGTCGTGGTTCCGTTCAAAGCGGTCGCACGAACGGCTAATGAGTGAGTTCCATTGACTAAATTCCTGGTGTTTAGGTTATAAAGATAGCCAGAGTTTGCATTTTCATATTCCGGGTACGCTCTATGTACGTCGGCACGTGATAGTCCATACTCTGCTTGTCCCATGATCTTTCCATCGATTAAAACCTCGATTTTTGCCACGCCGCTTCCGTTCAAGAACCAACCCTTGACAGGGATTTCCCCTTTAAGAGTCGCACCATTTGCCGGGGCGTCCATAGAACCCTTGGCCGGCAGATTCTGAACATTCACCGTCCTGCCTGGAAGTGCAGTGACCACACCATTTTTGCCAGTCGCGCGGACTGTAAGTGAATGGTTGCCGTTGGTCAGTTTTCTTGTATCCAATACATACCTAAAACCCGAGTTCGGATTCTTATAAGCAGGATGGGCTTTTTGAACATCGAGGCGTTCAAGACCATATTGCGCTTGTCCAATGACCTTACCATCTACCATCACTTCTATTTTTGCGACACCGCTTCCGTCAAGGAACCAGCCGCTAACCGCCAAATCCCCTTTAACAGTAGAAAGATCCGCCGGAGCGTCCATATATCCTTTAGCAGGAAGAGTGGCTGCGTTTGCCATGTGATTACCACTATTAAAATTTAATAGAACGGTAAACATCGTAACAAACAACAGAAGTTTAGTAATCTTGATGTTAATGTTGTTCACTCCTTTTTAAATTAGTCATAAATAGATTACCATCTTAATAGTGAAAAATCGACAGGTTTTTGAGAAAATGGAAATAAGTTGGAAGAAATTGCCGAAAAGAGAGAGGAGAGTGGTCCCTAAACTTTTTTTAGCATAGGTCTGTTCTCCTGATTCCTTTTAAAAAAAGTGAATTTGCTGCTTCTTTTACAGTATATTGCCAGCTATATAAATGACTATTAGAAGAAGGTGGGTAATTTTTATCAATTTAATAGGTTAAAAGAACTTCCATATAAATAAATAGGAAATCCTGCTTCAAAAGGATTATATAAAATTACCTCGAATTAGTAATAATACATAAATATTAGAGAGTTAAGGATGCTGGGGGATTAGAATGGTTAAAGGATTGATGAAGTGGACTATGCTCTTATTACTGTTAATGGCAGGTGGCTGCTCTGCTTCAATTGAGGAGGAGGCAGTTGCCAAGGCTGAAGTGGAAAAGCCAAAGGTTGTCCAAGCTGGGGTTCAGATTCCAGTGATCAAGGATTTTATGCCGCGCCTGAATTTCGTGCCGCGAAGTGATGTGAAGACGCATGTCGTGCTTCATTTTTCCAGTAATGCTGTGGGAAATCCGGAGAACCCATATGTCTATGAGGAAATACGCAAAGTTTTTGATGAATATGACGTTTCGCCTCATTATATGATTGACCGCAATGGACAAATCTACTATATGCTTCCTGAAACCAGGGCGGCCCGTCATGCCGGGAAAGGGGACCTTGCGGATTTTCCTGATTATGCAGACCATTTAAACAGGTATTCTATCGGCATAGAGCTGATGGCAATCGGGACTGGAGAGGAAATGGCGACAATGATGTCGACCGAGGACTACAAAAAAATTCCGCAGGAACATATCGGATACACAGATGCACAATATGATGCACTTAATCTATTGCTTGATGACATCGTAGCCCGGAATAGAAATATTAAAAAAGATAGAGATCATATCATTGGCCACGACGAATACGCACCAGAAAGAAAAACGGATCCCGGAAGTCTGTTCGACTGGTCTCGGGTGGTGTCTGTTATCACCCGAAATTAGTTGAAAGGTGATTAAGAGAGCAGCTACTTATAGCTGTTCTTTTTTATTTAGAAAATGTAAATTTAAAATTTTTAGAAAAAACAATTGATTTTTGAAAGGGGTTTCATTTATACTGTCACTAAACCGGTTTACTAAATCGTTTTACTAAATCGGTTTAGAGGTTTTAAAGAAGGGATTCCTATGAAAAAAATAACCATGCAGGATGTTGCTGAAAAGGCGGGCGTTTCTAAAAGCACGGTTTCTCAGTACATAAATAATCGATATGAATTTATGGCGGAGTCGACAAGGATTCGTATTCAGGAAGCGATTCGCGAGCTTGGGTACATACCGAATTTTGTCGCGAAGAGCTTGAAGCAGAAAAAGTCATCGACCATTGGAGTCATCGTGGCGAATATCCTCCATACATTTTCGACGGAGATTATTCGGGCGATTGAGGATGCTTGTGAATTAAGCCAGTTTCATATGTTCGTCTGCAATGCAGATGATAACCCGGAAAAAGAGCGTGCTTATATTAACATGCTCTTAGCAAAGCAAGTGGATGGTCTAATTATTTTCCCGACTGCTGACAATATGTGTTTATACGAAGAGTTAAAGCGTTCAAATTTTCCGGTTGTATTCGTCGACAGGAAAGTGGAGCAGCCAATTTATCCGACCTTGATGCTGAACAATGAAAGGGCAGCAGAGATTGCGGTAAGGGAGCTCCTGAAAAAAGGCCACAATAAAATCGGTGCTGTATCAATGTCCATCACCCAGAAGGTTTCCCCGAGGGTGGAGCGTATTACCGGCTTCAAGAAAACGCTTGCTGAAAACGGTATTACTCCGAATGACAGCTGGATCACGACAGCAAATCCTAAAGAGATTGGCCCAGCACTTCAAGAGATTTGGGAGCAGGAAGACAGGCCGGAAGCATTTTTCGCTACAAACGATCTTTCCTTGATTGAATTGCTAAAGTTTTTAAGAAAAAAGAAGCTTCAAATCGGCGAAGATGTAAGCGTTATCGCGGTAGATGATTCCGATTTTCTCGAAATTGCCGCTACCCCGATTTCAGCGATAAAACAGCCAACCTTCCAAATTGGCAAGGATGCAGCTGAAACGTTGTTCAACCTTATCACAGAGGGGAAATTGGAAGATTCATATGATATTAGAAGGTACGACCCTGTATTGATAGAGCGGGAATCTGTACAAGTGTTGGGAGAGAAGAACAATGCCAGATAGATTTAAAGTCATGACGGTTGGAGACGCGATGATTACCTTCAATCCATCAGTGCAAGGTCCCCTGCGCTTTGTAGAAAGCTTTAACCGAAAGGTCGGCGGAGCTGAGCTGAACTTTGCTATTGGCTGTGCCCGTCTTGGGTTGGGGAGCAAGTGGATCAGCAGGCTCGGCAAGGATGAGTTCGGCAGGGTGATCTATAACTTCACTCGCGGAGAAGGTGTTGATGTCTCGGAAGTAAAGCTGGTGGAAGGCTATCCGACATCCTTGAATTTTAAAGAAATCAATGGTGACGGATCAGGTAAAACTTTTTATTACCGCTATCACTCACCAATTACGACCATGACACCAGAAAAAGTAAAAGATGAATGGTTTGAAGAAGTAGACTTGCTGCACCTGACGGGAGTGTTCATGGCAATTGATCCTAATAACCTTAAGGTTGTTAAAAAGATGATCGAGATTGCCAAGGACAAAGGAATCCCGGTCTCATTCGATCCGAATATCAGGCTGAAGCTTTGGACAATTGAAGAAGCGCGTAATGCTTACAACGAAATATTCCCTTATGTCGATATTCTCCTTACTGGCCTGGATGAAATCCGTCTGATCATTGGCAAGGATTCAGCAGAGGACCTTGGAAAGTTTGCGGATCAATATGGAATCCAAGACCTTGTGATTAAAGATGGAGCAAACGGCTCCCGGCTTTACCGGGAAGGGAATTGGGTTGAAGCACCTGGCTTCAGCGTGAATCCAATCGATACGGTAGGAGCGGGGGATGGTTTTGATGCCGGCTATGTATACGGATGGCTCAATGGTTTCACACCAGCGCAGCTTCTCAGGTTTGCAAATGGAGTCGGGGCCCTTGTCACCACGGTATCAGGTGATAATGAAGGTCTTCCTTACCTCGAAGAAGTAAGCGCTTTTATCAACAATGAATCCATCATTGAGCGCTGACAGTAGGAGGGCGCCATGAGTACAATCGGAACTGTTTTAGAAGAAATGCAGAATGTCTGCATGAAGGTGAATGCAGAAGAGTACGATTCCTTTGTTCAGCTTTTGAAAGCAGACAGGCGCTTCTTTTTCACAGGAGAAGGTCGTTCGGGATTTGTAGCCAAAGCTATCGCCATGAGGCTGATGCACAGCGGAAAGACGGTATATGTTGTAGGGGAAACGACAACTCCGGCGATTAAGGAGAAAGATATTTTAATAGTCCTTTCAGGCTCAGGCAAAACGGCTCAAGCGTTGAATATCTCCGAAAGCGCCCATCGCGCCGGAGCAACAGTATTCATGATCACGACAAATGAGGAAGCGCTCCAGCTGCCATTTATGTCAGGTGGGATGAGGATCCCGGCCGCAACGAAGTATCGCCTTGTGGGTGAACCGGAAACGATCCAGCCGCTTGGGAATCAGTTCGACCAGGCAGCTCATCTGGTCATGGACGCGGCAATCATTGATAGCCTGGCAGAAGGCAAAACGAACGAAGAATTGAGAAAGAAACATTCCAATCTGGAATAGGGGGGAGAAGGAGTGTCAACAGTAACCATTGCGCATCAAGAAGCGAAAGAGTTAGTTGTAAAAAAACTTACCGAAGCTGGACTGAACAAGGAGCATGCAGAGAAAGTAGCGGAAATCCTGGTCCACGCCGACCTGCGAAATGTTAACTCACACGGTGTTTTGCGCACAGAGCATTACGTGAACCGTTTGAACGCTGGAGGAATCAACCCAAACGCGAACATTCAATTCAATAAAACAGGACCTGTAACAGGCGTAGTCGATGGTGATGATGGTTTTGGCCATGTGATAGCCGATGTCGCGATGAAACAGGCAATCGAAATGGCGAAGGAAAATGGCATCGGCATGGTGACTGCGATTAACAGCAGCCACTGCGGCGCGCTGAGCTACTTTGTCCAGGAAGCTGCTGAGCAAAACCTGATTGGGATCGCGATGACCCACACGGATAAAATCGTCGTTCCGTTTGGAGGAAAGGAAGCGTTCCTCGGGACGAACCCAATCGCCTATGGAGTGCC
Source organism: Mesobacillus boroniphilus (assembly GCF_018424685.1). Lineage (NCBI taxonomy): Bacteria > Bacillati > Bacillota > Bacilli > Caryophanales > Bacillaceae > Mesobacillus > Mesobacillus boroniphilus. The sequence continues at coordinate 396,436 of NZ_QTKX01000002.1, forward strand.
TGCAAAAACAAGCAAGCCGTTCATTCTGGATATGGCCACTTCCAATGTAGCGCTGGGCAAAATCCTTCAATACAAGGAAGAAGGCAAGGAGATTCCTCCTGGCTGGGGTGTTGACGAGAATGGCGAAACCGTGACGGATCCTGGAAAGGTTGTAGCACTTCAAACATTTGGCGGTCCTAAAGGATATGGACTATCGATGATTGTGGATATCTTCTCTGGTTTGCTTGCAGGAGCAGCATTCGGTCCTCATATTACCAAGATGTACGGCGACCTGGATAAGAAGCGCAAGCTCGGCCATTACTTCTGCGCCATCAATCCAGCATTTTTCACAGATGCGGATGCATTCCTTGAAAACATGGACCAAATGATGGATGAAATTCGTCAGGCACCACCAGCACCTGGTTTTTCTCAAGTTTTCGTGCCTGGTGAGATCGAGCAGATGAATGAAGAAAGAAACCTTGAAAATGGGATTACCATTGCTTCTACTGTGTATCAATTTTTAAAAAAATAAATCATTAAGTACAAAGGGGAGGAAATTTTTCATGAAGAAAGCAAAGTTTTTATCAGGTATTTTGGCAGCATCACTTCTTTTAACTGCATGTGGCTCAGGGGATTCTGAAAAAGCAGGCGGCGAGAGCAAAGGGGAAGTAATCAAGTGGAAGTTTGGCCACCTTGCTGATGAGAATCACATCTGGCACAAAACTGCGCAAAAATTCGAGGAGCTTGTTGAGGAAAAAACAGACGGCAGCATCGATATCACAATCTATCCTAACAACTCACTTGGCGGGGAAACAGATACAATCAACGCTATCCAATCTGGAACTGCAGACATGGTAATCTCTGGTGAGACCCTGCAAAACTGGGCTCCTAAAGCGGCTTTAATGGCTGTTCCTTATGCATTCCGTGATTTGGATCATGTTAAGACAGTTGTCGAAGGTGAAATCGGTGAGGAAATTGAAGCAGAAATCACTGAAAAAGCTGGTTTGACACCTTTGTACTATCACACTCGCGCACCGCGTAACCTGACTTCTAACAAAGAAATCACATCTCCAGAAGATCTAAAAGGTTTCAGCATGCGTGTACCGAACGTTCCATTGTTCCTCAAGGTTTGGGAAGCTGCTGGCGCTAAGCCACAGGTAATGGATTTCAATGAAGTGTTTACTGGTCTTCAGCAAGGCGTAATTGATGGTCAGGAAAACCCGGTTGATTTGATCAAGAGCGCTGCATTCTATGAAGTTCAGGACTATGTAAACCGTACTGAGCACGTTTATTCTTGGATCTATATCCTAGTTGGTAACAAGCAGTTCGACGCATTGAATGATGAGCAGAAGGAAGCTGTTAAGGCAGCGGCTGCTGAAGCACAAGCATACGGTTCAGAGTTATATGACAAAGAAATCTCTCAAATCGAAAAAGACCTTGAAGAAGAAGGCATGAAGTTTGTCGATGTTGATCAGGATGCATTCCGTGAAGCAATGATTCCTGCAATCAAAGCAAACCTGAAGCCAGAACAGTTTGAACTATACGAAAAGATTCTTGAAACTAAGTAATCCTGATTAAGGCACTGTCCGGCCGCCATGGCCGGCTGTGCCTTTCCTTTAAGAAAGGAATGAAACTATGAAAATTCGTAAATGGCTGGATATGCTGCTGTCTATCTTAACTGTTGTCAGCTTTGCTGGAGTCATTACAGTCGTGACGATCCAAATCATGTCCAGATACCTTCCTTATAATGCAATCTGGACTGAAGAACTGACACGATACTTATTCATTTATGCCATTTGCTTTGGTGCTCCGCTTGCATTGATCCGTGGAGAATATATCAATGTCGACATGCTCATTTCGAGAATGTCTCATAATTTCAGACGTATTTACGAAATCGTGATTTACGTTGTGTTGATCGTGCTATTCGGCGTGATGATCAAGACAGGATATGATTTTACACTGGTCGGTACACAGACTTCAGCGACAATGCCGTTCAAAATGTCTGTCATCCATGCGGCAATCTTGATTATGTCAGTGCTTTTAGCGTTTTATTCTATTGTAAAAATCGTTAAGTTGATTCGTAACGAAGAAGACTTCAAGTCAGACATCGATGGAGGAGAGTTATAATGGCAGCCGTTTTATTCATTTCATTCATAGTGCTTATCTTTTTGGGCGTGCCGGTTGCTTTTAGCCTCGGTTTGTCTTCCTTGGTCTATTTGTTCCTGGCAGATATTCCTCTAACCATCATTCCTCAAAAAATGTTTGCCGGACTAAATTCCTTTGTTTTGCTTTGTATTCCAGGATTTATCCTTGCGGGTAACCTGATGAACGCCGGCGGGATCACTGACCGGATTATCAAGTTCGCGAATAACCTCTTCGGACATATCCGTGGCGGATTGGGTTTGGCGAATGTTGGCTCTTCTATGGGCTTTGCGGGGATTTCCGGAACTGCACTGGCGGATACGGCCAGTATTGGTGCCATCCTGATACCAGCAATGAAAAAGGAAGGCTATGGAGCCGGGTTTTCGGCGGCAGTCACTGCTTCTTCATCCACAGTGGGCCCAATCATCCCTCCGTCCCTGCCGATGATTATTGTAGGTACATTAGCTTCTGTATCTATTGGAGATTTATTTTTAGCAGGCGCTCTTCCCGGGCTAATGCTTGGAATCGGATTGATGATTCCTACTTACATCATTTCAGTTAAGCGGAACTACCCAAAAGGCGAAAGAAAATCCTTAAAAGTCATTTTTGAAAGTTTCATGGGTTCGTTCTGGGCACTATTCATGACAATCATCATTTTATGGGGTATTCTGGGCGGTTATTTCACGCCGACAGAAGCTTCCATTATAGCGGTAATCTACGCTCTTGTAATCGGAATTTTTGTTTATAAAGAATTGCCGATCAAAAAGATTCCGGGCATCATGCTATCCTCCATGACAACGACAGCATCGATCATGCTTTTGGTAGGGTTTGCTAACCTGTTTGGATGGATCATGGTCAGTGAACAGATTCCACAGTTGGTCGCAGACGCGATTTTAGGAATCTCTGAAAATCCAATCGTCGTAATCTTGTTAATTAACCTGCTGCTATTGTTCGTAGGTACGTTCATGGAAACGATTGCTGCGCTTGTTATTTTGTTCCCTGTATTAATGCCGGTCGCTGCACAGGTTGGAATGGATCCAGTCCAATTCGGCGTCATGATGGTTCTTAACCTGGTCATTGGCCTGGTTACACCGCCAGTAGGTGTGTGCCTGTTTGTGGCCTCCCAGATCGGTAAGGTGCCGATCGGAAAGGCAGCAAGGGAACTTGTACCATTCATCGGAGTCAGCCTGGTTGTCTTGATGCTGGTAGCGTTTGTTCCCCAAGTATCACTTTATTTACCAAGTTTATTTGAATAGGTGGTTTTAAAATGAAGGCAGTCCAAATTCCTCAAGCAATGGAACTCGTAATTCAAGATTTAGAACAGCCCGCTATTAAGAATCCGGAAGATGTTCTTGTAAAAGTAAAGCGCGTTGGTATTTGCGGATCCGATATGCATATCTACCATGGCACGAATCCGCTTGCCACTTATCCGCGAATCCCTGGCCATGAAGTTGCCGGGGAAGTGGTTGAAGTGGGCTCTGCTGTTCAAAATGTAAAACCGGGAGACCATGTGGTTGTCGAACCGATTCGCTACTGCGGCGAGTGCTACGCCTGCCGCAAAGGCCGGCCGAATGTGTGCAAGTCATTGTCCGTTTTTGGTGTCCACGAGGATGGCGGAATGCGAGAATCCTTCGTGCTGCCTGAAAAGCAGCTTCATGTAGTCGATCCATCCCTTGATTGGGATGAAGCCGTTTTAGCCGAGCCATTCACGATTGGTGCACAAGCTGTTTGGCGCGGCGGTGTTGAAGAAGGAGATACAGTATTGATTCAGGGCTCGGGCCCGATTGGAATCTGTATTTTAAAAATGGCAAAGCTGCAGGGTGCAAAGGTTATCATGACGGATCTAGAAGAAGAGAGATTGGCATTCGCGAAGGAAAATGGAGCGGATGAAGTCATCAATGCTCGTGAAGTATCTGTTGAAGAAAAGGTGTTGGAGCTTACGGATGGTGAAGGACCGAATGTAGTAATTGACGCTGTTTGTCTGCCATCGACTGTTGAATTGGGAGTAAGCGTCGTTTCTCCAGCAGGAACAGTTGTAGTGCTCGGTTTTGATGAGCGCCCATCACAGATTCCTCAGCTGCCGATCACAAAAAAGGAAGTTACGATTGTCGGCTCTCGTCTGCAGACGAATCAGTTTGGCAAGGTCGTCTCTTTACTTAATGAAAGAAAACTGAAGGGAAATGGTTTTATCACCCACCAGTTCCCGCTTGAGCAGGTAAAGGAAGCTTTTACATTTGTCGAAAAGAATCCGGGTGAAGTCCGGAAAGCAGTTATTGTTTTTGATTAGGGGCGATTTGATGAACTTAAAAATAGAAACATTAAAGCAATTGTCTGATTCCAAGGTAGTCGCTGTCGTACGCGGCGGTACGGCAGAAGAGGCCATTCAAATTTCGGAAGCGGCCATAGAAGGCGGCTTCAGGGCCATTGAATTAACATATACAACACCGGATGTTGCCAGGGTGTTCCAGACGCTGGCAGGAACCGATGCAGTTTTAGGCGCAGGAACAGTCCTGGACCCGGAAACAGCGCGCCACGCCATTTTAAGCGGGGCGAAGTTCGTGGTCAGCCCGAATTTTAACAAGGAAATCGCTGTCTTATGCAATCGTTACTCCGTTGCTTATTTGCCAGGCTGCATGACAATTACAGAAATTGTTACGGCGATTGAAAGCGGCTGTGACATCGTTAAGCTGTTCCCGGCAAACCGTTTTGACCCATCGTTCATCGGCGCGGTCAACGGTCCCCTGCCACAGGTGCGGGTTATGCCGACAGGCGGAGTCAACCTTGATAATGTCAACGATTGGCTAGGCGCTGGCGCAGTCGCGGCTGGAATTGGCAGTGACCTGAACAAGGCGTACCGTTCAGCTGGAAAAGAAGGAGTCACAGAGCTCTGCCATAAGTATATCAAAGCAGTAACAGGAGGGAACGCATCATGAATATAACGTTTCGCTGGTATGGACGCGATAATGATACTGTCACGCTCGATCATGTAAAACAAATTCCCGGCGTAAAAGGCATTGTATGGGCTTTGCACCAAAAGCCGGTCGGGGAAGTGTGGGAAAAAGAAGAAGTCAAGGCGGAAATGGATTATATTCAATCATATGGCTTTCATGGCGATGTGGTTGAAAGTGTGAATATCCATGAAGCGATTAAACTTGGAAATGAGGACCGTGACCGCTACATCGAAAAATACAAGCAAACAATCAGGAATCTGGGAGAAGTCGGCGTCAAGGTCATCTGCTACAATTTTATGCCGATTTTTGACTGGACACGTACCGATATGTTCAAGGCACTTCCGGATGGATCGACTGCTTTATTTTTCGAAAAAGATAAAGTGGTAAATCTTGATCCGCAGGAATTGATTGAAACTGTCGCTTCCGCTTCGGATTTGACGCTGCCAGGCTGGGAGCCGGAAAAAATGGGCCGAATCAAGGAATTGTTTGCGGCGTATGAAAGTGTAACAGAGGAAGACCTCTGGGAAAACCTTGGCTATTTCCTGAATGAAATTTTGCCGGTTGCCGAAGAGGCCGGAATCAAAATGGCTATCCATCCGGATGATCCACCATGGACGATTTTCGGACTTCCGCGCATCATGACTGGCAGAGAGAGTCTGGAGAAACTTCTATCAATCTCTGAATCTCCATCCAATGGAATTACCTTCTGTACAGGATCACTCGGGGCAAGCCCTAAAAATGATATGGTGGCACTTGCTGCTGAGTTTGCGCATAAGTCACCATTTGCGCACATTCGTAACGTGAAAATCTTTGAGAATGGCGATTTTATCGAGACTTCACATTTAACATCCGATGGTTCAATCAATATCAAAGGGGTAGTAAAAGAGCTATCTGATATCCAGTACGATGGATATGTTCGTCCGGACCACGGCAGACACCTTTGGGGTGAGGTCTGCAGGCCGGGATATGGTCTATACGACAGGGCGCTTGGCATCATGTACCTTCACGGGCTGTGGGATGCATACCAGGCTTCAAAATAGGAGGGATACGATGTTTCCAATCCATGAAAACTTAAAAGGAAAAACTGCGGTTATTACCGGAGGAAGCGGAGTGCTTTGCTCCGAGATGGCACGTGAGCTGTCAAGACACGGCGTCAATGTAGCTATTTTGAACCGCACTGTGGAAAAAGGGGAAGCAATCGCAGGTGAAATCAACTCAGCCGGAGGTTCAGCGATTGCTGTTGCTGCAGATGTGCTGAACCAGGATTCTCTTGAAGCAGCCAAAGCTACGGTTATCGAGGCATTTGGACGCGTGGATATCTTAATCAATGGAGCAGGTGGAAATCATCCTGACGCGATTACAGCAGTGGAGACATATGAAGAAGATTCAACTGAGAAGTCCTTTTTCGATATGGATGCACGCGGATTCTCTAAGGTGTTTGACACGAACTTCATCGGAACCTTTTTAACGTGCCAGGTGTTTGGCAAGGAGTTGCTTAAACAGGATGCTCCTGTCATCATCAATGTATCATCGATGAGCGCCTATTCACCGATGACGAAGGTTCCGGCATACAGTGCGGCCAAATCGGCCATCAACAACTTCACAATGTGGATGGCTGTCCATTTCGCTGAAACTGGCATGCGTGTCAATGCGATTGCGCCAGGATTCTTCCTGACATCGCAAAACCGCAATCTGCTGCTGAAAGAAGACGGAACGCATACAGACCGTTCCAAGAAAATCATCGCCCATACACCAATGAAGCGATTCGGACAGCCGAAGGACTTGTTAGGTGCACTTCTCTGGCTTACTGATGAAGAATATTCAGGGTTTGTAACTGGAGTAACCGTGCCCGTGGATGGCGGGTTTATGGCTTATTCTGGAGTTTGATAGAGGTTTTTTGCAGCATCCACAGAACACTGTTCTGTGGGTGTTTGTTTTTTAAAGAGGAGGGAACGACGATGAAAATTCAGCTTGCATTAGACCGGCTAACTAGGGAAGAGTGTTTTTCTATTTTAGAAGAGACGTCAGATTATATTGATTGGATTGAGATAGGAACGGGTGTCATCAAGGAATATGGGATGGGAATAGTTCGTGAAATTAGCGAAGCCTATCTGCAAAAAACGGTAGTAGCCGATATGAAAACATGTGACGCAGGCCGGCATGAAGCGAAGCAGGCCTTTGAAGCAGGAGCCGATATTATTACGGTAATGGCTTTCGCGCATAATAATACTGTAGCAGAAACACTTGAGGCCGCCCGGCAGTATGGTAAGAGAATTATGGTAGATTTACTGGGTGTTACCGACGTGATGAGGGTCAAGGAGCTTTACGGACTGGGAGTTGACTTGTTTTGCCTCCATGTAGGAAAGGACATGCAGCAGGAAGGCGCTCTCGCTGATTCCTCTCTGTACCGTCTGATAGAGGGTCTCGAAAATATTGAAGTGGCTATTGCTGGCGGCATATCCGATAAAACCATCAGCGCATTGAAAAATAGTATAGTGGACATCGCCATTGTCGGAAGTGCGATCACAGGCAACAGCCAGCCAGGCAAAGCGAGCAGAGTAATAAGAGAGTTTTCAAAAGTATAGGGTGCCTCCTATCTAGCTGCTTTCAGAATTGCATGTATTGCCTTATAATATTTTTGAATTGAAAGGAGTGTTATCAATGGAGTGGAAGCACAAAGCTGAAAGATGGCTTGGTTTTGCTGAATTGGATAAGGAACTTAAAGCTGAGCTGGAAGCAATCCGTCATGATGAAAAAGAACTTGAAGAAGCGTTTTATAAAGATCTCGAATTTGGTACGGGTGGAATGCGTGGGGAAATTGGCGCCGGGACAAACCGGATGAATTTATATACGGTCCGTAAGGCGTCTGCCGGGCTGGCTGCTTATTTAGAAGAAAACGGTGATGAAGCGAAGCGCCGCGGGGTGGCGATCGCATACGATTCCCGGCATAAGTCTCCTGAGTTTGCAATGGAGGCAGCCAGGACGCTGGCGACAAAAGGCATTCAAACATATGTATTTGAGGAACTAAGGCCGACACCTGAATTATCATTTGCAGTTCGCTACCTTCACGCTTACGCAGGGATTGTCGTCACGGCGAGCCATAATCCGCCAGAATATAACGGGTATAAGGTGTACGGGCATGATGGCGGCCAGCTTCCGCCTGAGAGTGCGGATAGGGTCATCGCAAAGGTAAATGACATCGAGAATGAGTTAATGATCGAGGTTAAAGACGAACAGGAATTGCGAAATCAAGGATTGATTAAAATGATTGGATCAGAAGTCGACAGTGCCTATCTGGAAAAGCTGATGACAATATCTGAGAACCCTGATCTAGCGGAGGAAGCGGATGTAAAGGTCGTTTTCACACCGTTGCATGGGACAGCGAACAAGCCAGTACGCAATATTCTAGATAAGCTGGGCTATAAAAATGTGCTGGTCGTAAAGGAGCAGGAGCTTCCAGACCCTGAATTTTCTACGGTAAAAAGCCCAAACCCTGAGGAGCACGCTGCATTTGAGCTGGCTATCAAAGAAGGAAAGGGAATCGATGCCGATCTATTGATTGCAACAGATCCCGACGCAGACAGATTAGGGATTGCGGTTAAGGATGAGCAAGGCGAATATGTAGTTTTAACAGGCAATCAAACGGGCGCCTTGCTGCTTCATTATATTTTGAGCCAAAAGAAAGAAAAAGGAACCTTGCCTGAACATGGAGTCGTACTGAAAACTATTGTCACCTCTGAGCTTGGCCGGACGATTGCAAAAGCGTTTGGGGTGGAAACAATCGATGTGCTGACAGGGTTCAAGTTCATAGCCGAAAAAATCGGTGAGTATGAACGTTCAGGCGGATACAAATTCCTTTTCGGCTATGAAGAAAGCTATGGCTATATGGTTGGTGACTTTACCCGTGATAAGGATGCTGTCCAGGCTGCGATGCTGGCTGTTGAGGTATGTACATATTATAAGAAGAAAGGGATGTCGCTTCACGAAGCTTTGAATTCCATCTTCGAAGAATATGGATTTTATCAGGAAGGTCTCCAATCCTTGACATTGAAAGGAAAAGAAGGGGCTGAACAGATCAGGAAAACTCTTGATGACTTCCGCGCGAATCCGCTAAATAATCTTGGGGAATGGAAAGTGACGGTTGTTGAGGATTATCTGAAGGGGATAAGAACGGAGGGAAGCCAGGAAGAAAGGATTGAGCTCCCTGCCTCTAATGTCATCAAATATTACCTTGAGGATGGAACATGGCTTTGCCTGCGTCCTTCCGGTACAGAGCCGAAAATAAAATTTTACTTTGGAGTAAGTGGAAAAAGCTTATCCGAAAGCAAACACAAGCTACAACAGGTTGAACAACTTTTTATGCAGCTGGTCAAGGAAAAGATGGGCGTACAATAAAAATAGGGGGATGATCTTGTGCTTCCATGAAGCAGAGATCATCCCTTTTGGTGCCTGGACAAATAGACCTAAAACCAAAATCAACAACATCGCAAACAAGAACTTCTTCAACCGTAAATCCTCCAATTAAAATTATAAAAGGCTGTTTTCGTAAAGAATGTTGTTAAAATCCTAAAGCCGATTTTAACGTAATATTTACGCCATTTTGTAGTTCGGTATTAAGTTTGCAGGCTCTTTTCTCATAACAAGATTCTATTTGAGAAGATAAATAGTTCATTCACTCCTATTTTGTAGTCGATAGCAACAAAGTTTGAGAAAAGAGCCTTATAAAAAACCGGAAATTATGTTTCTCACCCCATAAATCATACTTTAGTAATAGCATTTTATGTTTCAATTTGCTAATCACTCAGGAATCTTTTAGTAAGGCTGTTTTCGCATTAAAACGGCTTGGCCGCATACCCATCTGCTTCGGGGCTCTTTTCTTGCTGATTCTTAACCGGCATAGCCATAATACTCGTAATAATCCAGTAATCTTTCCTTTTGATTGAGAAAGCAGCAAAGTAACGAAAAAACCTTTGGTGACGAAGAAAATGTAATGAATTTGTTATCAGCTTTTAATAGCAAATTGCTATATTTATAAAGACTGGATAATCTAGATGAAAATGATGTTCCTATCTTTTTTTTAGGGTCAATGCAGGTGCTGAAATTGGGAGTATTGTCTTGCGTGTGGCTTCTAGTATAGCCAGCGTGATTGTGGTAATATGGGGATAGTCCATACTCGGCGATTTATGTAATAGCAGGGAGTGTACTGCTGGGAATCGGGTAAGGCTTTTTTTGATTGTATTATTATATTGAAGCAATGTTTCATCGGAAGGATGGAGAATTTTTTTTGGAGTCTAAAAGTAAGAACAAGTTTTTTAAGGGAACTTTTTATGTATTCATTATAAAAATGCTTGGAGCTGGCCTGGCGTTCTTGACACAGGTGGTCATCAGCAAGGCGATTGGGATCGAGGATTATGGTTCTCTGAGCCTGTTTTTATCGATTGCCAATATCATGATGGTGCTTCCGCTGATCGGGATGGATACAGGGATCATCCGGAGTGTTGCGGCGGCGGATGAGAAAAGCCATAAAAAATGGTTCCTTACTATAACCATGAAGATTGCCACACTGCTATTGGCACTAATCCTGGCAATCGTATTTGTCACGAGGAATGCATTATTTGAGGCGTTCAATCTGGATGTCGAACTTAGCCTTTATTTAATGCTTTATGTCATCTTCATTGCCTATTCAAAGATCATGGACGGTTTTTTGCAGGGGGAGCACAAGACAGTTGTTGCGAACATTTTCAACCCGCTGTTAAATAACCTGTTGAAAATCACTGTTCTGGCTGCTGTTTACACGGCCACACGCGACTTGCTCACTACCGTGATCGTATTGCTGGCGGTAGAAATGGTTCTTGTCATTGCCCGTTTCATATACCTGGCAAAAGGATATATGAAAGTGGACCCAGAGCCTAAGGGGGACGTCAAGGGTTATGTGAAATACTCCTTGCCGTTGTTTTTTGTGGCTTCCATTTCGATTTTGCTGCTGTCCCTGGATAAATTCATCCTGAGTTATCTTATGGGCAACTTTGAGGTCGGCATACTAAAGATATTCGAGAACTACGCAGCTATCCTGGCGTTGTTTGTTACGCCATTTGTGACGCTATGGCCAATCATGTCAGAATATTATCGCAAAGATAAAATGGACGAGCTTAAGGACTTATTCAAGCAGTCGACTCTTGTCATTGCGGCGCTGATCATGCCTGCATGGATCACGCTGACAGTCAGTACGGAAGAGATGCTGGGCATTTTCGGTGTTGATGCGTCGGAGATCGGGAACATCCGCTTGATCATGTTCCTGTTCTTCCTCGGAACGGTCTATGACGCCATCATTGGTCCTGCCGGGGCGCTATTAAGCATGACCAAGTACTCAAAAATAAATCTTTACAATAATATTGCTTTGTTTGTGATCAACATTGTACTTAGTTTTATTTTGATTTCGCAGATCGGGCTGCTTGGAGCAGCGATTTCGTTCTCTGCTTCAAAGATTTTTATCAATACGCTGAATGTTTATCAGAACAAGAGGCTGTTTAACTTGTTCCCATATGGCAAAATGCATTTCCTGCTGATTGCCGCCGGTATACCTGTCTATTATATCGGCTCATGGGCGAAGAGCTTTATCGATGCGGGAAGCATTATCACCATTGGAACAATAGGAATTCTCTCATACATTCTATATTTGAGCTTTTTCATAGCCTTGAACAAGGAAAGCGCGAAAAAGCTGCTGATCCAAATCAAAAAAAGGAAGGGTTAGCCTTCGATTTATATTGCGTTTAAATTATTTCTTGGCATAAACTAAGTAAATAGCCATTGGCGATTTATGCAGTGGCTTCAAGGGTATAAATATAATATTATTGCTCTAAAAATATTTTCTTTGGAAGAGGAGCTCATGATGAACAAACAATCTGTAAAAGAAACAGCCAAAAAGCTGCTTCTTTTGATTATAAATTTCTTCATTTTAATTATTTCATTCTTGATTCCAAAAACAGATAAGATTGTTCTTGTCGGCGGCTGGTATGGCAAGAGGTTCGCTGACAACTCGAAGCACTTCTTTCTTTATGCTCATGAAAATAAGGAAGAGCTGGGCCTAGAGAAGGTAGTATGGGTTACGAGAAGTGATGAAATCAAAAATGAATTGAGCAGTCAGGGTTTTAATGTGTATAAGTCCTGGTCGATTCCATCTGTCTGGTACCATTTCCGGGCAGGTATCCATCTGGTGGATCAGGCCTTCAGCGATATTAATCCCTGGTTTTCGATCAGAAGCAAAAAAATTAATCTATGGCACGGCTTTCCTCTGAAGAAGATTGGAGCATACGCAGATGGTTCTTACAAAACAAATATTCAAAAGCCAGAAACAGTATGGGATAAATTAGATAGTATTTTAACTAGGGGAAATTGGGGTAAACATTATGTATTGGCAACATCTGATTTCTCGGCAAAAATCCTTGCTGAGGCCTTCAACAGGCCAGTCGAGAGTATGATTGTATCGGGTTACCCAAGAAATTACGAACCCTTGATTGAAAATCCGGTCAAATACATTCCGAATCATGAAAAGGATTATTTGAATAAGGTAGTAGAAGCCAAAAAGCAAGGTGATAAAATCATCGGCTATTTCCCGACTTTCAGGGACAAACGTGAAACATTGATCTTTGGAACGAGCGACAGCAGTGAAATCCAGGAAATCATGGACTATTTCAATGAATCAAATATCAAAGTGATCGGCAAGTTCCATTTTGCCGGAAAAGATGACAAATTTTCTGATTTACATAATCATGAAGCTTTCATTAACTTGCCATCTGATGCTGATGTCTATACGTTTTTAAGCGAAATTGATGTGTTGATGACAGATTATTCGTCGATTTACTTTGACTATCTATTATGGGACCGGCCAATCATCTTTTTCCCTTATGACCTGGCGTATTACCGGGATGAGGATAGGGGACTTATTTTTGACTACGACGAGTTCACGCCTGGACCTAAGGCCTTCAATATCGAGCAGTTAAAGCAGCTGCTATCGAATGGTGTAGATGAATTAAACAAAAGCTATCAGAGAGATTATGGAGAATCATCGGACGAGCTTAAAAGAAAGATTTTCGGCGATCATCCGGGGAAGACGGATATCCGCCATTTAATCGAGCAAATAAAAAATCTTGCCTAAGAGGGAGAATAGACATGAGAAAGGTAATCACATACGGAACATTCGACCTGATTCATTATGGACATATCAATTTGTTAAAAAGAGCGAAAGAACAAGGTGACTATCTGATCGTTGCCCTTTCAACCAATGAATTTAATGAATTAAAAGGGAAGAAGTGCTACTTCCCGTATGAAGAGCGAAAGAAACTTGTAGAAGCAATTCGCTATGTGGATCTGGTCATCCCCGAAAACAGCTGGGACCAGAAAATTGAGGATGTAAAAGAGTTCAAGGTTGATGTCTTCGTCATGGGTGATGACTGGAAAGGTAAGTTCGATTTCCTCAAGGATTATTGCGAGGTCATTTACCTGGGCAGGACTCCTGAAATCTCAACGACTAAGATCAAACAGGAATTGGGCCACAAAGGCTGATACAGACGGAAAAAGCGTGATTCCCTGGAATCACGCTTTTTTCTGACAAAATGGCTTTTCAGTAGATCATTTTCACCCCGGCTTATGTTAACCTTCCTCTTCCTCTTCTATCAAGCAAGTGACGGCATATGTTGCAAAAGCAGAGAATCCTAAAATAAGAGAAAGAAGAAACATCGTGCCTTCTGGAAATATTTTAGATAATAGGAAACTGAAAAAAATAATGATCCAGCAAACGATAATGACCTTTTCTTTCATGGGTCTCTCCTTTACTGCCTAATTGGCTCTTAGCGAAAGGTGCGATACCTTCGTCAGTTCTTTATTATGCTTTTGCAGAGGATAATATGAATGATCTCCTATATTATCCAGTAGCATTAAAAGATAATATCATACAATAATTAGTGAAATCAGTTATGAAATCCTTCTTCTGGAAGTTTGTTTTCGTTTGCGGCAAACAAAAAAGCAGTGTGTTTCTTTATAGAAATCACACTGCTTTTATTGTTGTTTTATGGAGTAATCGTTCCTTTTTACACATTGAACCTTGAAGCTGTCATCAATTCTCCCCAGGTTGCAATGGAAGGGTTTTTTTCGCCGGAATATACAGGGTTTGCAAATGCCAGTAGCTTCCCGTCCTGGTCCCGGATTTCAAAGCGCAGCCAGTTCCACTCGTCTTTACTCCATGAAAAAGCTTCACTTATTTTTCCGCCAGCCGCAACTTTCTTTTCCGTACCGTTAAGGATCCAGCGGATATAAGCACCTTCCGGAATTCCGCTGCCAGTTATTTCATAAGTGAAGTCGATGGTGTCCTGAGTACCATAATCGGATAAGTCGCTGCCAGGCAGGGCGGTTAAACTATCCACCTTCACATGGCATTCGAGCACAAGCCCACGGGATACATAGACGCTGCCCTTTCTGACACCAGATAGAATCGAGTCCGCAGAGAGTCCATCCGCGAAAACATAGGTGGCTGGGTCGCCGATGACTGAAGGTGGACCTTGCTTTTCGTAGCTTTCATCTGGACGCAAATGGGAATCTGATCCGCCAATACCATAAATGCGGTGCCCGTCATTCCATAAGGTATCCCATAAGGTCAATGCTTTCTCGGTCGCCTTTGGGTTGTCTTTATAGGTCGGGTCATTCCAGATTTCGATGACATCCACGGCAGAAAGGAGAGTCTCTTTAAATTGCCATTCCCATGGCTTCAACATAGGGTGATTGATGCTGACGATCGCGCCAGCTTCTTTTGTCTCGGCCAGGATCCGATTCATTCCTGCCTCTGTCTCCATGCCGCCGTCTTCACAGGTTGGACGCCAATCGATCCATTTTGTCAACCCGAGGGCATTGAAGTGGCCCTTTGAAGAGGTGATTTCAACACCAGGGATCGTAAGCATATCGTCTTTCAGCCATTTAGTTGGAAGGATGTTATGGTCAGTAGCCGCGAAATAGTCCAGTCCCATTTTTTTCGCCTGATCCATGCCTTCCGCCGGCTTCATTTTTCCATCGGATTCTGTTGTATGTGTATGGAAATCTCCTTTGTACCAGCGCTGTTCCGTCTTTAGCACTTTTGAACGGTCGTATAGGTTCAAAAACGTTCCAGATCCATCACTTCCGTCCGTCCAGGCTTCATACTCATCCAGAATGCTGATGGCATTACTCTGGCCGCATTCAAAGGAAAAATTATACGCAGGCGCTGCTTTATAAGTTGCCGCAAGAATCTCTAGTTTCCATTCGCCTTCTAAAATACGGCCGGGAACAGAAGAGAAGCTTGTTTCCATTGGATTGGATGATATCAGGATTTCCTTTGGCTCGTTAATATATAGGGACTGTACGCGGAGCTGTTTGCCAGGGTCCCATATAAACAGTGAATACCAGCCTTTTTTCGTGAAAGAAACTGAAAGCTTCATCCAATCATAGTCTGAATCTAAATAGAATGATGTAGAAGAAAACGGCGCATCCACTACGCCGTTCCCAACTCCGATTAAGGATGTTTTCATATGTTCCTCCTGTTATTTTAAAATCTTGTCCAGTTCTCTCTGTGCTTCCTTTTTCGCTTCCTTCAGTGCTTCCTCAGCTGATTTTCCTTCGATTTCTACTTTATCGGCAGCTTTGTCCAAAGCATCATAAATCTTTCCGCCTGTTGGATCAACGAAAGGTGGAGTGGCAATCTCAGCCTGCTGCAATGGAACAGTTATTTGCGGATTCGTTTCAGCGAATTCCTTGTATGCTGACACATCCTTCGCAGACTTCCTTACAGGAATGTAGCCTGTGTTGATCGACCACTCAGCTGTTTTTTCAGCACTTGTGAAAAACTTCAGCCATTTGAATGCTGCTTTTTGTTGTTCTTCGCTTGCCATGGCAGGAATTGCCGCTACCATTGCACCTGCATGCGGTGCAGCGTCATGTCCATCCCAGCCAGGCTGTGGATGTGCAGAAACTAGGTTGAAATCAAGATCGCCCTGGTCACCGCTTGATCCGGTATATCCAGCTGCTTTACCTTGCATAACATCGTCAATGGTTTTATACCAATACTCCCAGCCCTGGCCTCCGTGGTGAATGGACATTGTTTCGTCTTCATGGATTGCTTTACGGAAGAACTCCCATGCCTCGATCCACTCAGGAGAATCGATCATGACTTCCTTGCCGTCTTCGCTCAAATACTGGCCGCCATTGCTCAATGCAGCATCAATCAGATTATCGGCACCATACATAGGCTCCCAGCCAAAGATTCCTTCTTTTTCTTTGATTTGTTTTGCTGCTTCAGCAAGAGACTCCCAAGTATTCAAAACATCTGGTGAGATCCCGTGCTTTTCAAAGATATCCTTGCGGTAATACATTACCTGTGTTGTGCCGTAAAGCGGAAGGGCATATTGTTTTCCATCAATAGTACCTTGTCCATAAAATGCTTCGACAAAGTCTTCTGTGTTAAAATCTTCATCGTTTTCGATAAATGAATCCATCGGAGCCAGTGTGCCTTTTTTCGCGAAGGCGTTCATTGGATCATTTTGCAGAAGGACTGCTCCAGGTACTTTCTTTGCGGCTACTGCAGCCTGGAATTTCTGGACGGTCTCATCGTACGCACCCTGAGCGACACCAATGACTTTTACCTCATCCTGGCTTTCGTTGAATTCCTTGATTGCGTTTTCGACACCTTCCCCGAGCTTGCCGCCCAGGCCATACCAAAATTCGATTTCTACTTTTCCGTCAGTGGATTTTGAACTAGTGTTGCTGCTGGAGCAGCCGGCCAGCAATGAGAAGAGCATGGCCAAAATGGTTAACATGATAATTGATGTTTTCTTTTTCATTCGAATAGCTCCTTTAATGTTTTATCCTTTTAAACCTTGATCACTGATACCTGAGATGAACCATTTTTGGGCGAAAGCGAACAGCAGCAGCAACGGTATGACCGCAAATGAACTGGCTGCCATGATGAGTGGCCACTGGATGCCATATGCGCCTTCTTGTATGAAAAACTGACGCAGCCCTGTTGTGACCAGCTGTTTTTCTTCGCTGTTCAAAATTAGGGTCGGCCAAAGATAACTATTGTAGTTTTGCACAAAGCTGATCAGGACGAAGGTTAAAAATGTTGGTTTGGATAGTGGGTAGATGACTTTCCATAAAATCCGCCAATGGCTGGCTCCGTCCATTTTGGCGGCTTCGACCAGCTCCTTCGGTATTTGCATGAATGCCTGACGGAACAAGAATATCCCCAGGACACTGACCGCATTTGAAAAAATCAAACCTTTGTGCGTATCGAGCAGATTCCAGTCGGCAAGAATGACGTAGCTTGGTACATATGTCGCTGCAGCAGGTAGCATGTAAGTAAGCATGACGATTGCAAACAGAAGATTTTTCCCCTTGAACCTGAAGTGTGTAAAAGCATAGGCAATCAAAGCTGAATTCACGACCTGTATCGCAACGATGGCGATGGCTGTATACGCACTGTTGAAGATATACTGTCCGAAGGGGGCAAGCTGCCATGCGTCTATAAAGTTATGCCACATAGGGGTCTCCGGCCAAAGTGTAGGTGGAAACTGGAAGATCTCTTCCTTTGTTTTAAGTGCGCTCACAACCATCCACAGGAATGGGAAAATCATGACAAAGCTAAAAAGCAGCAAGAAGAAATGTTTAGTTGTATACGTGAATAATTGCTTCATTTTCACTTCGCATCAAATCCTTTTATTTATTCGTAGTGGACCCATTTCCGTGAAAACATGAACTGCAGCAGGGAAAGGGATGCAGTCAGGATCACCAAAACTGTAGCGACGGCAGTGGCTTGTCCCATGTTGAACTGTTCGAATGCAGATTGATAGTACATGTACAGTATCGTTCTTGTGCTGCCGGCAGGTCCGCCCTGGGTCAATACCTGGATTTGGTCATATGCCTGTAGTGCGTCGACTGCTGTGATGATCACTAGGAACAGTGTTGTCGGTGAAATCAGCGGCAGAGTTACATTCAGGAACTTCTGCCACGAAGAGGCGCCATCAAGTGCTGCAGCTTCATAAAGGGATTCCGGTACTTTTTTTAGTGCATTCAAATAAAAAATCATGCACCAGCCAAGTCCTTTCCAAATGGTGACGATGATGACAGCAGGCATAGCCCAGGTGGTGCTGCTCGTCCATTCAAGTGCGGGAAGGTTGACTGCAGTGAGGAGCCAGTTGGCAAGCCCGATCTGTGGTTCGTAAATCCAGGACCAGACTATCGAAACAGCAACTGCCGGAGTGACCCAAGGCGAGAAAATCAGAGTACGGTAAAAGCCCATGCCCTTCTGTTTCTTGACAACCAGCATGGCAAGCAGCAGTCCGCCAAAAACAGAGGGCACCACCACTCCGACGCTAAAATACAGCGTATTCCAGAGAACACCATAAAATAGGGGGTTTGTCATTAAGTCAGCATAATTCGAGAAACCCACAAAATTGTATTCTGTGCTCATATAATCCCAATCTGTAAAACTTATGTACAGAGAATAAAGCATAGGATAAATCCAGAATATGGTAAGAGGCGTGAGAGCGGGCAATATAAATAGCCACAGGGTGAGAGGGAACTTTATCCGTCTTCTCGCACCTTTCTCCTTGGTGATGATGGCCCTGATTTCAGTTACAAGGGTATTCATAACAATCACTCCAATTATTGAATCATCAATGGGTAAAATAGTTCATAAATTGAACGTTCAATTTTTGAATGTAAATAAATAGTATCAGCTATCCAATTTTTTGTAAACGAAAATTAGAAAATTTAGATAGAAAATGTCGAAGTTTGTTAGAAATGGAGTTTGAGAGATTTACAATCAATCTCTTTGCTACGTTATTTTTTTAGAAATTTGGGTAAATAGTAACTAACATAACCCAAAGAAGGCAGGGATCAGTTATGAGTAATGACAAGAAGCCAAATTATTATAAAAAGGACATGGACGCAAACGTGAATCTGTATCTTGATGCAATTAATGAATTTGATAATACTGATGCCATCCTGAACAGGGCAACAACAAGATACACGGAGCCTGCGGAGAAAATCATTGAAAAAGTCCAAAAGGAATTTCTTGAGAAAAGACGCAAGTCAGAAATTGACCAGGCCCTCGCAAATAGGGATGAGGAACGATTCATGTTATTGACATCGAAAAACTGGAAGGATGCATTTTAATTGACAAAAGATATTAAAGTGAAAGCCTAAAAGCCTGAAACCGAGTCGTACTCGCTGGTTTCAGGCTTTTTGTGGTTTAAGGTTCCGTTTTTTTATATTGATTATTGCTCTTCGTATAATCTGGCATCTGCCTGCTTCACGGAACTAACCATGCTGGCTTGAGACCACACTTGCAACCGGGTGAGATGGCAACGAGATTTTTGGCATGCGCCCTAGTCCATGATTGTGAGCAGGTCATGTTGCAATTTTTCTTTCGCTCCTTTTCGCCACTGTTTGACGGCTGATAGGGAGACGTTTTCTTTTTGGGCGATTTCCCGGACGGAGAGAAATTCCAGGCAGGTATACAGTACCCATTTTGTTTCTTTTTCGGTAAGCCCCTGGCAATAGCTAAGCAGGAATTCAGTTTCTAACGGAGCGACTGGGCTCTGATCCACTACTGTTTCCCAGAATTCTTCTTTTGGGTGAACACTCCTTTCAATATGCCTGTTGCTCCTTTCCATCTCCTGGAGAATCCTGCCTCTAATGAATGAATACGCATAATTGCTGAAATCTCCTTTTGCTGGATCGAATGAAAGTGTAGCTTCCCATAGGCTGACAAAACCAACATGAAGAAAGTCCTCTTTGTTTTTGTAAATATGAAGAGAACGGATGATTTTATGAATCATCGGTTCATATTGACTGGCTAGCTGTTCAAAGCTTTCCATCTGCGAACCCTTTCAAGGAGCGCGCGTTCCAAAGTATTCCCGGGTACCTTTACCATACTGCCAAATGACGGATTAGAGCCAATTCACAAAAATCAATTTTCAGGGATGGAAATGCCATTTTTAGTGTGTTTTTAGCTTTAAATTTCATTTTTGTCGAGGTAGTTTCCTTTTTCAAAGGAAAGGAGTAAGAAAACAATAAAATTTGTGAACGTTTTGAGGCAAACTCAGAAAAAAATTTATATTGAATGTTACCACTATATAGGTCTAAATAACTAGTTGCAAAAAACTCAAAAAGGTTGTTTCTTCATTAAAAAACCCCATAGTTTCTAAAGAGAAATTTAATATTATAGTAAAAAAGTGAAAATTTAGCAATATTTATGAGCTGAAGCGAATAGTAAAAGAAAAATGTTTTCTGAAAATACAGATTTACTTTTAATTAGGTAGATTACTATAATATACCTGTAGGGGTTATGTTTAATTCCTAAATGCTGATGCCGAGGTGATGTGTATAGAATGGAAGAAACACAAAAAAGCCCCCGGGAAAAATAGTCTGGCCGACCATTCCCGAGGACATGCTGTTGGGTATACCAACTATGTTAGTATACCCTTTTTGATGAATAAATCAATAGGAGTGGGAAATTGAAGACTTTACAAGAATACTTAATTAATGAAAAAACGGTTCTGTTAACCGGCGAGTATGACGATTTTGGAAAGCTGTGCACCAGGGTCATTGAAGGCAGTGACACCTTCCTGGTAGCCTTGAAACCGATGCAAGTAATCAATAATACGCTTCAGCTGCTAGGGTCTAATTTTCATAGTGTTCGTGAAACTTCGAAGCAAATCCTGGGCGATGTCCATATGTGCCCAATCAAGGTAAATTGCAACTTGGGAATCTGGCTGTTTCCAACCAAGTCCCATAATAATGAATTTTGTGTATGGTTCTCACTTATGCATGTAAAAAAGACTAAACCGCTTGGGATCAGAAGGACTGAAGTATATTTAAGCTATCATCATACCTTTATAATTGAAATGAAGGAGTCATCCTTTAACCATAAACGACAGAAAGCCGAAGACTTGAGGGAGGCCATGCTGAAAAACACACAGAGTCCGCTCACTTTTTACCTGGAGCCTAGAAAAGGATTCTGTATATGTGAAGATGAAGGCCGGAACCCTTATAAAATTAAATAGATAAAATCATGCGCCTGTTCCTGCCTCGTCATTGCCCAGGGAGCAGGCTTTTTTATTAGAGACACAATGTCAAGTGTCAAAAGGATGGGTGCGAGCCAGGATTGGAGACTTACAATATAATGTCGAACCTTCCCCATTTTTGGTGACTAGTTACCCATTCTTTTTATGCTCTCTTAAATTAAAATAAAAAAAAAGAGGCTAATAGAATGGAGGGAAAGATGGCTTGATGGAAAGATTGAGTGGATGGCTGCTTGCGGGAATTCTAATGATAGCTGTTGGTTCATTTGTGCCGGAAGCTGCTGCAGCAAGTGATGGCTGGGTGGAAAAGGGTGGCCAGCACTATTATTATGTAGATAATGAGCCGGTAAAAGGCTGGTATTTGACAGGTGGAGCCTGGTATTATTTTGATCTCGAATCGGGTGCGAGGCTGACAGGCTGGCTTGAAGAAAATGGGACATGGTTTTACTTAAAAAGCAATGGTGCAATGCACACAGGTTGGCTGTCCTATGGCGGGAAATGGTATTTCCTGCAGAAAAATGGAGCAATGAAGACTGGCTGGCTCTATGTATCTTCTAAATGGTATTACCTGATGGATGATGGCTCCATGAAAACGGGCTGGCTAAGAGAAAATAATAGCTGGTATTTTTTGAAGAGCGATGGTGCAATGCAGGCCGGCTGGCTGGATCAGGCAGGCAAAAGGTACTTCCTTGAAAACAATGGTGCGATGAAGACGGGCTGGCTGCTCTATTTGAATAAATGGTATTACTTCAATGGTACAGGTGCGATGCAGAAAGGCTGGCTGAAAGAAAGCGGAGAATGGTACTATCTTGATTCGAATGGCGTCATGAAGACAGGCTGGCTTTTGTATAATAACCAGTGGTATTACTTGAATCGCAGCGGAAAGATGGAGACGGGCTGGGTATGGTTTGGGCAAGAGTGGAATTATTTCACCAAGAACGGCATCTGGGTAAAGAACACCGTTGTGGATGAGATGGAGACAATTTGGGAGCATGACCAGCTGATTCTCGTTACCGCAGCCAACTATGACAGCAATAAAGCGAAAATCAGGACATTTGAAAAGGTAGATGGCAAATGGTACGAAAGGTTGAATGTCTCAGGTTATTTAGGAAAGTATGGATTTGCTGATGTGATGAGGGAAGGCGGCAAGGAATCCCCGAGAGGCAAATATTCAATTGGAACAGCCTTTGGACGATTCGTGAATCCTGGCACAAAGCTTCCATACCGCAAAATCACGAGTGATGACGTCTGGGTCGATGATTCAGCATCCCCGCTGTATAACACATGGCAAAAAGCATCCGCCAATAATGGCCAGTGGAACAGTGCGGAAAAAATGGACATACCATTATATAACTATGGATTTGTAATTAATTACAATACAGAAAAACGAGTACCCGGCGCCGGTTCAGCAATCTTCTTCCATGTAGGAGATAATTACACCCTGGGCTGCACGGCAACACCACAAAATTACGTGCTTTCCATCCTCAGATGGCTCGATCCGGCAAAGAACCCGGTCATCATACAGGCACCAGAGGGTGAATTAGGAGAGTACTAGATTTTAACCTGTTAAAAAGCTGATTTCCAATGGGAAATCAGCTTTTTTATTCATTTTTGTCATTTTAAAAAATACATATAAAGTAATGTCGCTGCTTAGGAGGTATATATGATCCTTGTGGTTGGTGGTGCCGGTTATATAGGCAGTCATCTCGTGGAGGAACTGGTAAAAACGAGTGAAGTGATTGTGCTGGATAATCTTTCAACGGGTCATGAGAAAGCGGTCGATCCGCAAGCGATATTTGTAAAAGGTGACCTCGGCAATGAGAGAGACCTAAAAGCTGTTTTCAACAATTACCCCATCAAGGCTGTCATGCATTTCGCGGCTTACAGTCTGGTAGGGGAGTCAGTGACCGATCCGTTGAAGTACTATGAAAATAATGTTGCAGCGACGCTAAAGTTGCTAAAAGTGATGCTGAAATACAATGTGAAGAATTTTATTTTCTCATCGACAGCGGCAACATATGGTATTCCAAATGTTGAAATTATCAATGAAGACAGCCGGACTCAGCCGATCAATCCATATGGACAGTCTAAATTGATGGTGGAAAACATCCTCGCTGATTTTGCGGCAGCTTATGACCTGCACTACGTTGTATTGCGCTACTTTAACGCTGCCGGAGCAAGTGGTTCGGGCAGAATCGGCGAAATGCATGATCCGGAAACGCATCTGATTCCAATCATCCTGCAGCATCTACTAGGGCAGCGTGAGCAGATCTCTGTGTTTGGTGATGATTATGACACACCGGACGGCACATGCATCCGCGATTATATCCATGTGACGGACCTGGCCAATGCTCATATTGCCGCGCTAGATTCTTTGCTAAACGCCCAGAATAAAACCGCGACTTACAACCTTGGCAATGGACAGGGCTATTCTGTAAAAGAAGTAATAGACACGTGTGAGAAGGTTACCGGAAGAAAAGCAAATATTATCATTGCCGACCGTCGCTCAGGTGACCCGGCAAGATTGGTCGCTTCTTCGGAAAAAATTCGCCAGGCACTCGGCTGGAAGGCAGAACGAGACCTGGAAAAAATCATCGATAGTGCCTGGAAGTGGCACCAAAGTGTTCAATAAAAAGAAATGGACATCCAGTTAGAATGGATGTCCATTTTTAATGGTGCAAAGCAAGTTCTTTTCCTTCTTTTAAAAAATAGCGCTCTTCGATCATTTGGATAAAAGGCTCAACATATTGTGAGTCGAATTGATTGCCTGCACAAACACGGAGCTCCTGGATCGCTTCGTCGAATGACTTTGTCCTCTGATAAGGCCGTTCCGTCGTCATAGCGTCGAAGGAGTCGACAATGCACAGCAGACGTGCCAGCTTAGGGATGTTTTCCCCTTGGAGGCCATAAGGGTAGCCTTTGCCGTCGTACCGTTCATGGTGAAGTTCCACCAAAGGAATAAGCTCTTCAAGTTCCTTGTTGGTTGATATAATTTCTTTCCCCCATGTGACATGCTTCTTGACCATTTCCCACTCATGAGGTTCCAGCTTGCCTTTCTTGTTGATGACGTCACGAGGAATTTCAAGCTTTCCGATGTCATGGATTAAGGCTCCTAAGGTGAATATTCTTTGCTCGTGGTCAGAGAGTGACAACTTCCTGCCAAAGTCAACTGCGTATTGGAAGACACGTTTACTATGTCTATAAGTATAAACATCTTTAGAAAGGAAAATCTTCAGCTGCTGCTCCGCTTCTTCCAGCTGCTTTTCAAAAGACTGTGAATCATCCAGGCTCTTGAATTGAGTTTGGTAGATTTGTACAAGATTCTTACCTTGAGCCTTTGCAAAATACATCGCTTCATCAGCTTTGTTTAAGAGTTCCGATATACTATATGTGTCATTTTGCCGTTGAGCGACACCAGCCGAAAAAGATAAACAGCCATATGGCAGGGCCTCAACGCCCTTGAAATATGTATCATTTATCTTTTTGCGCAAATCACTTAAAAATTGGTATGCATCGGATGCAACTGTATTCGGCATAAGGATAGAAAACTCTTCGCCGCCGTAACGGGCAACGGTATAACTTTTTGCAGCTGATTCTTTTATCAATAATGCTCCAAATTCCTTGAGGAGCTGGTCTCCCTGAATATGTCCATATAAATCATTATATTTCTTAAAATCGTCGAGATCCAATAACCCCACACTTAAAGGCTGGCCGGATTCCCTGGCGATTGAGATTTCTTTTTCAAAGAGCTCCTTAAAATAGCCATGGTTATTTAAGCCTGTTAGGTAATCCTTGTTGGCTTTATTTGAAATATCTTTATATAATTCAAAGTGCTGTTTAAAGGCCTGTGATAGCATAAATGAAATACTAATGAAAAGGAAAAGTCCAAATTTACCCTGAGAATCTAATAGGATGAGTAGAACAATTGACAGTAAAAGTGTACTTACATAGGTTGATATTGTTTCCTTTAGCATTCCTTCAAATACTTCAATTAGACTTTCAGAAGCTGCTAAGAGGAAGTAAATCCCTACTAATATGGTGTTGGTTAAAAAGTAAATTCCTAATGCGACGATATAGGGAACAAGGTTAGTCAAAGAGACGCTTCCAACAGATCCGCCAGCTAGAATAAATAATTGATACGAAAAAATGATCATTAGTGAATATATTGAAAAATTTATTAGATTTTCCCACCATTCACTTTTTCGTTGGGTGAAAATAAATATAATGGCATGTAATGCTAATACCATTAATGTTAAATCAAGACCAAACAAAAAAAGGCTTGCCAGGAAGACAGAGGAATCCATGGAAAGGGTGTTTCCTTTTGGAGGAAGTTGTATATAGTAGTGGTTTAATAATAGTACAGCTCCTGTTAAAGTTAAAATAGTAACCCAGTCATTAAGGGAATAGGAAAGTTTGTCTATTTCTAGCATAAAGGCCAGTATGCCTAATAGCGAAATTATGAACACATAAGTGTGCTTCTTAGAAAGGTGCATTTTACCATCACTCTCATATCAAAGTTTAAGGAGAAGTTTCTAGAAACTTCTCCTGTTTTAGATTATGACCCAATAATTTTAAAACCTGAAGTCAACGCCATAATCGCTGATCCAATAATTACTGCGTTATAAACAATAGTAGTAACCTTAATTCCATGCTTTTGATTCTTTTTCATCCCAATCCACCTCCCTCTGTTGACAGGTTGATATCTTGAGCCTCTTTATTTTTAGGCATTTCTACCATCAAATACTGAATAAAGAGGAAGATTCCGATATTCATGACAACATCGCCGATCGAGATGACTTGAGTTCGCGGGTAAGGATCTGTCAATGGGATGATATCAGCGAGCATTCCCAGTTTAGTAGATGAGTCAAGAAGTGCGTGTTTTGCATATAAGCCTTCTTTTAATGCCTGGATATATGAAGGGTCCAGGATTGCAGCTGCTTCAGCTGATACAGGCATCCTTCCTCCATTGATAGCCATTACTAAAAAGTTAAGGAATACACCGATGAAAACAACAATGAATCCGCGGTGGTTTCGATTAATGAAAAGGAATATCAGGCCCAACACGTATACAACCATATAGATTGACGCGCTGGCATGGCCTAACGCCGCATAATCATTCTGGAAGTAATAGACTGCCAATTGGACCACTAAAAGGAGGGGGAAAATCCAGCCTGCTTTCAGTCTAAGATCCGACAATCCTCGCAGATTCCCTTTTCTGAACAAGGCAATGACAAACGAAATGATAATTCCATCAAAAACCATAACAAACTTCCTATCAAAAAAGTATAGTAGAAAAACAAGATTCCTAACTTAAGTAATTACATTAATATGATAGGCTTACCCATATAGAAAATTCAACCATTTTTTTAGTAATTTTCTCTCTATTAGAAAAATTTAGTTCGATTGACCTAAGTGAAGAAGGGTATTACAAGGAATGATATTTTTTGGATTCAGTCAAGGCTGGTTTACAGGGAAAATTGATAGCTTGCTTAATGACAGATGGGAGTAATATTCACGAGGTTTGTCGATAAATAGTTAAACAAACGTTTGATTAATATAAAGATGCAGGAGGAATTACAAGATAGGCGTTTTTCTTACAGGCCCGGCAATTCCAAATATTTTTTCGAATTTATTCATTGAGGTATTCGGCACTTTTCTTTTGTATTAGGGAGCAGTAGCAGGGACTTTTTGGTTGGTAATTGGTATAGTAGCATTAACTCAAGCATTAGTTTATACAGTAGGTAAAAACAGGCAGTACAGTTAGATACATTTAAAGTTGGTATGTAATAAAACAATAAATTGAAAGCGGTTAAGTTAGCGAGGGGGGAATTATCTTATGGAAAAGTACATTCTATCTTTAGACCAGGGAACGACAAGCTCCAGGGCGATTCTTTTCGACAAAGCAGGGAAGGTCGTCCATGTTTCGCAGAAGGAGTTCACGCAGCATTTTCCGAAGCCAGGATGGGTAGAGCATAATGCGAATGAAATCTGGGGTTCAGTGCTGGCTGTCATTGCAGGAGTTTTATCAGAATCCAATGTTAAGCCAGAGCAGATAGCGGGAATAGGGATTACGAACCAGCGTGAAACGACAGTTGTATGGGATAAGGAAACAGGGCTTCCAGTTTATAACGCGATTGTTTGGCAATCACGGCAAACAAGCGGAATTTGTAATGAACTGAAGGAACAGGGCTACAATGACCTTTTCCGTAATAAAACCGGATTGCTTATCGATGCTTATTTTTCAGGAACGAAAGTCAAATGGATCCTTGACAATGTAGAGGGCGCAAGACAAAAAGCAGAGGAAGGCAAGCTGTTATTCGGAACGATTGACACTTGGCTCATCTGGAAGCTTTCTGGCGGAAGTGCCCATGTTACGGACTATAGCAATGCTTCGCGTACACTTATGTTCAATATATATGACCTGAAGTGGGATGAGGAGCTCCTTGAAATTCTTGGAGTACCGGCTTCCATGCTTCCGGAGGTTAAGCCGTCTTCAGAGGTTTATGCAAATACTGTTACACACCATTTCTTCGGCCATGAGATTCCGATTGCTGGTGCCGCGGGTGACCAGCAATCGGCATTGTTCGGCCAGGCATGCTTCGAGGAAGGTATGGCGAAGAACACGTATGGCACAGGCTGCTTCATGCTGATGAATACCGGTGAAAAAGCGGTAAAATCAGAGCATGGATTATTGACAACTCTTGCCTGGGGGCTGAATGGCAAGGTTGAGTATGCTCTTGAGGGAAGCATTTTCGTTGCCGGATCGGCTATCCAATGGCTGCGCGACGGCTTGAGGATGCTGAAGAATGCGAAGGACAGCGAAGATTACGCAAAAAAGGTTGAATCAACTGATGGCGTCTATGTTGTTCCTGCGTTCGTCGGCCTAGGAACACCATATTGGGACAGCGACGTCAGAGGTGCGATTTTCGGTCTTACACGCGGAACGAGCAAAGAGCATTTTGTCCGTGCAACTCTTGAGTCACTTGCGTATCAGACGAAGGATGTTCTGTCAGCGATGGAAGCTGATTCAGCAATCGAGCTGAAGACCCTTCGCGTTGACGGCGGTGCAGTCATGAACAACTTCTTGATGGACTTCCAGAGTGACCTTCTGAATGTGCCGGTAGAAAGACCGGTAGTAAACGAAACAACTGCTTTGGGTGCAGCCTATCTTGCAGGCCTTGCAGTTGGCTATTGGGAAAGTCAGGAGGAAATCGCATCACAGTGGGCAATCGATCGATCGTTTGAACCGAAGATGTCCGATGAAGACCGAGACCAGCTTTACGGCGGCTGGAAAAAAGCTGTTCATGCAACGATGGCATTTAAATAAATAAAGGTACGAACATTAATTAAGGTGGCAATTATTCCATTCAGTTGAAATAGCGCTTGAAGCCCAGCAAATATGAGACGGGCTCAAGTGCTTTTTTAATAACAAATACCTAAAGGGTACGAAAAGTATACCACGGGAAGTATAATGAGAGGTGAGACAAAAACTTATTGTTTTTCGGCAAGCCGGTTTAAAAAGGGTGATTTCTATCATGTCATTAAATGCTCGGAAAGTAGGAATTCTGAACATGCTCATGCAGACGGAATCCTACGTCTCCGCAGGAAGCGTCATAGCTGAATGGAAGATTGCAGAAAGTACTGTTTATCGTGACATTACAGGAATTAATGATTGGCTGGAGAGGCAGAAGCTGCAGCCTGTTAAGCATGCGCGGACGAATGGTTTTTATTTGGATGCTTGCGAAAAAGTTTTTATTAAAGAAAAGCTAGGTCGTCTGAACCTGGATAGTGAATACCACCGTTCACCTCGGGAACGACAAGCTTGGATCGGAGTTTTATTTTTGACGAGGGAGGAGCCTGTTTTCCTGGATGATTTAATGGAAAAGCTGGCTGTCAGCAGGAGTACGATCTTACGGGATCTGGAGAGTTTGAAATCCAGACTGGCTGACCATCGTTTGGAACTTAAACTGGGGAGAGAGGAAGGATATCATATTATCGGAACGGAACATGACAAACGCAGGAGTCTTGTCCATTTCCTTGCCAGAATTCACCCGGAAAAGGATAGTCATTGGCTGAATCCAAACCCGGAAATCCTGACTGACCAGAATTGGTCCAATGAATTATTCGCTTCATCAGAAGCCGCCGCTATTTATCACATTCTCTTTGAATCGGAAAAAATCCTCAAAATTCATTATCCAGATGATATGATCGAAATCCTGAGCATTCATTTATTATTTTTATTGAAGAGATATCGTCAAGGTAAAATAATGGCTATGGATCCAATGGAAAAAGTCATTTTGAAGCCGTCTGCTGAATATCAGGCTGCTCAATATATTGGAGAGCAGATTGCGGAAAAGTTTAATCTGACAATACCCGATGATGAACTCTGTTATATATCGGTATGTTTGATGGAGGCAAAGAATGAGGTTTACTGTCCGAACAATGCAGGAGAAAATGAACTGTTGATTCTAAAGAAGTTGATCGAAAAGATGGTCAAAGATTTCGAGGATGATTTCCAACTGGCCTTCCGGAACAAAGAGGTGCTTGAACAAAGCCTGTATTTTCACTTGAAGTCAGCCTATTACCGGATCATTTATAGGCTCGAATTCGAAAATCCGCTTGCTGCCACCATCATCAGCCATTACTCTGATCTTTTCGAAGAGACGAAAAAGGTCATCCATCACCTTGAACAAGCCATTGGTAAAGAAATATCAAATGATGAAGTCGCACTTATTGCCATGCACTTCGGCGGCTGGATTGAAAAACCGGGACTTGAAAATGATGATGGTGCCTGACCCTCGGATGAGCTCTTAGAGTCAGGCGCCCTTATCGAAACTATTCATGTCTTCCGCCTTTCTTGTTTTGTTTGCTGATCATCGTCAATAATAATAGTTTTTCCTCTGCGCTTAACATGCTCCAGCTTCCTGCTTTTACTTTCATTTAAAACACTCCTTTTCACTGTATTATTTTTACTTTTGGTCCTGTAATCCCTATATACCGCCTTTTTCAGAAAACCAAACAACAAAAATTCCTACAAATTACCAGCCTTTTCAACATGCTCTAAGCACTAAATCTGTCGAAATTTCGATTTTTCGATAATGAAGAGGGGATGGAGATGTGAAATCTACATTCGGAAAATATTATTTAGCGTAAGAACAGAAAAAGCACTGATCAATTGACCAGTGCTTTTGCATTGCCTTTATTTAGATAAAAACCCACTTAAACCTTTATACATTCCATTGACTACACTTGTTTGGTAGCTTGAAGTGATAAGCTTGTCCCGTTCGGCAGCATTGGAAATGAAGCCAATCTCAACAAGTACTGCTGGTGCTTTGTTTCCGCGCAATACTGCGAATTCCGCTGTTTTGACACCTCTGTTGGCAGCACCGGTTGCTTTAATCATCTCGGTTTGAATAGATGTTGCCAATGTCTTGCTAGCTGTAGGGTAGTAGCCGTTTGGATTGTAGTATGTTTCCATCCCGGCTGGCTGTGAATATACAGACGAATTCACGTGAATGCTTACGAACGCATCAGGCAAAATCGAATTAGAGTAAACGACACGCTCACCAAGAGTCAGGTAAACATCAGTGCTTCGAGTCATATGAACCTTGGCACCATGTTTTCTCAATTCGTCTTTTAGCTTAAGACCTACACTTAGAACAATGTTCTTTTCATAAATGATTCCTGATACCGCTCCACTGTCACGCCCGCCATGACCAGGGTCAAGCACGATCTTTTTGCCCTCGAGTTCCCTTGAGACGGGAATCCATACCCCGCTTGGCTCCAGGTACCATTCTTTACCGGCAGCATCGGTGATCCAACCAGTTTGCATCACGCCGCTGGTATTGGAATAATACCATTTGCCTCCATCCTGGTACCAGCCAGTCAGCATTGCACCTGATTTATCGAGGTAGTACCATTTTCCGCCTAAGAAGACCCAGCCTGTTTGCATCGCTCCGCTTGAATCAAGATAATACCACTTGCCGCCGCTAGAAAGCCATCCAGTCTGCATTTCTCCCTGTCCATTGAAGAAATACCACTTTCCTTCATAGACCCATCCGGTGTCCATGATAAAATCAGAACCAAAATGGTACTTATGGCCATTAAGGGTCAGCCAGCTGTAATTCAGCTCACCTTTATCATTCGCATAGTATCTTTTTTCGTTTTCGGTAAAAAAGCCATTTTTAAAAAGTATCCCGCTGGAATTGAAGTAATAGGACTGCGTTCCTATTTTTGCAATTCCGGTAGTCATAATGCCTGTGCTTCCAAGGTAATAGGTATTTCCTAGCTCAGTGAACCAGCCGACCTGCATGGCCCCGTTGCTGTTAAAATAATATCTGCGTCCATCGATTGTCTGCCAACCACTTTGGATCATACCATCCTGGTTTGTGTAGTACGTGATACCGTTGATGTCAGATAATCCTTTTACAAGAACTCCCTCTTCATTAAAAAGATACCTCTTTCCGAGGATGTCATAAGGGCCGGCAGCAGCCCTTCCATCACTGGTTAGATAGTAGGTTTTTGAGTCAAGGTTCAGCCACTTATTTTTTTGGAGCACTCCGCTGTTATTGAAATAGTAATACCATCCGCTAATCTGCGTAATTCCAATGCTCTTTGCTCCACTGCTTTTGAAAAAATAAGTATCCGTCCCCAGCTGCATCCATCCGGTTTTCATTGCGCCATCCGATTGCAGATAATAATGGGTGCCATTGTCATTAAGCCATCCAGTTTGCATCGCACCGCTGGATTTCAGGTAATACCAATTGTTCGACCACTTGAGCCACCCAGTCTTCATTGCACCGCTTTTATCTAAGTAATACCAATCATATTTCCAGTAAATCCATCCGGTTTGCATCACGCCTGAGCTATTCATGTAATACCAGTTCTTTCCATCGTAAACCCACCCTTTTACAGGGACATCGTTTTGATAGTAATACCAATTCCCGCTTGTATAGTTCCAGCCTGTAGTAGCTGCGTCAGCAGAGTTTGAACCCATCCCAAGACCGATCACAAAAAAAACCATCAAAGACAGCAGGACAACTCTAAACTTCAAATCTTCGTTCCCTTCTTTCATTATGTTCAATTTCCTAAGCTGTAAAAAAACTTGGTGCCACCTGAATGAAAGATTAATAGAAACTTAGTTGTATGTATGCTGTCTCTATCATATTTTTATCATTCTGTAAAATAAAACGACTTAGGTTACTACCATAATATTACGAAAATCGACAAGAAAGAAGGGAAAATTGAACTAAAAAACAGAAAAACGTAAAAAAATGTAAAAAAAGGATTAAAGCTGTTATTGGGATTTGAAAAAAGCTTGCCAGCAACAATAGGCTGCCAAGCTTTGGGTATCTACCTTAATAGTTTTTAAACCTTTCACGATAATCGCTGATATTCTCTCTCGTAAATTAGGAAATTCCCTTTCATCTTCCTCGATAAATCTTTCTGCATCGTCGACTCCTTTAGTTTTCTCTATTGATAGGGCAGCCAATGCTGCGATATTCCCGTTTTGGCACTCTGTTAGAGTGGTGTCTCTCTTTTTATACTAAAATCCCCTTTTAAAGATTAATGAATGTTTTTGCATCCCGATGTCGTATATATATAAATAAGACTGAAAATCGGGTACAGTAATTTTTTAATCAAATAAAAATAGGGGGCGAAACATGAACCGAATAAGAAAGGCAATCATTCCCGCTGCCGGTTTGGGGACCAGATTCCTTCCAGCAACGAAGGCGATGCCGAAGGAAATGCTGCCAATTGTTGATAAGCCGACAATCCAGTTCATTGTAGAAGAAGCCATCGCATCAGGGATTGAAGACATCATCATTGTCACAGGGAAGGGAAAAAGGTCCATTGAAGATCATTTTGACCATGCCCTGGAGCTTGAAAAGAATTTGATGGAAAAAGAGAAGTATGAGTTGCTTGAAACCATCCAAAACATATCTAACATGATCGATATCCACTATATCCGTCAAAAGGAGCCACTTGGACTGGGCCACGCTGTCTGGTGCGCTCGTAATTTTATCGGTAATGAACCGTTCGCTGTCCTGCTGGGTGATGATATCGTTCAATCAGAAGTGCCCTGCCTTTTACAATTGAAGGAAATTTATAATAAACGCCTGGCATCAGTTATTGGTGTAAAGCGGGTACCGCAGGATGAAACCCATCGTTATGGGATTGTGGATCCAATCAGCAAAGATGAGCGAACATACCAGATTAAAAGTTTAATTGAAAAACCTGCTCCTGGTAATGCGCCATCCAACCTTGCGATCATCGGCCGCTACATATTGACTCCGGAAATATTCATGTACCTTGAAGACCAGAAAAAGGGCTCGGGAAATGAAATTCAGCTGACTGATGCAATTCAGAGACTGAATGAGAACCAGCGTGTCTTTGCATATGAATTTGAAGGGAAGAGGTTTGACGTAGGAGAGAAGAAGGGATTCATTGAAACTACAGTGGAATTCGCACTGCAGGATCCTGAGCTTCGTGAGGACTTGGTAAAGTTCATGCTTGAAAAACTGGACTATTATCATCGTATTGAATAACAAAAAGGCTGCTCAAATGTTGAGCAGCCTTTTTGTGGCTCTATGCTGTTCGAACCAGAGGCCGTTTTAAGAGGTTCAAACTCGTTTTATTATGAACGTTAAAGGGTGAAAAAATAGAGCTTGCCCAGTAGACGAAACTCACCAGAGAAATGATCACGAAAATTCTGCACCCTTTCTATTAAAGAATGGATACTAACTATAAAACCTCCTTTATACGGTATTGAAAGCAGAAAAAATGAAATCGCTTACTGTCTAAAAATAAAAAACATTATTAATACACAAAAGAACAAAAATTTACAAAAAAATACTATTAATCTTCATAATAACCTAGTAAAATATTCTTGCAGTACACATATAGATTTTCGAAGGGTGGAAAACTTGTGAGAAGAAAGATTAGGCGAGAGATGAAGAGAAGGTTGCTAAATGGCACGATTGCTGCTGCTTTAATAGCCAGTACTCTTCCAGTAACTTTTAGTCCTGCAGTAGCGAAAGCTGAAGAAACCGCTGCTGTCGAAAATGTTCTTAAAGTGCGTCT
Organism: Mesobacillus boroniphilus; assembly: GCF_018424685.1. Lineage (NCBI taxonomy): Bacteria > Bacillati > Bacillota > Bacilli > Caryophanales > Bacillaceae > Mesobacillus > Mesobacillus boroniphilus. Next base: position 430,697 of record NZ_QTKX01000002.1, read on the forward strand.
ATTAGAAACGACAGATGTCCATGGAAATATGATGGACTATGACTACTATAAAGACGCTCCAACGATTGAATTTGGTCTTGCAAGAACAGCTGAGCTCATCAAAGAAGCCAAAGCAGAAGTCAAAAACTCACTCTTGTTCGACAATGGTGACCTTCTTCAAGGGAACCCATTAACTGACTACGTCGCAAAAGTCAAAGGACTTGCAGCTGACGAAGTCCATCCTATCTATAAAGCTATGAATATTTTAGATTATGATGCTGCAACTTTAGGAAACCACGAATTCAACTACGGACTGCCATTCCTGCATAACGCATTGGAGGAAGCTGAATTTCCGTATGTAAACGCTAATATCTATATAGAAGACAATGATCAAGATGAAACAAACGATGAAAATGCATATAGGCCATACGAAATCCTTACAAGAACTTTTGAGGATGAAGCAGGCAACAAACACGAAGTCAAGATTGGTGTGTTAGGCCTTGTCACTCCGCAGATCATGCAATGGGACAAGGGCAACCTTGAAGGACATGTAAAGACGAAGGATATCGTAGCAACAGCTGAAAAATTCGTACCAGAAATGAAGGCTGCCGGTGCAGAAATCATCGTGACACTTGCTCACACTGGCTTTGACGCCAGTGCAGAAGCTTATACAGATGCAGAAAACGCTGTTATGCCATTGAGCAAGGTTGAGGGCATCGATGCGATCCTTTTCGGACACAAGCACGTTGTATTCCCAGGCACTGGTTCAGAATTCAAGGTGGCCGGCGTTGATGCAACAAAAGGAACAATCAACGGTGTCGCTGCTGTAGAAGCAGGGAACTGGGGTAACAACCTTGGTGTTATCGATTTAACTCTTGAAAAAGATGCTGAAGGCAAATGGCAGGTAGTCGACACTCAAGCTGCTGCTAGACCAATTTTTGAAACAGTAAATAAGGTAAAAATACCGACAGTTGACGGTCCAGATGCAGAAATCGTTAATGCAGTGAAAGAAGCACATGATGGAACGCTTAATTATGTACGCGGAAAAATCGGTACGACTACTGCACCAATGTACAGCTTCTTTGCGCGCGTACAGGACGACCCGACGATCCAGATTGTAAACAATGCCCAAAAATGGTATGTAGAGAAGTATATTAATGAAAAACTTCCTGAATACAAAGATGTACCAGTATTATCAGCTGGAGCTCCATTTAAGGCTGGCCGCCAGGGTCCAAGCGATTATACGAACATCGCAAAAGGTGACCTTTCAATCAAGAGTGCAAACGACCTTTACTTGTACCCTAACACATTGAAGGCTGTTGAATTGACTGGTGCACAGGTAAAGGAATGGCTTGAAATGTCTGCTGGACAGTTCAACCAAATCAACCCTGCGAGCACCGAAGAACAGGAACTGATCAACTACTCATTCGAACCGTTCAACTATGATGTAATTGACGGACTTAAATATGAAATCGATGTTACACAGCCGGCGAAGTACAAGACAGACGGATCAATCAACGATGCTTCTGCGAGCAGGATTAAGAACCTTACAATGCCAGATGGCACTCCTGTTGACCCTGAGCAGAAATTCGTCGTTGTGACAAACAACTACCGTGCAAGCGGCGGAGGAAACTTCCCTGGACTTTCTGGATCCAAGCTTGTCGTTGATTCAGCTGATGAAAATCGTCAAGTATTGATGGATTACATCTCAGAGCAAGGCGAAATCAATCCTTCAGCAGACCAGAACTGGAAGATTGCAACACCAGGGGAAAACTTGAAGCTTACTTTCAAATCTACACCTGACGCACAATCAGTCGCGAATGGCAACGTGAAATTCCTAGATACTTTTACAGATGAAAAAGGCACTTGGGGTAAATATGAGCTGGACTTGACAACTGTTGATGTCCAATTGCTTGGAATCAATGACTTCCATGGCCAAATCAATATAACCAAAAAAGTGAGCAACCGTAATGCAGGACGTGCTGACTATCTTGCAGCCTACCTGAAAGAACGTGAAGCTGCTAACCCTGAGAACACATTCATGCTTCATGCAGGTGACGCAGTAGGCGCGAGTGCTCCAGCTTCTGCATTATTACAGGACGAGCCTACAATCGAAATCCTGAACAAAATCGGTTTTGATCTTGGAACTCTTGGCAACCACGAATTTGATGAAGGCGTAGAAGAGATGATGCGTTTGATCAATGGTGGCACTCATGAGAAAACAGGTGATTTTGCCGGTGCTAATTTCCCTTATGTAGCTGCAAACGTAGTGAACAAGGAAACTGGCGAATTAATTCTTAACCCATATGAAATCAAAGAATTCGGCGGAGTGCCAGTAGGCTTCATTGGAGTTGTGTACTCTGATACTCCTAGCATCGTAACTCCAAGCGGTACAGCTGGTGTGGAATTTACTGATGAAGTGGATGCAATCAATAAGTACACTCTAGAATTAAAAGCTCAAGGTGTTAAGGCGATCGTCGTTGTTTCGCATAACCCTGGTCAATCCAAATTTGATGGCACGGATGCAACTGGCGAAGTTGTTGACTTCGCAAACAAGGTAGATGATGAAGTAGACGTGATTTTTGCTGGACACAGCCACCAATACTTGAACTCTGTCGTTGACGGAAAGCTTCTTGTCCAGGCATATTCTTCAGGAACAGCGTTCGCGGATGTAGACCTGACGCTTGATGTGGAAACAAAGGATTTTGTTTCCAAGAAGGCTGAGATTGTTACTACATTCCAAGACAGCATCACTCCAGATCCTGAAATTAAAGCAATGGTAGACAAATATGAAGCAGATGTAGCGCCAATCATTAATGAAGTAATCGGCAGTGCTGAAGTGGCGATGACACGTGAGCAAAACGAGCACGGGGAATCCACTCTAGGAAACCTGATTGCTGACGCTATGCGCGTAGAAATGGGTACTGACTTCGCGTTCATGAATCCAGGCGGAATCCGCGCGGATCTTGATGCTGGTGAAATCACATGGGGTGAATTATTCACAATTCAGCCATTCGGCAATGACCTTGTAAAGATGACGCTGACTGGTGCTGAAATTAGGGAACTGTTGAACCAGCAATTCAATCCTGACAAAGTCCGTATGCTTCAACTCTCAGGTTTGTCTTACGAATGGTCTGATGAACTTGAATATGGAGAAAAAGTTTTGGATATCTATCTCCCTAGTGGTGAATTGATTGACGAAGAAGCTGATTACACAGTTACAGTCAACAACTTTATGGCTGGCGGCGGTGACAATTACACGGCTCTCCTTAAAGGCAGAGACCAATTCATTGGGCCAACTGACCTTGACGGTCTTGTTAATTACATCAAAGCTAATGGAACTGTAGGCGTGGGAATCGAAGACAGAGTCCTTAAGGTAGAACTTGAAGATGCAACAGGCTGGGTGCTGCTTGCGGATGAAAATGGCAACGAGTACTGGGGATTCATCGATCCTGAAACTGGTGAATTGGTAACTAGTGACTGGCTGAAATACGATGGCGACTGGTACTATTTCGATGAAGAAGGTATCATGGCTACAGGCTGGATCAAGGTTAAAGGCAAATGGTACTATTTAAGTGAAAAAGAAGATAACCTTGGTGCTCTTGAAACTGGCTGGCAGAAGCATGGTAACCGCTGGCATTATTTCGATGAGGACGGCAATGCCAAGCTTGGCTGGTTCCGAGTAGGCGGCAAATGGTATTACTTCGATCCTAGTTCTGCAGAAATGAAAACTGGCTGGGTGAAGTGGAGCAACCAGTGGTACTTCCTTGATGCGGGTAATGGTGACATGAAGACTGGCTGGGTAAAAACAGGCGGAAAGTGGTATATGCTTGGAAAAGATGGCGCCATGAAAACTGGATGGGTAAAATCCGGTAAAGACTGGTACTACCTGAATGCCAAGACTGGCGCAATGGCAACTGGCTGGGTTAAGGATAAAGGAAAGTGGTACTTCCTTGATGGCAGCGGTGCAATGAAGACCGGCTGGGTAAAAACAGGCGGCAAATGGTACTATCTGTTCAATGATGGAAGCATGGCAGTCAATACCAAGGTTGGAAAATACAAAGTTGGTAAAGACGGAGCATGGATTCAATAATTAAATGAACGAAAAGGCTGTCCTTAAATGGGCAGCCTTTTTTGTATAATGAATACTCTTTTATCATCGTTTTTTTCCTAGTGATTCTATAGTATATCGCTGTGATTATTAGTAGTGAATCTATGCAAAAACGCAGGATAGATCGCGGACTTTAATAAATGTTAAAATTCTACGTCTCAAGACCTAGAAGACATTACAATCCAAGTCTGTAGAATTCCCACACATTTTCAGTTATTGTATGTATAAGGAAAAATATTTCCAAAAGGCGGATTTCATGAAACATTCTTAATATCCAATTCGTATTATTAAGAAGTCCAATCACCACATTAAAAAGAGATTATTAGTCAGGAGTCGATCAAAAAAATGAATCCATTCGTTTCATTTATAATACGAACTGCAGTGGCATTGCCGTCGTCCATTCTATTTTGGCTGTTGAGTTTTGCTGGATTTGATCAGACATTCCTTATATCGTCACTCATCGCGATTGCCGGAGGAGGTATCGTTTATGGGATAACGGGTGCCTATTTAAAGAACAGGTTTCTTAAAAGGCATGGCTTAACGTATAAGGAATACAAATATATAAAGAAAAACCTTGATGATGCGAATACGAAGATCAAACGTTTGCAAAAGGCGCTTTTTACAATAAAGCATATCAGGTCATTAAAGCAGCGAATTGAGCTTCTGAGGATGACGAAAAATATTCAACGGCTGACGAGAAGGGAACCAAGAAGGTTTTACCAGGCTGAGAAGTTCTATTTTTCACATCTAGATTCCGTACTTGAGCTTTCTGAAAGATATGCCTTCCTATCATCCCAATCGAAGGCGAATCGAGAACTCGAATTCTCTCTTCGGGATACACAGGAAACACTGGAAGATTTGACAAAGGTTGTTGAGAAGGACTTGTATGAAGTACTGTCGAATGATATTAATCATCTGAACTTTGAAATTGATGTCGCGAAGAACTCCATCAAAAAGTATAAGGAGCTTCCGGATGAGAGCAGGAGGTTAAAGTAATGGCTGAAAAAGACCTATTAAAGGATACAACCAATTTTATGGATGAGCTTCTCGAAAACCCTTTTGGTGATACTCACGAACTGACGGTTAAGCCACAACTAAAAGAAGAGGCCAAGGCCGTCAGGTTGATCGATGTAATCCCGCAGGAAAACAGGGAGCGGGCATATCAGCTTGCCGCCCAGATTGATCCGAAAAACCAGCAGGCGATGATCACTTACGGCTCACAGGCTCAGGGGAAACTCCTAACTTTTTCACATGCCATGCTAGAGCATGTACAGAAAAAGGATGTCGGTGAGGTCGGTGACATCATTAATGATTTAATGAAGCGCCTGAATGAAATGAATCCTGAAGAACTGAGTCCGGAAAAACAATCTTTCTTTTCCAGGATTTTTGGCAAAATTTCTGGATCCGTTCAAGAAATACTGTCAAAATACCAAAAGACAAGTGCGCAGATCGACCGGATCAGCGTCAAGCTTGATCGCAGCAAGAATGTGCTTTTATCGGATATTGGCATGCTCGAGAAATTGTATGAAACAAATAAAGAGTATTTCAATGCTTTAAATATTTATATTGCGGCAGGGGAGCTAAAGCTGGAGGAACTGCATCAGAAAACGATCCCGGAACTGAAAAAGGCTGCGGAAACATCGCAGGACCAGATGAAGTTTCAGGAAGTAAATGATATGATTCAGTTCGCAGACCGACTTGATAAGAGGTTATACGACCTGAAGTTAAGCCGTGAAATCACCATCCAGAGCGCGCCGCAAATCCGTTTGATCCAGAACACGAACCAGGCGCTCGTCGAGAAAATCCAGTCTTCGATCGTTACGGCGATTCCGCTATGGAAAAACCAGGTGGCGATTGCCTTAACGTTGATCAGGCAGCGTCATGCAGTAGAAGCCCAAAAGCAGGTTTCAAAGACAACGAACGATTTGCTGCTTAAAAACGCAGAAATGCTGAAAACTAATACAATTGAGACAGCTAAGGAAAATGAACGTGGCCTTGTTGACATCGAAACTCTGAAGAAAACGCAGGAAAACTTGATTACAACCCTTGAAGAAACCTTGAGAATCCAGCAAGAAGGCCGCACGAAACGCAGGCAGGCTGAACAAGACCTTGCAGCAATGGAAAATGAACTGAAGCTAAAACTTCTTGAGATTAAAGGAGACTAAAAAAAAGGTGCTGCCCATGATAGAGGGCAGGCACCTTTTTAAATTTGATTCGCCATAACTGTCAAGAATGCACTCAAAACAATTGCAGTCAACAATAGAGAGGTATAGAGAATAAACTTTTTTCTCTTTTTTCTTTTAATCTTTGCTTCAGGCGTAAGCCAATAATAGTTTGACATCAACAATTTCCCCTTTAATTGATGGTAGCTGGCTGGCATTGTCGATGACAGAAGCCCCTATAGCTTTGCGTCATTACCTTTCAGTAACTTTGCCCACTAACTAATATATCGGCAGGAAAGAAAAAGCATTAATCCGTTCGACAAAATTATGGTGGTAACAGGTACTGCTACTTAAAATAATACTTAGTTTGTCGTAATTTGTCGATATACATGAGGTATTATTAGGTAAATTATTTGTTGTAGTTCCATATTATTGTCCATTCTTTTTGATGTTTTACGACATATACCTCCTGGACGAAACTGAATTTCCCATACTTTCCGTTGTAGGTCTGGGTAACCAGAAATTTAACAGCGGTATTGAAGGGTTTTTCTCCTTTGGCTGGCCGCCAATTTTTTATTTCTTTTCCATCACTGACAGTAAAGTCAAATGAATCAGCACCAAAGTGGCCAATGAAGACATGAGAACGATCTTGTATGAAAGCGGGCTTGGGGAACCTCTCTTTCATATAGGGATGAAACAACTCCCAGGAACTTGAATAGTTATTCTTTTGTTCATATGAGTAAAATTCCTCTACCGTATTTGCTGCACTGCCGCCAAAGGAAATTAGTAGCTTAAAAACAACCAAGGCAAGCCCGACTGCAGATAGCAATATTAAAATTACTGGAGAAAGAATAGGCTTGTTCCTTCGCATAAAATAATCTCCTCAAAAACTGTCTTTGTTAATAATTATGAAATCGTGACCAGAAATATACGGAAGGATTTCCTGGTTTAAATTCCGGGATAAGTTAAGAGATAATGCGGAGTGAGTCAATGAAAGTGAATATAAAGATAGAAGATATTATGAGATATAAACTCTAGTTTTTATGCCTTTTTGTAATAATAGTAAGAAGTTTAAATGAGTCTAATGATATTTTTTGTTAATTTAATTCAAAAACTTGTAAATTTAGGTTAAAAGTCCGTGGATTTTGTTAATATGTGTAGATATTTTTTAGTTAACTATAATACAATGAAAGGGTAGTATCAGAAAAAATAGCGAAGGAGGATGTGAGCAGGATCTACCGCATGGCCAAAAGATTAGTAGGTTCCTAATTTTATACTCCTTAATTTTTTTTAAGGTTTATGGAAGCGCTACCATTTAAAGCGTTTTTTAATAAATGGGGGGGCAGAGAGGGAATCTTGATAATAATTGTTGGCTATGGGAAGTCGGACGTCAAGCCACAACCAAAATGTTCCAATAAGGAGGAAAATGAGATTGAACATGTTTAAGAAACAATGGTTCGTCCTAATGACAATTTTCACATTGTTAGTAGGATACGCTGTTCCAATCGCTCAAGTAGTTAGTGCTGAGGCAAGCTATATTACTGTTGAAGAGGCTATAACGAATAATTCTGGCACTGCTACAGTTAAAGGTTATATTGTTGGATTTACGAAAGGGACAAATTCTTATCAGTTTGAAGGGCCATTTACTAGTGATACCAATTTCGCTATCGCAGATAGCCCAACTGAAAGAGATCCAGCAAAAATCCTACCAGTACAGTTACCGTCAAGTCCTGCTTCGGTAAGACAGACATATGGCTTACTATCTGCGCCAAGTGCTCTAGGTAAAGAAATTGTAGCTACAGGTACCTTAACGGCTTACTTTAATGTGCCTGGTTTGAAAACTCTTACAGCTATCCAATTCTTCGGTGAAGAACCACCGCCACCACCTCCATTTGAAGGTATTGAAGGCTTAACAATTGCTGACATCCAGGGAGAATCTCACAGTTCCCCATATGCTGGTGAAAATGTTAAGGGTGTAGAAGGAATTGTCACTCATGTAGTTGATGGTTCAAACTTCTACATGCAATCAGCAACTGCTGACTCCAACCCTAAAACTGCGGAAGGTATCCTTGTTTATAAAGGGATGCATGGAGCTAAGGCTGGTGACCTTGTAAAAGTTAATGGACAAGTAAAAGAGTGGGTCCTAGATGGCTACTCCGATAAGCTTGACACTGACCTTGCGATGACAGAAATCAATGCATCGACAGGTTCGGTTGAAGTGGTTTCAAGCGGAAATGAACTGCCTGCAGCAGTCGTAATCGGCAAGGATGTACAACCTCCTACTCAAATCATTGATAATGATGCTTTTGGTGCATTCGATCCCCAAGAGGATGGAATCGATTTCTACGAAAGCCTTGAAGGTATGCGCATTGCGCTTGAGAACCCAACTGCAGTCGGACCTCAAAAATATGGTGAAATTCCGGTAATCATCGGAAAGGTTGAAGGAAAGACTTACACAGATGCTGGCGGTACAATCCTTTCAGAAGATAATTTCAACCCTGAAAGATTCCACCTATTAACTACCGACCGTAACTATGTTGTTAAAACTGGTGACTCATTCGGCGGTACGGTTACTGGTGTAGTAAGCTATGGCTTTGGAAACTACAAAGTCCTCGTTTCAGAATTGCCGACAAAGATTGAAGGAACAAACCAGCGTGAAGAAGCTTCAATCGTTAAAGCAGACGACAAGCTTACTGTCGCTTCTTATAACATTGAAAACTTCACTGGAAATGACCAGGAAAAAGTTGATAAGATTGCTGAGTCAATCGTAAATAACCTGAAAACTCCTGATATCATTGGTCTGGTTGAAGTCCAGGATAACAATGGACAAACTAATGATGGAACGGTTTCTGCAGACAAAAACTATGAAGCGTTGATTGCTTCGATTGTGGCTCATGGCGGTCCTGCTTACGAATGGACAGACATCGCTCCTGAAAATAATTTGGACGGTGGAGCTCCAGGAGGAAACATCCGTGTTGGATTCATCTACAATCCAGAGCGCGTAACTCTTAATGAAGGTATTAAAGGAACTGCAACTGAAGCAGTTGCATACGAAAATGGTTCACTGACTCTTAACCCAGGAAGAATTGAACCTCAGAACGAAGCATTCGCATCAAGTCGTAAGCCATTGGCTGCTGAATTCACTTTTAATGGTGAAGAAGTGATTGTCATTGCGAACCACTTCAACTCAAAAGGCGGAGATCAGGGTCTTTTCGGAAAGAACCAGCCTCCTGTACTTGGCAGTGAAGTGCAGCGCATGAAGATCGCAAACGTCGTAAAAGGCTTCATCACTGATGTGTTAAGCAAAAATGAGAACGCTAACGTTGTTGTGCTTGGAGATTTGAATGACTTTGAATTCTCTAATCCGATTCAAACTCTAAAAGGTGACATTTTAACAAACCTTGTAGAAATGGTACCAAAAGCTGAACGTTATACGTACAACTATCAAGGAAATGCTCAAGTTCTTGATCATATCCTTGCAACGAACAAATTGGCTGCTGGTGCAGAAGCTGATATCGTTCACCTTAACTCTCAATTCATGGAAGCGCACGGACGTGTGAGTGACCATGATGCAGTATTGGCGCAGTTCAGTTTTGCTCCAGTACAAGAAGAAACATTCAAGCTTTCTGTCATGCACACAAATGACAGCCATGCGAATGTTGAGAAGTACCCAAGACTTACAACAGCTGTTAACACAGTAAGAGAAACAAAGCCAAACGCGCTTCTTTTAGATGCTGGTGACGTGTTCTCTGGAACACTTTATTTCAATAAGTATCTTGGTCTTGCAGACATGGAATTCATGAATGCTCTTGGCTATGATGCTATGACTCTTGGAAACCATGAGTTTGACAAAGATTCAACTGTTCTATCAAACTTCATTAACGCAATGGAGTTCCCAATTGTAAGTGCGAACGTAAATGTAACAAATGATGAAATCCTTGCGCCGTTCTTCGCAGACGAAATCAGCTCTGCTCCAGTTGGCGGAAAGATTTACCCTGCGATCATCAAAGAAGTGGAAGGCGAAAAGGTTGGTATTTTCGGTTTGACGACTGAAGATACAGTATTCCTTTCTTCTCCATCAGAAGATATCGTGTTCGAAAAAGCAGTAGACAAAGCGAATGAAACAGTAGCTGCTCTTGAAGCCCAAGGCGTGAACAAGATTGTCCTAATCTCTCACTCAGGCTTCAACGTGGAAAAAGCTTTGGCTGAAGCTGTAAACGGCATCGACCTATTAGTCGGCGGCCACTCTCATACTAAGCTTGAAAAGCCTGTCCTGGTTGAAAAGGACGAGCCTACGGTTATCGTACAAGCGAACGAATACCTGAATTACCTTGGTGTAGTTGATGTGACATTCAACGCAGAAGGCGTAGTGACAGGGTTCGAAGGCGAGCTTTTGGATACAAAGACTTTTGAAGCTGATCCAACAGCTGCAGCGCGTGTAGCAGAATTGGCTGCGCCAATCGAAGAACTGAAAAAGACGGTCATCGGCCAGTCTGATGTAGTCCTTGATGGTGTGCGTGCAAATGTCCGTACAAAAGAAACAAACCTTGGAAACATGATTGCAGACGGCATGCTTGCAAAAGCGAACGAATTTGAGCCAACTGATATCGCAATCCAAAATGGCGGCGGCATCCGCGCTTCAATCGACCAGGGCGATGTTACTCTTGGAGAGGTCCACACTGTATTGCCATTCCAGAACTTGCTTGTAACACTTCAGTTGACAGGTGAAGAAATTTGGCAGGCACTTGAGCACGGTGTAAGCGGTGTTGAAACAGCCGAAGGAAGATTCCTTCAAGTGGCTGGCCTTAAGTTTAAATACGACGCATCCAAGCCAGTTGGAAAGCGCGTTTGGGAAGTAAAAGTAAAGACTGGAGATGTTTTTGCTCCAATCGAATTAGGCAAAACTTACAACGTAGCAACAAACGCATTCACAGCTAACGGCGGAGATGGCTTCGCAATGTTGAAAACGGCAAAGGAAGAAGGTCGCATCCACGACTTGTTCGTAGTCGACTATGAAATCCTTTCTGAGTACATTGAAAAGCACAGCCCGGTTGCACCTACAGTAGAAGGAAGAATCGTGGCTGAGAAGAATCCGGTATTCAACTTGTCTGTCATGCACACAAATGACAGCCATGCGAATGTTGAGAAGTACCCAAGACTTACAACTGCTGTAAACACAGTAAGAGAGACTAAGCCGAATGCACTTCTTTTAGATGCAGGTGATGTATTCTCTGGAACACTTTACTTCAATAAGTATCTTGGTCTTGCAGACATGGAATTCATGAATGCTCTTGGCTATGATGCTATGACTCTTGGAAACCATGAGTTTGACAAAGATTCAACTGTTCTATCAAACTTCATTAACGCAATGGAGTTCCCAATTGTAAGTGCGAACGTAAATGTAACAAACGATGAAATCCTTGCGCCGTTCTTCGCAGACGAAATCAGCTCTGCTCCAGTTGGCGGGAAGATTTACCCTGCGATCATCAAAGAAGTGGAAGGCGAAAAGGTTGGTATTTTCGGTTTGACGACTGAAGACACAGTATTCCTTTCTTCTCCATCAGAAGATATCGTGTTTGAAAAAGCAGTAGACAAAGCAAATGAAACAGTTGCTGCTTTAGAAGCTCAAGGTGTGAACAAGATTGTCCTAATCTCTCACTCGGGCTTCAACGTTGAAAAAGCGCTGGCTGAAGCAGTAGACGGCATCGACTTATTAGTCGGCGGCCACTCTCATACTAAGCTTGAAAAGCCTGTCCTGGTTGAAAAGGACGAGCCGACTGTTATCGTACAAGCGAACGAATACCTGAACTACCTTGGGGTAGTTGATGTAACATTCAACGCAGAAGGTGTAGTGACAGGATTCGAAGGCGAACTATTGGATACAAAGACTTTCGCAGCTGATCCAACAGCTGCAGCGCGTGTAGCAGAATTGGCTGCACCAATCGAAGAACTGAAAAAGACGGTCATCGGCCAGTCTGATGTAGTCCTTGATGGTGTGCGTGCAAATGTCCGTACAAAAGAAACAAACCTTGGAAACATGATTGCAGATGGCATGCTTGCAAAAGCGAACGAATTCGAGCCAACTGATATCGCAATCCAAAATGGCGGCGGCATCCGCGCTTCAATCGACCAGGGTGAAGTCACTCTTGGAGAGGTCCACACTGTATTGCCATTCCAGAACTTGCTTGTAACACTTCAGTTAACAGGTGAGGAAATCTGGCAGGCACTTGAGCACGGCGTAAGCGGTGTTGAAACAGCTGAAGGAAGATTCCTTCAAGTGGCAGGCCTTAAGTTCAAATACGATGCTTCCAAGCCAGTTGGCGAAAGAGTCTGGGAAGTAAACGTTAAAACTGAAAATGGTTATATGCCAATTGATTTAAACAAGTCTTACAATGTAGCAACAAATGCATTCACAGCTAACGGCGGAGACGGCTTCACAATGTTAAAAACGGCAAAGGATGAAGGCCGCATTCACGACTTGTTCGTTGTCGACTACGAAATCCTTTCTGAGTACATTGAAAAGCACAGCCCGGTTGCACCTACAGTAGAAGGTAGAATCGTAGCTGAACAAACACCAGTTGAGGAAGTAATGGATGGCTGGTATGAAGATGAAGAAGGTAACTACTACTTCTTCATTGATGGCGAAATGGTTACTGGCTGGGAAGAAATCGATGGTGACTGGTACTTCTTCAATGAAGACGGCATCATGCAGACTGGCTGGGTAAAAGTTAATGGAAAATGGTATTACTTGAAACAGGATGGTTCTATGGAAACTGGCTGGATTAAGCTAGGTAACCGCTGGTACTATCTTGATGCTGCAAATGGCGATGCTAAACTTGGCTGGTACAAGGTTGGCAACAAGTGGTACTACTTTGATAAAGATAATTCAATGAAAGCTGGCTGGATTAAGTGGAGCAACAAGTGGTATTACCTTGATGCTAAGAATGGCGACATGAAGACTGGCTGGGTGAAATCTGGCGGTAAGTGGTACTTCCTTGATGGAAGCGGCGTCATGAGAACCGGCTGGATCAAGACTAGCGGCAAATGGTTCTTCCTTGATGGAAGTGGAGCCATGAAGACTGGCTGGGTTTTATCAGGAGGTAAATGGTACTTCTTGTACAGCAATGGAAGCATGGCAGCCAACACTGTTGTCAACGGATATAAAGTTGGCAGAGACGGTGCTTGGATTAAGTAAAATTAGGAAAGGACTGCCCGAATGGGCAGTCCTTTTTTGTCGAAAAAGAGAGAAAAATATAATGCTAAAATCCTGAAATTTCAATTGCTAGAAGGCTGTAAATCGAATAGAATCATCTTGTAATTATTACTATTTTTTTACATTTTAGGAGTTGATAGGAAGAACTCTGCCATCTTTTTGCAATGCCATGTATTTAAATAATTAGGGGGAAAAGAAATCTATGGAATTAAGAAAAAACAAACTTCGAAAGAAGGCGGCTGTCTATGCAATGACTACAGCGATGCTTCTTTCGAACTTTGGGTTGGCATCCCAAACCTCTGCTGCACCGAAAACCAATAGTCTAGAAACGAAAATCATCCAATACAAGCAGCACCTTAAAATGGACGATGGCAAGAAACTATCAACTCACAAGAAGCTAAAAGATGCCAAGGCGCAATTAAAAGCAACAGACAAGGTTCGAGTGATCATAGAAGTTGAAGGTGAGACTCCTGTAGAGCATGCAACTACAAAAGGGTTATTATACAAAGAACTATCAGAAGATACCAAAATATCAATCTCGAAAAAAATTGAAAAAACACAAAAATCAGTACAAGATAAAATCAAGGCTAAAGGCGTGAAGGTTCAATACAAAAATAAGTTCTCTACTGCGTTCAATGGTTTCAGCGGTGAGGTAGTATACGGTGACCTTGCAAAAATCGAAGGCGTCGAGGGCATTAAGAATGTCTATCTGGCCAATGAATATAAGCGTCCTGAAGTGAAGCCGGATATGAAGACAAGCCATCAATTCATCCAGTCCAGCGAAACTTGGGCTGATGCAGGCTTGAAGGGTGAAGGGATGGTCGTTTCTGTCATCGATACTGGTGTTGATCCTTCCCATCAGGATTTCGTCCTGACGGATGCATCCACAGCAGAACTTGACCAGGCAGAAGTGAATAAGCTTGTAGCTGATAAGAATTTAAAGGGCAAATATTTTACTGAAAAAGTTCCTTATGGATACAACTACTTTGACCAGGATACTGTGATCCTTGATTCAGTTTCAGGTGCATCAATGCACGGAATGCACGTTGCTGGCACAGTGGCAGCAAACGGAAATGAAGAAGAAGGCGGTATCAAAGGGGTTGCACCTGAAGCGCAGGTACTTGCAATGAAGGTATTCAGCAATGATCCATTATTCCCGTCTACATGGTCTGATGTATACCTGGCTGCTATCGATGAATCTATTAAACTGGGTGCGGATGTGCTTAATATGAGCCTTGGCGATGTCGCGGCATTCTACCAGGAGCAAAGCGCAGAGGACCTTGCGATTACAAGAGCGGTGGACAATGGAATCGTCGCTTCCGTATCAGCCGGGAACTCTGGGCATATTGGCTATGGATGGGACAATCCTTTCCACAAGAATCCTGATATTGGCGTTGTCGGCGCACCTGGACTCAATCCGGATTCCATCCAGGTAGCTGCTTCAGGAAACGCAGCTTACCTGTATGAGCATGGGATCACAATCGAAGGTGCCGAAGATTTTACCGGCGTTGGTTATGGGCTTGATGACTGGAGCCAGCTTCTTGGTGTATATGACTCACTTAAATTAGTCAGCCTTGAAGGGGGCTACGGCTATCCTGAAGAGTATGAGGGAAAAGATGTGGAAGGAAAGGTTGTCGTTGTTCAGCGAGGTGATATCTCATTCTATGAGAAGACACAAATTGCTGCTGATTATGGTGCTGTCGGCATCATTGTGTATGACCATGGCCAGGGAGCATTTTATGAAAATCAGGGCGGCTGGGCCATTCCGTTCATGCAGATCCATAATGAGGAAGGAGTGGCGCTAGAAGAATTGATTGCGGCAGGAAACACAACGCTTCATGTCACCCAGCAAGGTATAAGTCCTGATCCAGAAATGGGGAAAATGACTGATTTTACTTCATGGGGAACAACGCCAAGCCTAGAGCTTAAGCCGGAAATCACAGCTCCTGGAGGAAAAATTATTTCTACTCTGAATGGTAATCAGTATGGAGAGATGAGTGGTACCTCTATGGCAGCTCCGCATGTTGCGGGAGGTTCCGCGCTTGTTCAGCAATACCTGCAGAATGATGAACGTTTTGAAGGTTTGACAGCTGGCGATAGAACGAGATTGGCCAAAGTTTTGCTGATGAACACGGCCGAAATGATCATTGACCTGGAAGGGCAGCCATTCTCGCCACGCCGTCAGGGTGCCGGCATGATGCAGACATATGCTGCGGTTGATACACCTGTATATATCGTCAACAGTGAGACGAATGAATCAAAGGTAGAATTAAAGGATTTCGGAGATACACAATTTGAAATGAGCTTTACGGCGGTCAATATTTCAAATGAAGATGCTACCTATCAGGTGAATACTAGCGTATTGTCTGACACCATCCAAGAAAGCGAAGGGTATGAAAATTACAATGCGCTTGTAGCAGGAAATATGGAAGGTGTCAAAATCGATGCACCTGAAACGGTCACTGTACCGGCGGGAGAAACAGTTGATTTTACTGTAAGTGTAGACATTACTGATGCAGTACTACCTTATAAAACTCTTGATGGAGAACTGACGACAACTGAATTAATGGAAGATATCTTCGTTGAAGGCTTCGTTACGCTGGAAGATGCATCTGAGGTAAATGTACTTCCAACATTAAATGTTCCTTATGTAGGCTTCTACGGTGAATGGGACCGTCCGGAAATCCTTGATGGCTTCGTGGACTTCGGAGAATCGAAATACTATGACCTGTCAGGTATGTTCGATTATGAAGATGAAGAGGGTAATGTATATGAAGAGCCTGTACATGATATGCTAATCGATGACTGGTTCGCGGCTCCGGCTGAACAGGGTTATTATGCGATTTCTCCAAATGGGGATTATATGCATGAGAATATCAACCCTCTTCCGGCATTCTTGCGTAATGCAGCAGAAGTTCAGTTTAATATTTTGGATGAGAACGAGAAATTTCTTCGTCGAGTGAAGTATGAAAAAGATGTGGTGAAATCTTACTTTGATGGCGGCTGGGGTATGCCATTTTCATATAATTACGAGCGTACATGGAATGGCAAGGTAAATTCCAACACGGTAAAAGATGGGCTATACTATTATGAAATCAAATCAGTGATCGATTATGAGGGAGCTGACTATCAATCTAAATTGATACCAGTCTATGTTGATACTGTTGCTCCAGAAGTTAAAGCAGCATTTGATCCAGAAACAATTACTGTCAGCTGGGAAACTGTCGAAGAGGGATCAGGAGTTCTGGCATATGCCATTTTCGTGAACGGCGAGTTTTACGATGAAGTGTACGGCGAGGAAACTTCATACCAATTCGAAGAGCTGCCGGAAAGTGCGATTATCGAAGTTATGGCTGTTGACAATGCCTATAACTTCGGTGCCGATACAGCTGAAGTAGGCGATGTCGTATCTGCTGATCCGTTTGTCATCGCGTTCAGCCCTGAACCTTATGGTTCATACAATACGAAAACCATCCCGGTTGAAGGCTATATCATTGACGATAATGGACTAGCTTCCGTAACAGTCAATGGGAAAGCAACAAGCTTCACTCACGACACTGGAGCAGGTTGGTTCCGCTTCAATACAAGCGTTTCCTTTGCAAATGATGGTTTTTACGACGTCATCATAACAGCTGTTGATAAAAAAGGCCAGACGCATTCATTGTCCCGCAAGGTATTCATTGATACGACAGCCGCACAGCTATCTGTATCGGCACCGGCAAGAGTCGACCTGGATGTAGAAGAAACAACCATCAAAGTGACGATGAAGGATAACTTTAACTACCTGTCACTGTATGTCAATGACAGCCACGAATATGAAAAAGCAATCGTAAGCCCGGTTGATGTCCAGAAGGCTGCGAATGACACAGTCGAAGTTACGGTTCCGCTAGAGCTTGGCGACAATAACGTTTCATTGAGGCTGAGGGACCTGAGCGGAAATGAGACAGTGAAAAATATAGTCATCAAGCGTGCAGAAGAAATTAGAAATGGATGGTACCAGGAGGGCGGCAAGTGGTATCACTATAAAAATAACAAGCCGACAGTAGGATGGCTGCTTGAGAACAACAAATGGTATTACTTGCAAAGCAGCCAATCAATGGCAACAGGCTGGTTAAAAATCAATAAGCAATGGTACTTCTTCGACCAGAAGTCAGGAGCTATGAAAACAGGATGGGTAAAATCCAGCAATAAGTGGTATTTCCTTGATTTGAAAAACGGGAATATGAAAACTGGCTGGACTAAATGGAACAACAAGTGGTATTTTCTAGACCTGAAGAATGGCGACATGAAGACAGGATGGGTTCTGTCAGGGGGCAAGTGGTACTTCCTTTACAAGGATGGGTCCATGGCTGTCAATACTGTCATTGGCGGGTATAAAGTTGGCAAAGACGGTGCCTGGATTAAATAAGTGCATGAATGAAAAGGACTATCCGTAACTGGATAGTCCTTTTTAGATTGAAAACAAATAGTCTTATAGGTTCATTTTATGCAAATTTGGTTTATTACCCACATATATGAGGGAATAAAATTGAAAATTATATATAAGCTATTTAGCAGATGATTTAAAATCTGTCAATATGATAATTTTTCCAAAATTATAAAAAACAGGTCTAAAGACCCTTACAAAAACCGAGGCAATTCGATATTTTGGAAGCATACACATAGATCGTACGAAACGGCAAAACTCTTGAAAAAGGGTGACGCAAAACTAAAGGGACTAAAGTTAATTTGTGTTAACTATGTCAGCCAGCTTCCGAATACGAACTCCTGCGGTTTGTGTGCTAAAAGGAGGGAATGAATGTGTTGTTGAAAATCAAGTATCACCTGCATTTATTTTTGGAAAAGCACAATGAGGCTTTAATGCAAGACGCATTATGTGAAAAGCTCAGAGGAAAATTATCCGAACGAGCGAGATATCATAGCAATCGTGCATTAAACTTGACGGCAAAAATTGAATAGTCTTAAATAAACTGCCAGCTCTGGCAGTTTTTTATTTTACTCTATGATTTTCCTCGCTACTTGCCACGTTAAAGTCTGTTAAACTCCTTCTAAGTCGTTGAGTGATCTCCAGCCTTGAAACAAGTATCTCGAAGTGGAAAAAAAGGTAATCAACTGCAAAGCTCGCGCACGTCCCTTAATCCCTACATAATATCCACTTATTTTACAAAACAGCTATGCCTTTTTAACCCGTTTAACAAGAATATTTTGCAGTATATGGTGATTTTTAGTAAGAAAAGTCGGATTTTGAAATATTCTTGTAACATACTTAAAAAAGAACTGTAATCTAAAACTAGTAACTTTTATGCCATACTATGTTTAGAAATTTAAATTTTGGATAAATTAGTAGGTTTGCCTTTTTTATAGAAATCTTACATTTATTTGGGGGTCAGCATGAAAAAGTTATTAATGGCAGGTATGCTTTCTTGTTCTTTGTTGGTTAGCGGTTTAGTCGGTGGCGATAAGGCAGAAGCTTCTACGAGTGGATTGATTACAAATACTGCCCTGGATTATGTTGGTGTGCCTTATGTTTGGGGAGGTACAACTCCAAGTGGATTCGATTGTTCAGGTTTTCTTAATTATACATATGATAAGGCGGGAATCTCACTTCCGAGAACGACTTCCGAAATATATAATGCAACTCAAACTATCTCTAAAAGTAGCTTGAAGGAAGGCGACTTGGTTTTCTTTACTACTTATAAAGCGGGTCCTTCACACGCTGGGATTTATTTAGGAGACGGGAAATTCGTACATGCCGGAGGCTCAGGCGTCCAAGTTGATTCAATGTCAAACCCATACTGGACAAAAACATATTATGGATCAAAACGAGTTCTTGCTACGACAGTTGGATGGAGCAAGGAAGATGGCAAGTGGCTTTATTACCTATCTGATGGAAGCAAAAAGACAGGGTGGCTGAAATGGAATAGCCAATGGTACTATCTTGACCATGAGGGTGTGATGAAGACAGGCTGGATCAAGTGGAGCGGAGACTGGTACTATCTCAATGCAGATGGTTCCATGAAGTCAGGGTGGCTGAAATGGAATAATAATTGGTACTATCTTAACCAGGGCGGCGATATGAAGACAGGCTGGTTATTTTCCGGAGGCAAATGGTATTATTTATACTCTAGCGGAGAAATGGCATATAACACCACTGTTGAAGGGTATAAAGTGGATAGCAGCGGCGCATGGATTCAATAAAAACAGGCAGAATGCCTGTTTTTTTTTTTATGTCTGTTCTCGCATTGTTGGTGCTTTTCAAACATGCAGATGAGACTAATGGCCTGGTAAAGCATTAAAACTCGTTACATTAGGTTGAGACAGCAACAAAGATGAATAAAAAGAGTAGTGTCGCGCTACTAGTTGATCCTATAAGCATTAAAGGATATAGAAGAACCTAACATCTTAAGATTTGAATAATATTCCAATTACGTTTAAAGGGTGACTCTAAGCCTATATGAGTTACTAATAATAGAATAATATAGTCGAAATATACTAAAAATTATTTGACCATTATAAGGAAAAAATATATAATTATAGCAATAATCTGATTTTTCGGAATAAAAATGGGGTGATTTAGAAATTACATATCTAGCAATAAAAAAATAGATTTGGGGGAATTAAAGAATGAAAAAAAGAAACAAGGGGCGTAAAATCGCCTCTAGTGTACTTGCGTCTGCGTTAGTTCTTTCTAGCTTCAGCTTCCCGCTCACTGGTGCTTCTGCTGCTGAAAATGCATATGCATCAAAAATCAAGCAAATCGAGCAATATAAAGTGAAGCAATTAAAACAGCTGGATGAAAAGTACAAGAAGACAAAAGCATCATTAAAAGCGGAAGATAAAGTTCGCGTAATCGTTGAAGTTGAAGGCCAAACACCTGTAGAGTACGCTACCAAAGAGGGTAAACTATACAAGGAATTATCAGAGGATACTAAATCTTCAATTGCTTCAAAGCTTGAAAAAGCGCAAAAGAGTGTGAAGGATAAGATTAAATCCAATAATATCCGTATGGATCACAAAATGAGTTTTTCCACTGCTTTCAACGGATTCAGCGGGGAAGTAACTTACAAAGATATTGCTAAAATCGAAGGTATTGTCGGAGTAAAGAATGTTTACCTGGCAAATGAATACAATCGTCCTGAAGAAACTCCTGACATGAAGACAAGCCATAACTATATCCAGTCCAACCAGACTTGGGCAGATGCCAACCTTAAAGGCGAAGGGATGATCGTTTCTGTCATTGATACGGGCGTGGATCCTTCCCACAAGGATTTCGTATTGACAGACAAGTCAAAAGCAGAATTATCGAAGGAAGAAACGGATTCTCTAGTTACTGAAGAAGGACTCAAAGGAAAGTTCTATTCGGACAAGGTTCCTTACGGTTATAACTATTATGACCAGAACCAGACAATCCTTGACCTTGGACCAGAAGCTTCCATGCATGGTATGCACGTTGCAGGAACAGTAGCGGCAAATGGTGATGAGGCCACAGGAGGAATCAAGGGTGTAGCTCCCGAAGCACAGGTCCTTGGAATGAAGGTGTTCAGTAATGACCCTAATTACCCATCTACATGGTCTGATGTATACTTGGCCGCAATTGACGACTCTATTAAACTAGGTGCAGATGTCCTGAACATGAGCTTGGGTTCAACTGCATCTTTCTATGAAGAAAACAGTGCAGAAAATCTAGCGATCACTCGTGCGGTTGATAATGGAATCGTCGCTGCTGTATCAGCAGGTAACTCAGGCCACATCGGCTACGGTTGGGACAATCCATACCACAAAAACCCTGATATCGGTTTGGTTGGTGCGCCAGGATTGAACACAGATACCATCCAGGTAGCTGCATCCGGTAATGATGCATACCTTTACCAGCACACTTTTACAGTACAAGGAAACGATACCTTCTCTGCTGTGGGTTACGGAATCGATGATTGGATCAAGCTTTCTGAGGAATCAGGTCCACTTGAAATGGTAGCCGTGCCGGGAGTCGGTAATGATGCCGATTATGCTGGCGTTGATGTAAAAGGAAAAATCGCTGTCGTATCACGTGGTTCACTATCATTCTATGATAAAACAATGAATGCTGCTGAGGCAGGCGCAATCGGAATCATCGTTTATAACAATGGGGGAAGTACTTTCTACCAAAACCAGGGCGGCTGGGATGTTCCGTTCATGCTGATCCAGACTCAGGAAGGAAAGGACCTTCTAGCAGCAATCGAGGCAGGAAATAACATTTTAGATGTAAGTCAGACTGGCAAAAAAGAAGACGCTGAAATGGGCCGCATGACGGATTTCACTTCTTGGGGGACAACTCCTAGTCTTGACTTCAAGCCTGAAATCACGGCTCCGGGCGGAAAAATCTATTCTACACTGCAAAATGACAAGTACGGTGTCATGAGCGGTACATCCATGGCGGCACCGCATGTTGCGGGTGGATCAGCGCTTGTACAGCAATACTTGCAATCTGATGAGCGTTTCAGCGAACTGACTGCTGGAGAAAGAACAAAGCTTGCAAAAGTTCTGCTGATGAATACAGCGGATGCAATCGATGATCTATATGGACAGCCATTCTCGCCTCGTCGCCAGGGTGCTGGCATGATGCAGACATTTGCAGCAGTGAACACTCCTGCGGTTGTTGTCGACAGTCAATCGGGAGAAGCGAAAGTAGGACTTAAAGACTTCACGTCGAAGCAGTTCGAAATGACATTGACTGCTAGCAACCTGACTGATGAAGAAGTCACGTACAGTGTAGACACTAGCGTACTGACTGACTACTTCTATCAAGTAAATGGCGATGAAGACTATAATGCATTGATTGCTGCCGATATGCCAGGTGCAGTGGTTGATGCTCCGGAAACAGTTACAGTACCAGCAGGCGAATCTGTTGATTTCACCGTCAGCGTTGATTTGACAAATGCAAAAATCCCAGGCCAGGATAAGGCTGGACAAGAAACGACTTATGACCTGCGTGAGGATATCTTTGTTGAAGGTTTTGTAACATTGTCTGATGCGAATGGTGCAGAAGATGGACAGCTTCTTCCAAAATTGAATGTACCATACATGGGCTTCTATGGTGAGTGGGATCGTCCTGAAATCCTTGACGGTTTCACGGGTCTGGGCGAATCAAGATACTATGATCTTAAGTACCTATTCAAGTCTCCGAGTGAAATGTTATTTGGTGCTGCAGGTAACTTCAATTACCAGGTGCCGGAAAAAGGTTACTATGCTGTTTCGCCAAACGGTGACGGAATGTACGACGATGTATATGCGCTTCCATCATTCCTAAGAAACGCTGATGAAGTGCATTACAATGTATTGGATGAGAACGGCAAGTTCCTGCGCCGTGTCCTATTGGATAAAGATGTAAGGAAGAACTACTATGGAGCTGGAAATGGTAGTGCATTCACTTTCAACCCTGCAGCTGCCTGGGATGGAAAAGTGAAATCTGCAACTGTAAAAGATGGATTATATTATTATGAAATCAAGTCAGTGATCGATTATGAAGGTGCTGACTGGCAGAGCAAGAAGATCCCAGTATACGTTGATACGACAGCTCCAGAAGTGAAAGCTGCTTATGATGCTGAAACATCAACAGTCAGCTGGGAAGCGAAAGATGAAGGAACAGGCCTAGAGTTTTATACAATTTTTGTCAATGGAACAAAAGTAGCTGAAGTTGCCGGTGATGTAACAAGCCACCAGCTTACGGACGTTCCTGAAAAGGCGTTAATTGAAGTGGCTGCAGTAGACTATGGATTCAATATTGGATTCGATACAGCTGCGGTTGGCGATACTGAAATGCCGCTGATCTACCTTGAAGATAATGGCCCTGAGCCATATGGCGCATATAACAGCAAGGAAGTACCGGTAAAAGGTTATGTTAAAGATGACTTTGTCATCAAAACAATAACTGTCAATGGCAAGGAAATTGCTTATACGTTTAATGAAGAAAAAGGACGTTACGAATTCGCAACGACAACATCTTTTGAGAAAGATGGATTCTACGACGTAATCGTTACAGCTTTGGATCACTCAGGGAAAGACTTCTCTATTTCCCGTAAGGTGTTCATTGACACAACTGCTCCGCAAATTACTGTTGATGCACCAAGTAAGGTTAACAAATCAACTGACAAAGTAACAGTGAAGCTTAACCTTAAAGACAACTTCAATGCGTTATCACTATATGTAAATGATAACCATGAGTACGTAAAGCCGTTCACAAGCCCTATCGATATTCAAAAGGCTGCAGATGAACTTGTAGAATTGACACTTCCGCTAGAACTGGGAGTGAATACATTCAAGCTTCGCCTATACGACCTTGGAGGCAATGAAACGGTAAAAGAATTTACAGTTGAACGCTCTGAAGCTGCCAAGAATGGCTGGAAATTTGAAAGCAATAAGTGGTACTACTATGATGAAGACGTCAAGCAGACTGGATGGGTACTTGATGGCGGCAAGTGGTATTACCTTGCTGCTGACGGGGTAATGAAGACTGGCTGGGTACTTGACGGCGGCAAATGGTACTTCATGGACAAGTCAGGCGCAATGAAAACTGGCTGGGTAAAAACTGGCGGCAAGTGGTACTATCTCGATAAGAGTGGTGCCATGAAGACTGGCTGGATCCAGTTAGGAGGACAGTGGTACTACTTGAATAAATCAGGTGACATGCAAACAGGCTGGAAACTGATTAACTCAAAATGGTATTACTTCTACGGAAGCGGCGCAATGGCAAAAAGCACAACGATTGGCGGATACAAGCTTGGAAATGACGGAGCTTGGATCAGATAGGAATAATGCAGCAGGCCAGGGACCCATAGTCCCTGGCCTGTTTCTGTTTGAGGGGTGTTTACGGTGAGCAGCTTCTAGGAGCGTCGTTTGGAAGCTGCTGCACACATTGAATTGAAGAATATGGAGCATATATAGATTCCGGTTTATGACAACCAAAAATAAAAACCGAAATTGAATTTCGGTTCGCAAGAGTTTTATCCGAGGATTTTCCTCCTTGGTCTATTCCATATCTTTACATATGTAAAACCTTCTTTGCATTTAAATACCTTGATTCCGAACAATCTCAAAGGAGTCTGTATTTCTTTCATTTGAACTAAAGGCACAGAATAACCTCCCATTACAATTTTTTGATAATTCAATTATATCTCTTTTGCGAACAATATAGTACAAGATGTTCTCGATAAGAAACGACAAAAATCGCCCTGTTTTATTAGGGGAAGTGCGATAACTTATAAATGTGATCGAGATAGTTAACCGTTTTGGTTAAAAACATTTAATAGATGTAAGTATGGGAAAAATTGGTCTGGCTGTTTTCTATTAAACTGCTTAACTTTGTGTGAAAAAATCCGAAAAGAAGAGAAAGAGGAAGACAGAAGCCCTTGTATAACACTCTATGAACTTCTGTATTACAAATAGAGATTGGACTTAACTGGGGGAATTTACTTGAAAAAAGCAGGTGCAATTTTACTCGTATTGATGCTTAGTCTTTCACTCCTTTCGCCTGTCCAGGCAAGTACATTGCCTGCCTGGAAATATCAAAACAATAATTGGTATTACATAAAAGCGGATGGCGCCACGGCTAAGGGGTGGATATTGGACCATAATACCTGGTATTACCTGGGTGCTGATGGTGTGATGAAAACGGGATGGCTAAAGTGGAGCGGCAAATGGTATTACTTGAATAAGAGCGGTGCCATGCAAAAAAATTGGGAATTAATCAATAAGCAATGGTATTTTTTCAATGCTGACGGTTCGATGAAAACAGGATGGCTGTATAATGTAGGTCAGTGGTACTACCTTGCTTCAGGAGGAAATATGCTTACGGGCTGGATTACCTGGGGCGGCGAAAAGTATTTCCTGCAATCAAGTGGTGCGATGAAAACAGGATGGCTGACATCTGGAGAGAAAATCTATTATTTTAATAGAAGTGGGGCAATGGTAAAAGGGTTTCAATCAATTGATGGCAAAGAGTATCAATTCTCAGAATCTGGTGAACTTCTCCCTGAAACTGTAAAAATTACCGGATGGCATTTTAAAGACGGAAAGTGGTACTACTATGATCAAATCGGAAACAAAGTGACGGGATGGCTTACTGAAGGAGGTAAAAAATATTTCTTGAATAGTGATGGGGTCATGCTGACTGGCTGGGTGACAGACGCTGGCAAGAAATATTATTTTAAGTCAGATGGTTCGATGTATACTGGCTGGTTGGACGAAAATCAGCAAACCTTCTACTTTGGTGATGACGGCGCAATGCTTACGGGATGGCAGACATTAGGGAATGAACGCTATTTGTTCGGTCTGGATGGCACCGCCTCGAAAGGTCTGACTGTATATGATGGAAAAAGGTATTATTTTCATCAGGATGGAAAAATGGCAATTGGCTGGCTTTCTGTTGACAGTAAGACATACTATTTGGGAGCAGATGGTGTATCCAGGACGGGGTGGATTTTGGATGGCGGCAAGTGGTACTACCTTCTTGGGACCGATACTCTTGCAACGGGCTGGATCGATGTAAATTATAAGCGTTACTATATGGATGGAAAAGGAATAATGCTTACAGGTTGGCTTTTGGACCAGGGGAAATGGTATTATCTCGACCACCCAAATGGTGATATGCATTATGGCTGGATAACCTACAATGGAAAGAAATATTATTTGGACCAAAATGGTGTCATGGTGACAGGCGACAAAGAAATAGACGGGCATCTTTACCAATTCAACAATGATGGTTCGTTGAAGGAAGGGCCGGTTATTCTCTATTCGAACTACAGTCTGACCCAGACAGAAATGGTCAATATCCAAATGACGAAGTCACCGCAGACAGACAAGTATCGCAATGATAAATCGTACATCAGCAAAGATTTTATTGCCCTTTCAAGGGAAGATTCAAAAAAGGGAACTGTCACAGCTACCAACCTGAATGTCAGGGAAGGGGCAGGAACTGGTTTTCGAATCGTGGGCAGCCTTCTGATCGGCACGACGGTGGAAATCCTCGGGGAAACGAATGGCTGGTATGAGATAACATATGGTCCATGGAAAAATGCAAAAGCGGAAGACGTAGCATATTATATGAATCCAAAAAATTTCAGCCAGTCCAGCGATACCTTCTATCAATTCCTGGTGCTGTCTCGAAATGCCGGGGTGAGCGTCTCGGAGGTGAATAGCACTATCCTGAATGGAAAAGGGATATTGCATAACAAAGGCCAGGCGTTTGTGAATGCGAGCATCCAGCATGGAGTGAATGAAATTTACCTAATATCCCATGCCCTTTTGGAAACGGGACATGGCACATCGCCGCTGGCAACCGGTATTCTTGTAAGAGAAGTGGACGGGAAGCCTGTTGAACCTAGAGTAGTTTACAATATGTATGGAATCGCGGCATATGATGGAACCGCGGAAAAATCAGGGTCCGAATATGCCTATAAAGCAGGCTGGTTTACTCCTGAAGCTGCGATTATTGGTGGAGCAAAGTTCATTGGGGAAAATTATATTAATAATGCAACTTACAAACAGGACACATTATACAAAATGCGCTGGAATCCTGGTAAACCAGGTATACACCAATATGCAACCGACGTCGCGTGGGCTGCAAAGCAAGTTTCCAACATAAGCAAACTTTATGGCTTACTGAACAATTACAGACTATATTTTGATGTGCCAGTCTATAAGTGAGTCTATTAATATTACAAATTCATTAAAAGGCTGGCTATTACTTGGCCGGTCTTTTATAGTTTAATAGTCAAAGGCTGATTTTTTGTCGTTTTCTGCCTTTTTTGGCCGAAGGGACATTCTTTAAGTAACTCGGAACCGAGAAGGCAGTAAGATAAAAAAGCCTATTATAAAAAGAGGAAGGGGAAACAGAGGGTTGAGAAAGATTGCTGCAATAAGTTTAAGCTTCATGCTTGCTTTTCCATCCATAGCTGGAGCCGTCACCTTGGAAGGAATCAGTGCCGATGGAACAGTGAGCGGCCAAAGTGCGTCTGAAAGCAATGAAAAGACTGCGGAAGAGACAGCGCCATCAATTCAGGATTCTGGAAATGAAACTGGTATTCCTGAGTCTTCGGGTGGAGAAACGCTGGATACTGGTGAAGGGACAACAGACCCTGTAGAAGGAGAAACGCCAAATCCTGGTGAGGGGACAACAGATCCAGTAGAAGGAGAAACGCCAGACCCTGGTGAAGGGACTGCAGATCCAGTAGAAGGAGAAACAGATCCAGTAGAAGAACCTGCTGAACCAGAGACTCCAGCAGAACCTGTTGAGGGAGCTCCTTCGGACGAGCCGGTTGATGGTGAAACTCCAGAGGAACCAGTTGGAGAGAATCCTGCTGAAGAGGAAACTCCAGAGGAGCCAGAAGCGAAGAATGGCTGGTCACTGGAGGATGGACAATGGTTTTATTATGTGGAAGATGAATTAGCCAGGGGCTGGATTCTTGATAACGGTAAATGGTATTACCTAAACCCTGAAAATGGCGTCATGGTTACCGGCTGGATTTCCTATGGAGGAAAGCGCTACTACCTGGACCGCAGCGGAGCAATGGCGGTCGGCTGGTTACATTTAGGCGGCAAAAGGTACTATATGGATTCGACCGGCGCCATGGTGACAGAAAAATGGATCCTGGATGGCGGCAAGTGGTACTACTTAGGTAAGTACGGCGTCATGCACAAAGGCTGGCTGCTGTATGGGAAGCACTGGTATTATCTCGAGTCAACAGGCGCGATGAAAACAGGATGGCTCTATTATGACAGCTCCTGGTTCTACCTTATGCCCAAGACAGGCATGATGGCTAGAGGCTGGTTTATGGACAGCCAAAAATGGTATTATGCATATTCGTATGGAAACCTGGCACAAAACACTATTGTTGAAGGCAGGTATCGTGTAGGGCAAAGTGGTGTTTGGCTGCCAGAGATTGTAAATCCAAGACAAACCTATACATATGAGCGTATGGTTGCAGACATAAATTCATTGAAAAAACATTATCCATACCTGATCACGACTGAAGTAATCGGAAAATCGGTTGACGGCAGGGATCTGCATGCCATTAAAGTAGGAAATGGCAGCAAGGAAATTTTCATAAATGGATCCCACCATGCACGTGAGCATATGACAACGAATCTGCTGATGGAAATGATAGATGAGTATTCGAAGTCATATGCCGATGGCACGACTTTTTCGGGTTATAATACTCGCAAACTATTGAACAATGTTTCTATTTGGTTTGTGCCGATGGTCAATCCTGATGGAGTAACGCTTGTTCAAAAAGGACATTTAAGCGCAAAGAATCCAAACTATGTGTTAATGCTTAATAACAATAGCCGCGACTTTTCTTCGTGGAAAGCGAACATCCGCGGGGTGGATTTAAACCGTCAGTATCCTGCTGACTGGGCAACCATTGCCAATAACACTGGCAAGCCGTCCCCGCAAAATTATAAAGGGACTAAGCCGCTAAGCGAGCCAGAAGCTCTCGCGGTATATGAATTCACGAAAAGGCATCAGTTTAAAACGGGCGTTGCGTACCATTCATCAGGACAAATCCTTTATTGGTACTTTAAGCAGGCCGGAAGTATATACAATAGAGATTATCTTCTGGCGTTGAAATACAGCTCGATGACTGGTTATTCACTTGTGAAACCGGTAACCAATCCGAGCGGCGGCGGATTTACTGACTGGTTTATCCAGGATATGAAAATGCCTGGGTTCACTCCGGAAATTTCTCCGTTCACATACGGAAAACCTGTACCATTAAGCAACTATGACCGGATTTGGAGTGAAAATAAAGCAGCTGGCTTGATGCTCGCAGAAGACGCCAGCCGCAGATAAACAGATAGAAAGACAGGATGAAATGGATCCTGTCTTTTTCTGTTATGTGGGAAGTGAAAAAATTTTCCCCCGGCTCCTGAGTCCAAGAAGACTGCTTATACTCATCTCTTATCATTCGACAAGAATATATTCCAAAGGATGACAAATTCTAATAAAAAATGTTTACAAAACGTCTAAGCGCAGTTTAAAATGTTAATGTTTTCAAAATTTGAATGTTTTTGGAGGCTTTATGGAACACCTGATTAAATTACTAGAAGCGATAAATAAAAATAATAATGTCAGCCAGAAAAAGCTTTCTGACTTAAATGATATATCAATTGGCAAAGTGAATTATCTGATTCAGGAAATGCTGGAAAAGGGACTTATTTATAATGAGAAAAAGGGAAGGAACATGAATTATTTCCTTACTCCTAAAGGAATTGAATATCTTCAGCAGCAGATTGGGAGCTATCAGGATAAAAAAGTGAATATCCATTATACTGATGTTAAGAAGGAGATTACACAGGCGGTCATTCTTGCAGGCGGATTAAGGAAAGATTTTAATTGTCCAGCTGGAATGCTGAAGGTTGAAGATAAAGAACTGATCAAGCGCAATATTGAAATTTTGCAGGAGATTGGGATAACGAAGTTTGTTATAGTGACTGGCTATATGAAAGATGCTTTTCGTGAACTAGAAGATTTCGCAAACATAACTTTTGTTGAAAACAAAAGATATAAATGGACAGGATCTATGGCATCGCTGGCCTGCGCATTTGAACACATTACGGATGATTTTTTGCTGCTTGAGGACGACCTTTTGATCGAGGAAAGGGCTATTAAAGAACTTGCAGCTAGTCCTTTAAGGGATTGCGTCCTGATTACAAATGAAAGCGGATCGGGTGATGAGGCATTTGTAGAAATCAGGAACGGATTTTTATATAAGGTGTCAAAAGATATCCATCAGTTCAACCGGATTGATGGTGAAATGATCGGGGCAAGCAAGCTTAGTTTGGATGTATTCCACATGATGGTGAGGGACTATGAACAGCACAACCGGAACCCATACATGAATTATGAATATATGCTTCTCGATATAAGCCGGAATTTCAATATTGGCTATTTGAAACTTTTCAATATAGTGTGGGCAGAAGCTGATTCACAAGAACAATTCTATGATATTAAACAAAAGATTTTCCCTATGTTAAAAAGAAAAGAAGCAGAGTTCCGGGAAAACCAAATTAAAGGATATCTTTCTGCCGCATTAGGCATCGAACCTGATGAAGTCACAGGAATCCAGGCATTTGGCGGGATGACGAATAAAAATTATAAAGTCACAATTG
Organism: Mesobacillus boroniphilus; assembly: GCF_018424685.1. NCBI lineage: Bacteria > Bacillati > Bacillota > Bacilli > Caryophanales > Bacillaceae > Mesobacillus > Mesobacillus boroniphilus. Next base: position 461,307 of record NZ_QTKX01000002.1, read on the forward strand.
GCGACAAGGAGTACGTATTGAGGGTACCGGGAAATGGTACCGAGAAGATGATAAGCCGCAGCGAAGAAAAGGTTAATTCTTCATTGGCGAGTGAATTGGGAATCGATACAGAGCTTCTTTATTTTAATGATGAAACTGGAATTAAGGTTTCGGAATTGATCCCGAATGCTGAAACGCTGAACAGCAAGACTGCCAAACGAGAAGATTATATGACCTTGACTGCCGGAATACTTAATAAACTCCATCATTCCGGAATCAAAATGGCAAACACCTTCAATGTCTTTGAAAAAATAGAAGAGTATGAGCTGCTTTTAAAAGAAGTAAACGGCAGCACCTACAGTGGCTATGAAGAAGTGAAAAGCCAGGTAATGAAATTGAAACAACAGTTTGATGCAATGGTTTTTGATTTTGTACCTTGCCACAATGATACGGTACCTGAAAACTTCGTGAAAAGTGGAGAAGAAGGAATCTATTTAATTGACTGGGAATATGGAGGCATGAATGACCCAATGTGGGATATAGCTGCCCATTCTCTCGAATGTAATTTTTCTTCTGAAGAGGAGGAGCTGTTTTTAACCATTTATTTAGACCAGGAACTAATCCCTGGCGAAATAAAAAAAAGAATCCTAATGAATAAGATTTATCAGGATTTGTTGTGGAGCGTCTGGACGAATATAAAGGAAGCAAAAGGCGATGATTTCGGAAACTACGGCATAGATCGATTTAACAGGGTAAAGGAAAATCTGACAAATCCACTATTAACGGAGAAAACCTATGAACTTAAAAAGTAAAGGGCTTTATTATGGCTTGTTCTCGGGTTTTACAAGGGCTATGGCGCTGAACATTTCTTATTCAGCCTGGGCAATCATCCTCAGCTTCTTCATCCTTGGAACGCTTGTAACCTTCAAATTGGTTTTCTTTAGCGCGGTTATCTTATTCGGTTCGGTCATGACAGTTGCCACAGCACAAGAAATGAAATTTAAAAAATTATTCAAAGCAGGGAGAACAGTATAAATGCGAGCAATATTATTAGCTGCTGGAATGGGGACAAGGCTCAGGCCGCTTACGCTGACGACTCCAAAGTCCCTGATACCAGTGAACGGTAAACCAATGCTTGAAAGGCAGATTGAATTCCTTCAGGAAAAGGGAGTAAAAGAAATTTATGTTGTAACAGGTTATCTGCATGAAAAGTTTGAATACCTTACAGCCAAATACAAAGGTATCGAATTAGTCCACAACGATAAGTATGATGTATATAACAATATTTACACCATGTATCTGGTAAGAGAATACTTGCCAAACAGTTATGTTATAGACGCTGACAATTATCTTCACCGAAACTTCCTCCTCGAGAAGCCTGGAAAGTCCATGTATTTCAGTGCCAGGAAGAAGGATTTCAAAAATGAATGGATTCTCCGTTTCGATGGTGAAAATAAGGTTTATGATATTGAAGTTGGGGATGGCAGCGGGGAATATATTCTCTGCGGGACTTCCTTCTGGTCCCAAGAGGACGGGGAACTGATTGCCTACAAGCTTGAAGAAGACATTAATGGAAATGATTTCTCTGAACGCTATTGGGATGATATCGTCAAAGACAACCTGAATTCCCTGGATATCTATATTCAAAAAATCAAGGAAGATGACAGCTTCGAAATTGATTCTCTCGATGATTTGGAGAAAGTAAACAAATATCTGGAAGATTTAAGGAAAGAACGAATCTGATTGATTCGTTCTTTTTTTTGTTGCTTTTTTGGGAGATGCGGTGCTCTTGCTTTAACGCTATAGGAGTATACAATTATTACCTTTTTATAATTTTTAGACAATTTTATCCAAATCCTAACGATATATGATATTATTCTTGATGTATATTTAAGATTGAAGATAAAGAGATTAATATAGGGAGAGGGTATAGTTGAAGGGGAAATTGTTTAATAGCCTTGCTGCTGGTGTATTGACTTTCACTTTGTTTAGTACTTCGGTACTCGCGGAAACGACAATCAATAAAACAAAGGATCCAGCTGTTGGGGGAATCAATCAGATTGAAGACAGCTTGATGGTAAATCAAAAGATTGAAATACAAAATGTCGAGGTGCCAACATCAGAGGATTCGCGCCTGGTCATTTCAGTAGAGCTCCCTTTATATAAAAGCTATGAAGGATTGAGCGATTATGAAAAGCATAATGACCCAGAGCTTGGTAAAACCGGGCAGCATTTAGGATATGGTGATACAGTAATTATCCTTGAGGAACAGCGTCTTGGAGCTAAAGTTAAAACAACTGATGGAAGTAAAGAAGGCTGGGTACATAAGGATTATCTTAGTATCAATCTAGATCAGACATGGCTTTTAAAAGAATGGAGAAATCTGCGCCAGGGGCCAAGTACTGTCTACCCACAAGTTATGATTGACGGTGTACCGGCAAAAATCCCAGACGGGTCAATTGTTTTAGTATTGCAATATGAAGCTAGCACGAACTTTTATAAGGTAAGGACGGATACTGGTCTTGAGGGCTGGGTTTATGGTTTATATATCGACTCTGAAAGCAATCAGATGACAGATGAAGGTAAGAATATCATTCAATATGAAGTAGATAAAGTTGGAACTGTAACTAACCAGGTTACTTTATTTACGCCGTTGAATACGATTGCAAATGTTACTGCCGGAGAGATTGATAATTTTATAGCAAGTAAAACATATGGGGAACAAAGACTTATTACTGGTATGGGTTCAGCTTATATAGAAGCTCAAAATGTCAGTGGACTGAATGCATTTTATTTAGTTGCTCATTCTGCAGTGGAAACAGGATGGGGGAGATCTGATATAGTCAAAGGTAAATATAATTTTTATGGTATTGGTGCAATAGACGAAAGTCCGTATCAAAGTGCATATGATTTTAGCAGCCCTAAAAATGGTATTATTGCCGGTGCAATTTGGATTAACAACAACTATGTTGAGTCGGCTTATCCTTATTACCAGCCTACTTTGGATAACATGAGAAACAATGGGAATTTCCATCAATACGCAACTGATGAAGCATGGGCAGTTAAAATTGCCTCTATCGCGAAAGAGTTCTATCTTTATAGTGGCAATAAACCGTTGAAGACAGGCTGGTATACGGAGGGCTCAAAGAAGTATTACTTTGATTCGACCGGACGGATGAAAACGGGCTGGCTGGATTTATCGGGGAAAAAATACTTTTTTGAATTGAATGGTTACATGAAAACGGGCTGGCTGCTGAACCAGAATAAGTGGTACTACTTCAATTCCGATGGTCCTATGCGTTCGAATGCCTGGGTGCTTTATGGCGGTAAATGGTATTATCTAGGCCCTGACGGCGTAATGAAAACCGGCTGGATATTATACGGAGGCAAATGGTACTACCTTGACAAAGATGGAGCAATGCTTGAAAACAAATGGGTCCATTACAAAGGCGAATGGTATTACATGGGTGCAGACGGCATCATGAAAACTAGCTGGCTTAAGTACGGAGGCAAGTGGTATCTCCTTGATAAGTCTGGTGTCATGTTTGACTCTGGCTGGAAACTGGTCAATAATAAATGGTATTATTTCTACTCGAGCGGCATCATGGCACAGAGTACCATCATTAATGGTTACCGAATTGGTGCCGATGGAGCATGGATTCGATAAAAAATAGGACTCACATTTGTGAGTCCTATTTTATTTGTAACCATCATGTCTTCAATGAATTTTGACTAATCTCAGTAAAGGTTATCGGCTGGGTTTCCATTCGCCATTTCTGGCGAAGAAATACTCACTTCCATTAATTGTGAGTTCATTTATTGCCATTGATTCATCTGTTCTTAAGTAATGCTATTTATTACTTTCTTTATGCCAGCAGGATTTCATTGTTCCGTCCTTGTTCAGGTAGTACCATTTACTGTTCCAAAGAATCCATCCGGTTTGCATTTCTCCTTCATGATTCAAAAAGTACCGGCGATTTTGATATAGCAGCCATCCTGGATAGGGTTTCCATTAACATCGTAAGGAATAGAAGTTATTTTATTTCTGAGCAGAGCAAGATATATTTTTGATATAATAATAGAATGCAGTATTAATTTCATACGCTCAAAATTAAGGGAAGCAGTCTATCGCTGAACGTGAACTTTGCGATTAAAGGGAGGATATACCGATTACAATGATTAGAAAGTGGACACCAATTGTTTTACTGAATGGCCTGCTGGCTTTTTTATTTGTGGCGTTATTCAAATTTGTCATTCGCTCATACAGCACAGCAGAATTTATTTTATGGACTGAAGAATACTCGAAAAAATTCGTCCTATATTTATTTATATTTTTTATTGCCTTTCTTTTGACCAGCCGCTGGCAACTGAAGGCTTATGATTATTTGAAAGAACAGAAACCATGGATTTTGTCTGTTTTAAATTTACTGATTGTTTTCATTATTTCTTTCTCTTTAGCAGCGGTCATTAATCTTTATTTCCAATACTCTCAAATATTACATAATAAAGAATTAACGTTGCAGTGGATTGAAACAAAACAGTCTGTATTTTTTGCTGGTCTGCTCTTTTTGTTTTTCCTTTATATCCTCATCTATGCGATTATCGGAAACATATATTTGAGCACCGCACTGACCACGGTTGTTTTGGCCCTGATGGGGTATGCGCATTACAGCAAGATGAGTTTAAGGGTTGAGCCTCTTTACCCTAATGACTTCAAACAATTCAGCCATTTGGATGAAGTTATTCCTATGGTTGTCGGCACTTTTTCTCCTATTTATATTTTTGTATTCCTTATGCTTATTTTCGGCATTTGGGCTTCGGTTAAATTTTTGCCGGCAATCAAAATCCCGAAGGTATGGAGAGTGATCCTTGCAATAAGTTCGGCAATCCTTGTCTTTACGTTTGCAAACTTCCAGGATAACTTCTGGAAATCGTATATGGAAAAATCAGATGTCGTAATCAGTACTTGGAATCCGATCAACACCTATAATGACAATGGTTTTATTATCGGCTTCCTATCTAATTTTAAAACGGTGACGGTTGAAAAGCCGAAAGGCTATTCAAAGGAAAAAGTCCTGGAAATCGCAAAAAGATATACCGAGTCTCCTAATACAAAGGATGTCCCGGACAATCAAAGGCCAAATGTTGTCTTCCTGATGAATGAAGCATTCTGGGATCCGACAAGGCTTGGCAAAGCTGAATTCAGCGAAGACCCTGTGAAGAATTACCGGGAATTGATGACGCAGTATCCTTCAGGAAACATCCTGTCTGCAGCGTTCGGCGGGGCAACAGCTAACATCGAATTTGAGGCCTTGACAGGATTCAACACAACTTTTTTAACCGCAGGAATCATTCCATACCAGGAAATCGTCGACAATAAATCATTCATTCCCACCATTGTCAGCAGTTTGGAAGTCAAGGGGTATAAGTCTCTTGCGATCCATCCGTATAATAAAGCTTTTTATAAGAGAAGCCGTGTATATGAGACATTTGGTATCGATAAGTTTTTGGATATGGAAACAATGAAAAACAATGAGACTTCAGGCCCTATGATATCAGATGAGTCCGTTTCAAATGAAATCGCGGACCATATTGTTAATAGCAAAGAACCGATGTTCATCCATGCTGTCACGATGCAGAACCATTTACCATACAATCCAGGCCGATATGAAGAAAACACTGTGAAAATTTCTGGCCTGACCGAAGAATCCACTTCGCCTCTTGAAGTTTATACAGAAGGTGTCAAGCAGGCGGATGAAGCATTAAGGCATTTGATTGAGAGAGTCGAAGAGCTGGAGGAGCCAACAATTATCGTATTTTGGGGTGACCATTTGCCGGTTCTGGGAGCCAGCAGATCGGTTTATAAAGAATCAGGCTTTGCCGATGCAAAAAATGAGGAGGAGTACGAGCGGAAATTCTCGGAAACACCATTATTGATTTATTCGACATCAGATCCCGGAAATAAAGACCTAGGCACAATCAGTCCAGCTTATTTAGGACCATTTGTCTTTGATTTGGGCAATCTCGATGCCCCGCCCTTCTATGATTTCTTAAAAGAAGTGCAGTCAGAGATACCAGCATTCAAACATGCAGTTAAAATTGGCAAGGACCAGGAGATCCTGAAAGAATTAAATGAAAAACAAAAAAGTTTATTGAACGATTATCAAATGATCCAATACGACTTGCTTGTAGGCAAACAGTACAGTAAATCACTGTTGTTCAATTAGTTTCTTTGCTTGGAGAGTATGAATTGGAAACCTAGCAATATTATCGCTCTGTGTGCCAAAGGACAGCAAAAAATGAAGATAACATTCTTTAATTAATGTTTGAAAGGGAATCAAAAAGGGAAGCAGCTATATAGCTGCTTCCCTTTTTGATATTTTAATAGACTTGATCATGAATTGTAATCTGTATCGGATGTAGAGACGGTTGACGGAGATAAGTCAAGGTGTTGCCTTAGTTTGTTGGAAAGCTCCTGTCTTGTTTCATCGTTAACAATAAAGTACCAGCTCGTAAGGCCTGAGCCATTGTCCAGATTATCGCCTTCACCCTCAATTTCGAGCTTTTCGATGGAAGCAGCGGCTTTTTTATACTTGGCCTGAATTCCGATCATATCATCCAATGTTAAGTTTGTCTTAATGTTATCCTGCAATGCTTCAAGAATGTCGTTATAATTTGTCAGCGACGAGAGTGATGCACCTTTATCGATTACTTTAGAAATAACTTCACGTTGTCTTTCCTGGCGTCCGAAATCTCCTCGAGGATCCTGTTTTCGCATCCGTGCATACATCAGAGCTTCTTCACCGTTCAAGTGATGGCTGCCTTCTTCCAGATAAACACCGTCAAGTTCGAAGGCGTACTTGTTATATACATCGATTCCGTCTACTGCGTCGACAATATCCTTAAAACCTTCCATGCTGACTTCTACATAATAATCTATCGGTATATTAAGGAAATATTCAACTGAGTCAATCGTCATTTCAATACCGCCAATAGCGTATGCATGGTTCATTTTGTCATAACGGAGCCTATCTGGATCGTCACTGTAAACTATTTTAGACCGGGTATCCCTTGGGATGCTTACGATTTTTGTTGATTTAGTTTCAGGGTTAACAGTGAGAACCAGCATCGAGTCTGTTCTTCCAGCATCACCATCACGTTCATCTACGCCAACCAAAAGGAGTGAAATCGGATCTTTACGATCGAATTCAACTTTCGTTTCCCGTTTTTTCGACTTTTCCCGGGAAATTGGATTATGCATTTTGTCGATTGCACTTGCAACATCGCTGTATATATTGTAAACATATAATCCTGCTCCCACGCTAATAATAAAGAAGAATAAAAGAGCGAAGCGGACAATTCTTTTACGCTTGTTTTTTCTAACATTGCGGCGTGTTCTATTATTCACGAAAAACCCCTTCTTTTCTTTGAATGAGGATAGAAATTAATCTATCCATAAAGAAAATTATAATCCTCATGGTAGATAATATCAACCACAAATCTGGAAATGGGAAAGTTAAAGTACAAAATCCGACAAGTTGATGTTATAATTATTTTTTGTAAATAAAGGCTGTTTTTGTATTTGTTGTTGAATTACAAATAAGTCCTTCCATTTCGCATTCTTCTAGGCATCCAGGCACCAATTAGGTAATTAAATGCGTTACTTTTGACCGTGAATACAACAAAATTTACGAAAAGAGCATAAACAAGTAGTTTTCCGTTTGTAGAGGGTATAAGACAGAGACTGACCAAGATATCAATCTTCATAAATCCTGGCCATGACCAAATAAGAAAGAAGTGAAAAGATTATGTCACAACCAATCGTTGCAATTAGCATCGTTACTTATAATAGTAAACACATCTTCAACGTCCTCGACCATTTGAAGGAAGAATTCAAGGATGATGACCGTTTCCGCTTCGTTATTTTTGATAATGACTCTACCGAAGAATATAAGCAGCAACTGAAAAAGTATGAGGATTTTGCCGATATTACTTTTCACCATGAGAACAATGGTTTTGGATTCGGGCACAACCAAAATCTTCTGAATGCCAATGAAAGGTACTTCCTGATCTTCAATCCGGACATCATCCTGAAAAAAGACGACCTTTTAAGGATGATCGAAAAAGCGGAAAAAGATCCGGATATTGCTCTATTGGTTCCAAAAGTCCTGAATCCAGATGGGACAACGCAGCATTTAATAAGAAACCAATTATCTGTATTCGACTATGCTTTGAGGTTTATTCCTTTCAAATTTGTAAAGAAGATGTTCAGTAAACGTCTTGCTGCATATGAAATGAGGGATTTGCCGGATGACCGTGATGTAGACGTAAGGATAGGTTCCGGATGCTTCATGCTTGTAAAAGGACAGGAGTACAAAGAAGTAAACGGATTCGATGATCGTTATTTTATGTATTTTGAGGACTATGACCTTTGTCTCGAACTAGGCAAAAGAGGGAAGAGAGTGGTATACACACCTTTTTCGCAAGTAGTTCATTATTATGAAAGAGGAGCACATAAGAACTCAAAGTTGTTTAAAATTTTCATGCAGTCGATGGGCAAGTTCTTCAATAAATGGGGATGGCGCTTGTTTTAAAGCCCTTATCTCAAGGTGGACTGCAATAGCTTTAGGATTTGCATCTAATCAGGGAGAGAAATACACATGACTAAGTTTGAGAAAATATTGCTTACTGTATTTTTTGTGGAATTATTCATTGGGGGCGGAGGAAGGCTGATTGACTTTGGAGTCTTATCAATTCGCCAGGTTTTATTCCTGCTTCTGATCGTCACATTTATGTTTCGGATCGTAAAAAATAAGGCGTTCTTAAATAAGGAAATGAATACATTCATCAGGATGAACCCAATTACTTTGGGCATTTACATATTGATTTTATGGTTTTTCGTGAGCGTGATCATCGGATACCTGAATGGCCATGCATTGTCTGTTATTGTCACGGATTTCTTTAGAGTATCCTTCTTTGCTGTTTACTTCCCGCTCGCTTACTATATTTCTGATGAAAGATTTTCAAAGAATAGAATCATTACGCTTTTAAAATATAGTGCATTGATTGTTGCGTTATTTACGATTACTGTTTCAGTTTTGGGGAAAACAGTATTCAGCAGTTCTTTTGACAATTTTTATTATTTCATGAACTGGCTGATGAATGATGATCTTTATTTCCGACCAAGTGCAAGCGTCTTTTATAAGAGCCATCTTTTTGTTCTTATTGGTTTGATTTTATCCTTGAATGCCGTCCTGGATAAAAAATATACAAAAGTAGATATAGCCAATATCATTTTCTGTTCCATTTCAATACTTTGGTCTGAGACTAGAGGGTTCCTGCTGGCGTTCGTTTTAAGTGTGTTCATGATAATCCTTTTGGATGCCAAGGTACTGACTGATCCGATTAAAGGATTGGCAAAAAAGGGGGCATATCTGCTTAAATCAAGATATTTTTTGAAAAAGTTCATCATTCTTGTACTGGTTGCTTCATCCGTTCCATTACTTTATAACAATATGACGTTGGACAGATTTGAATCAGAAGTGGTCGAAGAGCAGCCAGGAGATGAAATAGCTGAGGATGGAGAGAAGGGGAATTCTGGAGGTAGGAAGAATACAGAGACAGAAGTTAACGATGTGAGTGTAAATACGAGACTGGAGTTCATTATCGATTCCAAGGATATCATCCTTGCCAGTCCGGCAAATCTTGTCGTTGGCACTGGCTACGGGACAGAGATCGCAGGCAGGGTCACTGGCCTGGAAATGAGCTTCCTTGACATTCTTGTTGAACAAGGCCTCATTGGTCTTGCTGTGTGGGCATTTTTATTTTTAATCGTATTTTATAACTATTATAAAGCCTATAAACGGGGAGCTAAATTAAGTATTCTTGAAATATCATTGCTTTCAGCATTCATGGGTCTATTATTGCTGACGAATATCAACCCATTCATCAACAACCCGATTGGAATCAGCTTTTTCATAATCCTGCTCGTTTTATCGCAAAATAAAAAAGATTCCTGGTCAAAGGAGATTAAATGATGAAAATAACGGCAGTCGTTGTTTTTTACAAGCAAGAGATCGAAAGGTCCAAAACCTTTGCAAGCTTGAAAGACACACTAAAAAGCCGGACTGAATCACCAGCTGAACTGGAAGTTATTTTATATGATAATGGCCCTGATAAGCAGGATTTTGAAGCAGGAAGGTATTGGGGCGCGAACTTTACCTATATCCATGATCCAAGAAATCTTGGCATAGCTACCGCATACAATTTTGCCTGGGCTCAGGCAGGAGAAAACGGAAGTGAGTGGCTCCTGCTGCTTGATCATGACACGGAACTGACAGACGAGTATTTCGATCATATTTTAAGACTGGGATCACCCATAGATTCAGTTGCTGCCATTGTGCCGCAAATTAAAAGTAACGGTGTTGGGATTTCCCCTGTCTTCAGCAGCCAATTACGGCCGCTGCAGGGAGAGAGGCCAGGAACTGGTTTGCAGGAAACACCGGTTATGGCCATTAATTCAGGTGCTTTAATCAAGTTGTCTTTCTTGAATGAAATCGGCGGATTTAATAATGGCTTTGCATTGGATTATCTGGACCACTGGCTTTTTAATGAAGTGTATAAGCGAGGTCAGAAAGTTTGGGTCATGGATGTTATTTTAGAGCATGATTTATCCGTTATGGATTATAGCCAGGTATCCATCAATCGATATCAGAGCATTCTTGATTCGGAAATCCGTTTTTATAAAGAGCATAAACCTGAACTTTACCGGCCTTATAAAATGCAGCTTGCTAAGCGTTTCCTGAAGCAGCTTTTGCTGGTAAGAAATAAACAAATTGCAGGATATACCTTCAAAAGGCTAATTTCCATGGAGAAGGGGCATTCAAAATGATGTTATCTGTTTGCATGGCAACATATAATGGAGCGGAATTTGTTGTTCGCCAGCTGAATTCAGTGCTATCCCAGCTGAGTGAAAACGACGAGGTAGTGGTTGTTGATGATGGTTCAAAGGACCGTACTGTTGATTTGATTCGTGAAACATACGGGAATAGGGTGCAAGTCCATGTGAATCCTGAAAACCTTGGAGTTATTAAAAGTTTTGAAAAAGCGATTTCCCTTGCAAAAGGTGAAGTCATTTTCCTGTGTGACCAGGATGATGAATGGGAAAGTGATAAAGTCGAAAAAGTCCTCGCAGCTTTTCGGCAATCTGATGCCTCTGTCGTTGTCCATGATGCCTCGGTTGTGGACGGTAAAGGGGAACTGATACATAAATCTTGGAACAGTTATAATGGAAATGTGATAAGCCAGGGCATAATAGGCAATATCATCAAGAATGCATTCACCGGCTGCATGATGGCTTTCAAGAAGGAAATGGTTCCATTTTTCACTCCTTTCCCAAAGTCGATTGAAATGCATGACCAATGGATCGCACTGGTTGCGAAGTTGCGAAAAGAAAAGATTGTCTACATTGACGAACCATTAATGAAATATTATCGTCATGGCGGGAATGTTACGGGTATGAAGAAAAGACCTGTGACAGCCCAGATAAAAGGCAGGCTTGGAACAATGTCGGCGATCATGAATTACAAGAAATAGATTAAGATTAGAGACATAGTTTTAAAACTAAATTATATTTTTATTACAAAAATTGAACTTTTTGGATTTTATATAATACTTTCCTTATAATAGGGAAGGGTTCGAGTGAATGAACAGTTATTAACTAACAATTTAAGAGGAGTGAGCTTATGAAAGGCATTATTCTCGCAGGTGGAAGCGGAACAAGGTTATATCCATTGACGAAAGTAGTTTCTAAACAACTATTGCCCGTATACGATAAGCCGATGATTTACTATCCACTATCAGTGCTCATGTTAGCAGGCATTAAAGATATTTTAATTATCTCTACTCCTGAGGATATCGGCAGGTTTGAACAAATCCTTGGAGATGGTTCTGATTTGGGATTGAACTTCAGCTATAAAGTCCAGCCTCATCCAGGCGGACTGGCACAAGCCTTCATTCTCGGTGATGAGTTCATCGGTGATGATAATGTAGCACTTGTCCTTGGAGACAATATTTTTTATGGACACGGTCTTACAGATTTGCTGCGCAAGGCTGCTGCAAGGGAAACTGGCGCTACAGTCTTTGGTTACTATGTAAACGATCCGGAACGTTTCGGGGTAGTTGAATTTGATGAGGCAGGAAAAGCTGTATCTATAGAGGAAAAACCTGAAGTACCAAAATCGAATTATGCAGTTACGGGTCTTTACTTCTATGACAATCGTGTTGTCGAGATTGCCAAAGGGATCAAACCTTCTCCTCGTGGTGAGCTAGAAATCACGGACATTAACAAAGCTTATCTGGAAATGGGAGAATTGAATGTTGAATTGCTGGGTCGCGGCTATGCATGGCTTGATACAGGCACACATGCTTCCCTTCTTGAAGCATCACAATTTATTGAAACGGTTGAAAAACGCCAGACATTAAAGATTGCCTGCTTAGAGGAAATCGCATATAAAATGGGCTACATCTCTAAAGAAAAACTATTGGAATTAGCTCAGCCATTGAAGAAAAACCAATACGGCGAATACTTGATCAAAATCGCTAACCAAGGAAAGTAATCCTGGAAGAGGTGTTTTAGATGAATATTATTGATACTAAACTGCCGGATGTTAAAATCCTGGAACCTAAAGTGTTTGGTGACCATCGTGGTTATTTCATGGAAAGCTACAGCAAACAGCTTTTTAATGAGTTAGGTCTCGATTATGATTTCGTTCAGGACAACCAATCACTTTCTGCTCCTGTGGGAACATTAAGAGGACTGCATTTCCAATTGAACCCTAAGGCGCAAACCAAGCTAGTACGCTGTGTGACTGGAGCGATTTATGACGTCGCTGTTGATATCCGTAAGGGTTCACCAACTTATGGACAGTGGGTAGGCGTCATCCTGAGTGAGCATAACAAACGCCAGCTTCTTGTTCCTAAAGGTTTTGCACATGGTTTTTGCACGCTCGTACCAGATACAACTGTAGCATATAAGGTGGACGAATATTATTCTCCAGAAAACGATGGAGGAATTCTCTGGAATGACCCGGCACTCGGAATTGATTGGCCGACTTCTAGTCCCATTCTTTCTGAGAAGGATACGAAGCATCCAGTTTTAGCAGAAGCAGACCATTTAAATTTTGTTTATGAGAAATAGGAGGAAACATATGAAATTATTAGTTACTGGCGGCGCTGGCTTCATTGGCAGCAACTTTGTCCGCTATATGGTCAATAAATATCCTGAATACCAGATCGTGAACCTTGATTTGCTCACCTACGCTGGAAACCTTGAAAACTTAAAGGATATAGAGGACAAGCCCAATTATAAATTCGTAAAAGGCGATCTGGCAGACCGCGAATTTATCAATAACTTGTTCGAAGAAGAGAAGTTTGACTACGTCCTGAACTTTGCGGCTGAGTCACACGTTGACCGAAGCATCACTCATCCTGAGATTTTCATTCGTACAAACGTGGAAGGAACTCAGGTCCTGCTGGATGCTTCAAAGAAAATCGGTGTGAAGAAATACTTACAGGTTTCAACTGATGAAGTATACGGAACGCTTGGCGAAACGGGATACTTTACGGAAGAAACTCCATTGGCGGCAAATAGCCCTTATAGCGCTAGTAAAGCAGGAGCAGACCTGCTTGTCCGTGCCTACAACGAAACATTCGGACTGCCTGTGAACATCACTCGCTGCTCCAATAACTATGGCCCATATCATTTCCCTGAAAAACTGATTCCTTTAATGATCATCAATGCATTGCATGACAAGGAGCTTCCAGTGTATGGGGATGGGTTGAATGTTCGTGACTGGCTGCATGTTGAAGACCACTGCCAGGCGATCGACCTTGTTCTTCACAAAGGCCGCGACGGCGAGGTATACAATGTTGGCGGAAATAACGAACGCACAAATATTGATATCGTTAAAACGATACTGGCACAGCTTGGCAAGCCTGAATCTTTGATTAAGTATGTCAAAGACCGCCCAGGACACGACCGCCGTTATGCAATTGACGCAACGAAGCTTCGTGAAGAGCTTGGTTGGAAGCCAAAATATAATTTTGAAACAGGTATTGAACAAACAATTAAGTGGTATCTGGAAAACCAGGAGTGGTGGGAAAATATTATTTCAGGAGAATACCAGGAATATTTCCAATCACAATACGGTGACCGACTGAATGAGGTAGAGTAAATGAAAGTTGCAGTAACTGGTGCGGCAGGGCAGCTGGGAAAAGATGTTGTAATTGAACTGGAAAAACAGGGTTTTGAGGTGCTGGCACTGGACCGTGATGTCCTTGATATTACCGATGAGCAGGCGGTCTTGTCCTTTATGGAACAAAACAGGCCAGATTCCATCCTTCATTGTGCTGCCTATACGAATGTAGACGGAGCAGAGGAAGACGAACAGACTGCTTATAAAGTGAATGCCCTTGGTTCAGAGTATCTTGCAAAAGCAGCAGCAAAAATTGATGCGAAAATGCTTCAGGTCAGCACAGACTATGTGTTTGATGGATCTGCGACGGAACCTTATGGAACTGATCATCCAACCAAGCCTTTAGGTGCTTATGGAAGAACAAAGCTGGCAGGGGAAGAGTTTGTTCAGCAATACTTGGAAAAGTACTTTATCGTCAGGACTGCCTGGGTCTTTGGGGTACATGGCAATAATTTTGTCAAGACCATGATCCGCCTTGGTAAAGAGCGTGAGGAACTTGGAGTTGTTCATGACCAAGTTGGATCACCTACCTACACTGTCGATTTAGCCAGGTTCATGGTTGAACTGATGCAGAGTGAAAAATACGGTATATACCATGCTACAAATGAAGGGATCTGCAGCTGGTACGAGTTTGCGGTGGAAATTTTCAGGCAGGCTGAAATTGATGTAACAGTCAAACAGCTTACTACTGAACAGTTTCCTCGTCCAGCAGCACGACCAAAATATTCAGTTTTAAGTAAATCAAAAATCGAAGAGCAGGGCTTTACTCCGCTTCGTCACTGGAAGGAAGCACTCGCTGCTTACCTGGCAGAGTCGAACAAGCTTTAAGTAGAAAAGAACTGATATTTTATATCAGTTCTTTTTCATAATGCTCTATTATAATTAGGGAAGAATTTGGTACTATAGTAATTGGGACTGTGACGGCACTAATACGTTGGCCATTAATATAGTGAAATGCTCAAAAGGGTGGAGGGAGTACTGACATGAACGCGTTTATAGAAAAAATTAAATCTGTCCTCCGTAACAGGAAGATTTATCATAGCATGAAAGCGAACCCTTTGCTGGGCAAAGTAAATCAGCATTATAAAGATAAGATGACAGCAGGGAAACGGGAATCTGTCCAAAAATATGGGCTGGAAAGCCTGAATTTAATGAAACAGGCATTCAATGAGCATGGACGTGAATTCTGGCTGGATTACGGTACATTACTAGGTGCTGTTCGAGAAAAAGATTTTATTGGCCATGACTTTGATATTGATGTTGCTACCTTCTTTAATGGGAATGACGCTGCCAAAGATATTGAAAAGGCACTTATTAGTAAAGGCTTTAAGAAATCCCGCGAGTTTAAAATGGATGGGAAGCTTGTTGAAGAAACCTATCTTTATAAAGGTGTCAATTTGGATATTTTTTATTATTATCAGATCTTCGAAGGAAAAGCTTCTTGTTATTCGTTAGAGGAGGGTGAGAATACAATCTATGAAAATCACCCAAAATATACGAAAGTAACAGGCTTGTCAGTGAGGAGAATCGATTCTACCTTTACGGGAATCAAAATGATTGATTTTAAAGGCGGACAATTCCCTATTCCTGAATGCTATGATCAATACTTGAAGGACAACTATGGCCCTACCTATATGATCAAGGATGAAAATTGGGATTGGTCAACGATGGGGGTAGGCACATTGCCATATAAAGAAAATACAGAGGCCTTCCAGTTCAAGCAAGATTAAGTCTATTTTCCTGGACGCCATATAATATTTTCAAATTGAACAAGCTTGATGCCCATGTGGCGATGCTGTTTTATAAAGGACTTGTTTTATGAAAAAATCACTCTTTAAAAACATGCTTTATAAGATTCTGCTCAATGTTTTCAACTTAATCGTGCCAATATTGGTTGGAACATACGTAAACCGTGCACTTGGCGTCAGTTCGCTTGGGAAAGTGCAGTTTGCAGAGTCGATTTTTAATTACTTCTTCATCTTTGCTTCGTTTGGAGTCTACCAATACGGCCTAAGGGAAATGAGCCGTTTGAAAAACGACCGGGACAAGGTCAGCCAGCTGTTCACAAGCTTGTTTACCATCAGCTTTGTATCAGGAATAGCCGCCTTATTGTTCTATCTTTCATTCAGCTATTTAGGTTACAGCGATAAAAGTACGTTTCCGATTCTATTGATATTTGCATTCAATTTTATTGTTAATATTTTTTATGTCGAATGGGTCAATGAGGCAATGGAAAACTATGACTTCATTACCGTTAAAACAATTATTGTCAGAAGTATTTATGTTGTCTTGATTTTTATCATGGTCAACACGCCAGGGGATTATCACGAATACGCCATTCTGCTCGTATTCTCCATGTTCCTGAATAACATCGTCAGCTTTATTTATATAAAAAGGAAAATTAAATTTGACTTCCGGAATATATCCATAAGACAGCATATCAAGCCACTTTTCCTGGTGGTAATCTTCTCGAATGCAAATGTCTTATATACACAGCTGGATCGATTTATGCTTGGTCAGTATGTCAGTACTAAATATGTTTCATATTACGTGATTCCCCAGCAAATAATGGGGATTATAAACACGTTGCTGCTCAGCATCATCCAAGTTTCAATCCCACGACTTTCGAATATCCTCGGTGAAAATGATGATAAATCATATTTAACACTGTTGAATAATATCTCCAAGGCCTATTTCGCCTTTTTATTCCCGGCAGCAGTTGGGCTATACCTTCTTGCAGATGTCGGCGTATTCATTTACGGAGGAAGGGAGTTCATCGCAGCAGCACCTGTCCTGAGTGCATTTTCTTTTTACATGATTATCCTTGGAATTGATTTCATCCTTGCGAACCAGATCATCTATGTGAAAAAGAAAGAGCATGTCCTGGTAAGGCTGGTTTTTTTGTGTGGCTTCCTGAATCTGGGACTGAATGCACTTCTGCTTCAGTATGATTTGTTCACACCGGTCACCGCCATCCTCACGACGGCAGTATCCAACTTATTGTTGATCCTTCTGGAGTATGGTTACATAAGGCGCTATCTAAAAGTGGATTATCATTTGTTCGAGCTTGGCAAAATGAAATATTTTTTCATTGCGCTGCTGTTTATCCCGGTATCTTATCTGATTCGACAATACGTTTCCGGGCCAATCCCGCTATTCATTTCGATTGTTGGCATCAATTCGCTGCTATATGCGGGTATCCTTTTCATCACAAAGGATCAAGTTATGAAAATGTTTTTGGATAAGGTAAAGAGCAGGTTCAATAAATAATGCTGTTAGCGCATTGATTGTTGATTTTTGAACATGTACTTCTCTCTGAAATCCATAAGGTTTCTTTTTGAAGGACTGCTGAACTGAAATCGCATTAAATAGGTTGTGAAAGCTCCAAAGTTTACGAAAAAGAGCCATTAATAAAGGCTCTTTTCTCAAACTTTGTTGCTGTTGACTACAAAATAGGAGTGAATGAACTATTTTTCTTCTCAAAGCAGCCCCTTTTTATGAGAAAAGAGCATGCAAACATAATACCGAACCACAAAATAGCATTATATTACGTTAAAATCGGCATTAGGATTTTAACAACAATCTTTACGAAAACAGCCTTAATAAAAAACATTCAGGATTCGCTCCTGAATGTTTTTTTATGTAAATATGTCTTCTAGCAACTTAAAACAAAAAAATATTTCGGGGGCATTGAAACTTTTTGTGATTTATTCCGTCTAAAGTTGGGTAGCTTTAAAAGTATAATAGATTTATACTGAAGTCAGTTTATGTCGAAATAAAAAATATAATTTCAGAAAAAAAGTTTCATTGATTTTCTGTATATGCTATAATCTCAAAGGAATCAATATGGAATTTACCAAAACATTGGTTATAGGAATATACGTATCTATGATACTAGCATGGAGGGGCTTATGTTATACATTACATTAATAATCTGTTTCTTCGCAGCACTTCTCCTGACACCATTGGTTAAGAAGCTTGCGTTTGTTGTCGGAGCGACAGATCAACCAAATCAAAGAAAAGTCCATCAAAAAATAATGCCGCGTTTAGGCGGACTAGCAATATATCTAAGTTTCCTGATTGGAGTCCTGATCCTGCAGCCTGGTAAAAATTTTGACCTGGCCACGATGGTATCAAGTGAGAAGGTTCACTGGGCGTTCGTAATCGGAAGTTTATTCATCATCATTACAGGTGTAATGGATGATATTAAAGAGATTTCACCTAAGGTTAAACTGCTTGGACAAATTTTCGCTTCCTTTATTGTCGTATTGTTCGGTGACCTGAGTGTTGGAGTTATCAACCTGCCATTCGGCGGCCAAATCGATTTTGGCTATCTAAGCATTCCAATCACGATGATCTGGATCATCGGTATTACAAATGCAATCAACTTGATTGATGGATTGGATGGCCTGGCTGCTGGTGTTTCCACGATCGCATTATTCACGATTGCTGCAATGGCTTACTTTATGGGCAACCCGTATGTAATGGTAGTCGCCCTGATCGTAGCAGTTGCTTCAACTGGTTTTCTTGTATTCAATTTTCACCCAGCTAAAATCTTCATGGGTGATACTGGTGCATTATTCCTTGGATATATGATCGGTGTACTTTCATTATTGGGATTCAAGAACGTCACTTTCATCTCGTTAATCATTCCGATTATCATTTTGGGAGTGCCGATTTCTGATACTTTCTTTGCAATTATCAGGAGGCTCGTCAACAAGCAGCCGCTTTCGGCGCCTGACAAATCGCACTTGCATCACTGCTTGCTTCGCATCGGCTTCAGCCATAAGCAGACGGTATTGCTGATTTACGCTATGAGCGCATTGTTTGGCCTTGCAGCGTTTATCTTTTCCCAGGCAACCCTATGGGGCTCAATGATCATCATTGCTGCTCTACTGATTGTGATTGAAATTATTGTGGAAAAAATCGGGCTTGTTCGAGATGACTATAAACCATTGCTGAACTTTATAAAAAAAGGCATGAAACCAGCTAATGAAAAAGGCAGATATTAAAGCGAGATTGGGGAAAATGTTTCCCCGGTCTTTTTTTATGGAGATTTTCAGTATACCTGCAATCCTTTCACGTTGATTGACTTAAATCACCGGCAAGCCCTCAGTAATCTGCGATATTTAATCAAACACCGCCCAAAATTTGCCGCTGAATATTTATAACAATTACCAGCCAAAGATTGTTTTCCTTTTAGCTTAAAAGGACAGAATAGGCATAAGGAGGTTTCAGATGCCATATTTTATCCTTATTTGCTGCTTTTTATTATCATTACTATTAACCCCGATTGTAAAAGCTATCGCATTGAAAATTGGCGCGACTGACAAGCCCAATCATCGAAAGGTCCATGAACGGATAATGCCCCGGCTGGGCGGTCTCGCGATTTTCATCAGCTTTGTGGCAGGCGTTCTCTTAAGTGACCTTAGTCATTCCCATGTATTTTATATACTGCTCGGCAGTTCAATCATCGTATTGACTGGAATTGTCGATGATCTTACTGAGCTGAGTGCTAAAATTAAGCTTATCGGACAGTTGCTGGCTGCTGCTGTCATAATCCTGGGCGGTGGGATGCAAATCGACTTTGTCGCCTTGCCATTTGGAGGAGAGTGGGATTTTACCTATTTAAGCGTACCGGTGACATTCCTTTGGATCATAGGAGTTACTAATTCAATCAACTTGATTGATGGCCTGGATGGCCTGGCTTCAGGGGTTTCATCGATTGCAATTGTCGCAATAACCAGCATGGCCATCATAAAAGGAGATTTCTTTGTATCGGTTTTGGGGCTTATCTTATTAATGAGTACCCTGGGCTTTTTGGTGCATAATTTTCATCCGGCAAAAATCTTCTTGGGAGACACCGGCTCTTTGTTCTTAGGGTTCATTATTTCGGTCCTGTCCTTGCTGGGCTTCAAAAATGTCACGTTCATATCCCTGATTGTACCAGTGATTATCCTGGGAGTGCCGCTTTCGGATACCTTCTTTGCGATTATAAGGCGGATCAGCAATAATAAGCCGCTGACAGCACCAGACAAATATCATTTGCATCATTGTTTACTCCATGTGGGACTTACCCATAGACAGGCAGTACTCTCCATTTACGGAATGGCTGCCATGTTTGCGGCCATAGGGATGATTTTAATGATATCGGATATTAAAGGGACTTATTTCCACGTTATCATACTGCTGGTCATCATCGAACTTTTTGCCGAAAAAATCGGCTGGGTAGGCAAAGAGTTTAAACCAATACTGAGCCTGCTGAAATTCCTCAATCAGCCAATGGCAAAAAAATAGGGACTTCCAAGGAAGTCCCATTGAATTTATAAATGCAATAACGTTTCCAGATAAGTAGTTTCCCCTGAATTAATCACACCCTGACCGTTTGTCAGCTCCGTCATCCATTCAGTGTACTCTTCTGCTTTGGCTTCCTCGACATAAGTCTCAAATTCCACTTTTTCCAGGTAATGTATATCCTTTAACTGATACTGAGATCCGCGAAGTTCATTTTCTACTTTGCCAAGCAAAGTATAATCAATTGTCGTATGCATTACCCGCATTAGTTTTCGTTCAACAATGCCTGTCGCTGAAAGCCCCTCAGATGTAGCTTTTCCATATGCACGAATCAACCCGCCTGCCCCCAGCTTGATGCCGCCAAAAAATCTTGTTACAACAACAACCGTATCTTTTAGTTTTCTCTTTTTAAGTACTTCAAGGATAGGAACACCTGCAGTGCCGCTCGGTTCACCATCATCATTAGCCTTTTGGATTTGATCATTCTCTCCAATCATATAGGCAGAGCAGTTATGGGTTGCATTCCAGTTCTTCTTTTTTATGTCATTAATAAATTGCTGTGCTTGTTCCTCTGTTTCAGCCCTGTCGATATATGCGATGAAACGAGACCTCTGAATTTCGATTTCGTGTTCTCCATACCCTTTTACAGTAAAATAGCTTGGAAGCATGTCTCCTGCTCCTCTCTATTAAAAATTTTCCCAACTGAAAGCAGTCTGCTTCATGTTGATTTCTATTTTCCTAAATCAGTCTTAATGCTACAATTCATATAATCATTATAAGTATCAAGCTGGCTACAAACAACATGTCTTATGATTGTAATATAACTTTAATACAGTAAAAGTGTTTGAATGTTATAATAGTTAGTGGTCTGACAGCCACAAGAAAAAATGGAAATATTATTACAACAAAAGTTTTAATTCTAAATTGGAGGTTTATCTACTAAAATTATAGGATATAAGACTTAGGATATAAAACTTAAACTGTGTCTTTTTAACGATTTTTGCTAGAATTGGCATGATTTTCTTGTTCATTATTAGTAACAAATAACTTTTCACGCTAAAATATCATTAAGTGTCACCCGTGGGGGAGTAATACATGGTGATTAAACAATTCGACAGCAAATCACTTGATCTTATTTTGGAGAAAATGATAGAAACTGTCGGTAACAGCAAAGATGAAATCTTCCGAATCGGAGAAGAATGCAGGAATGACTTTGAATCTATTACTCTTGAGCTGCAGGAGATCAAGCGGAAAGTCGCTCAAATTATCAATGAAGGCGATAAGCTTGACATCCAGGTCAGGTCTGCAAGGAAGCGGCTTTCGGAAGTAAGTAAGCATTTCAAAGATTATACAGAGGCTCAAGTCCGTGAAGCATATGAAGTTGCTCATAAGCTGCAAATGGACCTGACGATGAACCGACAAACAGAAAAACAGCTCCGTGAAAAACGTGACGATTTAGAGCGAAGATTGATTGGGCTAAACGAAACGATTGAGCGGGCAAACCATCTTGTATCCCAAATTTCAGTAGTTATGAACTATATGATGAGTGATATCAGGCAAATGGGTGAAGCGCTAGAAACCGCAAAACAGAAACAAGATTTCGGCCTGAAAATCATCGAAGCCCAGGAAGATGAGCGGAAACGCCTTTCTCGGGAAATTCACGACGGTCCAGCACAAATGCTGGCGAATGTCATGATGCGCTCTGATTTGATTGAGAAGATTTATAAAGAAAGAAGCGCGAACGAAGCAATCAGAGAAATCAGGGATATGAAAAAAATGGTGCGAAGCGCGCTGTATGAGGTCCGAAGAATCATTTATGACTTGAGGCCAATGGCTCTTGACGACTTGGGACTGGTTCCTACCCTCAAAAAATATTTACAGACAATCGAAGAGTATCATAGGACGACAAAAATAGAATTCATTAATGTCGGGAATGATAACCGACTCCCTGCAAAGTATGAAGTTGCGCTGTTCCGGATGATTCAAGAGTCCGTTCAAAACGCGCTCAAGCATGCCGATGCACATGTGATCCAGGTGAAGCTGGAAATTAAACAGGACAATGTCATGGTAGTCGTAAAGGACGACGGCAAAGGTTTTGATATGAGCGATAAGAAACCTGAGTCTTTTGGCATCCTGGGCATCAGAGAACGAGTCGAACTGCTTGAAGGCGAGCTGTCTATCCATTCGAAAATTAGCACAGGGACCCTGGTTATTATCCAAATACCATTGAATCATTAAAAAAGCATTACATCCATTTGCGGCGCTTTAGCCGCCACTGAAGATTAAAAATAGAGATAGAAGCCGTAAGGGAGGCGAATGTTATGACAACAAAGATTGTCATTATTGACGACCATCAACTTTTCAGAGAAGGGGTAAAACGGATCCTGGATTTTGAACCAACATTTGAAGTAGTGGCAGAAGGTGACGACGGCAGCGAAGCTATCTCGTTAGTAGACCAGCACCAGCCAGACGTTGTCATTATGGATATCAATATGCCAAATATAAATGGTGTGGAAGCTACAGCTGAGCTGATTAAAAAATATCCTGAGTCAAAGGTTATCATCTTATCCATCCATGATGATGAAAATTATGTAACGCACGCACTTAGGACAGGAGCGACAGGTTACTTATTGAAAGAAATGGATGCAGATGCATTGATCGAAGCAGTGAAAGTGGTTGCTGAAGGGGGATCATACCTGCACCCGCGGGTAACTCATAACCTTGTAAAAGAATATCGCCGTCTCTCTGCTGATGAGAACGGTTCAGACAAATACATATCTCCAGTTGAAATTCGCCGCCCGCTTCATTTGCTGACCCGCCGCGAATGTGAAGTCCTTCAGCTATTAGCGGATGGAAAGAGCAACAGAGGAATTGGCGAAGCACTATTTATTAGTGAGAAGACAGTCAAGAACCATGTAAGCAATATCCTGCAAAAAATGAACGTAAACGATCGGACCCAGGCAGTAGTCGTCGCTATCAAGAATGGTTGGGTAGAAGTTAGATAAGAGCTGCATTCGCAGTGATTGCTCCTTTTCGAATACATACAGTTATCCGCATTCTTAAAGGTTTCGGGCTCTTTTCGAAGATGCTGCCGTATCGATTATGCGAATATAATCGTAAAAACCCAGAAGCCGGTTTTTACTTTGTGTGTAAAAGCAACAAAGATTACGAAAAGAGCGTAGATAAAACAAAGAAACCACATTTGTCGACACGACGAATGTGGTTTCTTGTCGTTTTATGGTGGAAAAATACGACAAAAACACTGTTGAAGATTTACAAAAACTTAATAAAATTCGATATAATTAGGGAAAATAAAACAAAGGGGTGGTCAAAATATCTTCTCTATGGGAAATCACAGACGAAAAATTGATAGAAGCTTATCAAAAGGCTACTCTACTAAATTTGGATGAAACCTTTATTGAAATGCTGATAGATGAAATTGAAAGCAGAGGAATAGGCAGTTTAATTTGTTCATATGTCTCTTAATTTTGTAACGCCGTGCAATCGATTGCCGGCGTTTTTCTTGTAATAAGACGGGTTTATCGAACGCATCGAAAGTATTTGCGCAATGAGCGAGTTACTGCTAATGTATTGACCCATCAAAGGTTATTTAGGGATTTTAAGCGCCCATCATTTGATCGTTTTTCTCCTTACAAACCATATTTATTAACCCCTTGCTAAAATAGTTTTCCTGAAAGAATGCATTTTACATAAAGTTCATATAAAATGGGATTGTACATACGGTAGAGAAAAACATAAGGATGGTAATATAATAATGAAAACGGCAGTTGTCACGGATAGTACTGCGTACATCCCGAAGGAGTTGCGGGAGAAATGGAATATCCACATGATTCCTTTGAGCGTGATTTTCGATAATGAGACATATAGAGAAGAACTAGATATCAGCGCGGAAGAATTTTATGAAGAAGTGAAACAGCGTGAGCTTCCGACAACGTCAATGCCTCCAATTGGCGAGTTCGTCGAGCTTTTTGAAAAATTAGCCAAGGATTACGATTCGGTCATCAGCATCCATTTGTCCAGCGGAATCAGCGGTACTTACCAGGGTGCGGTGAGCGCAGGCGAGATGGTTGATGGAATAAAGGTATATACCTTTGATTCAGAGGTCAGTGCGATGGTGCAAGGCTTTTATGCATTGGAAGCTGCTGAGTTGGCTGGACAAGGTGTCGATCCTGAAGAAATCATGGAACGGCTCTATCAAATCAAAGAAACATCTACCGCTTACTTCATGGTGGATGATTTAAGTCATCTTCAGCGCGGCGGAAGGTTGTCAAGTGCTCAGGCTCTGATTGGAAGTCTGCTGCAGGTGAAGCCTCTGCTACATTTTGAGGACAAAAAAATTGTCCCGTTTGAAAAGGTTCGCACACGTAAAAAAGCAATGAATCGTGTAGTGGAACTGCTCGCCGAAGACGCGAACAGCGGCGGTGAGTATCGTGCTGTTGTGATTCATGCCAATCGCGAAGCAGAAGCTCTCGAGTGGAAAAGCGAGCTTGAAGCCCAGTACCCGAATGTGGAATTCATGCTCAGCTATTTCGGCCCGGTCATCGGCACGCACCTTGGAGAAGGATCGATGGGCATGGGATGGTACAAGAAATAATACCGGAAGAGTTTTTACATCAATGTTAAGGCGCCAATTCCGTACTTGGAGTTGGCATTTTTCTTTTTATCCACAGAAAGTAGATGTTATCAACAAAACGATCCACTTATCAACAAATAATTTACACTGATTTTAAAGTTATCAACAAACATAAACGCTTACATAAAGTTAAACAACAGATTACCAACAAATTAACCCACATTATACACAGGAAATTTAATTTATCCACAGATTAATCCACAAAAGGTTGTGATTAACATTGAAAGACGGAAAATTCATCCCCATTTACAAAGATGAACAGAAATTCACCAGCGCTAAACACTCACAGATATCCCCGCTATCCACAAATCATTCTTTTCCTTACAATTCAGAACTTCAAAAATTACTAACAGGTAAGCAGCTCTTGCTAGAAGAAGTGCCTTTTCCTCAAAAGGATATCCAGGAGCACTATGATAATGGCTATCTAATATACCGGCAAGGCATCAAGCGTTCACCGCTTTCATGCGCCAGGTGCGGCAATAGAGATGAATCCTGGTTCGGTGAATTCCCCTGTTCCCGTTGTGGAAAAGTAGAACTGTATTGCCGGAAGTGTTTGATGATGGGAAGGGTAAGCGAATGCACTCAACTTGTTAGCTGGGCGGGACCTGAGCGGGAGTTTAATATAGGTAAGGAACCGCATCAATGGGGCGGTCATTTATCAGAAGGACAACAAGTCGCTTCTCAACGTGTTGTCGAAGCAGTCAAAAACAAAGCAGAGCTCCTCGTCTGGGCAGTTACCGGAGCGGGAAAAACGGAGGTTTTATTCGCGGGAATTACGCAGGCTTTATCCACAGGCAAACGGGTTTGCATTGCCACTCCTCGCACAGACGTAGTTCTGGAACTGATGCCCCGCTTGCAAAAAGTCTTCCCGGATATAAAAATTGCTGCTCTCTATGGCGGAAGTGAAGACCGGCATGAATATTCCCAGCTCACCATCGCGACAACCCACCAGCTGCTCCGTTTTTACCAGGCATTCGATGTCGTCATTGTTGATGAAGTAGATGCCTATCCTTATTCAATCGATGAAACCCTCCAATATGCTGTCCGGCAATCGAGGAAACGAGAATCCTCTCTTATTTACTTAACTGCAACCCCAAACAAGCAATGGCAAAAAGAATGCAGTCTCGGAAAAAGAGAATTTATCACGATTCCGGCCCGCTTCCACCGTCACCCGCTGCCTGTCCCGAGATTTGTATGGGCGGGGAACTGGGAGAAGGAGATATTTAAGGGGAAACTTCCTCCTAATATCATTAGGTGGGTGGAGTCAAGGTTAGCCTCCGGGAAACAGGCATTGATTTTCTCACCGAAAAAAGCCGCTATGGAAAAAATCCTCAAGATACTCCGCAAACAGAATCTCCTTATCGAAGCCGTCCATGCTGAAGATCCAAACAGAATAGAAAAGGTCATGAAAATGCGAAACAAAGAAGTCCCCATTTTGCTTACTACGACAATCCTGGAACGCGGTGTAACTTTCCCGTATATTGATGTGGCCGTCATAGGTGCGGAGGACAGTGTTTTTACAGAGAGTGCGCTTGTACAGATAGCTGGACGGGCGGGCAGGAGTGCAGAATACCCAACAGGCGACGTGACATTTTTCCATTATGGTAAAACAGAAGCGATGCTCAGTGCACGCAGGCAGATTGAGATGATGAACAGAGAAGGGGTAATGAAAGGGCTGATTGATGGATGAAAGGTAGTCATTGTCTGTTATGCCATGTAGAGATTGAACCTATACTGTCATGGAGGACTCTTTTTGGGGAAGAAAAAACACCTAGACTCTGCGAGCAGTGCAACGAGAAATTCACACCGATTACAGGTGAGATATGCGAAATCTGCGGGCGGCCATTTGCCTTTTTGGAAGCGGAATTTCGGGAGGGGAATGTATGCCTGGATTGCAAGCGCTGGGAGGAAGACGACTGCTGGAGAGGAAGCCTGGATCAGAACCGGTCGCTGTATCGCTATACTGATTTTACAAAAGAAGTAGTGGCAAGATTTAAATTTCGCGGTGATTATGTTCTTGCTGAAATTTTTGCAGAAGATCTTCAAAAGGCTTTGCAAGCTTTCCAATATGATTACCTTGCGCCGATCCCACTTAGTAACGAACGGCTTTATGAAAGAGGCTTCAATCAGGCAGAAGCTCTTATCAAGTCAGCCGGCTTGGAACCAAGCCACTTGCTCTCGAGAGTTCATACAGAGAAACAGTCAAAAAAATCAAGATCGGAAAGAATCCATATAGAGCAAGTATTTAAAGTGGAGGAGGAGATTGATATCAGAAGTAAAACTATTTTGCTTATTGACGATATATATACTACAGGCTCGACACTGCGCCATGCGGCCAGGCTGTTGAAAGAGACCGGAGCAGCCAAGGTGTATTCTTTCACTTTGGCTCGATAGATGAGATAAAATTAGAGGAGGAAGGACATTGGACCTTTCGAATTGCCCACAATGCGGCGAAATATATGTGAAAAATAAATTCCGCGATGTTTGTGAAAAATGCTGGAGAGAAGAAGAAGCGGCGTACGATACCGTTTCTAAATATATGAGAAAGCGCGAGAATCGGGCAGCGACAATGCTGCAGGTAGTGGAAGCAACGGGAGTTTCGCAAAAACTGATCTTGAAGTTCATAAAAAATGGCAAACTTCAGATCACTCAATTCCCGAACCTGGGTTATCCTTGCGACAAGTGTGGCACGGTAATCCGTACTGGCAGACTTTGCGATGACTGTGCGAATGATATCAGAGATGATTTAAAACATTTAGAACGTGAAGAAGAATTTAAACAAAAGTTAAACAGTCACAAGGCGACATATTTCTCAAAGGATTAATAAGTCTAAAGTCTTTATTTTACATTACTACTAAAGATAACGGGGAAATATCCGATAAGAAAGATATAGAATCCTCAACTTAATGAAAGCGAGGGATAATGAATGAAGATCAATAATTTTAACACCAATCGAATCAACCCATATAACAACCAAATGAATAAAGTTGATGAACTAAAGAAGGCTGAAAAACCAGTTGATAAGGTAGAGATTTCTTCAACTGCGAAGGCCATGCAGCAGATTTCTGAAGTAGAACAGCTGCGCCAGAAGAAGGTTGAAGAGCTGAAAGTCCAGGTGGAGAATGGCACATATAAGCTTAATCCGGAGGATATTGCAAAAAGCATCGCTGATTTTTATTTGAAAAAATAATGGCGGGGGAAAACAATGGGCATCAATCTATTAATCGAGAGCCTGGAGAAGCTTCTGAAGCTGCACAAAAGCCTGCTTGAATTGGCGCTTAAGAAAACAGGGGTGTTGGAGGCAGAAGACATCCAGGCTCTTACCCAGCTTTTAAAAGAAGAGCAGGCACATATCCTGGCAATTGAAAAAATTGAAGCGGAACGGAGCAAGGCGGTTGCAGCTTTTTCTTCAACAAAACGCACGCTGGGCGAACTGCTGGATGAGCTTCCGCCAGAGAAGCAGGAGATTGTCATCAGGATCAGTGAAGAACTTAGGAATGTGATTGCGAGAATCCAGAAGCAGAATGAATTGAATCAGGGATTGATTTCACAATCGTTAAAATTCATCTCTTTTTCGAGGAGTCTCGTAGAACCGCCGCAGGATGATTATAACTATGGACCGAACGAGACGGGCATTCCGGGAAAAAGCCTGTTCAGTTCCAAAGCGTAAATTTCACACTGGAGGAAGTCTTACATGCGTTCGACCTTTATGGGATTAGAAACAGCAAGGCGCGGGATGTTCACACAGCAGACCGCTTTACATACGACAGGACATAATATCGCCAATGCAAATACACCTGGCTACACAAGGCAGCGGGTTAATTTTGCCCAGACTGAACCCTATCCGGCAGCGGCATTCAATCGCCCGAACCTGCCAGGACAAACCGGCACTGGAGTTAAAGCTGATGCAGTGCAGCGGATCCGTGAAGGCTTCCTTGATATCCAGTACCGCGGCGAGACGAATAAGCTGGGCTACTCTTCAACAAAAGCTGAAGCGTATTCCAAGCTGGAACAGATCATGAACGAACCGTCGGAGTCTGGCCTGGCAAATACGATGGACCAGTTCTGGCAATCATTGCAGGATCTTGCGGTCAATCCGAATAATGAGGGCGCAAGGTCGGTTGTCCGCCAGCGTGGTATTGCCGTTGCAGAGACATTCAATTATTTGCATAATTCGCTAGTGGCAGTGCAGAAGGATATCGGCAATGAAATCAATGTGACCGTTGATAAAATCAACTCCATAGTCAGCCAAATCCATGGCTTGAATGAGCAAATCGGCGACATCGAGCCGCATGGCTATTTGCCAAATGACCTGTATGATGAACGGGATCGGTTGATTGATGAACTCTCTTCCCTTGTTAATGTAAAAGTGGATTATGCAGCAAGCGGCGGGAATGCCCATTCGGGAGCTGAAGGGAAAGCGGTCATCAAGCTTGTCGGCGATGATGGCAAGCAGCATGCCGTGCTTGTTGGGGCGGCAGGCTACAACAAAATCAGCGTGAATAAAGATGGCGTTGAAGGTTCTGTTAAAACGATTTCTGTTGGCAGCACGAACCTGAATTTCACAGACATGAAATCAAGCGGAAGGCTGCAAGCGCTTGTTGAGTCATATGCGTATGAAAAAGATGGCGAGGCGACTGCGGTTTATGCAGATATGCTGGAAGAGCTTGATAACCTGGCATACACGTTCGCGACTGAATTCAACGCAGTTCATAAATCAGGCTTGAGCCCGAATGAAATCAAGAATAAAAAAGCAGAGGAAATTAACTTTTTTGCTGATTCACAGACCGGTGGAGTTACTGAACGAAAAGGCTTTGCCGGACGGATGATGCTAGATGGTAACATCCTCGATAGCCTGGACAATATCGCATCGGCAACAGGCGATGACCCGCTTCTGGCGACACTTGGAGATGGCACGAATGTGCTCAACCTCGCGAATGTCCTGAATAAGCAATTTGATTACAATGGCAGCTCGGAGTTATCAGATTTCCGGAACTATTATGAAGGAGTCATCGGCAAGATGGCCGTCGAGTCACAGGAAGCCAACCGGATGACGATGAATAATCAGGCGCTCCAGCAGGCAGTCGAAACGAAGCGTCAGTCTGTAAGTTCGGTTTCCCTCGATGAGGAAATGACGAATATGATCCAGTTCCAGCATGCCTATAATGCATCAGCGCGGATGATCACACTCCAGGATGAAATGCTGGATAAAATCATCAATGGCATGGGAACAGTCGGAAGGTAAGGTGAAATAAATGCGGATCACACAATCGATGCTCGCCTCCAACTCGCTTAAGCATCTAAGCGAGAGCTACCGGAGGATGGGGAAATACGAGGACCAGTTATCCACTGGCAAAAAAATAACAAAGCCTTCCGATGATCCAGTCGTCGCGATGAAGGGCATGACATACCGCTCAAACTTAAAGGAAGTTGAACAGTACAAACGCAATCTGTCAGAGCTATACCTCTGGATGGACAACTCAGAGGCAGGAATCGACCAGGCAAACAGCGCGCTGCAGCGTGTACGCGAGCTGACGATCCAGGGAATGAACGATTCCTATAGTCAGGAAGACCGCCAGGCTATAGCCCGGGAAGTTGAACAGCTGAAGCAGAGTCTTGTGGCAACTGCGAATACCCAGGTGAGCGGCAGATATATTTTTCATGGTACGGACGTCATGAACCCGCCAGTTC
This sequence comes from Mesobacillus boroniphilus, assembly GCF_018424685.1. NCBI lineage: Bacteria > Bacillati > Bacillota > Bacilli > Caryophanales > Bacillaceae > Mesobacillus > Mesobacillus boroniphilus. Next base: position 492,180 of record NZ_QTKX01000002.1, read on the forward strand.
CGCAGGAAAACCCTGTACAGGTTGCCGCTAACATAGCAGATGAGGATATAAACAACTATAAAGTTGAAGTTTCCCGCGGCGTTTTCATGAAGGCGAACGTGAATCCGGCGAATGTTTTCAATCAGGAGATGTTTGATACGGTTCAAGCGATTCAAGATGAGCTCGGAACTGCCAATCCGCAAAGGATGGACGAGCTGTTGAAGGATCTTGATAAAGTCATGAACACATTGTCTGCAGAACGCTCAGAGCTTGGCGCGCGCTATAACCGCCTCGAAATGGTTGAAACCCGACTTGGAGAGCAGGAAGTCATGGCAACGAAGATCCTGTCCGACAATGAAGATGCCGATATCGAGCGGGTCATCATGGACCTGAAATCGCAGGAAAGCGTACACCGCGCAGCATTAAGCGTAGGTGCACGGATCATCCAGCCGACATTGATGGATTTCTTAAGATAAATTTAGAGCCTTATCAAGCTATTTGATAAGGCTTTTCTTATATTGGGAAGGGGAAGCCTATGAATATACCTCAACTTAGGATGGAATCTACTTTTGCTAGAATCGGAATAGAAACACAGTCAGCCAGATTGGAAATCCAGCAGCCGCAAGCATATATGAGCATCGAACAGCCAAAGGCGGAAATGATGGTGGACCGAAGACCGTCAAAGCTGACGATTGATCAGTCGAGAGCTTTTGCAGATGCTAATCTGAAAAGCGTTTTTCGAATGACAGAAGAAAATGCCCAGGCAGGATATCAGGCAGCAATGAATGCCATCGCCACCATGGCCCAGGAAGGTGATGAGCTGATGATGATCGAACATGGTTTCTCAGCACTCCGAAGCCAGGCCGAGCGAAACAGCCTGCCTCCGCAGGCAGATTTCAATATTGGCTGGATTCCATCACATAACAGTGTCAAAATAAATTATGACCCGGGTGATTTGAACATCCGATGGAACACGCAACCTGTTAAAATTGACGTAAGACCAAATAAGCCAATTATAGATTACTATCCGGGCAAAACAGATATCTACCTGCAGCAGAAAAATTCACTCAGGATCGATTTTGAAGCTTAAAAGGAGACTTTGAAATGAGACTTAATACAAAATACCATAATGAAGTTGAGATAAAAGAAGAAGAAATTTTACATTTTGAAAAGGGGATTCCGGGGTTTCCAGAGGAAACTAAATTTGTCGTCTTGCCGCTGTCCGAAGACGGATCATTTTCAGTTATGCAATCCGTAGCTACTTCTGAACTAGCATTCGTCATTGCCAGTCCGTTTGGGTTTTTTCGGAGCTATGATTTCAAACTGGAAGATTCAGTGGTGGAAGAGATTGAGTTGAAATCCGAGAATGATGTCGTCGTCTATTCCATCCTGACCGTCGAAGATCCTTTTGATAAAACAACTGCAAACCTTCAGGCGCCAGTCATCATCAATAAAGCAAACAACAAAGCAAAGCAGGTCATTCTCATAGAAGAAGGCTATAAAACAAAGCACAGCCTGTTCGGCAAAACAGAGCTGCACAAGGTAAAGGGGTGAGATGAATGCTCGTACTGACACGCAAAAACGGCGAAACCATCAAAATCGGCGATGACATCGAAATCACCATCGTCTCATCCAAAAACGACCAGGTCAAAATCGGCATCAAAGCACCCAAAACCATCGAAATTTTGAGAAAAGAAGTCTACGAACAAATCCAGGAAGAAAACCAGCAGGCATCAAAAGACATTTCAGGTTTACTAGTGAATCTAAAGTCCCGAAAATAATTTATATTTTTTTCTCAAAACTATTAAACAAACAAAAACTCCAGACGATAAATAAATTGTAAGGGAAAATAAGGGCGGCCGCCTTATCGACCCTGACCAAATTAACAGGTTCACAAGGATGTGAACCATACATTCAAGGAGGAAAATTATAATGAGAATTAATCACAATATCGCGGCTCTTAATACACATCGCATGCTAAACTCAGCTACAGGCGCGCAAGCTAAATCAATGGAGAAGCTAGCATCTGGCCTTCGTATCAACCGTGCAGGGGATGATGCTGCTGGTCTAGCTATTTCTGAAAAGATGCGCGGACAAGTTCGTGGGTTAGAACAAGCTTCTCGTAACTCACAAGATGCAATCTCATTAATTCAGACTGCTGAAGGTGCTCTAAACGAAACTCATTCTATTCTTCAGCGTATGCGTGAACTATCAGTTCAATCTGCCAACGGTACAAATACAGATGAAGATAGAGATGCACTCAACAAAGAGGTAGTTGAATTAAAGAGTGAGATTGACAGAATTTCTAGTCAAACAGAGTTCAATACTCAAAAATTAATTGATGGTACTTTTGGTACTCAGGTAGACCAGGATACTACTTCATCAACAATACTTGCAGTTGCTGGTGTTACCGGCGCAAATACAAATGGTGGTGTAGATGCAGGTACTTGGACCATTACTGCTGGTGATGGAGTGGCTGTACCGACAGGAGCTTTTTCAATTTCAGATGGTACTACTACTCTAGTATCTCAGGTTTGGACTGATGGAGATGCTGGTACTTTAACATTTGGTAATGGCGAAATTACTGTTTCGCTTAACAATGCAGCTTTAGGTGCAGACTTAGACGCAACAGCTATTGTAATCTCCGGATCAGGTAATACATTCCAAATTGGTGCTAACGAAAACCAGACACTAGCGTTATCAATTGGAGATATGAGTACTAAAGGGTTAAGTGTTGATGGAGTGGATATCTCTACATCAACAGGTGCCCAAAGTGCTATTACTAGTATTGACACAGCAATCAAATCTGTTTCTGATGAGCGCGCCAAACTAGGTGCTAACCAGAACCGTTTAGAACATACTATTAACAACCTAAGCACATCATCTGAAAACCTAACAGCTGCTGAATCTCGTATCAGAGATGTTGATATGGCAAAGGAAATGATGGAGCAAACTAAGAATTCTATTCTTTCTCAAGCAGCACAAGCAATGTTGGCTCAATCAAATCAGATGCCTCAGGGAGTTTTACAACTTCTGAGATAATGATAAGGGCGTCTTATCTGGTAACGGATAAGATCATCACTGGGTGAATTGCTGGGACTTCCTAAAGCTTCATCAACCACAGCGTAGCTGGAAACAGCAGGCGTGAAGGTTTGAAAATGGTGAAGATACAATAATGGATAATCAGCAGCCGAGCTCCTGTCTCGAAAGAGTGGAGAAGGTTCAACGACTAGGGAATACGGTCTAAGGTGAAGGCTATGGCTATGAATCCCGTAGGGCAGCTAAGCTGTCCGAAGTGCCCGGCCCCTGATTACAGGGTGAAGATATAGTCTATTCTGCAACTGAAAGGTGCAGTCGCAAAGCAAGCGAACCAACAACCACAAGGAGTTCTTCAACTTCTTCGTTAATATCTCAAGATGGCCATCTGTAAGACGGCCATCTTTTTTATTTATCATAATAAAGTTCACCTTTCTTTAATAAAACAATCCTCAACTGGTTTCTAGTTTTTAAAGTTACTATCTAGTAAAAAAAGAATGGATATATTAGAAATATAGGTGAAATAAACTAGAAATTTCCTGTTGTTTAGTAGTATAATAGACTAAAACTCACAGTTATCCAAAGTGAAAAAGGCAAACTATAGGAAACTATAGGACGCAAAGCCAAGGGCCTGTTCCATGTTTTTATGGATGGCAGCCGGTTGCCACAAGGAATCATAGTCTGTTTACCTATGAACCTTGTTTAAGGTTCTTTTTTGTTTGGATTCTGTCCGAAAGGCGGGACGATTTTTAATGGAAAGACAGTTTTACAGGAAATTGACTATTCTTGCATTATTCCTTATGTTTTCTCAAGTTTTTTATCCACTTGGTAATGCACTAGCTTCAACAAGTGTTCTCCCTCCTAGTAATCTGGCAGCCCAACTGGTTACCCCAGATGATGTGAAACTCACATGGAGTGGAGTATATGGTGCGACTGGCTATAACATATACGAAATTACAGAAGGCCAACTAATATTACGTGATAAAACTACAGCTACGAGTTATAACTTTAATAATCTAGCAGAAGGATCGTACAGGTATGTGGTTTCAACACTTAGTGCAGAAGGAGAATCCGGACCTAGTGCTCCTGTATCTGTCGGTATCGTTTATCCTGAGATGGTTGGACCGACCACTCTTTCCAAGGCAGTATCCAACGGAAATGATATTACTTTAAGCTGGCCTGCATCAACATATGCTGACCAATATCATATTTATCAACTTTCGGATGATGGCCAAAAATCTTTAATTGCATCACAAACATCAAGATCATATAAGATTACCAATGCTCCTGAAGGAAGCTTTACCTATGCTGTAACTGCGTCCAACTCCTTGTATGGAGAGTCGGAGCTTTCTCCGTATGTAAAAGTGGATATTGTATATCCAACAATGAATGTTCCAAATAACTTTAGTTATACGATAACAAATGGAAATGATGTAACCCTTAAATGGGATACAGTCTCATATGCAACAGACTATAAAGTATATGAGATTACTACAGAAGGAAAAGTTTTAAGAAACACAGTTGCAGGTACAACGCTAAAATTTACTAATGCTCCAGCAGGTGAATACGTCTACGAAGTTCACTCGAACAGTGACCGGTTCGGAGAGTCAGCAGAGGGTAGCCGAGTGTCAGTCACTATTGGTGAAATTGTCATGACAGCTCCTGAAAATTTCATCTATGAACTTAAGAACATTAATGATATCTATCTGAAATGGGATAGTGTTGCCTATGCAACCGGCTACAATATCTATGAAATAGTTAACGGGGAAAAACTATTAAAAAGTGAAAAAGTGACTGGTACAAGTATTACATATTTAAAATCAGAAGCAGGGAATCATACTTATGTGATTCACTCGTTTAGTGACCGATTTGGCGAGTCTGACGAAGGCAGCCGGGTAGACTTATCTATCGATCAGGTAACGATGGAAGCACCAGCTAATTTTACACATGAAATCCAAAATGGGAATGATATCGTTTTAAACTGGGAAACCTCTCCAAATGCTACAGGGTATAAAATCTATCAGGTAGTGGATGGTCAAAAGGTATACAAAGCAACTGTTTCAGATACTTCTTACACGTTCGCAAAAATGCCAGCCGGTGAATACACTTACGAAATTCACTCATACTCAAGCAGATTCGGTGAATCCCTAAAGGGGAGGCAGCTTTCAGTTACACTCGTACTACCAGTAATAAAAGCCCCTTCCAATTTAAAAGAGACTATCATAAACGAAACTGATTTCACTTTAACTTGGGACTTAGCTGAATATGCGGATAGTTACAGGATATATCAAATGGTTGATGGTCAAAAAAAATATGTTGCTGCTGTTAGTAATTCAAGTAAAGGATTTACAAGCATGCCGTCTGGAGAGTATACATATATCGTTTACTCATACTCCTCTCGTTTTGGTCTATCAGACGAAGGGTCACAACTGACGTTTACCTTAAAAGGAAAAACTATGCTTCCTCCTGAAAATCCTGCTTATACAGTCACAAATGGCAATGACATTAAGCTCAATTGGACTGCTGCAGAGAATGCAACAGGATACAAAGTATACCAGGTAGTAGGCAGTGAAAAGGTTTTAAAGAAAACAATAACCGGAACGGTTACAAGCTTCTTAAACTTACCTGCTGGCGATTATCATTTTGTCATTCATTCAAACTCTACACTTTTTGGTGAGTCGAACGAAGGTTCTGACCTGAAATTCCAATTGGTCCATCCAGTGATGGAAGCACCTGTGGAAGTAAACCAAAGTGTAAGAAATGGCAATGACCTTGTTCTAAGCTGGACAGAGGTTGAATATGCAGACAACTACAAAGTATATGAAATAGTTAACAATGAGAAAGTATTGAAGTATGAAGGTTCTGCATTAGCAAAGGTTATTTATAAAGTGCCAGCAGGAAACCATACTTACATAGTCCATTCTTTCAGTAACCGGTTCGGAGAATCAATAGCAGGTAAACAATTAACGGTAACTATACAAGACTACACTATGGATCCACCTGAGATTACAAATCAGACTGTTACAAATGTTAATACTCTAAAACTCGAATGGGCACCTGTTGGATATGCAACAAAATACAATATATATGAAATTATTAACGGAGAAAAAACACTCAAAACTACAGTAACAGGTACTACCGCAACAATTTTTAATATTTCTGAGGGAGAACATTACTACCAAGTTCATTCTTTTAGTGATCGATTTGGCGAGTCACCAGAGGGTACTGCAGTACCAGTTGATATTGTTTTTCCCGAAATCAAGTCACCGGAGAGCTTAAATAACGAAATTAAAAAGGGTAACGATGTAGTTTTAAGTTGGTCAGCTACTGACTTTGCTACAAATTACATGGTGTATGAACTGATTGGTGAAGAGAAAATACTGAAAACAACTGTTGCAGGTTTGACGACAACACTGGTAAATGTTTCAGAAGGGAACCATACTTATATTGTTCATACTTATAGTTCAAGGTTTGGAGAATCTCCAGAAGGGAACAGCCTTGTAGTTTCTGTTATATATCCAACAATGGAGGCTCCTGATAACTTTTCTAATAGTGTTACAAATGGGAATGATGTTATCTTAACATGGGAAAAAGCTGATTATGCAACGAACTATAAAGTCTATCAGATTGTTGATAATCAAAAAGTTTTAAAAAGTACTGTAACTGGTACTTCTGTAACATACGAAAATCTTCCTGAAGGTAATTATGAATACGAGATACATTCGTATAGCAACCGTTTTGGTGAATCACCAGAAGGTAAATCATTAACCCTTGAAATGGTTCACCCGATCATGCAAGCGCCAGAAAATCTGACACACACCATATCAAATGGAAATGATATTACACTTAACTGGAGTGGCGCTTCGTATGCCACCGGTTATAAAGTGTTTCAAATAATCAATGGTGAAAAAGTTTGGAAGAAAACAGTCTTCGGAACTTCAGTAAGTTTCACTAATATGCCTGAAGAAGATTATGAATTCGAGGTTCATTCATTTAGTAATCGTTTTGGCGAGTCCCTGGCAGCCTCTGAGTATTCTTTTAACCTGGTCCATCCAACAATGCAGAAACCGGAAAATTTCTATCAAACGATTCTTAATGGAAATGATATCAGGTTGCGCTGGAGTGCAGCTGAATATGCAACTGGTTATAAGATTTATCGTATAACCGATGGGCAAAAAGAATTAGTAAAGACTTTATCAGGATTAATCACAACCTTTGTCAATATGCCAGAGGGAGACTACCAATATGAGATTCATTCCTTTAGTGATCGATTCGGCGAATCACCGGAAGGTACAAAGCTAACTTTCAACCTAACATGGCCTGAAGTGGAAACACCAGTTTTGTCTGGAACAATTTTTAACGTAAACAATATTACGTTGACCTGGCCAGCAACAGCCTGGGCAGACGAATACAGGGTTTATCAGATAACAGATGGTAATAGAGTATTAGTTACTAAGGGTACATCAAGAAGTGTTAAAGTATATAATTTAACTGAAAAAACTCATTCATTCGAGGTAGTTTCCTATAATACTCGCTTTGGAGAATCCAAACCTTCGAATCTGGTGACAGAAACAATTGTTTACCCTGAGATGGAAACACCTAAAGCAAACTTGATTTTGCTAAGTGACACTAGCGCAAGAATCTACTGGGATTTTGTTACTTATGCAAATGGGTACAATATTTATGAAATCATTGACGGGAAGCCAGTACTTGTAGCTGAGAAAGTCAATAATCTGTCATATACATTGACAAACCTTTCGTACGCTAACCACCTATACTATGTAACCTCCTACAGCAACTCGTTCGGTGAGTCCGATCCATCCGAAACGGTACTAGCAAAGTTGATCATCGACGAGGAAGCACCTGTCACTACTTTGGATGCTTCTGCAGATTGGACTAACAAAGTCGTGACGGTTAATTTGTCGGCTACAGACAATGAAACTGGCGTAGATGCGACATATTATTCTATCGACGGTTCAGACTTTGTTAAAGGCACGACTTTTACAGTAGAAGATGAAGGAGTACACAAGGTATCTTTCTATTCGATTGATAAAGTAGGCAATAAAGAGGAAATTAAATCTACTGATGTTAAAATCGACAAGACTCAGCCTGAAACATCTTCGGATCTCAGTGATAACTGGGCAACGGCAGATGTGGTGGTTAAGTTATCTGCAGCGGATCAGCTGAGCAGTGTGGCTAAGACATACTACTCTGTAGACGGAACTGAATTTGCTGAAGGTGATACGTTTACAGTATCAGGCGACGGAATTCACAACGTGAAGTTTTTCAGCGTTGATCATGCAGGCAATGTTGAAGATGTTCAATCTAAGACAGTTAAAATTGACAGCCAGACACCAATGACAAAGTCCAACATTGAAGATAAATGGTATCAAGATGTAGTAACAGTCGAACTGACTGCAACAGATGACTTAAGTGGAGTTGCTGCAACTTACTATTCATTAGATGGTTTGAATTTCACTGAAGCTACTGAGATCACGCTTGAAGCTGACGGCATTTACAAAGTTTCCTATTACAGTGTCGATGAAGCAGGCAGCATTGAAGAAACTCAAACGCAAACTGTTAAAATTGACAGTGAAGCTCCAGTAACCTCGGACAATGTATCGGATATTTGGTACAACGCCGATGTTGAAGTAGTATTGAGCGCCAAGGACAACTTAAGCACAGTTGACAAAACATACTATTCTATCAACGGCTCAGTGTTCATTGAAGGTACAAGCTTCGATGTATCAGAAGAAGGCATTAATGAGGTTATGTATTACAGCGTTGACAAAGCTGGAAATAAAGAAGAAGCAAAAACAACGCAGGTTAAAATCGATAAATCAGCACCAACGATTTCTGCGGACCTGCAGGAAGAGTATAAACTTGGTTCCGATTTCACCATTTCATACACTGCAGCCGATGAACATTCTGGCGTTGCTAGCGAAGAAGTGACGATCAACGGTGTTGCCTATAAAAATGGCGATACAATGACTCTAGACAACCCAGGTGTTTATACACTAAACATCAAAGTAACTGACCATGCTGGCTGGACAACAACAGTTGAAAAGGAATTTGTCGTCTACATCCCGGCAACTCTTGAGGTGCTGCCGAAAGTCATTAAAGGCAACAAGGGCATCTTTACAGTCAAGGCGAACCTTCCGGCCGAATTTGCCCGTTCTTCATTCGATGTTCCGACAGCGACATTGAATGGAGTGGCTCCTAAGGTTGATAATAACGGCTTGTTTAAACAAGCGGATAAAGGCCATTTCAAATTCGAACGTGAGGATTTTGACTGGAAGCCGGGTAAAGTAGAATTAGAATTCAGAGCATATCTTGATAATGGTTACCTTGTGGTAGGTTCGACTATTGTCGATGTAAAATAAGCAAACAGCAAAGGCCCCTCGAAATGAGGGGCCTTTCTTTTTAATCTTCGGGATACATTACATGATTCTGGCAGCTTCATCATTAAGGTTCATCAACTCTAGCTGATTTTGCAAATATTGTTTGAGGTCAATGTTATCAAAAATCAACCCAAATGATTGGGCATCGCGAAGGAACTTTAATTTTGCCTCCGGTGGAGCTGCCTTAAAAAATTCCTCAACCTGATTCAGCTCTAGATTTTGATCTCTGCTTACTTCCATTATCGGATGGCTGCTGCTGCCAGAAATCGCACTGGCAATTCCTATTCCATCACCTGTTTCAAGTGCAGTCGCTTCCGATCGATCCTCTTTCAAACTCTTATAATATACAAGTAAATCCTCAATATGCTCCAAATTAAACGCATTTTTAAAAATGTTCCTTACTTCTTGGGAAACTGGATCATCAGAAGCATTCGCTTCAGCCCTTTTAAAGTCATCTTCTGTTGAATTCATATCGAGTACTTCCACAGAAGCAGGATAGGAGTATATAAGCTTAAAAAAATCACTTAAGTTCCGTGCGACGATTTTTACCGGGTCATCAAAATCCATTGGTGATACCCGGACAATATATGACTCCTCTAAATCCTCGACCAATCCAAAATCGGTGAGGAAGCCGAAGTGGATGCCATCCGAACCAGGACGGGCAAAAGTAATTAAATCAATTGGTGTGTTCAGATAACGCTGGTCTACCTCGTCTAATGAAAAGTACAAACCAAATAAATCCCCGTAAGGCAGCAGGTCTCTTTGTTCAAGTTCCTTTTGCAAATCAATTAGCTTTATTAATGTCTCTGGAACAGCGTATTTCCCATAATTGCGATTAACCACTGAGCCACTCTCCAATAATTCATTTTACCTTTTATTATTCTCCAGACTCCTAGCCGTTCCTTCCCGCCTGGCTTAAAAGATTGCAAACATTCCCAGCAATCTAGTCATATATTCACATTCAAAAAATCAGATAGAAGCCGATACAATTAGTAGATTTATATGTTCGGAGTGTGTTGAGATGATACAGGTAACAAATCATTCGGTTTCAAGACAGATAAATGAAAGCACGACTCGGATCAATACCGGCGATGTTACACCGGTGCTGATCAAGGATAGAACCGGAGCGAATGAGGCGACGGTGATCATCAAGGGCCAGGAGTATAAAGCTCAGTTTGAAGGCTCGGTGCCTGCTTCAGACCGTACCCTGGCTGAAGTCGTCGGAATGCCTGAAAAAGGAAAGGTTGTATTACGCCAGGCAGATATGCCCTCGTCTCTACAACGTCCAGAAGTCCAAACCATTGATACACGTCTTACTAAGGCTGGAATCGATCCAGCTAAAAACATAGATTTGAAGAATGCTGTGAAAATACTTGATGCAAAGTCTATTTCTTTATCAAAAGACAGTCTTCAAGTGTTGCAGAAATTCATGAATGAAGCACCTGGAACCATCCAGGAAAAAATTGAAACGGTAAAAGTGATTGCCCAAAAGAGCCTGCCGGTGACAGCTCAGCATTTAAAGTCCATCCATTCGGCGATGCATGGACCTGTACTAAAAAATGCGCTGCTCGAACTTGCGGCAGGAAATGAAATGAAACTTGATTCCCCACAGCCAGCAGCTAAGCCAGAAACATCCCAGACGGCGCCTGGGAGGCAGGCAGCAAACGGCAGTGCACGCCCTTCAAATATAGAACATGTACTGCAGCAAGTTAAGAACGGGCCCATCCCTGCAAAAGAAATTCAAAGAATTGTTGCTGAAGCTGGAAACAAGTCCAATCCAGAAGTACAGACGCTAAAACAAGAGATCCTCAAGGCTTTGCAAATCCATGAAGCTGGGACAGAGCGCATCAACCAGGCCAATGCAAATCAAGATAAAACCAAAGTGGCGCAACTGGTGGCAGATGGCCAGAAGCTGCAGCAAATTTCAGCCGCAAGGCTTGCCCAATCACTGGGAAGCCTGGTTACTCTCTTAGAGGCAGATAAAGAGCAAATTAGCCAAAGTCTATTAAACTTTCACTCTTCTATTAAAGATGCCCAAAAAGAATCTTCCGTTGAAAAGATGCTGCAAAGTATTGGCCAGGCTATTGAAAGTTTTGAAGATACACTCGATTTAACACAGTTAAAGTCTTCTTTTGAAAAAGCACACCTGCTATCGGAGCAAGGAAGGGAGCTTGCAGCCCGAAAAGCAGTAGCAGAGTCCGTCAGCCAGCTCGAGAAGCAGCATCCGATTTTACAAAAGAATGCGGACCCGCATGCATTGACAGATGCTGAACAGTACGCAATCAATGAATCACTTCAAACACTGGGACTCCAGTCGAAGGCCATTTTGGTTACGGAAATCTCCAAAAAACTCTCGCAGATGGCGATCGATTTTAAAAAAATCAAGCAGGATATTACAAGGAATCTGGATAATATCTCGAGCCTGATCGAACAAAGCGGCAGCAAGGTTACGGCCAGGCAGATGCTTGATACGACTATCAACAAGCTCGATAATGCCATATTAAAAAGCAATTTCATGCTGTATACAGATATGCTGACTGAGAAAAAAATGCTGAATGCCAGCTCCCGTTTGAATGAAGCGAGAAACCTTCTGGCGAAAGGCGATTTCAGTCAGGCAAGCCAGATTGTAAAAGAAGTGAAAACAGTCCTTGATCAAATCATTTTTAAGCCGTCGACTACAAGAGTGCAGAACTTCGTCAGTGAACAAAGCTTCTTAAAGTCTGCGCCAACGATGGATGAGCAGCTGGCCTATAGCATCAAGCAGGCAGTCAGGCCGATGCCTGACCAGGATTATTCATCTCGCCAGGTGTTTGAATCACTGAAACGATTGGGCCTGACACATGAAAATGATGCTGCAAACAATCTGGTGTTCGGTTCAAAAGGGAATCAAGAGGAACTTAGTCCTAATGTTAAATCGCTGCTGATCAAAATGAGCCAGGAAGGTGAAGGGCAGGCAAAAGCGGAACAGGCCCTTTCCAGCCTGACTGGCCAGCAGCTGCTGAATAAGCAGGATTCAGCAGGAATGCAAAACCTGTTCATGCAAATGCCTTTCCTCCTGAATCAGAAAATGGAAAATATCAAGGTGTTCATCAACTCCCAGAAGTCCGGGGGAAAAATCGATTGGGAGAATTGCAGCCTTTATTTTGTCCTTGAAACAAAGAAACTCGGTGAGGTGGGCATCCTTGTTACGGCACAGAATCGCAATATCTCGATTACTTTTAACAGCAACAAGGAAAACCTTGAGCAAAAGCTTACGCCATTAACAGAAGTGTCAGCGGAACGCTTGCAGGAGATAGGCTATAAGCTTGAGGGCCTGAAATCGAAGAAGCTTGCAGAGGCTCAACCTGAATCAAATGGTGAAGAGAAACAGAGTTTAACCCCTGCTTTTACAGAGAAAGGGTATGATTTCACAATATGAATAATCTTTATTTTAACCAAATCAATCGCAGAGTGGCGAACGGGCCTTCTGCGGCTGTTATTAAATATGACGAGGAGCAGGGGAAATCTCCGACGGTCGTTGCGCAGGGAACTGGTGCAGTGGCTGAAAAGATCATCGAAATGGCAAAGAAAAATAATGTCCATCTCCAGGAAGATTCCTCCCTGCTGCAGGACCTGCTTGATATCGACCTTGGGGATTCCGTACCCCCGCAACTATACGGAGTCGTTGCCGAGATTTTTATTTTGCTGGAAGAATTAGAGAAAAACTATTAAACTTCGGCGGGTATTGCCGATAAATACATTAGTTACCATTTACGGAGGTATAAGATGGAGGCACTGACAAAAGACGTCATCTTTAAGAAAAGCCCCCAGGAGCTAACGGCCCTCCTTTATGAAGGGATCATCGATAACCTGGAACAGGCAATTGAGCTGATCAATGATAAGTCCTATGTGCAGGCAAATGCCAAGCTGCAGCGGACAAATGATATTTTACATAGGCTTGGAGTCGGGTTGAAGTATGAGGCTGGACCGATTGGCCAGCAGCTCGACATGCTGTATAACTATATGGCTGACCAAATTATCCAGGCGAATTTGAGAAAGGACACAACCCTTCTCAGAGAAATGATCAATCTAATCCAACCCATCGCCCAGGCATGGAGCGATGTTCTAAGGAAGAAAGTGAACGTATCTCAATCCAGTACTGTACGAAAAGTGACAGCATATGAAAACAGTGTAATGAGGGTTCAAAATTAAAGAGAGATAGAGGGAGAATAGAAAATGAGAATCAACCATAATATTTCCGCATTGAACGCATACCGCAATTTGGCGGTTAACAATACAAACACAGCGAAGAGCCTCGAAAAATTATCTTCTGGTCTTCGCATCAACAAAGCTTCCGATGATGCAGCAGGTCTCGCCATCTCTGAAAAAATGCGCTCGCAGATCCGCGGCCTGGAAATGGCGGAAAGAAATGCACTGGACGGCATCTCTTTGATCCAGACAGCTGAAGGGGCACTATCTTCTTCCCATGATATTTTACAGCGTATGCGTGAGCTTGCCGTACAGGCAGCAAACGACTCTTACACAGATACAGACCGTGCTGAAATCCAGAAGGAAGTAAACCAGTTGACTTCCGAGCTTAATAGAATCGGGAATGCGACTGAGTTTAACAGTGCATCTCTTCTGAATGGAAGCAGGATGAACACTCTATCCACAAATGGAAAAGTATTTGCAGATGGAGCGGGAAGCAAGTTTGATGATGTGACGGGCATGGACCTTACAGTCGGCAGCGAGCTTGAGCCAGGCAGCTATACAATCAATGTGTTCAAGTCGCCGGCGGGGGCATTGCTAGCGAATGGAGCAGAAACAGAAGTGGTTGAACTTTCTGCTAGTGATTTGACGATTACTGGCTCTGCAACACCTACATTTACTGGAAATGGCATAACTTATGACCGTGGCCAGGGAAATCCGGCACCAGCTCTGAATGATACAATCACTCTTGAAATGCTTGACGCTGCTACTTTTAGCGTGAAAGACAGCTCAGGCACAATCAATGATACTTACACAATCGGAGAGCAATATAACAATCACGGAATCTCTTTCCGCATTGAAGATGCCTCAGGATTCGTGGCAGGAAATAAAGCCGAATTCACTATTGATGCTGAGTCAGGCACTGTAGGTACGCTGCAGCAAGGATTCGCAGCAGCGAATACAGGTAATAATGATGTAACATTTGTGCAGCCAATCATGGTTACCACTGCAGCAGAAGCTGGCGATTGGAACCTTACAAAGAATGGTGCTGACTGGCTAGTCAAATTCACACCAGCTGGCGGAAGCACTCCTACAGTATCGGATACAGTGGGTGAAACGGGGCTTTATGACAATCACGGTATCTCATTCCAGTTTGCATCTGCAGATATGGCTGACGGAGATAAAATCACTTTCAGTACAACTGGAGCTCAGCCATTCTACAAGTATTCAGTAGAAATGGGCGGCGTTGAACAGGTAGTTGCACCAAGCGTTGCTGATGGTGTAGAACCGATTGTAATGGCATTCGATGTAACTGAAGGGTTAAGCTTGAACAGCCTTGGTTTAAAAGAAGGATCGTTCAGCTTCGAAATCCAGGAAGTAACAACTGGCAAGGATGGCTCATTGAACTTCCAGATCGGTGCGAATGCAGGACAGTCAGTTACTCTGGAAGTTAATGATATGCGTGCAAAGGCATTGAAGGTCAGCGCTGACACTGCCGGAGAAACTTCTGTCACTTTGCAAAATGGAACACAACAAAAAGTTTGGTACACAACTGCTGCTGATGTAAATGATGGAGTTTCCGCTGAAAACACAGAATTCGCAGTAGACGTAACTTCTCATGAAAAAGCTCAGGCTGCGATCACGGTATTCTCTGATGCTATCCAGCAGGTATCATCCGAGCGTGCGCGTCTTGGATCGATTCAGAACCGTCTTGAGCACACAGTAAACAATCTGAGAACAATGACTGAGAATGTGACATCTTCCGAATCACGTATCCGTGACCTTGATATGGCAAAGGAAATGTCAACATTCACAAAGAACAACATCCTGAACCAGGCTGCACAGGCAATGCTTTCACAGGCAAACCAGATGCCTCAGGGAGTTCTTCAGCTTCTTAAATAATATCCATAGGAGAGAGGCAGTAATTGCCTCTCCCTTTTTATGTTAAATATCGGCTATAATGGAATAAATAGATTAGTATAAGGGTGTGTACGATGGATATACAACGTGTTACCAAAGCTTCGGTCAATAAAACTGGAATGAAGGAGCAAGTCGCCAAGGATTCAATCTCATTCAGTGAAGTAGTCAGCCAGCGTCGCACGGATGTTACTTTTGAACGTTTGAGCAAGAAAATGAAAGAAATTGAGGATCAGGGAAAAAAACTGGTGGATACCAGGTCAGTCGAGAACCTGAAAAAATATAAAAAACTCGTTAAAGATTTCATGGAAGACGCGGTAAAAAACGGACTTGAGTTAAAAGAGCACCGGGGCTTCAGCCAGCGTGGTTCTTCAAAAGTTTACAAGCTTGTAAAAGAAGTGGACAGCAAACTCATTGACTTAACTAACAATATCCTCGATAAAGAGAAAAAGGGAATTGATTTGTTGGGACTTGTTGGCGAAATCGAGGGTATGCTCATCAATATTTATACGTAATGCTTTCTCCGTGCGAGGAAGCTTTTTTATTTTTCACAAAAAGTTAAAGAGTTGTGGCGAACAGGCCGATATATTAAATATAATATGCGCTTTAGAGGAGGCAATAGCATGATTAACCGTCTCTCTTCAGATACACCTGGTACATACATCTACGAAACGATTAAGACGAAAATTGATAACATCGGTGCGCAAGCCGAACCCGAAAAGAATCCGGGCCCTATTCCTGCTGAGGAAGGGATACAGACTGTTCCAAAAGAAAAACTTGAAGGTGTAGTTGAGGGGCTGAATAAATACCTTTCACAAAGCCAGACTTCATTAAAATTCCAATATCATGAAAAGTTGCAGGAATACTATGTAACTTTAGTAGATGAAAAAACAAAGGAAGTTGTCAGGGAAATCCCGCCGAAGAAAATGCTGGATTTTTACGCGGCAATGACGGAATTCCTAGGACTAATAGTAGATAAAAAGATTTAAAGGCAGGTGCAGAATTTATGGTAAGAATCGGCGGCCTTGCAAGTGGCATGGACATCGACACGCTTGTAGGCGACTTAATGAAAGCTGAAAGAATCCCGTTGAACAAGCTGCATCAGAAGAAACAGATAATTGAATGGCAGCGAGACGATTACCGGGCGATGAATAAATTGCTCGCAGATCTTGATAATTTTATATTTGATGGCGTGTTTCGCCAATCAACTTTTTCGAAGAAGACAGTGACAACTTCGAATGAGGCAGCGGTTTCGGTAAGGAATATTAATGCCACATCGAATCTCAACTCGAGCATAAGTGTAAATAGACTTGCTGAATCAGCAAATATGGTCAGTTCCTCTAGAATTGGGAACACAAATTTTGATCCAAATGGAAAGTTAGCAGACCAGAAGGATAACTTCGTCACTCCTTATAATACGGCTGACACAAAAATCTATATTGAAGCGATTGGCAAGGATGGCAGCATGCCTGCAGCTCCAGTTGAAATTACAATTGATCCAGCAAATGATTCATTGAATTCTGTCATTAATAAAATCAATAATTCCAACGCTGGAGTAGTTGCTTTCTACGACTCAGTTGAAGGTAAAGTCTCCATTACAGCTAAAAACTCTGGGGATAACACAGCAGGTGCTGAAATAAAGCTTTCTGGCAATTTCCTGACAAATCAGCTCAATCTTGATACAGACAGTGATATTGCAGCAGGAGCATCAAGGGGAAAAGTGGGAACAAGCGCTGAATTCACGATTAATGGACTCACTACTACACGTCCAACCAACACCTTCGTCATCAACGGATTCGAATACACGTTGAAACAAACAACAGGCACAAACACTGTTACGGTCAACTCAGCCACTGATGAAGAAGCTGTTTTTAAATCGATTACCGATTTCGTTAATAAATACAATGAAACTATCGCTGGAGTCAATTCAAAGGTAACCGAGGAACGCTTCCGTAAATATCAGCCGCTTTCTGATGAGGAAAGGGAAGGGATGACTGAAAAGCAAGCGGAAATGTGGGATGAAAGAGCGAAAAGCGGGATGCTGCGCAACGATTCCATTCTCTCTGGTACTTTGAACAAGATGAGAATGGACCTTTACGGCAGAGTTGGTAATGATACTGATGCTGTTAATGATAACTACGATCAGCTGGCTGAGATAGGCATCACCACTTCCAAAAACTACTTGGACAGAGGTAAGCTTGTAATAGATCCAAACAAGCTTCGTGAAGCAATAAAAAATGATCCAAATGCAATCTATAAACTTTTTACAAACGAAAGCACAGTAGAAAGTGAACAAGGAATCGCCAGAAAATTAAGGGCAACCATTAAAAATACGATTACAACTATTGAAGGCCGTGCCGGCAACGCAATGCGCACAAATGCGCAGTTTACGCTGGGCAGGAACCTGTCATCGATTGATAAGCAAATCGATCGTTTTGAAGACCGATTGATAAAAGTTGAGGACCGCTACTGGCGCCAATTCACAGCAATGGAAAAGGCGATCCAGAAGGCGAATGAGCAATCGGCTTACCTGATGTCGCAGTTCTACAGCGGCTAATGCTAGAAAGGGCGTGGAATGATGGCAATACCAAATCCATATCAATCCTATAAGCAAAACTCCGTCAACACAGCCTCACCGGGAGAATTGACTTTAATGCTTTATAACGGATGCTTGAAATTTATCCACCAAGCGAAAAAAGGGATGAGTGAAAAGAACATCCAAGAAAAAAATAATAGTATCTTGCGAGCCCAGGATATTATCCGTGAACTGATGGTCACACTTAATCCTGATATTGAGGTCGGAAAGCAGATGTTGAGCATGTACGATTACATGCTTAGAAGGCTTGTAGAAGCTAATATTAAGAATGACCTTGAAATTTTGGATGAAGTTGAAGGCCTTGTGACGGAATTCCGTGATACTTGGAAGCAAGTCATCCAAATTAACAGACAAAAGCAATTCTCCCCGGACGGAAGAGTGTAATGAGCCCGTTAGAGAAGTTTTATGAAACAACGGCAAAGCTCGTCCAGGTGCTTGAAGGTACATTCGACCGGGATGAAAAAATTCTGCTCCTGGATAAGCTGCTTGCCGAGCGGGATGTTTTATTAAAAGACATCAAACGTCCGGAACCTGAGGAAGCAGTGCTTGCTGAAAAGGTGGTCAAGCTTAATCAAAAGCTGGACATCCTTTTAGTTAAGGAAAAAACACTTATCCAAAAGGATTTGAAGGATTTAAAGAATCACAAGGAAAAATCGGACAGGTACCAGAATCCATACGCTTCCGTATCCGTTGATGGAATGTTCTACGATAAACGCAACTAAACCGCCTATCCGGGCGGTTTTTTAGTTTTCGGACAAGTTCCTCCAAAATATCCACTATTCCGACGGTAAAAACAGACATAAAAATGTCAAATCTTCAGACTGTTTTTGCAGGAGTTCTTTGGGGTAAAATAGAATTAGTAATACATAGTCATATCCCAAAGGAGGAGTCCACTATGAACTACAACATTCGTGGAGAAAACATTGAGGTAACGCCAGCAATCAGAGAGTATGTTGAGAAAAAGGTTGCGAAGCTTGACCGGTATTTTACCGAGTCACCCAATGCCAATGTGAACGTTAACCTGAAAGTTTACCAGGATAAAAAATCAAAAGTTGAAATTACAATTCCGATGAAGGACCTAGTGCTTCGCGCAGAGGAGCTTCATGAAGATATGTATGCGGCGATCGATTTGATTACGGACAAATTGGAGCGCCAAATCCGCAAGCACAAAACAAAAGTCAACCGCAAATTCCGTGAAAAGGATAGCCTGAAGGACTTCGCGCCGATCTTCACAGAAGTTGAGCAGGTTGAAGATGAAGAGGATCTGGAAGTTGTCCGTACGAAGAGCTTCGACCTCAAGCCAATGGATAGTGAGGAAGCAATTCTGCAGATGAACATGCTTGGCCATAGTTTCTACGTGTTCACAAACGCTGAAACAAACCAAACAAACGTTGTTTACAAGCGTAACGACGGACGATATGGCTTGATTGAAGCTCAATAAGAATGGTTGCAACGGCTTGGTTGAATCTCGCCGCCAGCCAAAAGAACCTTAAACTCTACCCACAGTCAGAAATTGGCTGTGGGTTTTAATTTGTTCCCCAGAAGGGAATTTTATACCGGGTGCCGAAATAATTTCTACAGGAGGCGATACATATGACATTTTCGATAGTAGGTTATGATCCGCAGGAAAAAGAGTGGGGGATTGCGGTTCAATCCAAATTTCTTGGAGTTGGGGCAGTCGTGCCGTTTGCGAAGGCGGGAGTGGGTGCTGTGGCTACCCAGTCTTATGCGAATACCGCTTATGGCCCGCGGGCACTGGAGTTAATGGCGCAGGGAAAATCTGCTGAGGAAGTTATGGAGCTGATCACGAAGGATGACCCTGACAAGGAAATGCGCCAGGTCGGCTTGATCGACGCCGAAGGAAACGGTGCAACGTTTACAGGTACATATTGCTATGACTGGGCAGGCGGGGTGGCAGGGAAGCATTTCGCGGCACAGGGAAATATTTTAGTAGATGAGAATACTGTAAAGGCGATGGCTGAAACGTTTGAGTCGACGGAAGGGTCGCTCGCTCACCGGTTGCTGCAAGCGCTCAATGCCGGCCAGCAAGCCGGAGGAGACAGCAGGGGCCAGCAGTCTGCAGCACTTCTTGTTGTCAAGGAGAAGGGGGGCTACGGCGGTTATAATGACCGCTATATCGATCTGCGTGTAGATGACCATCCCGAACCAATTACGGAACTCATCCGCATCTACGGACTTCAGCAGCTCTATTTTGCAAAATCAAAGCCTGAGAACGTAGTTGCAATTGAGGGTGAGGTAAAGGAAACCGTCGTCCAGCATCTCAAGCGTCTCGATTACCTGAAGGCAGATCCATCTGACGAAGAGGAGCTCCATAAAGCGCTAACTTCCTACATTCACACCGAAAACTTCGAAGAAAGAGAACAGGAGAAAGGCAAGATTGATTTAGAAGTGTTAGAGTTTATGAAAAACCAATAATTCTTCCGTCCCTCTGTCAACCGGCAGAGGGACTTTTCGCATACCTCGATTGGTTGTCACCCCCTGCCGTAAGTGGTAAGATAGTATTTAGCAATAAATCGAATTTTTCTAAAAGGGATTCGGTGCGTTTACAGCGAATCTTTTTTCTTTGGTGCATTTTTTCACATAACCAATTAATTTAATACAATGAGATTCAATAGATAAAAGGAGCGTCTGTATGGGGATTTTAACGAAAATTTTCGACCAGAATAAACGCGATATCAAAAGATTGACGAAAATGGCGGATCAAATCGATGCGCTTGCAGGTGATATGGAAAAGCTGTCAGACGATCAGCTCAGGGAAAAAACGGAGGAATTCAAATCCCGTTACCAGAACGGCGCGTCTACTGATGACCTGCTGATTGAAGCATTCGCAGTTGTCCGTGAAGGTGCTAAGCGTGTCCTTGGTCTTTATCCTTATAAGGTCCAGCTGATGGGTGGTATTTCCCTTCATGAAGGGAATATCTCTGAAATGAAGACTGGTGAAGGTAAAACCCTTACAGCAACAATGCCGGTTTACCTGAACGCGATCACTGGACGTGGTGTGCACGTTATCACGGTCAACGAATACCTGGCAAGCCGTGACGCTGTTGAGATGGGCAAGCTGTATGAATTCCTTGGCCTGACTGTCGGCCTCAACCTGAACAGCATGACGAAGGAAGAGAAGCAGGAAGCGTATCGTGCCGATATTACTTATGGTACGAACAACGAATTCGGCTTCGACTATCTTCGCGACAACATGGTGCTATACTCAGACCAGAAAGTACAGCGTCCGCTGCACTTCTGTGTCATCGATGAAGTTGACTCCATCTTGATCGATGAAGCGCGTACGCCGTTGATCATTTCGGGGTCTGCACAAAAATCTGCCGCGCTTTACATTCAGGCGAATGCATTCGTTCGCACTTTGAAGCGCGAAGAGGATTACACATATGATGAAAAAACAAAAGGTGTCCAGCTGACTGAGGACGGAATTACAAAGTCCGAGAAGGGTTTTGGCATTGAAAACCTTTTTGACATCAAGCATGTGACATTGCTTCACCACATCAACCTGGCGATGAAGGCCCAGACTAGCATGCATAAGGATGTCGATTACGTCGTCCAGGATGGCGAAATTGTCATCGTTGACCAGTTCACAGGACGTCTGATGAAGGGCCGCCGTTACAGTGAAGGCTTGCACCAGGCAATTGAGGCAAAAGAAGGTCTTGAAATCCAGAATGAAAGCATGACGCTTGCAACGATCACATTCCAGAACTACTTCCGTATGTACGAAAAGCTATCCGGTATGACCGGTACGGCGAAGACTGAGGAAGAGGAATTCCGCAATATTTACAATATGAACGTTGTTGTCATCCCGACGAACCGTCCGATCGCCCGTGACGACCGTGCGGATTTGATTTATGCAACGATGCAAGGGAAGTTCAAGGCAGTCGCTGATGACATTGCCGAACGCAACCAGGCTGGCCAGCCGGTCCTTGTTGGTACTGTTGCGATTGAAACATCTGAAATCATTTCTGCCTTCTTATCGAAAAAAGGCATCAAGCACAATGTCCTGAACGCGAAAAACCATGAGCGTGAAGCTGAAATCATCGCTGAAGCCGGTCATCAAGGTTCGGTTACGATCGCGACAAACATGGCGGGCCGTGGTACGGATATCAAGCTTGGCGAGGGCGTCAAAGAGCTTGGCGGTCTTGCTGTTATTGGTACAGAGCGTCATGAGAGCCGTCGTATCGACAATCAGCTCCGCGGACGTTCCGGACGTCAGGGTGACCCGGGTGTCACGCAGTTCTACCTTTCAATGGAAGATGAGCTGATGCGCCGCTTTGGTTCTGACAATATGAAAACAATGATGGAGCGTCTTGGCATGGATGATACCCAGCCAATCCAGAGTAAGATGGTTTCAAGAGCCGTCGAATCTGCGCAAAAACGTGTTGAAGGCAACAACTTCGATGCTCGTAAGCAATTGCTTCAGTACGATGATGTTCTTCGCCAGCAGCGCGAAATTATCTACAAGCAGCGTGACGAGGTTCTTGAATCTGAAAATCTCCGCGATATCGTTGAAAGAATGATCAGGTCTGCGTTGGAGCGCAATGTCTCTGCCCATACGCCAGCAGGCGAGGATATGGAAAAATGGGATCTGAACAGCATCATTGACTACGTGAACGGCAACCTGCTTCACGAAGGCGACATCACTGTCGAAGACCTTCGCGGCAAAGAACAGGACGAAATCATTGAAGCCATCATGGCGAAGGTGAAAGAGCGCTATGATGAAAAAGAAGAGCTGTTGACTGACGAGCAAATGCGTGAATTCGAGAAAGTTATCGTGCTTCGTTCGGTTGACTCAAAGTGGATGGACCACATCGACCAGATGGACCAGCTGCGCCAGGGTATCCACCTGCGTGCTTATGGCCAGATCGATCCACTGCGCGAATACCAGCACGAAGGCTTCGCGATGTTCGAAAACATGGTACTATCCATCGAAGACGATGTTGCGAAATATATCATGAAAGCTGAGATCCGCAGCAACCTTGAGCGCCAGGAAGTAGCGAAAGGCCACGCGGTGAATCCAAAAGAAGGCGAAGGCGGCAAAGTGAAGAAAAAGCCTGTCGTCAAAACGATGGATGTCGGCCGTAATGACCCGTGCATCTGCGGCAGCGGCAAGAAATACAAGAACTGCTGCGGCAAAGCTGAATAAACTGATACAAGAGGCCGGCGGGCAATCCGCTGGTTTCTTTTTGTAGACCAGATGTGAAATCCATTTATTAAGAAGCTATAATATACTATGAGGTGAATGATATGGAATTAGCAGATATCAGAAATGAGCTTGAAAAAACAGCTAAGAAATTAGCGGACTTCAGGGGGTCTCTTTGACCTCGAAAATAAAGAAGCGCGAATCGCTGAGCTAGAGGACGGTATGCTTGCGCCAGACTTTTGGGATGACCAGCAGAAGGCACAGGTTGTCATTAACGAAGCGAATGCGCTTAAGGAACAGGTTAATGTATTTAACGAATTGAGTGAGACTTACGAGAATCTTGATCTTACTTATGAGCTGGTAAAAGAGGAGAACGATGCGGATCTTCGTGAAGAGCTGGAGAAGGAGCTCGTGGAATTCAAGGAGAGCTTAAGTGAGTTTGAACTTCAGCTTCTTTTAAGCGAGGAATACGATAAAAATAACGCGATTCTTGAACTTCATCCAGGCGCTGGCGGAACGGAATCACAGGACTGGGGCTCCATGCTGTTGCGGATGTACACACGCTGGGCCGAAAAACGCGGCTTCAAGGTCGAGACGCTTGATTACCTGCCAGGAGACGAGGCGGGAATCAAGAGTGTAACTTTGAAGATTAACGGACACAATGCATATGGTTATTTGAAAGCGGAAAAAGGCGTACACCGCCTGGTTCGAATTTCGCCGTTCGACTCTTCAGGACGCCGCCATACTTCATTTGTTTCCTGCGAAGTTATGCCGGAATTCAACAACGAAATCGAGATTGAAATCCGGACGGAAGATTTGAAAATCGATACGTACCGTGCAAGCGGTGCCGGCGGTCAGCATATCAACACGACTGATTCAGCCGTCCGTATTACCCACTTGCCAACTGGCGTCGTTGTATCATCCCAGGCAGAACGTTCACAGATCAAGAACCGTGAAACGTCGATGAAGATGCTGAAAGCTAAGCTTTACCAGCGTGAAATCGAGCAGCAGCAAGCCGAACTGGACGAAATCCGCGGCGAGCAAAAAGAGATCGGCTGGGGCAGCCAGATTCGCTCCTATGTGTTCCACCCATATTCTATGGTCAAAGACCACCGCACCAGCGCGGAATCCGGCAACGTGCAGGCAGTCATGGACGGGGATATTGATATGTTTATTGATGCTTATTTGAGATCGAAGTTGAGTTTGGGTGAGTAATATGAGGTCCCCCGCCGGGTTGGCGGGGGATTTTTATTTAGGTTGATATCTTCTGCCTTTTGTTGAACCTGTTGCGAGGAGATTTGATTTTGCCAGCAGCTTGGATGCTAATTTCTGTGATGGTAAATGAACGAACGCGCGAAACTGGCGGTTATTGATGGATGAATTAAATAATAGAAAATAATCTTCAAGTGCTTGTAAATGGGCATCTTTTGCAGTAGCTCCGCAGTGATTACAGTTCCAAGTGCCACTGTATCGCTCCATCGCATAACGATTGCAAGACGGGCATTGGACTCCAGTAAGGTATTCAGATGGAAGAATTTGGAGTTTTGGCAAGTGGGATTCAGGAGGCTGGTCACTCTTTAGTAAGAGCTTACTTAGTCTCTTATGTTCTTTCACGGTAAGTTCTTCATTTTTATATTTTGAAAGAAACTCTTCTATTTTAAAAATTAGTCTGCTAGGAGGACAGACGCGGTGGTATATTTCTGGATCATTGTAGGGATTACGCAAGGCAGTTGAAGGATTACTGCTAAAGACTAGATATTCAATAGGGATCATAGGGTAATGGTGGAGATTCAGCCATTTTAGCAGGAGTATCCGGTGTCTTTTTGCCTGGAGAAGTGGGTCATCAAACGTGTCTGTTTTATCATTTAGGCTGCGGTCCATTTGATTAAAGTGGGAATTGAAAGTGAGGGTGCCCGCCATGTTTTTGGATTCAATAATACTGGCGAATGAAGGGGAGAGGAGCAGGGAGTCCATTTGGAAATGAGTTTCACCTGTTTTTAAGCGTAAACCCTGGAATATATGAAAATCATCTTCATGGAGCAGGTTTGTGTAATAGTCTAAATTTACCTCTCCTTTGTGGCCAGCTCCGAATCGCATTGAATCCTGCATGACGCCTGCCCGTTTGGGATGTGTTTCAGGTAATCTTCTTAAGACAGCATCATTAATTTTAAGTCTTAACGGTACTTTTCTTCTTTTAACGATCAAAAGTGGTTACCTCCTTGTGTTTGACTACACACTCTTCGATAAGACACACTAAAATTCCTGCTAAAATCAAGGGTTAGGAGTGAAAATTGGTAGTGATGATAAAATAATTAATAAAATTATAGTTAATCTCTACGATATCTCAACTATTCTCTACAAAAATAGTATATTCTCTACGAAATGACCCACATTCTCTACGAATTCCGCCATATTCTCTACGTTTACCATTTAACTAGGAAAAACCAAAGTGCCAATTACCTTTTTACAACAACCCCACCCAGCCAGATGCTAGCTGTTCACAAAAAAGCGGCCCTCCGCAAAAGGCCGCTCTCCAATTCTATATTAGATAAACAAATTCAATCCAGAATCCTCCGCGTCGCCGAGGTAGGCTGCAACGCCGCCGATTTCGACTCCGCCGATGAGTTCTTCTTTTGCAATCCCCATTAGGTCCATGCTCATTCCGCAGGCTACAAGCTTCACGCCTGCATCCATGGCGTTTTTCATCAAGGTTTCTAGATTGTCGACATTATGGTTTGCCATGACAGTCTTGATCATCTTGGCTCCCATGCCGCCCATATTCATCTTGGACAACGGCAGGTCATTTGCGCCATTTGGCATCATCATGCTGAATATTTTTGCCATCATGTCCTTCTCTGTAGCCGGTGCGTCGTTGCGCTTCAGGATGTTCAGTCCCCAGAAGGTGAAGAACAAGGTTACCTCTTTGCCCATTGCCGCGGCACCGGATGCGATGATGAAGGTTGCGATTGCCTTATCAAGGTCGCCGCTGAACACGACCATCGTTGCACCATTCTTAGCCGGAGCAGCTGTAGGAACGCCAGTCGGAACCCCAGCAGGAGCTGCCATGATATTAACAGGCACAACTACGTTGCCTTTCATGATCTGGGCCTTGAACTTCTTATCTTCAAACTTGTTGCTGACAAGCTTGTTGCCTGTTTTTTCGCACCAAGCCTTGATGTCCTTCGCGAAGCCTGGGTCTGTTGCGTGCACTTCCATCACCTCGCCGTCCTGCATGTCGCCAATTGTCTTATACACCTTCATGATTGGACCAGGGCAAGACAGGCCGCAAGCATCAAGAGTAGTTTTCACAATCGGCGGGGCAGCTTCCACGGCAGGAGCAGCTGCCTGAGTAACAGGAGCAGCCTCAACAGCTAATCCTACACTAGCCTGAGCCGCACCAGCAGCAATTTCCTCCATCGCATGTTTATGCTGTGCAACGCCGTTATCGCTGATTGGTGTGCCGCAGTTTTCACTGGCATCTGGCTCATACACGCAAGAGTAAGTTTTATAACCGCCATCCAGATTGCGTACCTTGAATCCAGCCTGCATCAGGATACGTGTAGCTAGATATCCGCGAAGACCCACCTGGCAGTAAACGTAAACTTCTTTCGTCGGGATTTCACCTAGTCGTTCGCGAAGTTCCCCAAGCGGGATGTTTACAGAGCCTTCTATCATGCCCATATCGCGCTCGATCGGCTCGCGGACGTCGATCAGGTAACCACCATCAGCTAGAATGTCATTAATCTCATGCCATTGAACAGTTTCCACAAGTCCCTCGGCAATATTCTTAGCAGCATAGCCAGCCATATTGACTGGGTCTTTTGCGGAAGAGTATGGCGGTGCGTAAGCCAGTTCTAGGTCTGGCAGGTCAAAAATTGTCATGCCGCCTTTGATGGCAGTTGCCAGAACGTCGATACGCTTGTCCGCGCCATCATAAGATACAGCCTGTGCACCGAAGATTTTTCCTGTTTCTCGGTCAAAGATCAATTTTAGCGCGATCGGGAATGCGCCAGGATAGTATCCAGCGTGAGAGCTTGGGTGAACGTGCACGACATCGTAAGAGATGCCAAGACGTTTTAAAGTCTTCTCGTTATTACCTGTTGCCGCAACCGTCATGTCAAATACCTTCGCAATGGATGTGCCAAGTGTGCCCTGGTATTTTGAATCAATGTCGTTGATATGGTCAGCAACGATGCGTCCCTGGCGGTTGGCCGGCCATGCAAGCGGGATGTGAGTCGCCTGTCCGTTGATATAGTCTTTCACTTCAATCGCATCGCCAATTGCGTAAATGCTATCATCAGTAGTCTGCAGGCGCTCGTTGACACGGATTGCTCCACGCAAGCCTAGTTCAAGGCCAGTATCTTTCGCCAGCTTGTTTTCAGGTGCCACACCAATCGCAAGGATCACTAAATCAGTGTCAATTTGCTTTCCGCTGTTCAGGTTGATCAGCTTGCCGTTCTTCTCAAAAGTTTTAACGCCATCTTCAAGAACAAGGTTTACACCTTTTTCACGAAGATGCTGATGTAAAATAGAAGCCATTTCAAAGTCGATTGGCGCCATGATCTGGTCAGCCATTTCAACGAGTGTTACTTCAACACCGCGTTCCCAAAGGTTTTCCGCCATTTCAACACCAATAAATCCACCGCCGATGACGGTTGCCTTCTTCGGTTGTTGTTCATCAACATATGCCTTGATTTTATCAGTGTCAGGAATGTTACGAAGCGTGAACAATGCTTCAGCTTCATTAATGCCTGGGATAGGAGGCTTGATTGGGCTAGCTCCAGGTGATAAAACTAATACATCATAGTTTTCTTCATATGTTTCACCAGTTTTAAGGTTCTTGATCTCAACTACTTTACGCTCGCGGTCGATGCGCGTCACTTCACTCAGGTTGCGGATGTCCATATTGAATTTTCTGGACATGCCTTCAACAGTCTGCACAAGCAATGCGTCGCGCTCTTGGATCGCACCGCCAATATAATAAGGAAGTCCGCAATTCGCAAAAGAGATATATTCACCACGTTCGATCATCACGATTTCTGTTTTTTCATCTAATCTTCTTAAACGGGCAGCTGTTGTAGCTCCGCCAGCAACTCCACCTACGATCACAACTTTTTTAGACATATTCATTACCCTCTTTCTGAACAATTTTATATAGTTTCGTTTTGTTTTTGGTTAATTGCTCATTCGCTTTTCCGTTATAAACCGTAATCTACAGTCTGGCCAGATGCTGAGCACGGCTATTGTGTAATGGTGAGCAAACAAGGTTTAAAAAATGTATTTTTCTTTTCTACAGGAAAGACTAATCAATGTGATCGCCTCCTTATACGTGAAATATATCACAAAGTACTACTAGGGGTAAGGGTATATGATTAATCGTCAAATAATGTTCATAAATTCACAAACTTAACTTGTCAGTTTGAAATTTAGCCTTGCAAAAATAACAATACTAATTGTTTAGATATAATAATCACCTAAGAGGCCATACTCAAGCTAAATGCAATTATCTATCTTAAAATAAAAATTCAATAGTGTTTCTTTAATAAACGTTTCGTATAAAGCACTGAAAACAAAAGACCAAACTTTTGCCCTTTAACACGGCGCACTATTAGCGTTTACAGGAAATTCGACACGTGCTATACTCACTGACGGCATTAAAGGAAAAAGGGGATAGGACTTTGAAGAAAAGGCGTAATCATACATTAAATCCAACTTTAGAAAAGCTTTTTGAATATTTTTATGTACTGGTAGGATCAGCGATTGTTGCAATCTCTTTCAATGTGTTCTTGCTGCCGAATCGGGTAGCTTCCGGAGGGGTCAGCGGGATCAGTACGATTTTGGATGCGACGCTTGGCTGGGAGCCGGCCTACGTTCAGTGGGCCTTTAATATACCGTTGTTTATTGCCGGGGTTGTTTTACTAGGGCGCCAATATGGGTATAAAACTCTTGCAGGTACCATTTTCCTTCCATTTGTAGTGTTTCTGACAAATGATGTGAAGCCGTGGACTCTAGATCCTTTGCTTGGATCTTTGTTCGGCGGTATCGGTGTCGGTCTGGGCCTTGGCATTGTATTTAGAGGAAATGCGTCAACTGGCGGTACAGATTTGGCGGCGCAAATCATCCACAAGTTCACAGGGCTCTCGCTTGGTACCTGTGTGGCGATGATCGACGGATTGATTGTATTATCAGCTGCAATTGTATTCGATATCGAACGCGGTCTATATGCTTTAATTGGGCTGTATGTTACTAGTAAAACGATTGATCTTGTGCAGGTCGGAATTGGGCGCTCGAAGATGGCGATGGTCATTACAAACCGCCAGGATGAAGTTCGTGAAGCGATTTTGAATAAAATTGATCGTGGAGTGACAAAACTATCAGCATACGGCGGCTATACGGACCAAGAACGGCCAATTATCATGTGTGTTGTGGACCAGACGGAGTTCACAAAATTGAAACAATTGGTCCAATCCATTGATCCATCTGCATTTGTCATTGTAATGGATGCTTCTGAGGTTTTGGGTGAGGGTTTTAAAAGGGCTTGATATTGGTATAAAATAGTCGTGTATGCAAAATTTTCTTAGGGGGAGTTAAGTTTGAAGAAGAAATTATTAGCTCTATTAATGGGAACCTCCTTGGCACTGGCAGCTTGCGGTGGCGGCGATGAAGCTGGCGGAGGCGGAGACACGGCTGGTGCAGATCCAGAAAAGCTCTATAATCAAAAATGCTCTAGCTGCCATGGCGGTGATCTAGAAGGCGGCGTAGGACCGAAACTAAGCGATGTAGGTTCACGTTTATCTCAAGAGGACATTGAAAGTGTAATCGCAAACGGCCAGGGCTCAATGCCTCCAAAACTGCTTGAAGGCGAAAATGCGTCGGCAGTTGCTGAATGGCTGGCAAACAAAAAATAAGAGTTATAAGGGAAACGTCCTGAAATCGTCAGGGCGTTTTTTTGTGCTGTTTTTTCCAATACATATATGGTGGAAATGCTGTCTTTATGCATTTTCGTAAAATCGCCAAATTATTTAGCAATTCAGCAAGCTTCACAATTTGTACATACAAGTTATGACAAAACCTTGTTACACTATAGTAATAAAACTGAAAATTCTAATTAATAAGAAAGACGACGATGACAGGATTTTACTAGGTAAATAGCTAAGTTCAACATTCATTATATTAGTTAGAATAACCTTCAAAGGAATTTAATGGGACTTTAATTGAGATTTGAAAAGAAACTGTAATATTTAAAAGGGTTTTTTTGATAGAGGGAGATGCTATAATAGGTTTGTTACAAATTGTCGAAGTTTAGCCGCGTGACAAGACTAACTATCTAAGGTGATACAAAAATGATAGATATGCAGGATGTTTATAAAACATATTCCAACGGTATCACAGCCGCTAACGGGATTAATGTTCATATAGATGCAGGTGAATTTTTATACGTAGTGGGACCCAGCGGTGCTGGAAAATCTACTTTTATAAAAATGATGTACCGTGAAGTTAAGCCTTCTAAAGGTTCCATCATTATAAATGGTGTCAATCTAGCAAAGCTAAAGGACAGCAAAGTACCATTGCTTCGCCGTAATATTGGCGTCGTGTTCCAGGACTTCAAATTGCTGAATACTCTTTCAGTCTATGAAAATGTCGCTTTTGCGATGGAAGTTATCGAGGAATCGCCCCAATATATTAAAAAGCGCGTCTTGGAAACTTTGGAACTTGTTGGCCTGAAGCATAAAGCTAGAGCACTTCCTACTGAGCTTTCAGGCGGGGAGCAGCAGCGTGTTGCCATCGCTCGCTCAATTGTGAACGCACCAAAAGTGGTGATTGCTGACGAACCTACAGGAAACCTTGACCCTGATACGTCATGGGAAATCATGAACATCTTCGAAGAAATTAACTTAAGGGGAACCACGATCGTCATGGCCACCCACAACAAAGAAATCGTCAACACAATCAAGCATCGCGTCATCGCGATCGAGAACGGCAGGATTGCCCGTGACGAAGTGAAAGGTGATTACGGATATGAAAGCTAGAACATTTCGCCGCCATGTCCGAGAAAGTTTTAAGAGTCTGGGGCGGAACGGCTGGATGACGTTTGCATCCGTAAGCGCCGTTACGGTTACCTTGCTTTTGGTCGGTGTCTTTTTCGTCATTATGATGAATTTAAATAAAGTCGCAACCACAATCGAGGAAGATGTTGAAATCCGAGTCCATGTGGATGTAGCAGCGAACGACAAAGATAAAGAGGTATTGGAACGGCGAATCAACCAGATTTCTGGTATCAAGAATGTAACCTATTCTTCCAAGGAACAAGAACTTGCGAGCCTTATCGAAAGTCTTGGAGATGAAGGGGAAGCCTTCCAGCTGTTTGAACAGGACAATCCTTTGAACGATGTGTTCGTCGTAAAGACGAAAAACCCTACTGACACAATGAAAGTTGCCAAGCAGATCGAGAAACTCGACTACGTCGCTACTGTAAAGTATGGGCAAGGCAAGGTGGAAAAATTATTCAGTTTTATAAAAGTAAGCCGCAATGTCGGGCTGATCTTGATTGTAGGACTTCTTTTTACAGCAATGTTTTTAATCTCTAACACTATAAAAATTACGATAATGGCACGTAAGCGAGAGATTGAGATTATGAGACTCGTTGGTGCTACAAATGGTTTTATCAGATGGCCATTTTTCCTTGAAGGTCTCTGGTTGGGGATTCTTGGGGCAGTTGTGCCGATTGCGGTTGTCTCCGCAGCCTATTATTACGCTTATGACTTCATAAACGATAAACTGAAAGATCATTTTATAAAATTGCTTGAATTCAATCCGTTTGTTTACCAGTTATCAGCCATCCTGATTATCATGGGAGCGGCAATAGGAATCTGGGGTAGTCTCATGTCCGTCCGCAAGTTCTTGAAGGTGTAAGGGACTGAATTTTCGGGCCTTACCGGAAATTCCCCCTAAACACTACATAGCCAATAGACGATAGATAGAAAGACAAAGTTACGAAACTATCATGAGTAAGAGAGGGGAAAGATCTAGTGAAAAAGCAGATACTCTCACTAGCAGTAGTCAGTACTTTAAGCCTGGGTTCATTGTTAAGCCCATTAACTTTAGATCAAGTAACAGCAGCCAGCATTTCGGAAATGCAGAAGCAGAAAAATGAATTGAAAAACGAACGTTCAGGCATCAATGCTGAAATAAATGAGAAAAAGTCTAAAATCGGCGAGCTGCAAAACGAGCAGAAGAGATTAAATGACCAAATCAAGCAGCTTGATTTTGCCGTAAGTGATGCTGAACAGAAAATCGAAGCAAAAAATAAGGAAATTGCGCAGACAACTGAAGAAATTGAAATATTAAAAGTGGAAATCGCAGAATTAATCGAGCGTATTGAAAAGCGCAATGAAATGCTTAAAGATAAGGCGCGTTCTTTCCAGGAAAACGGTGGAACGGTAAACTATATTGATGTATTGCTCGGAGCAAATAGTTTCAGCGACTTCGTTGACCGAGTCAGTGCGGTTACAACAATTGTAAATGCAGATAAGGATATCCTTGCACAGCACAAACAGGATAAACAAGACCTTGAAACGAAGCAACAGCAAGTGGAAGCCAAACTTAATAGCTTACAAGACATGAAGAAGGATCTTGAAGCATTAAAAGTAAGACTCAACAGCCAGATCAAAGAAAAGAATGAACTTATGAGCACTCTTAAGCATGAAGAAGAGCAAATGCATGCGGAAGCAATGGAAATGGAAGAAGAAGCACAGCTTCTAAAAGAACAGGAAGCTGCAATGGCACAGGTAATTGAATTGGAGCGAAAACGCCAAGCCGAGAGAGCAAGACAGGCTGAACTTGAAAGACAAAGGAAAGCAGCAGCAGCGGCAGCAGCAGCTAAGAATAACAGTGGCAGCGGAAGCTCGACTCCAGAACCAGTTTCAGCTGAACCACCAGCATCAAGCGGCATGCTTCAAATGCCAGCAAATGGTCGTATAACGTCTGGAATCGGACAGCGTTGGGGAACTTTCCATGCTGGTATCGACATCGCTAACAGAGCAGCTAATGTTCCGATTGTCGCAGCAGCAGATGGTGTGGTAATCCGTTCTTATTATTCATCAAGCTACGGGAATGCGATTTTCATTGCCCATTCAATCAATGGGCAAACTTATACAACTGTGTATGCACATATGAGTAATCGTAAGGTGAGCAGTGGACAAGTAGTATCCAGAGGTCAGCGTATCGGAACAATGGGTAACACAGGCCAATCTTACGGCCAGCACTTGCATTTCGAATTGCACAAAGGCTCTTGGAATGCATCTAAGTCAAATGCGATCAATCCAATGCCTCACTTTTAAATACACTTCCAGGAAGAGACTCATGTCTCTTCCTTTTTTCCTTTCCCGAATATAAATCTGGGAAACTTGTAAATAATGTAAATTGAATAGTTTGTTGACAACCCTATAAGAGAAGCTGATAATTTTAATAGGTATATTTCCCTAAAAGGATCTGGGGTGGACATATTGAGACTGGTTTCCATACATAACTGCGAGGAAGGGTTTATCCTTGCGAAGTCAATATTTGACCAAAGCAACCGTATTTTATTAAGTGCGGGCAGTGTCATGACAGACAGCTTTATTCAGAGGCTAAAAGATAAGAATGTACACCACATCTATGTTAAATCCGAGATTACGGAAGATGTTGAAGTGAATGATGATTTAAACCCTAAATTAAGATTTGAAGCGGTTCAAAAGTTAAGCGAAGTCTTTAATACTCTCCAAGAGGGCATAACAGGAAAGAATGCCGCTTTAGGACGGGTAAAATCGATTCGAAGCATGTCAGATGTTTTCAGCCAAATCATGAACGAGATGAACTCATCCAAGCATCTGCTGAATTTATTAAGCCATATGCAATCCTCTGTCGATACCATGTTTGATCATTCTATTAATACGGGTCTTTATTCTTTGACAATGGGAAGGCATCTTGGTCTAAAAGAAAAGGAATTGCAAATTTTAGGTCTTGGGGCACTATTCCATGATATAGGAAAGCTTCAATTGGAGGCTGTAACAAAATCGAATCGTAAAGAGTGGGAAAGACACCCCGAACTGGCATTCCAGGCTCTCAGAAAAGAATCAAGCCTGCACCTGCTGGTGGCACATTGCGCATACCAGCATCACGAACATGTGGATGGGTCAGGGTTTCCGAGAGGTTTAAAGGGGCAGGATATTCACTTATACGCAAAGATCATAGCGGTTGCAGAAGCCTTCGACTACTTAATTAACAGCAAGAGTTTGCTGCCTCACGAGGCCATGGAGGTCATTGTTGCACGAACCTTTACACGTTACGATCATCAGGTAGTAGAAGCGTTTAAAAGTGCAATTGCCATTTACCCTATTGGTGTAACAGTTATCCTGAATACCGGAGAAAGTGGCGTGGTGATTGCTTACAATAACAAATATCCACAGCGGCCAGTAGTGAGGGTATTTAAAGATCGGTATGGCAGAAAGATAAATGAATTTTACAATATTGATCTTATGGCTTCATTAAATACAATGATTGTTAAATGTGATGCCGTAATTGAAAGAGAACCTGTTAAGAGCTAGCTGCAGCTTTTAGCAGGTTTTTGCTTTTCCCTCTTAAAATTAATCCTTCATACCCTGTCCTAGTTCATCATATAATTGGAATCAAAGAAAATTTTACGGCGGAGGAGCAGTTGAAGCGGTAAACAGGGAGGAGTTTGGCAATGGAACGTAAGTGGATTGCCATTTTGATGGCGGGCTCGCTGCTGACAGGTGCGGGGAGTACATACGCCGGAATGCAATGGTACGAGAGCAAGGCGGGGGTTCTGGAACGCCAGATTGTTCCTTTCAAAGATAATGTGAGGGCAGAATCTGGCGAGCCGGGCAGCCTTGAAAAAGTCGAGCAGGCATACAGTTTGATTTTTAACAGTTACGTTGAAAAGGTAGAGGAAGAAAAGCTGGTTGAAGGAGCGATCCAGGGAATGCTATCCACCCTGGAAGATCCGTATTCGGTCTATATGGACAAAGAAACCGCGAAACAATTCAATGAAACGCTCGAGTCGTCCTTTGAAGGAATTGGTGCCGAGGTCAGTACGGTCGATGGAAAAATCGTGATTGTTTCACCTTTTAAAAATTCCCCGGCAGAAAAAGCAGGCTTGAAGCCGAATGACCAGATTTTAAAGGTCGATGGTGAAAGTATCGAAGGATTGGGTTTGTATGAGGCGACATTGAAAATCCGCGGCAAAAAAGGAACGCCTGTTGTACTGGAAATTGAGCGTAAAGGTTTGAATGACACGCTGAAGGTAAAAGTGATTCGTGACGAGATCCCGCAGATTACCGTCCATGCTGATATGAAAAAGGTGAACGGTGAAAAGATTGGTTACATGGAGATCACCTCGTTTTCAGAAGATACATCCAAAGAGTTCAACAAGGAGCTTAAAGCTTTTGAAAAAGCAGGAATGGATGCGCTGCTGATTGATGTCCGCGGAAATCCCGGGGGACTGCTTTCAAGTGTGGAAGAGATTTTACGAGAATTGATTTCGAAGGAGAAGCCGCTTTATCAAATTGAAGAGCGCAGCGGCGATAAGACTCGTTATTTTTCCAATCTGGAAAATGCGAAAAAGTATCCGATCGCTGTGTTGACAGACGACGGCAGTGCCTCAGCCTCGGAAATTTTGGCAGGTGCAATGAAGGAAGCAGGCGGCTATCCGATCATTGGCGAGAAGACCTTCGGCAAGGGGACCGTCCAGCAGGCTGTGCCGATGGGGGATGGCAGCAATATCAAGCTGACGCTGTTCAAATGGCTGACACCGGACGGCAACTGGATCCATAAAAAGGGCATCGAGCCAACCGTCGAAGTCAATCAGCCAGCTCTATATGATACCCATCCAATCCAGGCGGAAAAGCCGCTCAAGCTTGATATGAATAATGAGCAGGTCAAAAACGCCCAGGAAATCCTCGGTGGTCTCGGTTTTGAGCCGGGACGTACGGATGGCTACTTCAGCAGCATGACTGAAATTGCCGTCAAAGCATTCCAGCGGAAAAGCGATATGAACGTTACTGGTGTGATAGATGCAAAAACAGCTACCGCTCTCGAGGATGCGGCAAGAGAAGCAATGAAACAAGAAGAAAATGACCTTCAGCTGCAGACCGCATTGAGGCTGCTGGCGAAATAAGTTGATTGACGCTGTACCTTGAAGCGAGGTGCAGCGTTTTTTATTAAGTGCTTAACCAGTATTATGGAAAATGTAGAGATTATCTATTATTTCGTAGAGAATAAAGCATTTTTCGTAGAGAATAAGTAGATGTTTGTAGAGAATCTACTTGAAATCGTAGAGAATAACCTGTATTTCATAGAGAACCGTTCTATTATTAATCTATCTTGGTGACATAACAGCTTTCTTTTTTACCACAAGAAAAAAATCCCATCAAGATTCCACAACTATTGATAGGTTTTACCCAACAGATTTGGTAGAATAAGCTTAATATCATTTAATCTTAAAGGCTGGTGACATAGGGGTGGCACAAGATTGGTTCATTGAACTTTTGAAAGGGATGGGCAGGCTTCTGCTTCACCCTGTGTTCTATTATTCTATATTTTTGGCTGCGGTCCTTGGTGTTTCACGCGTGAAGAGGGAGCGGAAAAACTTTACGGTGAGGGCGAAGGATGCTTATTTTGAGCTCAGGCAGCTGTTCCCGCTGGGATTGCTGGTCGGGCTGATTGTCTCAATCATGATCACTGCGGCGGGCATTGCGATTCCATTCGCGGCAATTGTTTTAGTTGCTGCAGCAACACTGCTATTGAGTTTGACAACAAGAGTCAGGCTGCTCGCGCCAGCATATACGGTCGGCGCCGCGTTTTTCGCGTTGATCTTCCTTTCAGGAAAAGAAATCGAACTTCCATTAGCAGGCGACTTATTTTCAAGCCTTGATGAAAAAATCTATCCATCCATTGCGATTTTGTTAGCATTATTAACTATTGGCGAAGGCTTCCTTATTTTAAAAAATGGAAAAAAAGGAACTTCCCCTAAATTGATCAAGAGCAAGCGCGGACAGACGGTCGGTGTCCACGAGGTAAAGCGCCTCTGGGTTGTGCCGGTATTCATGCTTATTCCGGGCAGTGTGCTTACACTCCCATTTGAGTGGTGGCCTGTGTTCACGCTTGGTGACAATACATATTCGCTGATTCTTGTTCCATTTGCGATCGGTTTGCATCAGCAAATCCAGGGGTTGCTCCCAAAAGAAGCTATCCAACAGCTAGGAAGCCGTGTGATTGGCCTTGGAATCCTAATCTCACTCGTTGCTGTTGCAGGACACTGGTACCCAATCGCTTCAATCATTGCTGTCGTGATTGCAATTATTGGACGCGAAGCCTTGACGCTGGCACAGCGAATAAAGGAAGAGAATATGCCGTTCTATTTTTCAAAAAAGAACCAGGGCGTGATGATTCTCGGTATCCTGCCCGAATCCCCGGCCGATAAAATGGCTCTTGGTGTAGGCGAGCTTATCACAAAGGTCAACGGCACGAATATTCATGATGAACAAACATTCTACGAGGCTCTGTCACGAAACAGGGCGCATTGCAAGCTTGAAGTCCTTGATACAAACGGGCAAATCCGCTTTGTGCAAAGGGCATTGTATGAAGGCGATCATCACGAATTGGGCATCCTTTTTGTTCTGGATGAAAAGAAGTGGGATAGTGCTGTTGTATAAAGCGGGAGCCTTATTAAAGGCCTCCCGCTTTTTGTCTTTCCGGAACTTCTACTCCACAACCCCGGTCCTAACAATCTCCAAGTCAACCTTCACATTGACCTTGCTATCGGGATACATCTCGTGCCATTTCTCGGTCGTTAAATTTGACCCTCTGACGCTTTTGCGATAAATTTCTCCGAGTCCGAATGGGTCTGAACCTAGTTCTTTTGCTTTTGTGATGAAGTCTCCTAAGTCTTTTTCGATTTTTTCGCTAAGTTTTTTGTCAATCTGCTTTAGATTGGCAGGGTTCTTGAGGTCGACCGCCTGGTTGATTTCCAATAGCCTCGTGTTCAGTTTAATTTTCAATTCAAATTCAAGCTTCTCTTTGTTAGTGAGGGTGATCTCACTATTGCTTCTAATCGTATCCAAAACGACAACTACTGCCTCAGAGCCTTCCGGTTCCTGAAGATATTGTAATCCCTCATTGCTGAGTGACATTTCAATCGAACCAGCTGTATAGCGGTCATTGATCAATTTTAAATAAAAGGAATCTTTGATATTGATTTTACCGACCATCTTGTCACTTTTAATCAGTGCCATTCCAGCGATTTCAATTTCCCCGTTGCTCGCTTTTAAAATAGGCATAGATGGGTCGATGCCATCAGAATAGTAATCATGCATGACTTCCTGCAGGGTTGCTGAAGGGATGTTTTCTCCTTTGATGTTCTGGTCCAATTCCTTATAAATTAGCTGGCTGATATCAGAAAATTTTCTGTTCTCTAGATTTAGCAGGTCATTCACACTGCCTTCTACAACGGCTAAATAAGTAAGATCGCTGATGGAAGGGTCTCGTGCAAGGGTATCAGCCAGATTGACAAGCCCTTTCCTGACGACTTCTTCACTGAAAAGGGCCACCCGGAGCTGCCCTGATTGCAATTTCTTAGGGCTCTTCATGTCTGCCTTTATTCTTGCCCCTTTAGAGGTATCTGCTTTAGTAGTAAGAATCACGAAATTCTGTGGGGCTTCCGGATCGATTTGCAGCAGCACCATTGTTGTTAAAACCTTTCCATCCTCCGCCACATCATAACCAATCGTTGTAATCAAACCCATTCGCTCAAGAGTCTTGGGTTCGGCACAGCCTGTGAACAGGATGGCCACGAGGAACAAAGCCGTCAGCCTAGTGATGGTTTTTTGCATTCGTACCACCCTTTTTCTTGAAAAATTTCTTCTTAACTAAAACAGCGGCGTAAAGGAGGAAGGGATACCCAAAGATGACATAAAATGCTCCTTTGGCAAAGTAATCATTCATCATGTTGATTTCGGTCCTGGTCATAGGATAGATCAAGCTTAAATAGATAATCCCCATCAGGACCCATCCGACTTTTTTCTCCTTTTTATTTAGCATTCTTGCCACTCCGCGTGTTGCTGCCCACAGGTACAGCATGAGATTAGGGAGAATAATCAAGATCCAGAATGTGATCGCTACATATTCAAATCGTTCAATAAAAGGGAAGCGGACGATTTTAAAAAGCGACAGAGTTCCCCAGATGGTTCGTTCAAGCTGGCCGCCGCTGAAATAAGCAAGGGAGATGACCATAACCGCAAGGTACAAGATGGTGGTGAATAGCAGGCCTAATTGCAAATGCTTATGGACCTTCTCTTTTTCTTTTAAAAAAGGAAAAATCACCAGGATGATTTCAAACCCGATTACCGTAAAGGTCATTTGTTTGGCTCCCATTACTATTTCTGTAAGGTTGGACTCAAATAAGGGAAATAAATAATCCCAATTGGCAAACTGAAATGGATATGCGAGCATGAGAATCAGCCACAAGGATAGAACCACGCTGAAGAAGCTGACGCCGACAATTGTCCGCAGCCCGCCGTTCAGTCCGTAATACACAAGAAAGACAAGCGTAAAGGCCAGCAGCCAGTTGGGAACCTCTGGGAAAATCCACGCCTGGATGACTTCAATATAGTTGCGGACAATGATATGAAAGGCGCCAAGAAAGTATAAGACGAATAGGATATTCAAAAAATTCCCGATCCATCTCCCTAACACATCATACTGAATCCCAAAAAGGTCTGAGGATTCATAGGCAGCCATTATTTTAACCATGACAAAGCCAACAACAGCGCTGAAAATACCGCCGAGGATAACGGAAATCCAGGCGTCATGCTTTGCTTCAAGGTAGATAATCCTTTGGAAGCCCTGGATTCCTACCCCTATCTGCATGGAATGGACAATAAAAATCAGCAGGAAAGTATTGACCATTGTATGAGGTTTTGGCTCAATTAACACCTTCATTTGTAACACCACAACTTTACTTTTTATCAGATTTGCGAGCGTCGTATTTCTGTTTGTCCTCTGGCCTTGACTGTGCTGGTCTTGTATTTGTCCAACCAATAGGCAGACGGACAATGCTGTCCCGCCAATCGGCAAACCGCGGTGGATAAAATGGCGCCAAAAAAGGGCTTCCCAAGCTGGATTGTCTGAGTAGGTGAATCAAAAGGAAACAGAAGCCGACCATAAGTCCATAAAAACCCCAAAATCCTGCAAGGGCAATTAACGGGAAGCGCAGAATCCTGATGACATTGCCCATCATATAATTTGGAGTCGTAAAAGAAGCAAGTGCACTTACGGCGATGATGATAATCAAGATGTTACTGGTGAAGCCAGCGTCAACTGCAGCGGTTCCAACCACTATACCGCCTACGATACCCATCGTTTGGCCGACTTTTGTAGGCAAGCGGGCTCCAGCTTCCCTCAAGAGCTCAATCATCGTCTCTAACAACAATGCCTCAATGATAGGAGGGAAGGGAACCTTTGACCTTGATTCACCCAAAGGGATGAGCAATGTCTGAGGGATGATTTCGTAATGGAACGTTAATGAGGCAACATAAATCGGCGTAAAAAAAATGGACACAACCATCGAAAAAATCCTCAATCCGCGAAGGAAGGTAGCGATTTGCCAGCGTACACTCTGATCTTCCATGCTTTGGAAAAATTCAATGAAAGAATGGGGCGCCCCTATGACTTGTACACTTCCGTCTACGAGGACAACCAGTTTTCCATTGAGCAGCCATGCACAGGCACGGTCTGGCCTTTCTGTCATCAGCATTTGCGGAAAAATGGCCAGTGAATTATCCTCGATCAACTGGACCAGGATCGAACTATCAAGAATGCTGTCAATTTGAATGTTCTTGATTCTTTCCCGCATCCTGTCAACCATCTCTTCATCAGCAAGTCCTTTCATATAGAGAAGTGACACCCCAGAACGTGTTTGTTTTCCTACTGTGAAGCTTTCATTGCAAACATTCGGGTTGGTTAAATACCTTCGGATAAGGGAAATGTTCGTCGCCATGCTCTCATTGAAGGCGATTTGCGGCCCTAAAACCTGTGACTCATTTTCCGGGCGTGTCAATGATCGGTTTTCCTGGGTACCAACCATTGCGCTGATGATGACGGGGTGGCCTGGCGAATGAACCGCCACTGCTCCATGCAACATTGAATCAACCACATCATCTACATATTTATGTTTAGAGGTACTTGAAACTGTTATATGCTTAAATGCTTCGTCTGGGGATGCTTGAGCATCTTCGAGACGAGCGAGAACATCTTCATTCATCATCCTCTTATCTGTCAAAGTATCAAAGTAAATAAGTGTAAAGCCATTAGGGAGTTCCTTGATATTTAAATCCGCACTATCGTGAAGGCGCTCCTTCATTTTTTGGATGAAATCATCCTTATTTACAGGGATTAGCTCCTTGTCGTCGAGGTTTTTTTGATTCATCCTTTTGTCGACTTCGCCTTTCTTTTTCTTGAAGAACATCAAAAATCCCTCCGATGCAGTCATCTACTC
The DNA here is from genome assembly GCF_018424685.1 of Mesobacillus boroniphilus. Taxonomy (NCBI): domain Bacteria; kingdom Bacillati; phylum Bacillota; class Bacilli; order Caryophanales; family Bacillaceae; genus Mesobacillus; species Mesobacillus boroniphilus. Next base: position 534,014 of record NZ_QTKX01000002.1, read on the forward strand.
AATATCTTCTGCCTTAATGGAAAAAATTATACGGATGATAGTTTTAGTGATTGCATGAAAAAGGGAGCTGACAAAAAAGTCAGCTCCCCATTTGAATAGTTATAAAACTCCCAATGAATCAAGAAACACTATAATAATGAAGACCGGCACGATGAATCTCATCACATTGTACCAGAGGTTAAAGAGAAGGCTGCCGCTTTTTGAGTGCTGCAGCAGCTCCTGGCGCAATACTTCCTTCTTGATTTTTAACGGAACAAATATCGAAATCAGCAGCACTCCGAGCGGCATCAGGATGTTGCTTACAAGGAAATCAGCTGTATCAAAAATATTCTTCCCAAAAATCGTTGCTTCCGCCATCGCCCCGAATGATAGGGCAGAAGGGATGCCAAGCAGGAAAATCAAGCCTCCTGCAATCCATGCAAATTGTGGCCGCTTTTTTTGGTTACCTTTTGCGAGTGTTGCTACAACAATCTCAAGCATTGAGAAGGCGGATGTCAGTGTCGCAAATAGGAATAATGCCAAAAACAGAAGCAGGAACAGCTCACCGAAAACCATTTGTTCAAAAACAGCAGGGAGGACAACAAACAGCAGTCCCGGACCTTCCGCTGGTTCAAATCCGAGCGAGAAAACAGCAGGGAAGATCGCCAGCCCGGCAAGCAGCGCGATAAATAAATTCATCCCTACAACCGACAGGGCGGGCTGGACGATGCTGCCTTTTTTCGGCAGGTACGAGCTGTATGTCACCATCACTGATACGCCGATGCTCAAAGAGAAGAAAGATTGCCCCATCGCGAACAAGATGCTTTCCGAAGTGATGCTTGAAAAATCAGGCTCGAGGAAAAACCTCACTCCATCAAGCGCGTTTTCAAGCGTCAATGAGCGAATGATCAAGATGATAAACAGAAGGAACAATGCCGGCATCAGCACTTTGCTCGCTTTTTCAATCCCGGATTGAATTCCTCTGGCCACAACAATAATCGTAATCAATAAGAAGGCAGCTTGTGCAGCGAGCACGCTCCATGCACTGCTGATCGTCTGTCCGAACAATTCCCCATAATTAGCTCCTTCTTCTATTACTCCGCCAGCCAGTCCTTTTACAAAATACAGGCTGATCCAGCCGCCGACAACACTGTAAAAGCTGAGCAGCACAAAGCTAGTGACGACACCGAGTATCCCAATCAAATACCATTTACTTTTAGGCGCGATTTCCAAATAGGCGCGGATCGCTTCCTTGCCAGTACTGCGACCGATGACAAACTCCGCAAGCAATAGTGGCAAGCCAATGAATAATGAAAACAAGATAAACATCAGGAAAAATGCCCCGCCGCCGCTGACGCCGGTTACATAAGGCAGCTTCCAGATTGCTCCTATGCCAATTGCCGAACCGGCAGCGGCAAGGATGAACCCAATTTTTGATGACCATTGTTCTTTCTCCATGTGTAGTCTCCCTTTTGCTCTCTATTTCAGCTGAAATGATTGATGTCCGGGCAAAATAAAAAGCCACGCCGCTATCCATCAATCTGGATAGGGACGTGGCTGAACACGCGGTACCACCCTATTTGGAAGCAACAAACGCTTCCCGCTCAAGTTTCATGATAACGGCAAAAAACCGCCCTATTAAGGATCTGTACAAAAATAGACCTTTATCAAGGGAAAGCTCCAAGAACGAAATTCACCTGGCCTTTGTATCAGTTTCCACCATCCACTGATTCTCTATTAACAGGGAGACCGGCTTAATAGACTCTCTTCAACGCTTCAACTTATTAAAATGTTTTTTGAAATTATAGTATGATAATAAAAAAGTGTCAAGTTATTCTGTCTATTTAATTTATAATAAGGATACATTGCTCGGAAAAAATGGAGGAATTCAAATGCTAACGCTGATAAAAAATGGAGAGGTTTTTGCCCCCGATTATCTTGGGAAAAAGGATCTTTTAATTGTGGATCAGAAAATTGGCTTCATAAAGGAGGAAATCGAGTTTCCTGAAAACTTCGTAGAAATAAAGGTCATTGATGCGACAGGGAAGAAGGTCGTACCGGGATTCATCGATTCCCACGTACACCTGATTGGCGGAGGCGGGGAAGGCGGGTTTCGCACGAGGACGCCAGAGATTCAACTGACTCAGGCTACGACTGCCGGAATTACGACTCTTGTCGGTGTGCTTGGCACAGATGGCACGACACGAACGATGCCAAGCCTGATTGCCAAGGCCCGCTCGCTTGAGGAAGAAGGGATTACCACCTATGTTCAGACAGGTTCCTATCAGGTCCCTGTTAAAACGCTTACCGGCAAAATTGAGGATGATATCATTTTAATCGATAAAATAATCGGCGCCGGTGAAATCGCGATAGCAGACCATCGTTCATCGCAGCCAACAGCCGAGGAATTGGCCAAAATCGCTTCGGATGCAAGGATTGGCGGTATGCTTTCCGGTAAAAGCGGCATCGTCAATATCCATGTCGGTGACAGTCTGGACCATTTGAAGCTGATCGAGCAGGTGGTTGAAAATACCGATATCCCGATCAGGCAATTTTACCCGACCCATATTAATCGCAATCCACATCTGTTTGAAGCCGGGATTGAATATGCGAAGAAGGGCGGATGGGTCGATTTCACAACCAGTTCCATTCCAAAGTTTTTAGAGGAAGGCGAAGTGAAATGCAGTGCCGCATTGAAAAGGGTGCTGGAGGCCGGAGTGGATATCAGCCAGATTACTTTTACTTCCGACGGACAGGCTAGCCTGCCAGATTTCGATGTAAATGGCGAATTGATCGGCCTGCAAATTGGCCAGGTTTCATCTTTGTACGATGCGGTTAAGGAAGCCATTTTAGCGGAGGGGATTCCGCTCGAAACGGCTATCCGTGTGATTACCGCAAATCCTGCTGCGGTTTTAAAGCTTTTGCAAAAAGGGCGGATTGAAACAGGGCGTGACGCAGACCTGGTGCTGCTAGATGAAAACCTGGAAATTGATACGGTCATCGCAATGGGCAAGGTTATGGTAGAAAATAGAGTTCCGTTGGTGAAAGGAACATTTGAATGATAAAAAGAACCTTGACCGTGAGTGGTCAAGGTTCTCTTTTACTCTGAACTATTATTTTTTGCTGGTATGTATGTTCCACTTGGTCGATATATTTGTAAAAGTGGTCGATATATTCGAAAAAGTGGTCGAAATAATAGAAAATCCGCCAATATATTCAAAAATGTGGTCGAATAAATCATATTTTCGCCAATAAAACCACTTTAGCGTGAATCTGAAACGAATTAAAAGTGCTTATTTAAATATTTACTGGTAAAACAGCAAAAAAACCAGACAAACGCCCGGTTTATTTTAAAAAATCATATACAAAACCAATCCCCCGACAGCTCCGGTAACAACGACAATCCATGGAGCAAGCTTCCAATACACGAGCATGCTGAACAGAACGGCGGCAAAGACGAAATCGATCGGTGCCAGAATGGAACTCGTCCAAATAGGATAGTAAAACGCCGCAATCAAAATCCCTACGACTGCTGCATTGACGCCCATCAAAGCTCGGCTGATTTTGCTGTTTCGTCTCAATGCATCCCAGAAAGGAAGCGTCCCAAGGATCAGCAGGAACGCCGGCAGGAAGATTGCAGCAGTCGCGAGCAAACCACCTTGCCAGCCATTGATGATCGCTCCGATATAAGCGGCGAACGTGAACAATGGGCCAGGAACCGCCTGGGCAGCGCCGTAACCTGCAAGGAAGGCTTCTTCACTCAGCCAGCCTGTTGGCACGAATTCACGCTCCAACAGCGGCAGGACAACATGGCCGCCGCCAAATACAAGCGAACCTGAGCGGTAAAAGCTGTCAAACATCGCAATCCAGTTCAATGAAGTCGCTTCTCGTAAAATAGGCAATAAGATCAGCAATCCGAAAAACAGTGCCAGGCTGACATATCCTACGCCTTTGGAAATCGAGAAAGTCATCCTTTTATCATCTGCGACAGTATGGGACCTGAATAAAACATATCCCAAAATTCCAGCGATAATAATGACACCGATTTGCGTGAACGCGGTTTGCCACAGCAAAGTTACTGCCAGCGCGACTAAAGCAATCGTCTTCCTCGGCAAATCTGGAGTCAGTTTTTGTGCCATTCCTAAAATAGCATGGGCAACAACAGCGACAGCAACGATTTTCAGCCCGTGAACCCAGCCTGCATCCCCGATATCGAAACCTTTCAGGATCATCGCAAATAAAATAAGTGCAAGAACAGAAGGCAGCGTAAAACCTAGAAAGGCAAACAATCCGCCCAGCAATCCGCCGCGCATCAGCCCTACACCGATACCGACCTGGCTGCTTGCGGGTCCGGGCAGGAACTGGCATAATGCCACCAAATCTGCATAACTTTCTTCATCCATCCACTTTCTGCGGCGGACATATTCCTCATGGAAATATCCAAGGTGGGCGACAGGGCCGCCAAAAGATGTCAGGCCGAGCCTGGTGGAAACCATCAATATCTCCAGCAATGATTGGAGCGTAATACTTTTTTTCTCTGTCATTTCTTTAACTCCTTCATAACTAATTGAAAACGCTCATTAAAAAAAGATTTATAGGCCATCTGCAAATACAAAATCACTGTCAGTGACACGCTTCCGACAATCCCGAGCATAATGGCAATCTGGTATTCAACGGCAACGATTGGGGAAGTGCCAGATAGTATTTGTCCCGTCATCATTCCTGGCAAGAATATGATTCCCATTCCGACCATCGAGTTAATCGTCGGCAGCATCGCTGAGTCAAATGCCTCGTTGACGACCTTTTTGGCGGCATCCTTTGGAGCGGCGCCAAGCATCAGGGCTCCTTCAATCTCAGCCCTGCGCGATGAAAATCCCGAGATCAAATGATTCACTCCTAGCGAAACACCGGTCATCGAATTCCCGATGATCATCCCGGCAATCGGGATGAAATAACGAGGCTCATACCATGGCGTGACATCCAGGACAACCAGAATGAAAAAGAATAAGCTCGTCAGGATGCCAATGGCCATTGCATAGGCGATGTGCTTTTTCATCCCGACGCCAAGCGGATGCTTCGTCCGTTTGTAGACATTATAGATCGCAAATATTTGCATGATGGCGATGATCACTAATGTATAAAAGGGATTCGGATTATCGAAAAGATAGACGAGCAGGTACCCGACCAGGACAAGCTGGAGGGACATCCGCACAGTTGCCAGGAGGATTTCTTTTTCCCGCGGAATCCTGCGAACCCTGACAATGACGATCAAAATCAGGATGAAGATATATGCTGCAGCAAGCTGTAAAAAGGATAGATCCATCACATCATCCATCAGCCCACCCCGCTTTCAATGGAATATTGCGACATGTCTATCGTATTCTCGGAGACAAGCTCGGCAAGCTCTCTCGAATGGGTGATCATGATGACTGTTTTTGCATTTTGCTTTGAATATTCATAAAACCTTGTTAACACAGTACGGGCTGTTTCCTCATCCAGCGCGGAGGTCGGCTCGTCCAGCAAAAATACTTCGGGATCAAGCAGCATGGTCCTTGCCCAGGAAAGCCGCTGCTTTTCGCCTCCGGATAAGTGTTCTGCATCTTCGCTGAGCTTTTTATCCAGCATAAACAGCTTTAACATCGATTCCATTTCAGGCACTTCAGCTGCTTTTTTTTCGGAAAAAGTAAGGCCGATTTGCAAATTATCTTCAATGCTGCCATCAAAGATGACTGGCGCCTGTGACAACATTACAACCGTTCTTCTGAGCTGTAGCGGTTCGATTTCATTGATGAGCTTGTTTTTGAAAAAAATCTCCCCTTCGTCAGGACTGGACAGATCATTCAAAAGCCTCAACAGCGTTGATTTGCCGCTTCCGCTTGGTCCAAGGATACAGGTAAATTGATTTTCCGGAATTTTCAGCTGCTCGATTTGTAAAATACCGTTCACTCTGACATTCTTCAATTCAAACATTCTATCCCTCCAATCAATCTTTGATTTCCTTGAATAGTTCATACGCCTTCAATTGGGCTTCCTCAAGCACGCTATTCCCTTTATCCGTTGTCCGATAGTATTTGCGGATTTTACCCTCGACATTTCTTTCTTCTTTTATAAGCAAGCCGTCTGATTCCATACTGTGCAGAATCGGATATAGAGTGCCAGCGCTCAAACTGTAGCCATGTTCTTTAAGCTCTTCCAGCATCCACAACCCAAAAATCGGCTGTTCCTTGGCGTGATGCAAAATATGTATCTGGATGAATCCGAGAAAAAGTTTCCTGAGAACTTTATCCTCCATGAAAAATTCCTTCTTTCTTTGATATCGAAACTCAATAACGAAACCCGATATCATTTTAGCGTATCTGAAAGATTATTCAACTATTTTTACTTTATGTTTGACATAGAAGAGGGGAACTCTGCAAAAATTTTGATAGGAATTTTATAGAAATGCCATTCGAGGGAAATCTGCACGAATTCTTCATTTTTTTACGATATGATAGAATTAATTTTGAATTTTCACGAAAATAAGGTGAAGGGAGACTATACTTAAATTGGAAGCGACAGAAAAGACAATAAAGCTGGCTGTTAATGGCGGCATAGATTTTGGCTCCAAGCTGAATGCCAAACAACTGCTCGTCCTGGCAAAATATCTGGAAGATGATCAGGAACTGGAGCTGACAACGTTTCAGCAACTGTATATCGAAATTCCGGAAAGTCGTAAAGATGAGGCAATAGCTGAATTTGAACAGGCTGGACTCAGCTGTTATCCAGTAGGGAGCTTTGTGAAAAGCCTCCGCACATGTAATTTTTGCAAAGGAGCGGAGGAGGAAGGTATGCCAGTGGCAATCGAACTCAACAAAAGGATTGCCGGCAAAGCTGTGCCTTTCACCCTCAAACCCGCCTATACCGGCTGCCCGGTTGGCTGCGGCGAACCACTGATCAACGACATCGGCATCATGAAAGTGAAGGACGGATACAATCTGTATGCGGGCGGAAAATCAAAGGGCCAGGACGCTGCGGCTGGCAGCTTGCTATTCGAACAGCTTAGCCCGGATGAACTCTATCAAAAGGTTGATAGGCTTATCGAAATATATAGCGAGCAAGGGAAAAAGCGTGAGCAAATGCATAAATTCATTAATCGCTTCGGAAAAGACGCGTTAATTGATCTATTAAATTAGGGGATATTAACATAAAAACTAGCATAGGCCATGAACCTATGCTTTTTTCATTGAAAAAAGAACCCATTTACAAAACCGGAGCTTAAATACGATTTCAGACCAGAGTTTCGCCTTTTCCTCATGATTTTGTCCGAAGTCAAGCCATGTTCGGACAAAGTCACAGCATTGCCTCTAGATTTTGTCCGAAGTGATGCCATGTTCGGACAAAGTCACAGCATTTCCTCTAGATTTTGTCCGAAGTCAAGCCATGTTCGGACAAAGTCACAGCATTTCCCTCTAGATTTTGTCCGAAGTCAAGCCATGTTCGGACAAAGTCACAGCACTTTCTCTAGATTTTGTCCGAAGTGATGCCATGTTCGGACAAAGTCACAGCACTTTCTCTAGATTTTGTCCGAAGTGATGCCGGGTTCGGACAAAGTCATAGCATTTCCTCTAGATTTTGTCCGAAGTCAAGCCATGTTCGGACAAAGTCACAGCATTTCCTCTAGATTTTGTCCGAAGTCAAGCCATGTTCGGACAAAGTCATAGCATTTCCTCTAGATTTTGTCCGAAGTGATGCCATGTTCGGACAAAGTAACAGCACTTTCTCTAGATTTTGTCCGAAGTCAAGCCATGTTCGGACAAAGTCACAGCATTGCCTCTAGATTTTGTCCGAAGTGATGCCATGTTCGGACAAAGTCATAGCATTTCCTCTAGATTTTGTCCGAAGTCAAGCCATGTTCGGACAAAGTCATAGCATTTCCTCTAGATTTTGTCCGAAGTCAAGCCATGTTCGGACAAAGTCACAGCACTTTCTCTAGATTTTGTCCGAAGTGATGCCATGTTCGGACAAAGTCACAGCATTGCCTCTAGATTTTGTCCGAAGTGATGCCATGTTCGGACAAAGTAACAGCACTTTCTCTAGATTTTGTCCGAAGTGATGCCATGTTCGGACAAAGTAACAGCATTACCTCTAGATTTTGTCCGAAGTGATGCCATGTTCGGACAAAGTCACAGCATTACCTCTAGATTTTGTCCGAAGTCAAGCTGTGTTCGGACAAAGTCACAGCATTACCTCTAGATTTTGTCCGAAGTCAAGCCATGTTCGGGCAAAGTCACAGCACTTTCTCTAGATTTTGTCCGAAGTGATACCGGCTTCGGACACGGATTTATTCTACATTAAACTGTCCCATCATCCCGGCATCCTCATGCTCAAGGATATGGCAGTGGTACATGAACAATCCTTTATGATCGAACGTGGCAATCGCACGTACTTTTTCACCTGGTGCGACCAAAATCGTATCCTTCCATCCGCGTTCGTTTGGCGGCGGCGGATTGCCATCCCGGTCGAGGATCAGGAATTGGGTACCGTGTCCGTGGAAGGGGTGAGCCATTCCCATGTTATTGCCCATCATTCCCATGCCTTCGTTCGAAATTTCCCATATCTCGGTATCATGAAGCTTGAGCTGCTCGTCAATCCGGTCCATGTCCATCTGTTTGCCATTGATAGTGACATTGCGGCCCATTCCAGACATGACAAACTCCCTGGTTCTTGCAGCCATTGATTCGTTCACTTCCGGAATGTCCACCAACTTGGAAGGGATTTCCTCAGGTCCTTTTTCTTCACCAGTAACGACGAATTTCATAAAAGAAGTGCCCTGGTCAGTCAGTTCGACCCTTTCACCCTCTTCATAATCGGAAAAATCTACAATCAATTCCGCTCGCTCTGCAGAACTTAAAATAAGGCTATTCAGCTTTACCGGTTCTTCCAGAAGTCCGCCATCTGTACCGATCTGGTAAAATTCCTGTCCATTGCTTAGTGCGAATTGATAGATTCGTGCATTCGAGCCGTTCAACAGCCTGAAGCGGACCTTGCCTTTTGGAACCTCGACATAAGGATTAATGGCTCCATTGACCATGATGGTGTCCCCCTGAAGGCCCATCATCACATCGTGCATGCTCAAATCATAATCAAACTGTCCATTTTCATCGAGCTGTTTATCCTGGACGACCAGCGGGATATCATTGACGCCATATTCATCTGGCAAGTCCAGTTTTTCGCTTTCTTCATCATCGATTAAAAATAAACCAGCAAGCCCTTTATAAACATGTTCTCCTGTTTCATGAAGCAGGTGGGGATGATACCATAATGTTGCGGCATTTTGTTCAATCGTGAACTGTGGATTCCAGGTTTTGCCTGGCTGGATTCCGGAATGAGGTCCGCCATCATCCTCGCCATCGACCTCTAGGCCATGCCAGTGTACCGTTGTGGCTTCATCAAGTTCATTTTTCACCTTAATGGAGACATCATCGCCCTTTTTGACGCGAATGACCGGCCCTAAATAATCCCCATTGTACCCAAACGTGTCTGTTTCTTTCCCTTCTAAAAACTCCATTGATCCTTTTTGCGATACAAGAGTGAACTCTGCTTTGTCTGGGTCAGGATTCTCGTCTTCAAGGATTGGCGGAATCGGAAGGGGCTTTTCTCCCTCGGTAAAAGAGTCGTTCTTCATATCCTCGACCGAGCCGGAACCTCCGCCCATCATGCCGCCATTTCCCATACCGCCGCCGTTCATCATGCCTCCGCCTTGGCCTGGCATATTGCCTCCTGTGCCGCCGCCCATCATCCTCATGAAAAGCCAGCCACCGCCTATGACTAAAACAAGAATGATAATTGCTGCAATTCCAACCTTTTTCATTTTGCGCCTCCTCTGATGTCTTTATTATTTTTCACAACATGCCGTGGTTACATTCTATATACCTCAGCCTGTATTTTATAAGCGCCATTTTCTATATGCAAACAATTGATACCATATCAGCTGAATATGCATTTTTTGTGGAGTTTAACTGTTCCTGATAGTGGTAGAGATAATTTGAACTTTAAAATATGAGGAGGAATCTTATATGTTACTTCCAGCATCAGATTTAGGATTGATTACGACACACTTACCAGCTCATGACGGCATGATTATGAAAGTAAAGCTTTTAGCAAAAGAAGCAAAGGATGAAAAATTACTGGAGTTGCTTAATAAAAAAGTAGGAATCATGAGAAGCCATGTGCGCATCATGATGGACATGCTTGATCCTGATAAAAGCGAATTTGAGAAACTGCCTGGCTTTGATGAGATTCCGGAAGATCAATTGGAAACGACTACTAGAGGAACAGAGAAGATGGACAAGCATATCGCCATGGAGATAAAGGCTTCTACAGAGGCAATGGCAAAAGATAATTTCGTTTCAGCATTGAAAATGAAGGACCCAAAGGTCAAGCAAACCCATGTTGACATGGCCCTCCAGCAAGTGCAGCTGCTGAACATGATCACCGAATTCCTTAAGGAACATGAAGCGGACGTAACACCACTCGGTACGCCGGAAGAACAAAAGAAAGTAGTGGATCATTTCAGCCATATGATGGAAGAATAACCTTATAGTTGGGAGGTTGAAAAGATGAATCGTGAACCGGAGGAACGTGGCAGTGGGACCCGTCACAGCCACTCACAGCAAGATAGCTTAACCGGAGAAAGCAGGCAGGCCGGGGTAACTACACATGACACCAGTGCTCATCATCAGCCGCATAACATGCAGAGTTCGAACGCTGGTCACGCCGGCCATCACGGCCACGGCCAGCTTTCAGGTGAGGTTAATGCTGCCAAAGTCAAGGTTGAGTGGAGCTCAAACCCGGAACCAATCCAAAGCAATCAGGAAACAGACATATTTCTTGATATCAAGGATGCATCCGGCAAGCCTGTCGAGATTTTTTCCGCTGTCCATGAAAAAGAAATGCACCTCCTGGCCATTAAAAGGGGTTTATCTGTGTTCAAGCATCTTCATCCCGATTACCTCGGGAAGGGCAGATTCCAAATCAAAACGATTTTCCAAAAGGCAGGGAGATATAAACTGTACGCAGACTTCCTGCCAGAAGGTGCGAATCAACAGCTGGCATCGCATGAGCTTGTAGTTACCGGACAGGAATCCATTGATGAGGTCAATGCAGATAAAGTTCTGAAAAAGAAAGTAGACGACCTTGAAATCGAGCTTATCCTTCCCGAAGCAAGAGTGGATGAACATATAAAGTTGATTTTTGCGCTCAGCGATGAGTCAGGAGAACCAGTTACTGAACTGGAGCCTTATCTTGGTTCTGCGGGACATGTGGTGATTGTCAGCGAGGACATGAATGAATTCCTTCATGTCCATCCAGCGGACGAGAACACCAAAGGACCAAAAGTAGAGTATATGACAAGTTTCCCTAGTGTTGGATTGTACAAGATTTGGGGGCAGTTCAAGTATAAAGGCAAGCTCTATACCGTTCCTTTTGTCATAGAGGTCCAAGAGTAAGCCATACTAAAAACAATTGCACACTGTTATAGTGTGCTTTTGTTTTAGTTCCTCAGTAAAGGAGGCTGGAAGTTGAAGGATCAAGTTACTGAAGGGAAAATCAATATGCCGCAAACGAACAAAGGGCGGCTGAAAATCATTATTGTGCTGGCAATCCCTGAAGTCATCGAGAATTTTTTTCAGACCATACTAGGCTTTGTTGATACTTACTTTGTTTCAAAGATCGGCCTGGCCGAAGTTTCGGCGGTAGGGGTGACCAATGCCGTACTCGCCATCTATTTCGCATTATTCATGGCAATTGGGGTAGCAGCCAATGTCAGGATTGCGAACTTTCTCGGTGCGAACCTGCCGGAAAAAGCAAGGCATATCTCTCAGCAATCGATTGTGCTCGCAGCTGTTTTTGGCATATTGACGGGCATCATCACTTTAATATTTGCCGAACCTCTGCTTAAACTGATGGGCATCGAAGCAGAGGTGCTTGAGGCCGGCGCCCTTTATTTCAGGATTGTCGGTATTCCGTCAATTGTTATGAGCTTCATGTTTGTATTGAGTGCCATCCTTCGCGGGGCAGGCGATACAAAAGCACCGATGAAGGTCAGTATTGTCATCAATATCGTGAATGCGATTTTGGATTACGTCCTTATTTTCGGTTTTTTGTTCATACCGGAAATGGGTATTGTCGGAGCGGCATTGGCAACGGTATTCTCACGGCTGATTGGCAGCATGGCATTATTTTACTATGTGAATCGTACAGAAACACTTGCATTTCGCAAGGATTACTGGAGTATTGACAAGACTCATTTGATGGAGCTGACAACCCTGGGAGCACCAGCAGCTGGTGAGAGGCTGGTCATGCGCGCGGGACAAATCGTATACTTCGGTTTCGTCGTTGCCCTCGGGACCAGCGCATTCGCCGCCCATCAGATTGCTGGCAATGTCGAAGTGTTTTCCTATATGATTGGTTACGGTTTTGCGACAGCGGCGACGATTCTCGTCGGCCAGCAAATAGGAGCAGGAAAGCTGGAAGAAGCAAAGCATTATGCCAGATTATCCACTTATCTCACGGTTGGTTTGATGACCGTGCTTGGAGCCTTGCTTTTCTTCCTCGGCGATTGGGCCGGCAGCTTTTTTACCGAGGATCAGCAGGTCATTGACAATATCGGTACAGCATTGAAAATCTCAGGGGTTTTCCAGCCATTCCTTGCCGTATTGATGGTGCTGACAGGTGCCTTCCAGGGTGCAAATAACACCAAGTTCCCGATGTACCTGACAGGATTCGGGATGTGGGCTGTACGGACTGTGCTAGTCTATGTCCTGGGAATCAAGCTGGGCTGGGGCCTTGCAGGTGTCTGGATCGCCATAGGCATTGATATCGCATTCCGTGCAGTTGTCCTCGCTATTCAGTTCAAAAGAGGAAAATGGATGGCACTCGAAAAAGCTCCAGACCCAGAATCACACTGCCACCCACAAACTACAAAAGAAAACATGTCGGCCTGCGCCAATAATTATTGACCACAAGCATACAGTTCCGGCTGTATGCTTATTTTAATTCAAATGGTTAGTATGCTTGAAGATGGACAAAGTAAGGAGTGAAAAAATGAATTTTAATTAAGGATGTTAATATGGTTCTCTCGATATATTTCACAATTACAATCTTGCTGCTTCATTTTGCCTATCATCTGCAAAAACCGCTGAATTTCCTGCAAAACGCGCTGGTCTTCATGGTGGTTGCGATCATTACGCGCCAATGCGTGACGCTTTTTGCGCTGGAATGGAAACTTTTAAAAATGACCGAGGATCATTGGTTGTTCGTTTGTATGCTCCTTTGCCGGGACGTGCTGACTCCGATGTTAACCGTGCTTTTTGCCAACTATTATGTGCGCGCCCACTCGCCGCTTTATAGAACAGTAATCTTCTTGATTTCACTGGTAGTAATGGTTAGCATTCATGAGTTGACTGTGCTATTTCATATCCTCACATATGTTAAGTGGAACTTTTTCTATACGATTTTATTGAATGCCGGCTTCCTGCTCTCGGCGGTAGCTGTTTTAAAGCTGGTATCATTCATACAGACAATGGAGAATGAACAAAATGAAAGTTTATGATCATGCGTTTAATGAAAATGAATGGTTCGTGATCATCAGCATCATCGTCATGAACCTCGCGATTTGGTTCGCCCCAAAAATTTTCAGCAAGCTTGAGAGTTTTGGATATTATATTTTCGGCATCTACATAGGCTTGTTTTATGACCATACCCTCTCAATCAAGCCCTGGGATTATTATGACGTCAACGACAATTCATCCTATCAGTTCATCGATTTTCTTAGCTATGTGATGTACGGTCCTTATGGATATTTCTTTCTTTATTTTTACGTAAAATGGAACATTAAAAGGCTTAAAATTATTCCTTATATCCTTTTATGGTCATCCTTTTCAATGGCGATGGAATGGGTTGGCCTCAAGGTCGGCCTGTTCCATTTTGACAAAGGCTATAAAATGTACTGGTCCTTTCCGATCTACCTGTTTTCGCAAAGCTTGATCATCATTTTTTATCAACTAAGTATAAATTCCAAAAAGAGTGGTCATGAAATAAATGGAAAATCCAAGAAAACTCAACTATAATTTAAGTACTAAAATTCTAGCTGGGGAGTTTCGGAAATGGTGAAAAAAGGGACACTGCGATTAGCTCAAGTGTTAACACAGTACTTAATAGGAGTGTTTATTTTTATTATTATTGGCAGCCTGCCAGTCCTTTTAAGGGATTTGACGTTCGACACGGAGAGCTATTTTCACAGTGTAAGGGATTTGGCTGTTAAAATTTTCACTTTAAGTAATTTGACTTACGATGGCCAGCATGAAATGCTGCCGGCGGTAATCGACCGTTTTTTCTATTCAATGAAGATATTGGGAATTGCATTTTTTACGGCATTGGCTTTTGCTTTCATGCTTTCTTATTTGATCATCCTCTTTTTTGAAAAGAAAAAAGACTATATTTTAAGTTTTTAGAAATTATTAGATCTGTACCTGACGTGTTATGGATGTTCCTGCTGCAGGTCTTCTTTATCTGGATCTTTCGGGTTACTGGAGTGAAACTAGTCCAGACTGTTTCATTGGGAGATGGCAATCAGGCGTTTCTGCTGCCTCTCATCAGCTTGAGTCTGCCGATATTTCTTTTTTTAACACAAATCATTGTCCTCAAAATTTTTGAGGAATTGGATAAGCAGTACATTATCTACGCAAAGGCAAAGGGATTATCGAATTTTTATTTGCTGAATATCCACGTGATACGGAATATCAAGCAAGACCTTGAGGGTCATCTTAAGACGGTTATTTGGATGATGCTTTCTACCCTTGTAATGGTCGAATACATCTTTAACCTGGATGGAGTAATGATGTTCAATATCAAAAATCTTTCAGTAGAGCTTTTCGTCTTCACTTGTATATTGTTTTTTACAGTGTTTTTCGTCATTTATAGATTAATAGAGCTAAGAAGGTATTCAATATGAGCTTGTTAAGAACGAAAAAATTCCTATTCGGGTCTTCATTCCTGATTATTTTAATGACATTAAGCATCCTGAATACTGTGTTGAATGATGGGGAAATCAGACAGGAACCGTTTTTCTATAATGACGATGGAACGATCAATAAAGCTCCGCCATATCCTCCTTTCGATGTCTTTCCTTTAGGGTCAGATATGTATGGCTATGATATGCTTCATACGGTTGTCGAGGGAGCAAAGTACTCGATTGGCATCGTTTTGGTCGTTGCTTTTTTAAGAATGTTTTTCTCAGTTGTTCTAAGTTACTTTTTATTCCGTGTTCCAGAATCGGTCTTCAAAGCTTTAAAGACATTCGCTGAACCATTATCTTTTTTTCCGCAAACGCTGATTGCTTATTTTCTTCTCAGCACGGTAGTACTATATACAATCCACGGCTTCCATCATCCTTTGTGGGTCAGGGTGAGCTATGAATTCATCATCTTGATCTTAATCGCGATGCCATCTCTGAATGTCCAGTTGATTGAGCAAAAACGCAGGGTGTGGAAGGAAGAATTCATACAATCGGCAATCACGCTCGGCGGGAGCAAACGGCATATCTACTTTAAGCACATCCTTCCGCAGCTGTATGAAGAATGGATCTTAATGTTCGGCCAGCAGTTTTTGCAGGTGCTGGCGCTGCTTGTCCATCTTGGGGTCCTGCACGTCCTGTTTGGAGGAACCATCATGGGTGAGGGTCCGCCTTCATCGGTCACACATGAATGGTCTGGGTTGATTGGCCTCAACAAACGCTTCATGCTGACATATGAATGGATTGTCTATGTACCGATCATGTTTTTCGCGCTGACCGCCATAAGCGTGGCAATGATCAATAAGGCTTTGAGCGACCTTTTCAAACATAGGGAAATGGTCAGGAACAATAGGGATATGTAGGGGAGCACCTCGCTATAACACTTTTGTACTATAAGAATACCCCATTTGATGAATAGTCTGAGCGCGCAAATTTTGCCATAATAGTTTTCAACTAAACTCTTCATGAGTTTGGCCCATTCATTGGCTAGTGGCACCCCCATTCGGCCAGTGAGTGGGTTTTATTTGTGTTTTGAGGACCTGCGCGATAAAATTAATTAACTGAAAATTCTAAACTTAAAGGGGGTGCATTGTTTGGAAAAGGCACTTTCGCAAAAAAGGGAGAAAGCTGCAAAGTTGTTTATGAATACGGTCTCCCTGATTGGCTGGCTGCTCATCCTTTTTTCCTTTGTAAAATTGGAACCGCCCGGCGAACCGATTGTTTTGGCCCTTTTATTTATATTCCTGCTTATTAGCGAGTACTATCCAATGCCGGTTTGGAGAGGCCATACGGCCATCACGTTCCCGGTTGTCTACGTGTTATTTTTGCTGTATGGATTCCCGTATACTGCGATTGCCTATGCAGGAGCAGTCCTGATTGTGAACCTCATCCACAGAAGGCCGCTCCGGATAGTATTGTTCAACCCCGCCCAGCTAGTGATTAGTTTTTACGTTGCCGCAATGATGCTGCCTCTAACGGAAGCTCTATTGGAAAAGCTGGCACTCACACCTATTATACAAGGGGTGTTAGCTTATATTTTTTTGCTAGCAGTCTATGTTCTGGTCAACAACGTGATTGTCGACCTCGTTCTTTTTATCAGGCCGCAGCATTATTCTTTTAAAATGTGGAAGCAAAAGACTCTTACAGAACTTAATAGTGCGGCGATTTCCTTGATTTACGGAATTACCCTGTATGTCGTTGGCAGCCAAAATCGCGGTGAAATCGATGTCTTTGCCTACTTCTTCTTTTTCTCGCCGCTTGTCGGGATTTCCCTGCTGAGCGCGACGATTACCAGGCTGAAAAGAGAGAAGAATCGTTTGAAGCTTCTTTTTTCGATCACTTCCGAGTTGAACCAGATGCTTCCTTCACAGGACTGGCTTTCAGCTTTACGAGGGAGCTTCAACGAGTTGATTGGGGCAGAAGCAAGCATATTATGGATCAAAAAGGATGGTGAATGGGAACTGAGCTTCAAGGATGGCAGGACGGTTTCGAAGTGTGAACTACTGCCAGAGGCTTTTGCTGAATTCGATGGGATGCGCAGCCCGGTAATCTATAATGACCGTAAAAAGGATGGCGGTGTCGCGTCCTCTTGCTTTGAAGAAGATGTAAAAGCATTCGTATACTCGCCGCTTGTCATCGAGAATGAAACAATCGGAATGTTCATCATCGCCAGGAGCCGGACGAAAAGCTTCGAGGATCACGATGTTCAATCCATTGCGACGCTCGCCAACCAGCTTGCCGTCATCATCAAGACTCGGATTCTTTTTACCGAAAAAGAAAAGCGGATTGTCCTTGAGGAACGGAACCGGATTGCCCGCGACATCCACGACGGTGTGGCCCAGACACTTGCCGGGGCGGTCATGAAGCTGGAAACAGCGGGAAAGAAGTTCACTAAAAATCCTGAAGAAACGAGGAAGCTTGTGGACGAAAGTGTCATTGGCCTCAGGGAAAGCCTGAAGGAGGTGCGCGAATCCATCTATGCATTGCGCCCGTATCCAACTCAAAAAGCAACACTGGCAGAAGCGATTTTAAGAAAGATCGAAGCTGTCCAAAAGGAATACCGGCAGGATATCGAATTTGAGATCAGGGGGCAGGAGCAGGAGCTTAGCCCGATGGTTGAAAAGGTTCTGTTCGACACTTTCCAGGAAAGCCTGCACAATGCCATCAAGCATTCGCAGGCAATGAAGGTAGAGGTTCTCTTAAGCTATCAAACGGAGCATATACTTTTAAAAATCAAGGATGAAGGAAAAGGATTCTCGCTGTTCCAGGCGATGCTGAAGGCGAGGAACCAGCCGCATTTCGGCATCCTGCAAATGAACGATGCAGCAGAAAAAATCAACGCTTCCCTGCAAATCGACAGCAAGGAAGGCTCGGGAACGGAAGTCAGCATCACTGTTCCTAGAATGGGAATCGAGGGGGAAAACACAAATGATCAGGCTCATGCTAGTGGATGACCATGCCGTGCTGCGCGATGGGCTGCGGAATATAATATCAGTTGAAGAAGATATCGAAGTCGTTGGTGAAGCCGTATCTGGTGACGATGCACTTTTACAGGTGGAAAAATGCAAGCCGGATATGATCTTAATGGATATCAACATGCCGGTGAAAAATGGCGTCGAAGTCACGGGCATTTTGAAAAAGAAATATCCCAGTATCAAAATCCTTGTGCTGACAATGCACAGCCACGAGGAATATTTCATGTCAGCGATCCGTGAAGGAGCGGACGGCTACTTATTGAAGGACGCGCCTTCCGACCAGGTCGTCGAGGCAATCCGGACCGTCGCCCGCGGCGAATCGGTCATCCATCCTTCAATGACGAGAAAGCTGCTCGCCTTTCATCAGCAAAAACAAACCGAGCAGGAGGACACAACCCTGACTGAGCGGGAAAAGGAAGTTTTGCTATGCCTGGTCGAAGGGCTCAGCAACAAAGAAATCGCAGACCGCCTGTTCATCAGCGACAAAACCGTCAAAATCCACGTCAGCAAAATCTTCAAAAAGCTGAACGTCAAAAGCCGCTCCCAGGTCGTCATCCACGCCGTCCAGCACCAGCTCGTACCAATCCCGCCGACATCCAGCGGGGCATAGATTAATTTTTGAGAGTCCCTGAGAAAGGGGCTCTTTTAATTTTTGGATACTACTTTAGTAGTAACCAAGATTAGTACGGAGGTTATTATTTTTTAAATACAATGCAGAATGGTTTTCATGTAAATATTGTGGGAATATTAAGAAAAATAGCTAAGGAGCTGAAAATTGAATGAAGTTTAAAGCTGCATTTTTATCATTTATTCTCATGGCCGCGACGGTCTTTGCTTCGATTGTTCCTGGAACAACGACAAAGGCAGTGGAGCCGGTCAATGCTGTGGTTGACTCCGAGTTGACAAAGTCTCTTTTATCCGCGATAGGTCCAGTGGAAGCGATTGTTACTTTTAAAAGTGAAGAGGGTGTCCTGCCGGGGCAAGTAAAGCTTCTTGAAGAAATCGGCATCACAAAGGGGCTGACATTCGAAAGCCTGCCGATTGCAGGAGTATTAGCGACAAAAACACAGATTGATAGCCTCGCCCAAAGTGATCAAGTTGTATCTATCTATTTAAACAAGAAGCTTGAATACGAAAATGAGGAAGCGACTGACCTTACTGGCGTTGACCAGGTTCGGACAGATGAAACAATGAGAAAATTGAACGGCGGCTTGCCGGTAACTGGCAAGGGAATTGGCGTCGTCATCAATGACAGCGGTGTTGACGGAACGCATCGTGACCTGGAGTTTGGCAGCCATCTTGTCCAAAATGTGCTGGGCTCGACAAATCTGAATGCACTTAGCACCCTATTGCCTGTTTCTTATGCTGAAAATGTACCAAATACAGACACCAGCTCTGGCCATGGTACACATGTAGCCGGAATCGTTGGCGGGACAGGCGAAATGTCAGGCGGCAAGTATGAAGGTGTCGCACCAGGCGCGAACTTGATTGGTTACGGATCAGGCGCGGCGGTTGCAATGCTTGATACGATTGGCGGGTTCGATTACGCCCTTACTCATCAACAGCAGTACAATATTCGCGTGATCACGAATTCTTGGGGAGATACAGGTGATGCCGGGACTGACTTTGATCCATACAACCCTATTAATATCGCAACGAAAAAACTGTATGACCGCGGAATTGTGACGGTTTTCTCTGCAGGGAATTCAGGTCCGGACGCAAAAACCATTTCCGGGAATTATAAAAAAGCTCCTTGGGTAGTCACCGTAGCAGCTGGAGATAAGTCCGGCAATCTTGCTGATTTCTCTTCACGCGGCGAAGAGGGACGGGGCGGAACTGTCACAGTTGATGGCCAGACATGGAAATGGGCAGACCAGCCGACAGTGACATCACCTGGCGTCGACATCATTTCCACTCGGGTTATTAGCCCGCTCGTGGTACTTGGTGCGACTGCTGATGCTGAATACATTGAACCGGCATACCTGCCTTATTACACGACGATGAGCGGGACATCGATGGCCGCTCCGCATGTCGCCGGCACCATTGCCTTGATGCTTGAAGCTAATCCGTTGCTGTCACCCTCTGAGGTAAAATCAATCCTTGAAAAAACAGCCACATCAATGCCAGATTACGCGGTATGGGAAGTCGGCGCAGGCTATGTAAATGCTTATAAAGCAGTAGATGCAGCTTTTAAGAAGAAATACTGATGATTAGTGATCTCCCTTGCCCGGGCAAGGGAGATTTTTACTCCGTCGCGCTAGAAATTCACACTGCTGAGATGAAAAACTTACGAATTAAGCGTGAAATTGGCCGGAAAATGCTTTCCTGCATGGAATAGGGGACTTCGAATCTAGAAAATTTCACTTTTCAAGAGAAAATCACCTCTGAAAATAAGCCATTTTCAAACTGGAAAAATTATTCTCTTAATCAGCATCAATAATTGCCCTAAACTTCACCGGAATCTCTCAATTAACCACGGTAATTGCCTGAACAATGACGATAATTGAGCAAAAAAACAAGATAATCGTGCCGTCATCCTAATTTTGGAAAAAGCACGCCTGCCTTATTTAGAAACTTGAAGAGATCGTACGATAAAAAACAACAGCACTACACATCTATAACTTTAGTACGATGCCAGAATAGACATTCCGGAAAATGATTTTACAACCTTTGAAGAATAGTTTTCCAGAGGGGCTTTCATGATAATTAAGTTAGGAATATTCAAAATTTTAATAGAATGAGAGGAGAATACGATGAAACGTTTTATGTATCTGCTGTTTGCTTTGTTGCTCACATTTCCGGTATTTGCTGCACCCCAGGGGAAGGCGAGCAGCCTGGCGGTCATTGATCCGCTTGTCAGCAAGGCGCTTGACACTGCAAGCTCGCTAGAAGTCATCGTCACTTTTAAAGGGGACGGGGCTCCAACAAGCTCGCAATTATCGTTATTAAAAACGCTCGGCATCGAAACAGGGGTAAGTATGAAATCCCTGCCGATTACCGGAGTTATTGCAACAAAAGAGCAAATCGAAAAGCTTGCGGCAAGTCCGGAAGTACAGTCGATTTACATGAATAGAAAGCTTACTTACTTCAACGCAGATGCCACAGCAATAACTGGCGTTGATAAAGCGAGGACGGACGACAGCTTCCGCAAAGCAAACGGCGGGTTACCTGTTTCAGGAAAAGGAATTGGTGTCGTCGTGAATGACAGTGGTGTTGACGGAACACATAAAGACCATGAATTAGGTAAAAATCTTGTCCAGAATGTAATGGGTTCAACAAACCTGAATGCACTTGCACCAGGCTTGCTGCCAATCACATACCAGGAAAACGTACCGAACACGGATACAAATTCAGGCCATGGGACGCACGTAGCCGGCACGGTTGGCGGGACTGGAGCGATGTCTGGCGGTAAATATGAAGGTGCTGCACCAGGTGCGGATTTAATTGGTTACGGTTCAGGTGCTGCATTATTCGTTCTTGATGGCATCGGCGGTTTTGACTACGCGATTACACATCAGTCACAGTACAATATCCGCGTCATCACGAATTCGTGGGGTTCATCAGGAGACTTCGATCCGAACGACCCAATCAATATTGCTAGCAAAAAAGCGCACGACCGCGGTATTACGGTTCTTTTTGCGGCAGGTAATGAAGGGCCCGGGGAAAACACGCATAACCCATACGCAAAAGCTCCATGGGTCATTTCAGTCGCCGCCGGAGTAAAGGATGGAACGCTGGCTGATTTCTCTTCAAGAGGCACGAAAGGTGTAGGAGGCACTTTTACAATGGATGGCAAGGAATGGACGTGGAAGGATGAACCGACCATCACTGCACCTGGGGTGGATATCGTTTCTACCAGGGTCCTCGCCCCAGTATCAAGCCTTTCAGCAGACCAGGATGCTGAAACAATCGAAACAGCGTATTTGCCCTACTATACAACGATGAGCGGGACATCGATGGCGACTCCGCATGTCGCAGGAATCGTCGCTTTGATGCTTGAGGCGAATCCATTATTGTCACCTGCTGAGGTAAAACAGATTCTTGAGCAGACAGCCACGAATATGCCAGGTTATGAAACCTGGGAAGTTGGCGCAGGCTATGTGAATGCTTATAGTGCCATTGATAAAGTCTTCAACGATACGGCTTATGGTTCGACGTTAAATTCAAACCAGACATTTTATAGTAATGTCGAATCTTCAACAGAAAGAAAGGAATTTTCGGTTGATTACAACCCGCTGACATTTATATCTGATAATCAATATGAGTTCACAGTCGAAGAAGGAATGGCCAGCCTTATGGCAAAAGTAGATGGAGCAGGCCTAATCGAACAAACGGGCAATCCGGTCAATCTTGTGCTGATTGCTCCAGACGGCACAGAGTACAGCTCGGGTGTCAGCCTGTTGTTCCCTCTCTACTATGATCGCACCGTATCAGTTACTTCTCCGGCATCCGGGGCATGGAAAGCAGAAATCCGCGGACTTCGTGGCGCTGATGCCAATCCACTCGGCATCGCCCTGCCTGAAACGGTAAAAGGTGAAATGGCCTTCACGAAGGTCAGCGGTTTCTCGGGATTGAACGACATTGCCGGCCACCCGGCAGCAGATGCGATTAAAATGGGCGTGAGTGAACGATTATTCGATGGCTTCTCGAACGGAGCCTTCAAGCCGGATGCACTTTTAACAAGAGCAGAGCTGGCAAAATATTTGGTGATGGGTGCTGAGATTAAGCAGACGATGCCGGCGACACCGAGCTTTTCCGATGTTGCAGGAGCAGACCTTCCATTCGTAGAAGCAGCAACAGCAAAAGGAGCTTCCTTCCGCGATCAGCAGCATATCCAGAAAGGGGTCATCTTGCCGAAAGCACACGGCAAATTCGCACCAAAGGATGGCGTGACCCGCGCTGAGCTGGCATATTCACTGGTCCAATCATTAGGTCTGCAAAAAGAAGCGGAGGAATTCGACGGGCAGCTGACTGTCCAGTATAACGACGAAAGAATTGCGATTTCAGATGCTTCTGAAGTACCAGAACAACTGAAAGGCTATGTCCAGGTAGCTCTCGACCTGAATATCCTTAATGCGAAATTCGCTGTGACACAGGGGCCATATGACTTGAAACCAAAGGTAACAGCAAGCTTCAACCCATCTGTAAAAAATACACGCGGTGACTTTGCAGTTGCAATGACACGCTACTATAACGCCTTCCTAAAATAAGGTAAAATGAGAACAGGCTGAACTGGCCTGTTCTTTTACCATATAGGGGGAGTTTTTATGCGTAAAATAGAAGCCGTGTTTTTTGACCTTGATGGCACTTTACTGGACCGCAGTGCTTCTGTCTTGAAATTTATCGAAGATCAGTATGAACGCTTTCGTCCTCAATTAAGTTTGATAGATAAGCAACTGTATAAAAATAGATTCATTGAATTGGACGCCCGCGGTTACGTCTGGAAGGACAAAGTATACAGCCAGCTTTTACAGGAATTGAACATAGCGTCCCTGACATGGGAAGAGCTGCTGGAAGATTACATAATCAATTTCAAGAATTCGAGCATAGGGTTTCCGAATCTGCATGCTGTGCTCGGAAAACTCAGGCAAATGGGAATTAAACTGTGCCTCATTTCGAATGGCAAAACCCTTTTCCAGATGGCTAATATAAAAGCTTTGGGAATCGAGGGGTACTTTGATTCGATTTTAATCTCGGAAGCAGTGGGATTAAGAAAGCCTGATATCCGGATTTTTCATAAGGGGATGGAAGATCTTTCGGTATCAGCATCACGCAGTATATTTGTAGGCGACCATCCTGAAAATGATGTGAAGGCCTCCAGAAGTACTGGGATGATTGGTATTTGGAAGCGTGACGACTATTGGGACAGGGCGGAAGCGGATTTTACCATTGATGAACTGGTAGAATTGTTAGGTATTATTCAAACAGGAGCGGAAGAGCATGACCAATTTTCATGTTTCATATAAATCCTGGAAAATCATAGGGTAAGTCATGAATTACAAATCCTTTACAAGGCAGGAAGAAAAGCTGGTACTAGAATGGTGATGCTGTGGGGAAATGCTGGCAGAAATCGCTGATATGATCGGACAAGAAAGTCCATCTTCATAAATTCAAATGGTTTACAAAGATCATCTCGTTTAAGCTTAGCCAACTCCTCTTGTAATACTTGTTAAATAATAGTATATTTTTCCTTAAATAATATTTTTATATTAACCCGTTGTTCATAGTTCTCTGGAGGAGTCAAGATGGATATTTACGTTGCCAGGCAGCCGATTTTTAATAGAAATGAAGAAACAGTGGCTTATGAGCTGCTATATCGTAGCGGCAATACAAACAGCTATCAGCATACCGATGGGGACCAGGCTACTACTGATGTACTGGTGAACAGTTTCATGAACATTGGCATCAAGGAAATTTCACATGGAAAACCTTGTTTCATCAATTTTACTGAAAAACTATTAAAGTTAAGGGTGCCTTCCCAGTTTGATCCTGGTACAGTTGTTGTTGAAATATTGGAGACGGTTGAGATCACGGATGAAATTTTAGAGATATGCAAGGAGCTTAAGGAAGCAGGATATAAAGTCGCACTTGACGATTTTTTTATCTCAAAATGGAATGAACGGACAATCAAACTGCTTGATCATGTACATGTAATCAAGATAGATTTCAGGGCAACTACGCGCACTGAGAGAAAAATCTTGCTCCGTTTCATTAAGTCTAGGAATAGCAATATCGAGTTTCTCGCCGAAAAAGTGGAGACCCTTGAAGAATATGCTGAAGCAATTACCGATGGTTTTACGTATTTTCAGGGCTTTTATTTCAGCAAGCCAGTCATTTTAAACAGTTATGATATTCCTGGATACTATCATTCTTATTTCCAAATCCTGAATGAAATCGAAAACCCGGAGCCTGATATCGACAAAATTAAAGATGTGATTGAGAGGGACCTATCCCTTTCCTATAAGTTGTTAAAACTGATCAATAACCCGACATTGAGACCTAGAAAAGAAATATCTTCTATTAAACAGGCAATCGTCCTGCTGGGCCTTACAGAAATAAAGAAATGGATCTATGTACTTATGCTTCGCGGTAGAGAGAACGGCAGTGGAGCTGAAAAAGAAAGAGAAATCATCCATTTTTCTCTGGTAAGAGGGAAGCTTGGGGAGCTCATTGGCTACAAAATGGGTGGAGAAACACGGGCATCAAAATACTTCCTTTTAGGAATGTTCTCACTGATGGATACACTGATGCACATTCCAATGGCTGACTTACTGGAAGACCTTCCATTAAGCTTTGATATTAAGGAAGCGCTATCAGGGAATGAAAATGAAGCAGCTGATATGCTCCGTTTTCTGATGGAAATTGAGCAAGCCTTCCACCATGGAAAGGTATTAGAGAAAAATCCTACGGCGATGAAAATAGATGAACTTTTCAAGCTGTATGCAGAGGCAAGCGATTGGGGCACGAAAGTATTAGTTGAAATTAGTGCTGCCACTATGGCAACAAATTAAATCCTGGCATGCAGAGTGATCTTTCTGCATGCTTTTTTTTATAATTAAAGATTCTTGTAACCTTCCTCTAAAAAAGATATATTTTTAAATAGATGATCGAAAAATTTCGTAATTTTCTCTGAATGAGGTGTTTAATCAATTGGTGCTGAAATATTTGTCCGCACTGTTCCTGCCTGGTTTCATGGTCGTGTTTTTCACCAGGGTTGCCTATAACCACATCCTTGCGCTCGTGTTGACGGTCGCGTTGATTGCGGCTTCTGTTTATAAAGGATACACAGACTCTTTCCTGCTGATTGTCGTCGATGCCTTTTCATTGACTGTCGGTTTCTATTTTGCGAACCGGATGATGAAGCGCAACAGCAAGAAGTCATAATTTTAAAAAGTAAGCCTGTCGGATTTTGTTCGGCGGGTTTTTCTTGTTGTCCAGGAAATTATAAAATAATTTCGTTGTGGATATCTATATATGGTTTTCTTAATCCAGCTCCAGCGCCTAGCCCCTCGAGTCGCTTGTCTAGCTGCGGCTCCTAACTCCTCGAGACGCTTGTCTAGTGTCGCCTCCTAGAAACTCCGAAACTTCAACTCCGCCGGCAGAAGCAAAAAGCGCTTCTTTGTCGGAGTCTCCAGTTTTTGCGTTTCTGGGCAGTCGGCTATACATTTCGTTTTCGGTCCGCCCAATGAAGTCAAAGAGCGCCTTCACCGGTCGGCCCTCTAAGGCACAGAACGTGCAGACCCGCCAGCCACACGATGTGGCGTTTTAGGCGGGCATCTCTTGTCAGGGCTGAACGAGGTGCTTGCGCTTTTTGCTCTTGTAAAAGGATTGGATCCACTTTAATCAAACGTTTGTTTAACGAAGATTCGACAACCTACAACATCGCCTTTTAAAAGCAAGATAACAATTCGAATGTTTGTTCGCTTTTTGTTGGTTTGTTTTACCTTCTTTGTGGTAGAATGAGGATATGACTTTTTGACAACTATGTAAGACTTATATATTAGGAAAGCTCTTTTCGAAATAGTTTCTGAATCAATGAATGCATTAAGGCTGTGAATCCGACTAAGTTTACGAAAAGAGCCTAGAAATTTAAAATTACAGGAGGCTTTTCTGTGAAGGACCAATTTGAATTAGTCTCGAAGTATTCTCCGCAGGGAGACCAGCCTGCGGCAATTAAAGAGCTGGTACAAGGAATCCGTGATAACAAGAAGCATCAGACTCTCCTTGGCGCGACAGGAACAGGGAAGACATTCACGATTTCGAATGTCATTAAAGAAGTGAACAAGCCGACGCTTGTCATCGCCCACAATAAGACTTTGGCCGGCCAGTTGTACAGTGAGTTCAAGGAATTTTTCCCGAACAACGCGGTTGAATATTTCGTCAGCTACTATGATTATTATCAGCCAGAGGCTTATGTGCCGCAGACGGATACATTCATTGAGAAGGACGCGAGCATCAATGATGAGATTGACAAGCTGCGTCACTCAGCTACATCCTCTTTATTTGAGCGCAAGGATGTCATCATCATTGCCAGTGTTTCGTGCATCTACGGTCTCGGTAATCCGGATGAATACCGTGACATGGTTGTATCGTTGAGAACCGGGATGGAAATTGAGCGAAACAAGCTCCTCCACAAGCTAGTCGATATCCAATATGAACGGAATGATATTGACTTCAAGCGCGGGACGTTCCGTGTCCGTGGCGATGTGGTCGAGATTTTTCCGGCATCACGTGATGAACACTGCATGAGGGTCGAGTTTTTCGGTGACGAGATTGACCGGATCCGCGAGGTTGATGCGCTGACTGGCGAGATTATCGGTGAACGTGACCATGTCGCGATCTTCCCGGCATCCCACTTCGTAACCCGTGAGGAAAAGATGAGGGTTGCGATTGAGAATATCGAAAAAGAACTGGAAGAGCGACTGGAAGTAATGCGCGCTGAGGAAAAGCTTCTTGAGGCACAAAGGCTTGAGCAGAGGACAAGGTATGACCTTGAGATGATGCGTGAGATGGGATTCTGCTCCGGCATCGAGAACTATTCGCGCCATTTGACTTTAAGACCTGCGGGTGCGACTCCATATACTTTACTTGATTACTTCCCGGACGACTTTATGATTGTCGTTGATGAGTCGCATGTTACATTGCCGCAAATAAGGGGAATGTTTAATGGTGACCAGGCACGTAAACAGGTGCTCGTTGAGCACGGTTTCCGCCTGCCGTCAGCGATGGACAATCGCCCGCTGACTTTCGCGGAATTTGAAAAACATGTCAAACAAGCCGTTTTCGTTTCGGCGACTCCAGGGCCATATGAGCTGGAGCATACTCCGGAAATGGTACAGCAGATTATTCGTCCGACAGGGTTGCTGGATCCAACGATCGATGTAAGGCCGATTGAGGGCCAAATTGACGACTTAATCGGGGAAATTCAGGAACGGACAAAACGAAACGAGCGCGTATTGGTAACGACATTGACGAAAAAGATGTCCGAAGATCTGACTGATTACCTGAAGGAAATCGGAATCAAGGTTCAATACCTCCACTCAGAGATCAAAACGCTTGAGCGGATTGAAATCATCCGTGAGCTGCGGCTTGGTAAATATGATGTCCTCATCGGGATCAACCTTTTGAGGGAAGGTCTCGATATTCCAGAGGTATCACTCGTGACAATTCTCGATGCAGATAAGGAAGGCTTCCTGCGTTCGGAAAGGTCGCTGATTCAGACGATTGGACGTGCAGCGAGAAATGCAAGCGGACATGTCATCATGTATGCAGACAGGATGACCGATTCAATGGAAAAGGCGATCAGTGAAACGAAGCGCCGCCGGGAGATCCAGGAAGAATATAACGAAAAGCATGGCATAACGCCACAAACGATCCAGAAGGATATCCGCGACGTGATCCGCGCAACGATTGCTGCGGAGGAGCAGGAAGACTACAGCCCGGCAGAAGGCTTGAAGAAATTGACGAAGAAAGATCGCGAACAAGTGATTTTAAATATGGAAAAAGAGATGAAGGAAGCGGCGAAGGCTCTCAATTTCGAACGGGCAGCCGAACTTCGTGACCTCATTCTTGAGTTAAAAGCGGAAGGATGACGAAAACATGGCTATGGATAAACTGATTGTCAAAGGCGCCAGGGCCCATAATTTAAAAAATATTGATGTCACCATTCCGAGAGACAAGCTTGTTGTGCTGACAGGACTTTCCGGTTCCGGGAAGTCCTCGCTGGCTTTCGATACCATCTATGCAGAAGGACAGCGCCGTTATGTAGAGTCATTGTCTGCTTACGCTCGCCAGTTCCTTGGCCAGATGGACAAGCCAGATGTCGATTCGATCGAGGGACTGTCCCCGGCCATCTCCATCGACCAGAAAACAACAAGTAGAAATCCCCGTTCAACGGTTGGAACGGTGACCGAGATTTATGATTATTTACGTTTGCTATTCGCCAGGGTTGGGCGTCCAACCTGCCCGGTGCATAATATAGAGATTTCATCCCAGACAATCGAGCAAATGGTCGACCGGGTGCTCGAATATCCTGAGAGGACAAAGCTGCAGATTCTTGCACCGCTTGTTTCAGGCAGAAAGGGCACCCACGTCAAGATCCTTGAAGATGTGAAAAAGCAAGGCTATGTCCGTGTCCGTATTGACGGAGAGATGCATGATCTTGGTGATGAAATCGAACTTGAGAAAAACAAGAAGCATTCGATTGAAGTGGTCATCGACCGGATTGTCGTCAAGGAAGGCATTGCTGCCCGTTTGGCAGATTCACTGGAAGCTGCGCTAAAACTAGGCGAAGGTAATGTCCTCATCGACGTAATCGGGGAAGAAGAGCTGATGTTCAGCGAGAACCATGCCTGCCCGATTTGCGGCTTCTCGATCGGCGAGCTTGAGCCAAGGATGTTCTCTTTCAACAGTCCGTTTGGCGCCTGCCCGGAATGTGACGGACTCGGTGCAAAGCTGGAGGTCGACGTGGATTTGGTCGTTCCGAACAAGGAGCTATCATTAAGACAGCATGCAATCGCTCCGTGGGAACCAACGAGCTCCCAATACTACCCGCAGCTGCTCGAATCAGTATGCAATCATTATGGAATCGATATGGATGTCCCGGTAAAAGACCTGCCTGACCATGAGATGGACAAGATACTTTTTGGCTCAGACAAGGACCGTATTTATTTCCGATATGAAAATGACTGGGGCCAGGTACGTGAAAACTATATTGTTTTCGAGGGTGTCCTTAAAAATGTCGAACGCCGCTATAAGGAAACAGGCTCTGATTATATCCGCGAGCAAATGGAAAAGTATATGGGCGAGCATGCCTGCCCGACATGTAAAGGCTACAGACTCAAGCGAGAAAGTCTTGCTGTCCTTGTGGATGGCCGACATATCGGTGAAGTGACTGTCTTGTCTGTAGAGGAAGCGCACCAATTTTTCCAGAGCCTCGAGCTTTCGGAAAAAGAAATGAAGATTGCCAACATGATTTTCCGTGAGATCACGGAACGTCTCGGCTTCCTGATCAATGTCGGATTGGACTACCTGACGATGAGCCGTTCTGCTGGGACACTTTCCGGCGGTGAGGCCCAGCGAATCAGGCTGGCAACCCAGATTGGCTCGCGTCTCACCGGAGTCCTTTACATCCTTGATGAGCCGTCCATCGGTTTACATCAGCGTGACAACGACAGACTGATTGATACGCTAAAAAACATGCGTGACATCGGCAATACATTGATCGTCGTCGAGCATGATGAAGATACGATGCTCGCCGCTGATCACTTGATCGATATCGGTCCTGGAGCAGGTGTCCATGGCGGTGAAATCATTTCACAGGGTACTCCTGCAGAGGTGATGGATGATCCAAATTCATTGACAGGCCAATACCTGTCCGGTAAAAAGTTCATCCCGCTTCCAATTGAGCGCCGCAAACCAGACGGCCGCTATATCGAAATTAAAGGCGCGAAGGAAAACAATCTTAAAAATGTAAATGTGAAGTTTCCGCTTGGAACCTTCATGGCCGTCACTGGTGTATCAGGTTCGGGTAAAAGTACATTGATCAATGAAATCCTTCATAAATCGCTCGCGATGCAGCTGCACCGTGCAAAAAGCAAACCAGGCGAGTTCAAGGAAATCAAGGGCGTCGATCATCTCGATAAGGTCATCGACATTGACCAGTCACCGATTGGCCGTACGCCAAGATCCAACCCTGCTACCTATACTGGTGTGTTCGATGATATTCGTGACGTGTTTGCATCAACGAATGAAGCGAAGGTCCGCGGATATAAAAAAGGACGCTTCAGCTTCAACGTAAAAGGCGGACGCTGTGAAGCATGCCGAGGCGATGGAATCATCAAAATCGAAATGCACTTCCTGCCAGACGTATACGTTCCATGTGAAGTGTGCCATGGCAAGCGATATAATCGTGAAACTTTGGAAGTTAAGTATAAAGGAAAGAACATTTCCGATATCCTTGATATGACAGTCGAGGCTGCGGTGGAATTTTTCGCGAACATCCCGAAAATCGCCCGCAAGCTGCAGACAATTTACGATGTCGGACTTGGCTATATCACACTCGGCCAGCCTGCGACGACTCTGTCCGGCGGGGAAGCGCAGCGTGTCAAGCTGGCGTCCGAGCTGCACCGACGATCAACCGGCCGTTCGCTGTACATTTTGGACGAACCAACAACAGGCTTGCATGTCGATGACATTTCCCGCCTGCTGGTAGTCCTGCAGCGTCTCGTTGAAAACGGCGATACCGTGCTGGTGATTGAGCATAATCTCGACGTCATCAAGGCAGCCGATTATATTGTCGATCTAGGCCCAGAAGGCGGAGACCGTGGCGGTACAATCTTAGCTACGGGAACACCGGAAAAAATCGCCGAGGTTCCTGAATCCTATACCGGCAAGTATTTGAAGCCAATCCTCGAACGCGACAGACTGCGGATGAAAGAACAAATCGAGGAAAAAGAAAAAAGCACAAGCAATGCATAATAGTTTTTAACAGCCCTTCCGGTTTTGGAAGGGTTTTTCTTTTTGGGGAGGCCTATGGCAACCGAAATAGCGGAAATATGGAAAAAGAAGTCACCAATGAAGCCAATTGGCGCCCGAAATAGCGAAAAAACGGAAAAAGAGGTCACCAATGAAGCCGATTGGCGCCCGAAATAGCGAGAAAATGAAAAAAGAGGTCATTAATGAAGCTATGCCGCAATCTGCTCGGCCGCTATAACTTAGGAACCCCCCCATATCCCTCATTCACAAAACTTTCACCAGCCAGAACTGGATTTTAACAAGGGTTACATGACAATTTGTCGAACTAATTTCATAAAGATATGAAACTTCTCTGGTTCCTGAGCGTATTAATTTCTAAGGAGATGAAGAGGATGGATACGAAAAGAATACTGTCTGCTTTGTGCTATTTCAGTATTATGTTTGCCGGAATATTGTTTCCGCTTGTTGCCTATTTTGCTTCAGAGGATGAGGATGTAAAGATTCATGCAAAAAAGGCTCTGCTTTCGCATCTTATCCCGTTGATTCCGCTGCCGCTTATTTTAATTGCCGTTTTCATCGATATGAGCGGAGGAACGGGAGATTTCCCTGTACTCATGTTTAGCAGTGCAATACTAATGGTTATATTGAGTTTCATTGTACTAATCTGGAACCTGGTTAAAGGGATAAAAGTACTTAATATAAAATGAGGGGGATGAACCTTATGAAGGAAGAACGGAAACGGATACTCAAGCTAGTTGAGGAAGGGAAAATGACGGTTGATGAAGCTTTATTCCTGATCGAACAGCTCGAGCAGGGAAAGATGCAGCAACAGGAAAAATCAACGGATCTGTCAACGGATGTAAAGTTTGAAGAATCGAAAAAGGAAGAGTTCAAAAAAGAAGATTTCAATACGTATAAATTTAATTCTGTAAAAGATAAGGTGCTGGATTTTATGGATTCCGCATTCAAGAAAATAAGAGATTTTGATCTGGATCTTAATTTTGGCCAGTCAGTCGATATCACACATATTTTCCAGCAGGGCGACGCTTACTTAAACCAGGTGGATATTGATATGGCGAATGGTTCCGTAAAAGTGGTGCCGTGGGAGCAAAAGGATGTGCGGATTGAGTGCAGCGCTAAGGTGTACCGTGTCGAAAACCAGGATGAGGCACGCAGGAAGTTTTTAGAGGACGCCATTTTCACAATTGAAAACCAGAAACTCCGGTTTTCAGTCCAGCAGAAGTGGATGAAGGTCGATGCGGTCATCCATATTCCGAAAGAAGAATATGAAAATGTCCGGATTCGTTTGTTTAATGGCTCCATCGAAAGTGAAAACTTAGCAGTGAAGGATTACCGAGCAAAAACAGCGAACGGGAAAGTTTTGCTTGGAAATCTTGAGTGCGGCAAGCTGGAAACAGAAACAGCGAATGGCCAAATCAATATCAGTAGAAGCGCAATCAAAGACCTTGAGGCTGAAACAATCAATGGAGCAATCAAGGTTGATGGCTTTTTTGACAATGTCGATCTTCAGTCTTTCAATGGAAATGTGACTTGCACAGTGAATAATAATGATTGCGAAAGTGTGGAAGTGAAGGCGACTACTGGTAGCATTGAAGTCTTCCTGCCAGAAAAAACGCCAGCCAGCGGTGAACTGAAATCGAACCTTGGCGGCTTTACAATTGAACTCGACGGCATTCAGGTTGTTGAGGAGAAGAGTGACATGGTTCAAAAAAACCTCCGCTTCAAGCCGGCTGATGGAGGCCAAAAAGCTGTCAGGCTCCATGCGGATACAAAAACCGGCTCAATCGCTGTGAAGAAATTAATCCAATAGTATTGTGGAAAACAGGAAGGGTGTTTGAAATGAAATTAACCCGCTCAAGGAAAAATCGAATGCTGGCAGGGGTGCTCGGAGGCATGGCTGAATCCTTTGGAATGAGTGCTGCGCTGTTACGCATATTATTTGTAATCTTGACGTTCAGTACCGCATTCTTTCCAATGGCTGTGATATACCTGGTGCTTGTGTTTGTGCTGCCGAACAGGGAAGGGTATTAAAAGATGAGATGGATGTTAGGAATTGTCATTAACGCTGTTCTCTTCATGGCTCTCGCCGGTTACTTCGAGAATGAAATTTATCTATCTGGTTTTGGCGCCGCTCTTGGAGCCAGTTTCATTCTATCGATATTGAATGTTCTGGTTAAGCCGGTCTTGATTTTGCTGACGCTTCCAGTGACGGTGCTTAGCTTGGGATTATTCTTGTTTGTCATCAATGCGATCACTTTGATGCTGACAGATAGTTTGATGGGAAGCTCATTCGAGATATCCAGTTTTGGAATGGCGCTGCTTACGGCGATCATTATGTCAGTCGCAAACCTGATTATCCAGAACACGTTATTGCGTAAATCAAAAGAATAGAGAAAAGGCCGGCACATAAGTGTCGGCCTTTATCTATTCTTTGTCTATATAGACATCAAAGCCAGCTTTCCTTAAGCGCTCAGCAAGCTCTTGGGCGTTTTCTTCATCTTCGAACGCTCCTGCCTGGACTTTATAAAGCCCGTCTTTCTTGGCTGAGGCAGGGGATTTGGAAGATGGCGCATCAGGTGCCGGTGTTGGTGCAGTATTGGCCTTGCGCTGGAGCCTGAACTGTTCGGCTAATGCTTTTACAATGCCTTCCGCAATCGTTCGGCGGTATGTTTCAGAACGCAGTAATTTGATTTCATTCCGGTTTGTCATGAATCCACATTCCACTAGCACGGCGTCCATTTTCGTTTCCCGTAGGACATGGAAATCGGCTGTTTTTACACCACGGTTTTCTAGGCCCGTTGAGATGACAAGATTGCGCTGAATCTTTTGGGCTAACTGATAAGCCACAGGCGGCCTTGTTGGATAGACAAAAGTTTCAATCCCGCCGACATTGCTCCAGCCGCCACCACCAAATGCATTGGCATGAATCGAAACAAATATATCTACATTCAGGCTGTTCGCCTTATCTGTCCTAGCCTTCAATGATACATCCCGCTGATCGGAATGAGAAAAATACACTGTGACATTCTTATAGTTTGCCAGCAGCTGTTTGGCATAATTCGCCACAGCCCTGTTAAACTCATATTCTCTCATACCATCAGGACTTCGCTTACCCGGGGTGTTGTAGCCATGCCCAGCATCAAGCATGATCTTCAAGATTATCACACCTTCCGATAAAAGATTTCCTCATCAGTATATATATGACCAAAGGCGGAAAAAGGACATAGTGACATTTGATAATGGCTGTTTTTAAACATAATATTGTTTATTGTAACCAATCTTCCAACCGCTTTTACAAAGATTTCGGGGTCTTCCTCCAAAAATTTCAGCAATTACTTATTTAATTCGAAAATATCTTCCACCCGCTGGGACATAAATTCATGGGCATCCTGGATTCCGATGTTATAAAAATGAGGTGCGAGCTTATCGGCAACAAATTCAAGAACCAGCAAGGCAGCCAGATCCCCTAGCTCCTCACCGCGTTCTTCAAGGAAATATTTTTTAATTTCATCCGTCATTTGGTTCTTCACGTGATCATCAACCTGGAAATTCTTAAGCATGGTATCTACTCCTTCTTGGTAATCTATTACCCCATTCTAATCCAATGAGACAAACATTTCGACAAATGCGTTCGATTATTTCCGTGGAAATAAGCTAGGATTAACTTGCCTTTCGACATTTCGTGAAGACTGGCTCAATTTCGATCTATTAAAGAAAAAAGAGACCCTAATAGGATCTCTTCAAATAATCAGCCACGCTGCATGGTGTGTACGAATTTGTATCGGTCTGCTCGATAGGCTGATTTGACGAATTCAAATGGAGTGCCATCCTTTAAATAAGAAGTCCTGAGAATCAGCAGGACGGGGGAGCCTTTTTCGATTTCCAGGAGGCGCAGTTCCTGTTCCTTCGCAATAGACGCTTCTATTTGCTGTGTGGCCTCGTGGATCGTAAGCGATAATTTCTCTTCGATATAATGGTAAAGTGACTGGTTGATGATTTCCTCTGTCAATCCCTTGACCAGATTTGCTGGCAGATAGGTGGTTTCAAGGGCCATTGGTACATTATCTGCAAGCCTGACACGTTTGATTTCGTATACTGGTGTATTTTCACTTATCTTGAGACGATCGGCTACTTCCCGTCCGGATGGAATAATTTCAAACGAAACAAGTCTGCTTCCGGGAGTGAAGCCGCGTTCTTTCATATCTTCTGTGAAACTTGTCAATCCCTGCAGACGCTGTTCGACCTTCTTTTTGTTCACGAACGTGCCTTTGCCTTTTTGCCGGTATAAATATCCGTCATTCACAAGGTTTGTCAATGCCTGCCTGATGGTCATCCTGCTGATTTGGAACATGTCTGCATAGACGCGTTCTGAGGGAATCGCTTCATCTGGCTGGAGGTCGCCGTTGTCGATTTGGGCTTTGATATACTCCTCAAGCTGGTGGTAAATAGGTATTGGTGAATTTTTATCAATCATAGGTCATTCTCCTGACTGTTGCAATTTTTCAGAAGGAGGCTTTAAAGAAATGCTGTCGCTTCTTTATCGGCGAAAATCGTTACATTTTGGTGAGTTTTGAGAACAGAGGCAGGGAATTGCTCGTTAATTTCGCCATTCATTAAACGAGCAAGTGCTTTTGCCTTTGAAGCACCTGAAACAAGCAGGAAGATTTCTTTACAGTCCATAATTGAGGCGATTCCCATGGTAATTGCTTGCTTAGGAACGTCTTCTAATGATTCGAAAAATCTTGCGTTTGCCTTGCGCGTGCTTTCTGCCAGGTCGATGATATGCGTTCTGCTATCGAAGGGTGTTCCTGGTTCGTTAAAACCAATATGGCCGTTCTGTCCAATCCCGAGAATCTGGAGGTCGATGCCGCCATGTTCGTTAATGAACTGTTCATAGCGACTGCATTCCTCGTCCAGATTCTTCGCCGTTCCATCTGGAATATGCGTCTGGTCAAGCGGAATATCAATGTGTTCAAATAAATTTTCACACATAAAGTAGTGATAGCTATTTCGATCTTTTTTCGGGATGCCAATGTACTCATCCAGATTGAACGTGTTCATTTCTTTGTAGGAAGTCTTATTTTGCTTATGGTCTCTGATGAGCTCTTTATAAAGGCCCGTTGGCGTACTCCCGGTAGCAAGTCCAAGGTTTAGTGATGGGTTTTTCTTGATTTGTAAGATGATTTCCTCTGCAGCTAGCTGGCTAAGCTTCTCGTAATTTGATGTAGAAATCAGTTTCAAATGTCATCACCTCTTTCAAAGCTTAGTTTAACGGGTATAGCTGAAGACTCCACGGCAAAACGCCATGGCGACCTCATGGTTACGGTCCAGTATGACAAGGTCGGCGTCCTTACCTGAAGCAATGCTACCCTTTCGGTCAAAAACCTTCAGCTGCCTGGCGGGATTTTCACTGGCAAGCTTCACTGCTTCTTCAAGGCTGATGCCTGTGAATTCCATCATGTTTTTCAAAGAGTCTTTCATTTTTAAAATACTTCCAGCAAGCGTGCCATCAGCTAAAAGAGCTTTTCCGTCTGCAACACTGACTTCCTGTCCGCCAAGGTCATAGATGCCATTTTTAAGGCATTTCGCTCTCATTGAGTCGGTGATCAAAATGACACCATCAGTTCCTTTGGCGCGAATCGATAAATCGAGCATTTCGGGGACGACATGGATGCCGTCTGCAATCATTTCAATTTTCAACTCGTCAAAAAGCAGGGCGGCACCAGCGACACCTGGATCTCGATGATGCATCCCGCGCATGCCATTGAATAGATGGGTAACATGGGTTGCCCCGGCTTTAACGGCTTCTGCCATTTGGCCGTAGGTAGCATCCGAATGTCCTACCGAAGCGATGACACCATTCCCGGCTAAATAAGCAATGAGTTCATTGCCATTTTCTTTTTCTGGGGCCAGCGTGACAAGTTTGATATTGTTTCCCGACGCTTCCTGCATCTTTGCGAACAGTTCGATATCCGGTTCGATAATATGTTCCTCAGGCTGGGCTCCTTTGCGGGATTCATTGATGAAAGGTCCTTCCAAATGGATTCCGAGCATCTCTGCTTTACCTGGCTTGTTATGATGGCTGATATAATCAGCAGCATTTTCCAATCCTTTTATTATGGCTTTTTGCCCCTGGGTGATGGTGGTTGCCAGGAAGCTCGTTGTTCCTTCCTCAGGCAGAATTGATGCCATTGTCGACAATGCTTCAGTGGTTGCATCCATTGCGTCGGCTCCGCCAGCACCGTGGATATGCACATCGATAAAGCCTGGAACGATTGTGCTGTCCTCAGGAAGCTCAATGACCTCGGCCTGGTATTGGGGGAGGGGGGAGGCAAGCCCTGTTTCAGCAATCTTCCCATCCTTTATATAAATGTATCCTTTTTCAATCATACCCTCTTCGGTCAATACGCTGGCATTGATGAGCAATAAATCCTTCATTTTATATCACCTGAAAGTTATGTCCTCGTTCTTCTTTTCTTTACCCTCTGTTACTTATATTATACAAATACCTGCAGGGGTTGTCTATACCGCACTTAATTACGCAAGGTGACTACAAGGTGGTATAGACAATCTATTTTGCGCCACCTTTGTAAAAATTGCTGATGGCATCCCGCAGGTAGCCGTCGTGCTTTTCCAATAGCTCTTTTACTTCAGTTCCCCTGAGCCCCGTAGTGATTTGGAGTATGGCAGCTTTCGTATGATAGTTTTGTTCCTTGATTGCCGC
This sequence comes from Mesobacillus boroniphilus, assembly GCF_018424685.1. NCBI lineage: Bacteria > Bacillati > Bacillota > Bacilli > Caryophanales > Bacillaceae > Mesobacillus > Mesobacillus boroniphilus. Next base: position 572,241 of record NZ_QTKX01000002.1, read on the forward strand.
TCTTGCTTCCTCATCAGAAGCACCGGTTGCCATCTTGACGATATTGACGGCGCGGTTATGTAGCTTTTCGTTCGTCATCTGTACATCAACCATCAGGTTGCCATACACTTTGCCCAGTTTGATCATTGAAGCGGTAGAGAGCATGTTCAAAATCAATTTCTGGGCAGTGCCAGCTTTCATCCTTGTGGAACCGGTGATGACTTCCGGCCCGACGACTGCGGCAATTGTGTGTTCGGAGATTTTCTCCATTTCGGAGTCCTTGCTGCAAACGACAGATACAGTCAGGGCACCGATTTTCTTTGCATACTCTAGTGCACCAATCGTATAAGGTGTGCGTCCGCTGGCAGCGATCCCGACAACGATGTCTTTATCCGTAAGATTGATGTTTACCAGATCAGCCTTACCCAGCTTTTTGTCATCCTCGACACCTTCGAGTGCTTCGGTCATAGCTTCCTTGCCGCCGGCTATGATTCCGATGACAAGTCCTGGATCGGTTCCGAACGTGGGAGGGCATTCGGAAGCATCGATTATTCCGAGTCGTCCGGAAGTCCCCGCACCAATATAAATAAGCCGGCCGCCTTTATTGAAGGCAGCGACAATCCTGTCGACAACCTCCGAAATATTCGGAACCTGCCTTGCGAGCACGTTCGGAACGAGGGTGTCCTCCTGGTTGATGATGGTGATGATTTCCTCTGTCGACATCAAGTCGATATTCATTGATTTCGGGTTTTGCTGTTCTGTATTAAGCTTTGCGATCTCCATGTCCATCCCTCACAATAAACTGAAATTTTTGCCCTGCTTTGACTTCTGTAAGCAAAGGCAAGTCTTCTTGTATTACTTTTCCGATGCAATTCACTTTTTCATCCTTTGGCAGGTCATTGGTCGCAATCTGCAATTCACCTGCATACCGCCCGTATAGCTCGTTGTCGATGGTGATTGTCCCGCGTTGCCTTTCCTCCTGATTATAAGGAGGGATCAGATTTTCTCCTTTTGAGGCAAAGGCACGTGATTCAACTGCTCTGATTACATCGCGGGCAGGATCCATCCGGTTGGTCAGCGGCGTGCCGAATAGTTCGGAATGCTCCCAGCTTTCGGCCTCAATCCGAAGCGGAATGATTTTTTTATCAAGAAAAGTCATTAACTCCAGCTGTTCGTCCGTTGCAGTGTGGTCCCCAATCAAGATCTTATCGGTAAAACAAGAAAACATTAGCTCTGCAGCAGCTATGTGCGGCAGCTGGCCGCGGTGCTTTTCTAGAGTTGGAAGACCGGAAAACACGGGCCCGCGAAAATCCTTGTCCCCTGGAATGAAAGCCATTGTCGTAATGCCAAATGAATGGAGCAATTTATTTCTTTCAATAAGGAAATTCTTGTCCAATCCTGTTTCAGGCCGTGGATAAAAATTATGCCACGCTTCGACGTTCTCAGTCTTTATCCCAGCCTCTTTCCATGCCAGAAGTTCATCTCTAGTTACCGTGCTGGCGTTGATTCCTATCTTCATTTTATGCGAAAGATTGACAATCTGACTGGTTGTGAACCCATAATCAGCCCTGATTCCAGATAGTCCCCAATGGAGCAGCTCATCATAATGCTCCCAGTCCAGCCCGAGGTAATCCAATGAGCGGGGGGATACATCAGCCATCAGCTCCATGCTGTGTTTTTTCGCCAGGGAGCCGAGATTTTGTAAAAGCTCTTTGTACTCAGCTGGATTATCTTCGGGAATATGTAAAGAGGTGAAGATTGAGTTCAGTCCGTATCGAGCTGCTTTTTCAATCCAGGCAGCATTTTTCTCCATTCGGTCCTTGTTCAAATATACGGAAATGCCAAGCATGGGCAATCCCTCCAATCAAAACAAATTAATAGAAAAGAAGAAAGGAGGAAAATAGCTCTCCTCCTTTACTGTATTTGCATCTTAGATACCTTTAGCCATTTCTTCCTTGAAGCCAAACGTCCAGGTGAAGATGAACCCGAATACGTAGGCAATCAGAAGTCCAAGCAAGTAGATCAGTATTTGATTTGTATGGACAAGGAATGCAAGCGGGATACCAGAAACCCCGATGGCAATCGTTGCGATTTTAAAGAATGCCTGGAATGCTCCGCCGACTGCTGCCCCAAGGCATGCCGTGATGAAGGGACGGCCAAGCGGCAGGGTAACACCGAAAATAAGCGGTTCGCCGATGCCAAGCATACCTACTGGCAGTCCGCCCTTGATGACCTTTTTAAGTCTCTCATTCTTTGTTTTAAAATAAATCGCGAATGCTGCGCCTACCTGTCCTGCACCACCCATTGCGAGGATTGGCAGCAGCGGGTCATCACCAATAGTGTTGATCAATTCCATATGCACAGGAGTCAAGCCTTGGTGCAAACCTGTAACAACAAGAGGAAGGAATGTCCCGGCAAGAACCAGTCCTGCCAGGATTCCGCCGACATCAAGAAGGCCGAGCAAGCCCTTTGTGATCAAATCGGAAATCCATCCGCCAACAGGCTGAAGCACGAATAGTGTAGCGATACCAGTAATCAATAATGATAGAGTAGGAGTAATGATGATATCCAAAGAAGACGGAACGAATTTACGGATCCGTTTTTCAAGCAATGCAATGAAAGCTGCAGCAAGCATGACGCCAATCAAACCGCCACGTCCAGGTACGAGCGCCTCACCAAACAAGGTGATATTCGCAAGACCAGGGTTGATGATCAGGATGCCGGCAGCGCCGCCAAGTGCAGGTGAGCCGCCGAATTCACGGGCCGTATTAATCCCGACAAATACACCAAGATAACCGAAGATACCCCAGCCGATCAGGTTGAGAAACTGAATAAGCGTCGATTCAGGATCAGCACCAGAACGGATAATGACATTCGTAATTCCCGCAATCAAACCAGATGCGACAATAGCCGGAATCAGCGGAATGAAGATACTGGCGATCCTTCGCAGGAAAAGCTTGAACGGAGTTGCATTTTTCTTGTTAAGTTCGTCCTTAGTACGGCCGGCAAGTCCCTCTAAAGGATCCGGATCGGACTCGTCTACTAGATTGGCAGTCTTGCCGGTAATCTCTGAAACTTCATTCGCCACTTTAGTGACAATTCCAGGTCCCAAAATAATCTGTAACGTTTCTGCTTCTACGACACCGAGCACGCCATCAATTTTCTTGATGCCAGCAAGATCGACTTTGCTGTAGTCTGCTGGCTTGACGCGAAGGCGGGTCATGCACGAAGCAACATCTGCAATATTGTCCGCGCCGCCAAGCTGCTCAAGTATCTCTCTTGCCAGGCGTTCTTCATTACGCATGGTGTTTCCCCCTCTTATTATAAAATAATCAGAAAAGAATGAATTCGCTTACAAAATGATGATAACAAGTCTACTGTATAGTTGTCTATACCTTTTTGAAAAAATATAGCTTTGGTACTAGCAGGATCGAGTGGATAATACCAATTCAAATAATCCAAGTGAACCAAAGCTGTTTTTTATTCCTTATATTTGGTTCTTCATGAAAAAGTGCTAAAATAAAAGGTATTGTGATCATGTGGAAATTAACGTTCTAATAAAGGAGGAACTTCTTTGCCAAAAGTCCGTACTAAAGACCTCATCAAGAAATTCGACATGGAATTGGTAAGTGGAGAGGAAGGGGTCAATCGTCCGATTACGACGACTGACATCTCTAGACCAGGACTAGAAATTGCTGGTTATTTTGAATATTATCCTGCGGAGCGCCTGCAGCTTCTCGGAAAAACTGAACTGACCTTCTTTGAGAAATTGGCTCCTCGCGACAGGGCTGAGCGGATGCAAAAGCTGTGTACTGATATAACCCCTGGAATCATTGTCACAAGAGACATGGAGGTTCCTGCTGAGCTGGTCGAAGCAGCTGAAAAGGAATCAGTACCTCTCTTGCGTTCGAAGCAAAAAACAACAAGGCTCTCGAGTCATTTGACCAACTATCTCGAAAGCAAGCTGGCCCCGACTACTGCAGTCCACGGGGTACTGGTTGATTTGTATGGAATCGGCGTCTTGATTACGGGCAAAAGCGGTGTCGGTAAAAGTGAAACCGCGCTTGAATTGGTAAAGCGCGGCCACCGTCTCGTTGCGGATGATTGTGTTGAAATCCGCCAGGAGGATATCGGCACCTTAGTCGGGAACTCACCGGATTTAATTGAACACCTTCTGGAAATCCGCGGTGTAGGAATCATCAATGTGATGACGCTGTTCGGTGCTGGTGCTGTACGTTCACATAAACGGATTTCCCTGATCATAGACCTTGAGATTTGGGACCAGAAAAAATCATATGACAGACTGGGCCTTGATGAAGAGAAAATGAAAATTCTCGACACCGATATCACCAAGCTGACGATTCCCGTCCGCCCAGGCCGAAATCTCGCTGTCATCATCGAGGTAGCGGCGATGAACTTCAGGCTGAAGCGCATGGGTGTCAATGCAGCAGAACAATTCACCAACAGACTGTCTGACGTCATCGAAGACGGCGACCATGAAGAACATTAAGCACCATTTCCAATTTAATCAAACGTTTGATTAAGAACGACCAAAGTGTTGGTGCGACTGATTTTTTTATAGAAAAAGGGGAAATGACATGGAAAAAAATATTCAGCCAATCGACCCGATTGCTTTTTCACTTGGGCCTATCCAGGTGCACTGGTATGGCGTCATCATCGGCCTTGGAATCGCGCTCGCATTATGGATTGCCATGCGTGAAGGTGAACGCCGCGGTCTGCCAAAAGATATTTTTGCGGATCTGATGCTCTGGGCAATACCAATCGCGATCCTATCTGCAAGACTATACTATGTAATCTTCCAGTGGGATTACTACAGCCAGTATCCTGGCGAGATTTTCAAGGTCTGGAATGGCGGCATCGCTATTCACGGTGCATTGATTGGATCTGTTGCAACCGCTTATTTCTTTACGAAGTCCAGGAATGTTTCTTTCTGGAAGCTGGCCGATATCGCGGCTCCCAGCATCATCCTTGGCCAGGCAATCGGACGCTGGGGAAACTTCATGAACCAGGAAGCGCATGGCGGGGAAGTAACAAGGGCGTTTTTGGAAAACCTGTACCTGCCAGAGTTCATCATCAATCAGATGTATATTAATGGAACATACTATCATCCAACCTTTTTGTATGAGTCCATCTGGAATTTACTTGGCTTCATCCTGCTCATGTCATTGCGCAGAGTCAACCTTGGCCGCGGGGAGATTTTCCTCAGCTATGTCATCTGGTACTCAATCGGCCGCTTCTTTGTGGAAGGAATGCGTACCGACAGCTTGATGCTGACGGAATCATTGCGGATTGCCCAGACCATCTCGATTGCATTGATTGCTGTTGCAATCGGCTTGTGGATTTTCAGAAGAGTCAAGGGCTATTCAAAGGTGCGTTATTTGGAAAACTAAGAATTTCGGGTTGCTAAAAAAGAGAACGCATAAATAAATATAGTATTAGTCTGAAAAAATGGGAGAGATGCTTCGATGGGTTCTACATTGAAAAGAGGGTTGTTTGTTGGCTTGAATACGACTTGGGCGCTCGGGAAAGTCATTTTCCCTGTCACCCTGATTGTTTCGATCCTTCAATATACACCTGTCCTGCCGTGGGTAATAGAATTGATCACGCCGTTGATGTCAGTGCTCGGTTTGTCAGGTGATGCGGCGATTCCTCTTGTCATCGGGAATTTCCTCAATCTTTACGCGGCCATCGGAGCGATCCTGACGCTTGATCTGACGGTAAAAGAAGTTTTCATAATTGCGGTGATGCTGAGCTTTTCGCATAATATGCTTGTTGAATCGAGTGTAGCTCTCAAGGTCGGAGTCAAGCTGTGGATCATCGTCCTCGTCCGCCTCGGGCTTGCGTTCATATCTGCAGTGGTCATCAATCTTGTTTGGCACGGCGGTTCTGAAATCGCAAAATACGGCATGGTCCCTCCTAAAAGTGAAGAAGTTTCTGGATGGGGAGCGATTCTGCTTGAAGGCATCACGAAGGCAGGAATCGGCATATTTCAGCTGGCCATCATCGTCATCCCGCTGATGGTCGTCGTGCAAATCATGAAGGATAAGCAATGGCTTGCTGTTTTTTCAAGATGGATGGCACCGGCAACAAGAGCGCTTGGCATGAAAGAAAACACTTCGACGACGATGGCAGCCGGCCTGCTGATCGGGCTTGCGTACGGCGCAGGTGTGATGATCCAGGCAGTCCAGGAGGATGGAGTCAGCAAAAAGGATGTCACGCTTGCGTTCATTTTCCTTGTTGCCTGCCACGCAGTCGTTGAAGATACTTTGATTTTTGTTCCGCTTGGAATTCCAGTCTTGCCGCTGTTATTGATCCGCCTAGGTGTGGCGATATTATTGACAATAACAGTCGCGATTATCTGGAACCGCGCGGACATCGCAAAAAGAAAGGAAGCAGTGTATGAGCAATAAAATAGATACGGTCCTGTTCGATCTTGACGGGACTTTAATTGATACAAACGAACTAATTATTTCATCCTTTCTCCACACGATGGAGACCTATTATCCCGGCCAATATAAACGGGAGGATGTCCTTCCGTTTTTGGGGCCGTCTCTTCAGGAAACTTTCCAGCCAATGGATCCCGAAGGCTACGAAGAAATGATCACCACTTACCGAACTTACAACCTGGCTAATCACGACCTCTTGGTAAAAGGTTTCGAGGGAGTGTATGAAACGGTCCGAACTTTGAAGGAGAGCGGCTTCCATTTAGGGATCGTTACCACGAAGCGTTCGGATGTAGTCCAGATGGGCTTGAAGCTGACAGGATTGGACGAGTTTTTCGAGGTTGTCGTCGCGCTCGACCATGTTGAAAAAGCGAAACCTGATCCCGAGCCGCTTTTAAAAGCGCTTGACCAGCTTGGTTCCTCGCCGGACCGTGCGATCATGGTCGGAGATAACCACCACGATATCCTCGGCGGTAAAAACGCCGGCACAAAAACTGTCGGAGTAGCCTGGTCCATCAAGGGAAGAGAGCATCTTGAGCAGTACAACCCGGATTACATGTTAGAGAACATGGCTGACATCCTGCCAATCTTGGGAGTATAACATGAGAAGGACGACTCGTTACCGAGTAGAAGGCGCAAACTCACTCTGGCATGTTTATAAAACCGTCCCATTCTGGAAGGTCGTCAAAAATTTCGTCGTCATCCAGGTGGCTCGATACACGCCATTTCTCGGCATGAAAAACTGGCTGTATCGCAATTTTTTGCGTATGAAGGTCGGCGACCAGACATCCTTCGCGCTGATGGTCATGCTCGACGTTATGTTCCCGGAAAAAATCTCTGTTGGCCGCAATACGGTCATTGGCTACAACACGACCATCCTGGCACATGAATATTTGATCAAGGAATACCGCCTCGGCGACGTCGAGATTGGCAGCGAAGTCATGATCGGCGCAAACTCCACGATCATGCCCGGCATCAGGATTGGTGACGGCGCCATCGTCTCCGCCGGAACACTCGTCCACAAAGACGTCCCAGCCGGAGCCTTTGTCGGCGGCAATCCGATGCGCGTAATCTACACAAAGGAAGAACTCGCTGAACGCTGGGCTGATGACGAGATTTATGGACAAGCACCAACAAAATAGAGCGAAGCGGATTTGACTCCGCTTCGCTCTATTTTATTGTGAAAAATTGGATGTGGTCGAAAAAATTCAAAATGTGGTCGAAAAAATTCAAAATGTGGTCGAAAAAATTCAAAATGTGGTCGAAAAAATTAAAAATCCGCCAAAATAATTTAAAATGTGGTCGAATTATTTTGTTTTTCGCCAATAAATGAAAATCAGCCATTTTATAGAGGTGATTTTAGAAGTAAATCCCCAAATGTAGCCGATAAAATGATCCGCCATCTGTAAAACAGTCGGCTGGCCGCACTTTATCATCAATTTTTCTCCATCAACGACTCTTCTATGCTCTGGAACAGCAATCTTAACAATCCATTTCGCTTCTACTGATAAGAAAATTCTGAATAACAATAGATCTTTTTGTCGGCATACTCGTTTGCTTCACGGAACGAGCATGTCTTAAGGCCAATCTTCCTGGCGGGAATCAGGTCAGTGCTTTGGTCGCCTATAGCCATGTCCAATCCATATCTATCATGCAGGTATTTATAGGCCTGGATATCCGGCTTTAATGAATAGCCATCATCGGCAGGGCAAATGACCTCCTCAAAATAACGGCCGAGATCCCAGTGTTCAAGCAGTTCTTCTGTTGAGCGCCGATTGCGATGGGTCACGAGTACATTTGCGTCCGAGGCAGATAATACCTCTTTGACATACGGGAAAAGTGGTTTCCGATCATTCGGCAAGGTGCGTTCAATCTCTCGGAATTCTTTCACCTTATTTTTATCGACACCGTAAAATTTATATGCTGTACCATATTTCAGATGAGGAAGGACTTCTTCATACGGCAGGTCTTTTTTCGCAACGACCGTGAACGCCTCGACCAGTGTAGGCCATGTATCAAGGATTGTCCCATCCAAATCCCACAAGATCTTCACTGCACAAGCCTCCTTTATATAAAAAAATCACTTCGAGATTTCCTTGCGTATTTCTGATTGCCATCATTCTAACACCCTCATTTTAAAAATCAAACATGAACAGCTTTTGGTTGACGAATAATAGAATGAACGATAAACTACATATAACTTCATCTTGTTACCATATTAGCGGACTAAAGGATTTAGATAATTAAGACACAGCTTATTTGGGTAGAAAGATATAAAACACCAGCAACGAAGAGGGTGAAAACAATGAGCAGATTATTCATGTTTGAAAAGCCGCTTGGCATGCGGGATACACTCCCGGAATTGCATGAAGCGAAGGCAAAGGTCCGAGGCTCAATTGAAAAAGAAATGAAGCAATGGGGTTTCCAATTTATCGAAACACCAGCGCTCGAATATTATGAAACAGTAGGCACGGCATCAGCGATTCTTGATCAGCAGCTGTTCAAGCTGTTGGACCAGCAGGGGCATACGCTTGTACTGCGTCCGGATATGACCGCGCCGATTGCCAGGGTTGCGGCGTCAAAATTATTCAAAGACCAGGTTCCATTAAGATTGGCCTATTCAGCAAATGTCTACCGTGCCCAGCAGCGCGAAGGCGGCAGGCCGGCAGAATTTGAGCAGATTGGTGTCGAGTGTATTGGCGACGAGTCCGTCAGCGCTGATGGCGAGATGATCTCACTTGCGATTTCTTCGCTGAAAAAAGCTGGCTTGGAACAGTTTCAGCTTTCTGTAGGGCATGTTGGCTTCGTCAACGAATTGTTCGTACAGATTCTTGGTACAGAGGAACGGGCCAGGGAACTGACGAAATTTTTATATGAGAAAAATTATGTCGGGTATCGTGAGCATGTCAAAGCACTTCCGCTGTCATCAATCGATTCACAAAGGCTTCTTGCTTTCCTTGAACTGCGCGGAGGTCCGGAAGTGATTAACAAGGCATCCGAGTTGATAGAGAACGGAAAAGGCAGAGCGGCGCTCGATGAGTTGAAGCTGCTCTGGGATATCATTGAAGACTTCGGTGAAAGCAGCCGAATCAAATTTGACTTAACCATTGTCAGCCACATGAGCTATTATACTGGCATTTTATTTGAGGTTTACGCAGGAATGGTGGGCTTCCCAATCGGCAACGGAGGCCGCTATGACAAATTGCTCGAGAAGTTCGGAAAAACGACAGGGGCAACAGGATTTGCGATCAGGCTTGACCGCCTGCTTGAAAGTCTTGGCAACCTGGGTGAACCCGAGCCGGTCACTTGCATTCTTTTCAGCCCTGAACGGAGAAAGGAAGCTTACCAGCTTTCGGCACAGCGCAGGGAAGACGGGGAACGGGTTATCCTCCAGGACATCAGCGCCGTGCGAAATCTTGATGCTTGCTCCAATGCTTTTGCTAACGTCGTTTACCTAGTTGGGAAGGAGGGAGTGCAATGAATAAACAACTGACGATCGCGATGCCAAAGGGCAGGATATTTACCGAGGCAGTTGAGCTGCTGCGGAACGCTGGCTTTGATTTGCCTCCTGAATTTGATGATTCCCGCAAATTGATTATCGATGTGGAAGAAGAAAATTTCCGATTCATCTTAGCGAAGCCGATGGATGTGGCAACATACGTTGAACATGGTGTCGCGGATCTCGGGATTGCCGGCAAAGATGTCCTGCTTGAGGAAGAACGCGATGTGTATGAGCTGCTTGATTTAAAAATCAGCGGCTGTTATCTTGCTGTTGCAGGACTTCCGGATACAAAAATGAATGATGTCGCTCCTAAAATCGCGACGAAGTACCCGAATATCGCTGCAGCGTATTTCCGTGAACAGGGCGAGCAAGTTGAAATCATCAAACTGAACGGATCAATTGAGCTTGCACCCTTAATCGGGCTATCAGACAGGATTGTCGACATCGTTTCAACCGGAAGAACCTTGAAGGAAAATGGTCTGGTGGAGTACGAAACGATTACAAACGTGACATCAAGGCTGATTGTCAATCCAGTCAGCTATCGGATCAAGGATGAACGGATCAGCGAACTGGTTAAAAGGCTGAACGAAGTGATATAGATTGTGAATCTGAAAGGATTTGATTCTACTTGGAAATTTTACAGATAGATGGAAGTTTGTCACTCAAACGGACGGTTGATGGCGGAACGGAAGAGCAGCGCAAAGCCGTACAGGCCATTATCGCGGAAGTCCGTGCTTACGGCGACCAGGCACTAAGGACTTTTACCGAAAAATTTGATTCTGTTGCGCTCGATGAATTTCTTGTCACAGAAGATGAAATTTCAGAAGCTTATAAAACTGTTAGCAGTCAGCTCGTGGACATCATTACTGAGGCAGCTGCCAATATACGCAGATATCATGAAAAACAGCTGCGCCCTTCCTGGATGACGACGGAGGAAAACGGCACAATGCTTGGCCAGAAGGTTACACCGCTCGATTCTGTCGGAGTATATGTGCCTGGTGGAACGGCTGCTTATCCATCGTCGGTATTAATGAATGTCATTCCGGCAAAAACGGCGGGTGTCGAGCGGATCGTCATGGTATCGCCGCCAGGCCGGGACGGGAAGCTTCCGGCAGGCGTGCTCGTTACTGCAGATATAGCCGGGGTAAAAGAAATCTATAAAATCGGCGGAGCCCAGGCGATTGCCGCTCTGGCTTACGGAACGGAAACAATAAAACCTATCGATAAAATCACTGGTCCGGGAAACATCTATGTTGCCCTCGCCAAGCGCGAAGTTTTCGGCGACGTCGCGATTGATATGATTGCCGGTCCGAGTGAAATCGGAATTTTGGCGGATGAAACGGCACGTGCCAATGAAATCGCGGCCGACCTGCTTTCCCAGGCAGAGCATGATACTCGGGCATGTGCGGTTTTCGTGACAACATCCCGTGCTCTTGCTGAAGATGTTCAAAATGAAGTCTATAAGCAGCTTTCTCAATTACCGAGAAAAGAAATCGCCACTCAGGCAATCGAAAACTTCGGGGCGATTTATGTGGCAGCTGATATGGATGAGGCGGTAAGTGCAATCAACCAGCTCGCACCAGAGCATCTTGAAATCGTCACGGAGAATCCTATGGAATTGCTCGGTAAAATAAAGCATGCCGGCGCCATTTTCCTTGGGAGGTATAGCTCAGAGCCTGTAGGAGATTATTTTGCTGGACCGAACCATGTCCTGCCAACGAACGGGACAGCGCGCTTTTCAAGCCCGTTGAGTGTCGAGGATTTCCAGAAGAAATCCAGCATCATCCTCTACAGCGAGAAAGCGATGAACGACAACGGTGCAAAGATCGCCGAGTTCGCAAGGCTTGAAGGGTTGGAAGCCCACGCTCGGGCTGTGGAAGCAAGACTTAAATAGAGGATGCAGAATATAGGATGGAGGGAACGCTCATGGAACGCACGGCAACGGTGAATCGATATACAAATGAAACAAAAATAGATCTGGATTTTAGCATAGATGGCGAGGGGAAAACGGAACTTGAAACTGGTGTACCTTTTCTTTCTCATATGCTCGATTTATTCGCAAAGCATGGCCAGTTCGATTTGAAAGTTGATGCAAAGGGAGATGTTGAGGTGGATGGCCACCATACAACCGAAGATATCGGTATTTGTATCGGACAGGCGCTTCGCGAAGCACTTGGCGACAAAAAAGGAATCAAACGTTATGGGAACGCCTTTGTCCCAATGGATGAGGCGCTTGCACAGGTTGTCATCGACCTCAGCAACCGCCCGCACCTCGAAATGCGCGCAGAATTCCCTGCCCAGCAGGTTGGTACTTTTGACGTCGAGTTAGTACATGAATTCCTGTGGAAGCTTGCGCTTGAAGCAAGAATGAACCTGCATGTCATAGTCCATTACGGAAAAAACACTCACCACATGATTGAAGCGGTATTTAAAGCACTTGGCCGGGCGCTTGATGAAGCGACGACCGTCGATCCCCGTGTAAAAGGCGTTCCTTCTACGAAAGGGATGTTATAAGGGATAGTAAGAAAGGGATCTAATAAGAGACGTTCTACGGAAAGATAAACCGCAGTCCGAAAAGGAAGGAAGTTAACTCATGATAGGCATCGTCGATTACGGCATGGGCAATCTGTTCAGCGTCAGCAAAGCGCTCGAACGGCTGAATGCACCATACTTTATCTCACAATATAAGGGCAATTTGATGGAAGCAGATGCATTGCTCGTTCCTGGTGTCGGTTCTTTCCGTGATGCGATGAAAGTATTGGACCGCACAGGTTTGACTGAAATGATCCAGGCTTTCGCCACTACCGGCAAGCCTGTGCTCGGAATCTGCCTCGGCATGCAGCTGTTGTTCGAAGAAAGCACGGAAAATGGACTGACGAAGGGTTTGAACCTGCTGCCTGGGAAAGTGGAACGTTTTACCGGCCAGACGGCAGAAGGGGAAGCTTATAAAGTTCCGCATATGGGCTGGAACAAGCTCCGTTTTACGGGTGATTCGCCATTGTTGGCATCCCTTGATGAAGATTATGTTTACTTTGTCCATTCCTATTATGTAAAAACGAATGATCCGGGCGTCCTAGTGGCAGTCGGCGATTATTATGATGTTGAAGTGCCGGCTATCGTTGGCAGGAACAATATCTTTGGGATGCAATTCCATCCGGAAAAAAGCAGTGATATGGGAATGACACTGCTCCGCAATTTTGCGAACCTTGCAACAGAAAGGAAGACAGACCAATGAAATTCACAATCTACCCGGCAATAGACATGCGCGGCGGAAAATGCGTCAGGCTGCTGCAAGGTGATTATGACAAGGAAACCGTTTATGGAGATTCTCCTTTTGAAATGGCGAAAACATTCGCTGGCGAAGGTGCAGAGTGGATTCATATGGTCGACCTTGACGGCGCACGGGACGGCAGGCGGGTCAACGATAAATTCGTCATCCAGGCGGCTCAAGAGCTTGGCGTCAATGTCCAGATTGGCGGCGGAATCCGCACCGAGACAGATATCAATCACTATCTTGAAAATGGCGTCACTCGCGTTATTATAGGCAGCATCGCCGTATCCAATCCGGAGTTCGCTGAGGAAATGGTCCGGAAATACGGGTCCCGAATCGCAATCGGACTTGATGCGAAAAATGGATTTGTCGCGACACATGGCTGGCTGAACACTTCCGAAATGAGTGCTGTCGAGCTTGGCAAAAGATTCGCTGATGTCGGGGTGGAGACGTTTATTTTTACCGATATCGCTACAGACGGCACGCTAGCAGGACCGAACACGGAGGCAACTCGTCAGCTCGCATTGGAAACAGGCAAAAGTGTCATCGCTTCCGGAGGAGTCAGCTCACTTGATGATTTAGCCGCTCTTCGACAGTTGAGTGAAGATGGTGTCAGCGGTGCGATTGTTGGCAAAGCCATTTATGAAGGACGCTTTTCGGTAAAATCTGCGTTGGAAGCGGGGGATGCCTGATGCTAAGCAAACGGATCATTCCCTGTCTCGATGTAAAAGAAGGACGCGTCGTAAAAGGAGTGCAATTTGTGCAGCTCCGCGATGCCGGCGATCCCGTCGAGCTAGCGCGTTTTTATGATGAGCAAGGAGCCGATGAGCTCGTTTTCCTTGATATTTCCGCTTCCGTTGAAGGAAGAAAGACGATGGTCGAGGTTGTCAGGGAAGTAGCCTCAGAGCTGGCAATTCCGTTCACAGTAGGCGGGGGCATCAACACACTAGAGGATATGAAAAGGATGCTCCGCTCAGGTGCTGATAAAGTGTCCTTGAACACCGCGGCTGTCAACAATCCGAAATTAATTGGTGAAGGCTCAGACTTCTTTGGCGCACAGTGCATTGTCGTCGCAATCGATGCAAAATATGACCCGGAACTTGGATCATGGCGGGTTTACACCCATGGCGGACGGACGCCGACTGAGTGGGAAGTGATCGAATGGGCAAAAGAGGCTGTCCGCCTTGGAGCGGGGGAAATCCTGTTGACAAGCATGGATAGTGACGGCGAGAAGAAAGGCTTTGACCTTAAGCTCACCCGTGCCGTAAGTGAAGCGGTCACAGTCCCGGTCATTGCCTCAGGCGGTGCCGGAAACGCGGACCATTTTGCTGACGCTTTTAACGAAGGAAAAGCAGATGCCGCACTTGCAGCATCGATCTTCCACTATCGTGAAACCTCTGTAAAAGAAGTGAAATTCCATCTCCGTGAAAAAGGAGTGACCGTAAGATGAAAATGAATGAATTGAAGTTCGATGCCAATGGCTTGATTCCCACAGTCATCCAGGATGCGGCGACACGTGAGGTCCTGACAGTTGCATATATGAATGAAGAATCCCTTGCCAAGTCGCTTGAAACAAGAGAAACCTGGTTTTACAGCCGATCACGCCAGGAGCTCTGGCATAAAGGCGGAACGAGCGGCAACACCCAGAAAATCGTCGAGATAAAATACGACTGTGACGGAGACGCTCTAGTAGTACTAGTGGAACCGGCAGGACCTGCATGCCATACTGGCGCCGTCAGCTGTTTTTCGGAAAATCTGCTGGAGCGTTCGGCTGACCAACTGACCACATTGGGCGATTTTGCCGTCGTGCTCGAGCTCGAAAAAACGATCCGCCAGCGCGAACAGGAAATGCCGGAAGGCGCCTACACCACCTACTTATTTGAAAAAGGCGTCGACAAGATTTTGAAAAAAGTCGGTGAAGAAGCCTCAGAAGTCATCATCGCCGCCAAAAACCGCGACTCCGAAGAGTTGAAGTGGGAAGCCGCCGACCTGCTCTACCACCTGATGGTCTTGCTGCAGGAACAGAAGCTGCCGCTAAAAGAAGTACTGGCCGTATTGAATAAAAGGAAGAAACCCAGCGCAGAAGAATAGATTGCGCTGGGTTTTTACTTTATATTTGGCTGCCGTAAATACGCTTTTTAATCAAAGAAGTTTTTTTCCGGAAAGTAGGTTCGCCCTTTGGTCGTGCCGTCAAACGTCAGATCCATAGAAGATAACAGGCGTTTCGCAGTTGAAGGAGATCCGACATTCATGAATTCTCGGAATTGCTTGCTTGTTATAGAAGGGCCATAAATGAGGAAATAATCCCTCAACGCCTGAATATGGGCATCCGCAGATTTATGTCCACAGCTTATGCAAGTCCATTTCCCCTGGTGGTAGTCCATCCCGAATGCCTCGCAGGCAGGGCACTGCACACCTTGAACCATATTATCAAATGGGAGGTTCATCGATTTTGGGTCGGGAACAAATGGTTCATGCGCCTTTACTAAATGTCTGGCGATTTTCTTCATGTCATTTTTAGAAAGGCGGGGTTGTGTATGCTTTTGATAGAAGGGAGGAAGCTTGAAGGCAACATTTGATGACCTGAAGACTCTATAACTAACTTCTTTGTCATTGGTTGGGTTTTTTATGAGAGCCTGCGTATTGCTAATCGCAACAAGGTATTCGATAGGAGAAGGCGTTAGGTGGTGCTTTTCAAGAAATGTTTTTAATTGAGATGCCTGAATTTTTGTCTGGAGGATTGGGTCGGGAAAAACTTCTTCAATATCGTTCAGTATACGAATGAGTTGATTGAATTCAGGAAGAAAAATGAGTGTCCCTGTGTAATTTTTGGAATCGATGATGAGGAGAAAATTAATGGTGATGAGGAGGGTGTCGATTTGGAAGTGAGTACTGTTGATCGGGATTCTTAAATCGTGCAGAATCAACATTTCCGAGTGGTCAATTTGTGCTAAAAAGTAATCCAGCGTCTTTTCTCCTTTGTAACCTGCACGTTTCCGGTAAAGTTTCTTCTCGAATTCCGCTTTTCTGAAATCATCTGGAGGGAAACGTCTTACTATCGTTTCTAAAATCATGATTTCTTTAGGATATTCTCTTGTTTTTCCAATCAAATGCTATCACTCCTTAAAGTTTTAACTTTTATATTCGATTTCATCACTGAAAATACCTTCTTGTATAATGGTATTTAAATTTATTGGCGAAAATTAAATTTATTCGATCACATTTTGAATTATTTTGGCGGATTTATAATTTTTTCGACCACATTTAAAGATTATTCGACCACTTTTCCTAATAATTCGACCAACCGCTAAAAAACCACACTTTCTTAAGCAACTGGATATATTCATAAACTACAATTTCAAATCCACACCTTCTCGAATACTCTGTCCGTATGTTATACTACATTAGTTAAAGTTGCTTCGATAAAACACTGTATGTGTATTCTTATACAATTCTAAGGTTCAAAGGATATAGTTTTACTAAAATATAAATGGAGGATCATATGGGAAAAGACTCTAAAGCGATGAAGCAAAAAGGTCAATTGCTGTCATTTGTTCCTACTGGTGAATACTACTTCACCAAAGGGGTCAAGGCTTTCCACAGGCGGGACCTAAAAAAGGCTGAAAAGTATTTCCAGCGTGCGATGCACCTTGAGCCCGGCGAACCGATGATCGTTTGCCAGCTGGCGATCGTGCAGTCGGAGCTGGGTGAATACCAGCAGTCTAACCGTCTTTTGCACTTGGTCCTCGAAGAACTGGATGAAAACATGGCGGAATGCCACTATTTCTTAGCGAATAACTATGCTCATTTGGGCTTATTCCGGGACGCGTTCAGGCACGCAAATCTTTATTTGGAATTGAATGAAGATGGCGAGTTTGCCGAGGATGCGAACGATCTGCTTGAACTTCTCACGATGGAAGCTGAAGAGATGGATGAGGATTATTATGAAGAGGATGACCTTATCGTCAAGCAGGAGGAAGCGCGCAATCACCTGGAATCTGGTGAGTTTCCGAAGGCCATTGAGATTTTCGAGGAGGTCATCGTGGAGTATCCGGAATACTGGTCAGCGTACAATAATCTGGCGCTAGCGTATTTTTACCTTGGAGAGACCACTAAGGCTCGTGACATCCTGAACGATGTCCTCGAACAGAATCCTGGCAACCTGCACGCGCTGTGCAATGCTCTAGTGTTCGCGCATTACCAGGGACAGGAGAAAGAAGCCCAGGATCTTAAGGGTAATCTAGGAAAAATACATCCTATCCACTTTGAACACCAATTCAAGCTTGGCGCAACGTTCGCGCTAGTCGGTGAGTATGAACTGGCTTACCGCTGGCTGAAGAAGCTGCAAAAAACAGGCTTTGAAGGCGACGGAGCTTTCTATTACTGGCTCGCGCATGCTTCTTATTTTACCGGCAGGGAAAATACAGCACGGAATGCCTGGAAAAAGGTACTCGAGTACAGTCCTGAAAAAGAGGGAATGGAGCCCTGGGCAGACAAACCAGGCATAAAGTTCGAAGCGCAGGTTTCGGCGATCCTGAACCAGCTGAACAGCGATTATCCCGAGGAACGCCTTTTTGCGCTATTCCTTACATCTGTATCTGCGAAAAAGAAGGAAATTCTCGCGGCGGAGACATCGACGGATAAAATGACGGAAATGGAAAAATCATACCTAGCGTATGTAACTTCCGGTAAACTGAACAGCAAGGAAGAGGAAGTAAAGGGTGCCCATGAAACAGCGAAGCTCCTTTATGACCACCATCAGCCGATCGGGAAAAATGAAGCTGGTGTCTACATCATGTGGTTCTCAGTATTCGAGCAGGCAGCTGAGGCTGGCTACGACTTCAAAAACAAAAAAGCATGGGCCGCAGCGGTAGATTATCTCTGGGATAAGCTAAGAAATATCAAGACATCAAAAGCGGCAGTCGCGCAAAAATACGGATTGTCTGTATCCACACTTACCAAATATATAAATTTGGCAAACGAGTTTCTTCAGGAAGAAGACAGCATTTAAATTTTTCAAAAGGCTAACCCATCTCCTTCTCGGGATGTGTTAGCCTTTTTTATTTAGGCTCTTTTCTCAAACCTTGTTGCTATTGACTACAAAATAGGAGTGAATGGACTATTTTTCTTCTCAAAGTAGACTCTTGTTATGAGAAAAGAGCGTGCAAACTTAATATCGACTACAAAATGGCGTTATATTACGTTAAAATCGGCTTTAGGATTTTAACAACAATCTTTACGTGAACAGCCTTTATTTTATATAAAAAACAGATAAGTGCCATCCCTGACAATGGGAATGGCACTTATCTGTTTAGTTCAGCAGCATTTCAGCAGCAAGTCGTGGGTTTTCGCACATGCTGATTGCAGATATAATTGCGATCCCGTCTGCGCCGGCAAGGTTTTCAGGTCTGCCTGGATTCCGGCGAAGCCGCCGCTGTCCGACCCTGCAATGCTCTGTATACTGTCATTATACTCACCTCTTGAAAATTATCATCCAAGGTACCGATGGTATAGGGTTTTGGCCTCAGCAATGTCCTTAACGCCATGGACGAACACCCTTCCATCCTGGAAGGCGACCATCCTTGCTGAACCAACTGGAAAGGAAAGCAGGAAAGGGTTGCGCTGTGTTTTTATCCCTAGAGCGCCGAGTGTTTCCTCTAATTGATCGAGGTCTCTGGCCTGGATGGTTCCGGGTCTGATCTGTACAGTGTCCCTTCCGCAAAGTACGGCTGCCTTTGTCTGGTTTTCATAGGATAGGAAAGGATATGACCGCTCCTGTCCGCATGAAGGACAGGATTCTTTTTTCAGGGAAGAGACATTGACTGCGCTATAGTGATTTTTCCATACATCAAAAGAGACAAGCTTATGGCGCAAAGATTCGAGGTCCCCGGTCAAAATCTTCAAAGCCTCCGCCGACTGGTGCGCGACGACCATCTGGATGGCAGGCTGGATCACTCCTGCTGTGTCGCAGGTAATCCCTCCCAATGGCATGGTCTCCAATAAGCAGCTGAGGCATGGGGAAACTCCTGGTATAACCGTAAAGCTTAAGCCGTAGCTTCCCACGCAGCCCCCGTAAATCCACGGGATTTCGTATTTCTGGGAGATATCATTTATCATCAGGCGAATATCAAAATTATCTGTTGCATCGATAATCAGATCCACACCTTCAATCAACTGTTCCAGTTCCATCGCCCCAACATCGATTATGAACGGGGAGATGTCGACTTCGGAATTAATGGACCTAAGCCTGCTGGCTGCTGCCATTGCTTTCGGCATTCTCTGCAAAGCATCTTCTTCACAATATAGCTGTTGGCGCTGAAGGTTGCTCCACTCAACATAATCACGGTCGACAATCGATAGCTTGCCAATCCCTGCACGGACAAGCAGCTCTGCGTTTGCTGCACCCAAAGCACCCGCTCCGATCAGTAATACATGCTTACTCCGCAGCTTTTCCTGCCCTTCTTTGCCGATGGGAGCGAATAATTCCTGGCGAGAGTATCGGCTGCTCAACTAAAAATCATTCCTTCGGAAGGACTGCTTGCGGATGCGTAGCGTTTTTTCGGCATTCTTCCTGCCTCAAACCCAAGTCTGCCTGCCTCGATTGCTAGTCTCATAGCTTGAGACATCTTTACTGGGTCATTTGCCGAAGAGACCGCTGTATTCAGCAGCACACCGTCCGCACCCAGCTCCATTGCTGCAGCTGCATCGGCAGGACTGCCAACTCCTGCATCAACTATGACCGGCACAGTCGCCTGTTCAATGATGAATTTGAGATAAAGTGGGTTGATGATTCCTTGCCCCGAACCAATTGGGGAGGCACAAGGCATGACCGCATGACAGCCAAGCTCCTGGAGTTTCCTGGCGAGGACGACATCATCCGATGTATAAGGAAGGACGATAAATCCTTCGTTTAATAACATTTCTGAAGCTTTCAACGTTTCCACGGGATCAGGCAGAAGTGTTTTGTCACAGCCGATGACCTCAACTTTCACCATGTCACAGAGCCCAGAAGCCTTCGATAATCTGGCAATCCTTACGGCTTCTTCAGCTGTTTTTGCTCCTGCGGTATTCGGGAGAAGCTTATATTTCTTTAAATCTAGCTGTTCAAGAAAGTTCGGCTGGTTTGATTCGAAAATATTCATGCGCCTAACCGCAAAGGTGAGCACTTCTGTTTCAGAAGCCTCCACCGCTGCCTTTTGGATTTCAAAGCTAGGATATTTTCCAGTTCCCAGCATTAAGCGAGAGTTAAATTCGTATGGTCCAATTTTCAACATATTATCCGCCTCCTACAAAATGTACGATTTCTATCCGATCACCATCTGAAAGCAAGGTGTTTTCATGCGTGTTTTTTTCCAAAATAGCTTCATTCAATTCCACGATCAAAACCTTATCACTGAGCTGGAAATAATTCAGAAGCCCGGATACAGTTTTAGCAGTGTCTGGTATATTCATTTTTTCGCCATTAATTATCAGATCCATTTTTCAGTCTCCTTTCAGGCATGGATACCCCCGGAAATGCGCGAAAGCCGGAAGGGACCCAAATCTTCAACTTTTCCATCCAATAAATCAGCCATTAGTTCTCCGGTTGCCGGTGACAGGAGGATTCCGTTACGGAAATGTCCTGCCGCTATATACAGCCCTCTGTACGAAGGATGTTCCCCTAAAAACGGTAAACCATCATCAGAAAGCGGACGGATGCCGGCCCAAGCACGTTCCAATTCTGCATCAGCGATACCAGGCACAAGAAGCTGCGCTTTCTCCATCAGTGCGGATATTGCGCTCACGGTCACCTTCTCATCAAAGGTATTGGGCTTCATGGTTGCACCAACTACTAATCTCCCAGATTGCTTTGGAACGATATAGCACCCATGCGAAAAGACCGTGCCATTAATAAGCGGCTTTTTTGCAATCGCTGAGAAGCATTCGCCTTTCACGGGGGATATGGGTATTGAAAGTCCGGTTTTTTCGAAAAGAAATTTGCTCCATGCGCCTGTTGCTGCGACGACAGCCTCAGAATGGATAGGTCCCTGATCTGTTTGGACTCCGATCACCTTGTCACCCTGTAGGATAAAGTCATTCACACTTGTATACTCAAAAAACTCGGCACCAAGAACCATTGCGGCTTTGGCAAAGGCAAGGGACAGCCCGCGGGCATCAACCTGGCCATCATTGGGAATATACATGGCACCAAGCAGGCTGCTGGAAACGTTAGGCTCGTGTTTTAGCAATTCATTGTTTGGCAGCCATTCCGCTTTTTCACCCGCTCTAGTTTGGAACTCGATCAAATCCTTTAATTCAAGGAGCTGATCCTCGGTTGCTGCAACCTTGTACATTCCTTTGTTTTGATAGCCGGTAGGGACTCCGGAAAGCTCTTCAAGTTCTTTGACCAATTCGGGGAACATTGTCCGACTCTTCCTTGCAAATTCAAACAAGGGACCATCCTCTGTCAGTTCAGTTTGTGCACCAAGAATCCCGGCGGCTGCACCTGATGACTTACAGGCGAGCCTTTCCCTTTCAAGGACGGCGACTTTGCGGCCTCTTTTTGCCAGTTGAAAGGCAATCGAGCTGCCATTGATGCCCCCGCCAATGATTATTGCGTCATATGTGTTATCCATGGGCAATACCTCCTTGGTTTAATTTCTCGTAATATAGTCTTGCGGCTTTGAAAGGATCTTCTGCATGGAGGATCCCGGACATCACAGCTATTCCGTCAGCGCCGGATGCCATCGCCTGATGGACGTTTTCGGGCTTGATGCCGCCGATCGCTATAACCGGAGTATTTATTTTTCCAGCTATCGATGTTAATTCACCAAGCCCCTTTGCAGGCAGTCCTTCTTTTGAACGAGTCACGAATACGTGGCCGTAAAGGAGATAATCTGCACCGTGCCTTGCTGCCTCAATGGCTTCACTGTAGGAGTGTACAGAACATCCTGCTGTCAATCCCGGAAAGCTTTTTTTGACCTGATGAATCGGAAGGCTATGATAGGCAAGCTGGACACCGGTGTTAGATGACCAGGCAACATCGGCCCTGTCATTGATAATGATTTTCTGAAGGGGTATTCCTTTATTGACGAGCAATTGGATACCTTTGGTTAAATCCTTTGCAGTTGACTGTTTTTCCCTCAAATGAAATTTGTCTGTGAATGGCTCGATTTTTCCGGCGATGTCAGCAAATGCATCGAGTGTAAGCTTGCCGTCTGATATGACATGTAATTGTTTCTTCATTATATATCTCTCCATGCTGCCGATAGTTTGACAGTTAATGTTTTGATATTCTTACAGTTATAGGGAAAGCAGAAAACTTCATCATAGTGAACGAACATCAACTGCAGGGAAGAGCGGGTACTGTCCGGAAATAAAATAGGCCAGTGACAGGAGGGCAGCAAAATAAGCGATAAAAAACAGGTCGTACCTGGAAAACTCGATGCTGTAATAAAAAGTCCTGCTATCAGTCTGGGAGAAGCGCTTCGCCTCCATAGCCACTGCGATCCTGTATGCACGCCGAATACTTTGGGATAGAAGCGGAATAGAAAAGCTTCTAATAGAAGAAAAGATTCCACCCAAAGAATAGGACTGCTCCACACCTCTTACGGTCCGGGCATACCTGATTGTTGTGAACTCTTCAATCATGATTGGAACGAGACGGATTCCAGCCATGAAGCTGTAAGCATACTTTGGTTTAAGCTTCAACTGCTGCATCAGTGAATAAAACAGCATGACCGGACGGGTCGTAAGGGCAAATGTTAGGCCAAGCATGGCATAGATTAGCGCCCTGAATCCCAGGTGTATCCCTCTGAACAGGCTTTCCTGAGAAATATGCACCAACCCCCACTTTAAAAGGGTTGTTTCCCCTTTGCCGAAGAGAATCATCGACGAAGAGGTGGAAACAAAAATCAGGATGAACGGGATGGAGAAAAGCATGATTCTCCTGAATGGGTGTCCGGTGAAAAAGAGAAACAAAATACAGGGAGCTAAAGTGAACAGGACAATCAGGTTGATGTTATGGATGAACAATACGACGAAAAACAGGGAGGCAAATGTCAAAAGCTTCACACTTGGATTGATTTTATGAAGCCATGTCTCTTTGCTGTCAAATTGTATATGCATGGATGTCCTCCACTGAAATCTCGATTTCATCTTCTTCAAAGTTTTTTTCTGCCACAGTCACCTTACCCTCGCTGACATTCCACACCTTGGTAGCAAAGTGCTCAATGATGTGCCGGTCATGGGTTGCCATGATGATGATGCACCCTTTCGCCTGGTATTTCTCCAATAGTTCAAGGAGTGCGAATGTGTTTTGTGAATCTTGGCCAAAGGTGGGCTCATCCAGCAGGAGAATAAAAGGGTTTTGCGCAAATGCTGTTGCCACGCTGAGACGGCGTTTTTGCCCCATCGATAATTGGTAGGGATGAAGGTCTTGTTGATCAGCGAGTTTGAATAACAGCAGCAGCTCAGAAACCTTCTGCTGAACCGCAGTTTCATCTTCCTTTTTTTGCATGAAAGTAAAGGCAAGCTCGTCATATACCGTATTGGCCACGAATTGGAATTCCGGATTTTGAAATACAAATGCAGCATCCTTTGATACATCCTTGTTTTTGTGAATCATCCTGCCATCGATTTCATATGTGCCAGTTGTTGTCAGTAATTGAATCAGTGACAAGAGCAAAGTGCTTTTACCGGCACCATTTTTACCCGCCACAGCAATCCAGTCGCCAGACTCCGCCACAGCCCTCTCAATATGGATCTTCACGTTCTTCTTCCGGAAGCCTTTGAAATTCTCCAAAACTAGATGTTTTTTATTCTGTAAATCTAGCTTTTTTGATGGTGGTCTGGCAGTTTTATATTGTTCCCATACGCCTGGAAACCATATGCCGTTTTTCTGGAATTCGTTTTTATAAGAAGCAAAAACAAGCTCTGGTGTGCCATCGGCGATGATTGTTCCGGCATCGTCAAACACGATAACCCGGTCGATAAAATCAGCGACATGTTCGATTTTATGCTCGACGATAATCACGGTTTTATCTGAAGAAATCTTTTTAACCGTCTCCCAGATCATCTTTGTCCCTTCCGGATCGAGCATTGCAGTGGGCTCGTCAAAAAACAGGACGTCAGGATCAAGGGCAAGGACAGAAGCGATTGCCAGCCGCTGCTTCATCCCGCCTGAAAAAGTCTGGATGCTGGAATGTGGGCCATCAAGCTCAAGGCCCACGACTGAAAGTAGTTCGGCAATCCTTTCCGGCATTAATTCTCTTGGCAGCTGAAGGTTTTCAAGAACAAAGGCAATTTCTTCATCTGCATATGGCATACAAAATTGAGTATCCGGATCCTGGAAGACAAATCCCCAGGAATCTGGATAGATGGCACGTTCATAATGGATGGGAATCTCGACAGACTTAGGAATCAATCCAGACAGCGCCTGTAACAGAGTCGATTTTCCGCATCCCGTTGGCCCGAGCAGAAGAACCTTTTCTCCTTTTTCAAAAGTTATGGACAGGTCTTTGAATAGGAGCTTTTCAGCCCCGGGAAACTTTAATCTCAGTTTTTCAAACGATGATATAATTGACACTTGATCACTCCTGCTTATTGATTCAAGGAATCAAAGTCTTCCTTTGAAGCTGGTCTCAGGACATTTGTAACACCAGTCCGCTCAAGGGCCTTCACGATTACATGTGCAAGCAGCCCCGAGAAAAGAATGGATCCTGCAACCCTCATGACGACTAGTAAGGTAAGGTTCCATGCTGCCAAGTCCTCGATATAACCCTTATAGAAATCCATGATTAGAGAACCACCGCACGCTGCGATACTCGCGAGGCTGACGACAAACACTCCGGAGCGCTTATAGCCAAAAGCCATCAGCACCAGCTCGGCAAACAGTCCCTGGATAAACCCATACAATAGAACTTCCAGGCCCCATTCCGAGCCCATCAGGAATTCCCCCGATGAAGCGGCTACTTCAGCAAGGAGTGCCACACCTGGTTTCCGGATAATCAAGAACGCCACGATAGCAGCAATGAACCACATTCCGTATATAAATTGATCCAGGTGAAGTCCCAGTGGCTTGAGAGCATAATATAGTGGTCCCCATAGCTTATAAACAATTCCAAACGCAATCGAAATGACCACGGTCACTAAAATATCTGTTAGTTTTAACCCTTTTGACATCTTCAATCTCCCTTTCTTGAAGCAGTGGACTAAATCCCTG
This sequence comes from Mesobacillus boroniphilus, assembly GCF_018424685.1. Taxonomy (NCBI): domain Bacteria; kingdom Bacillati; phylum Bacillota; class Bacilli; order Caryophanales; family Bacillaceae; genus Mesobacillus; species Mesobacillus boroniphilus. The sequence continues at coordinate 597,659 of NZ_QTKX01000002.1, forward strand.
CAACTTACTGTGCTAAAGCATCGGTAATATTTATTGGCCAGCCTTCAAGCGAGTATGCCATTTCCCAGAATTGCAGCTCATATTGACTGCTGATTAAAAAGTGTTGCTTCATCTTTTCTTTTTCCTTTTCTGAAGCAGTTTCTGCAATAGCATCCAGAAAGTTAAGCTGCTCCATCACCAGCTCTCTGAACCAGTCGCCGCCATAGGCGGCAATCCATTCCTGGTAAATCGGATGATCCGGAGACGCATCTTTGAGCATTAGCCCAATCTCATAGTAAATCCAATAGCAGGGAAGGATCGAAGCAATGATTTCCCCAATGCTTCCTGAAGCAGCGACCCTGTAAAGGTGAGAGGTATAGGCATAGGCAGTCGGCGCTGGCTCAAATCCTTGTAAATCTTCCTTGGTGACTCCGAGCTGTCCCATAAACCTTTCATGTAAACTGAGTTCGGCCTGATATGTACCTTGTGCATGGGCAGCCATTCTTGCAGTTGTAGATAAATCCTCAGCCCTCGAGGCTCCGATTGCCTGAATACGGGCGAAATGGGAGAGGTAATAGGAATCCTGTAAAAGGTAATATCGAAAGGATTCAAGTGATAAAGTCCCGTTTGCGATTCCCTGGACGAAAGGGTGATTGAAATTCGCCTCCCATACCTCGTTTGCTTCTTGACGGATCATGCTTGTGAATGTTGACATAACAACCTCCTGAGTTTCAAAATTCAGCATCCTGCCGGCGAAGGATGCCGTTTTTTCCAATAAAAAAACCACTTTCTGCAGGCAGAAAGTGGTTGTATTGGCAGCAAATCGAAACAGTGAAAGCTACAGATACTCCACTTCCCTACGCTGGTATGATCCAGATCAGGTTCGAAGGGTCTTAAAGTTTCACTTTAATCTCAGCCTTAACAAAAGGCTCCCCCAGTAGATATATTTCGCTATTAAATTAATATCTGAGCTCATCATATCATGCTTCACAAAATTGTCAAACAATAATGTTGATTATAAATTTTATTGTGCTCAGACCTTAAATTCAACAAATAAAGGGGAAAGAATGGGGAAGGAGTAACAAAGAAAATGCATTGTTATGTTTCTTTTTTCAAGACGATCGTACTACTTTGTTGCAGCCTTAAGCATTTATTTTTTTACTCCTCTACCCATTTTGTCAATCCTGTGAACAACTGCTTTCGTTAAGCATATTTTTGGACTATGCGCCACTTGTTTTATAGGATATGTTTAGGCAGGAAATACTAATTTCGAATGAAGACCGAAAATTAGCGGATTATGATATTCAAAGGAGTTGTACACCATGTCAGAAGAGAAAATTTATGACGTCATTATCATCGGTGCCGGACCGGCTGGGATGACGGCTGCTGTTTATACTTCACGTGCGAACTTGTCTACACTGATGCTTGAGCGCGGCGTGCCGGGCGGACAGATGGCAAATACAGAAGAAGTTGAAAACTATCCAGGCTTTGACCATATTCTTGGACCTGAGCTTTCAACGAAAATGTTTGACCACGCGAAAAAATTCGGTGCTGAATATGCTTACGGTGATGTAAAAGAAGTCATCGATGGCAAGGAATATAAAATCATCAAAGCTGGCAACAAAGAATATAAGGCGCGCTCCATCATTGTTTCTGCTGGTGCAGAATACAAGAAGCTGGGGGTTCCTGGCGAGCAGGAGCTTGGCGGCCGTGGTGTTTCTTACTGTGCGGTATGTGACGGCGCATTCTTCAAAGGAAAAGAACTTGTTGTTGTTGGCGGCGGAGACTCAGCTGTCGAAGAGGGCGTTTATTTGACTCGCTTCGCTTCAAAAGTGACAATCGTTCACCGTCGTGATGAGCTCCGTGCGCAAAAAATCCTTCAGGATCGTGCATTTGCCAATGACAAAATTGATTTCATCTGGAACCATACTGTCAAGCAGATCAACGACAAAGATGGTAAAGTCGGCAGCGTGACTCTTGTTTCAACACAAGATGGCGAAGAAAGAGAATTCGCGGCAGATGGTGTATTCATCTATATCGGAATGGTTCCATTGACTAAGCCATTCGAGGGCCTTGGAATCACGAATAGCAATGGCTATATCGAAACAAACGAACAGATGGAAACGAAAGTGCCGGGAATCTTCGCAGCTGGCGACATCCGTGAAAAGACACTTCGCCAAATCGTTACAGCAACTGGCGACGGTAGTATCGCGGCACAAAACGCGCAGCATTATGTCGAAGAATTGATCGAAGAATTAAAAGCAAACGCATAAAAAAATACCAAACCCGCTGTATATGATTCAGCGGGTTTTTATGGGCTTTTCCCAATACGATGGTAAAAACAGCATGTCTCGGCATAAATT